>QIAU01000169.1 GCA_003225055.1 Acidobacteriota bacterium
TAGGCGAATGTAAGGCGAAGGTAGTCCCGTCCCAAGCAGCCCGAAAACGCAATCTGTTGTCCCGCCGAGCCAGCGTATTCGCATGGTCTGTGTCGCAAGCACTACGATGGCGTGCGCTTTACCGGACGCTTGACCGGCGTTAGCACCCAAATTCGCGAAGCGCTCGATGCTGAGATTAAGTCAATCCTGCGTGCCAAGCGCAAGTATGAACGCGACGCGACGAGAGTGCGTACGGAGCGTCCACAACCGAGTTCCGGCTGAATGTTTGCTTCCAGCAGCAACGACACTCCCATTAGCCTGAACAACGTCCGTACGCGCCTGATCCCAGCCTGCACTGAAGAAAGGCCGTCTTCAATGGAAGGGCTATCACGCTTTCCGGCGCGGGCTCGCGACTGTGCTCTATTCGCTCGGAGTGCCTGATAAAATCATTCAGCGGATTCTCCGGCACAGCAGCCTGAATGTAACGATGTCGAGCTACGTGAAGACTGCAGCCGAGGATGTGAAGCAAGAAATGAAGAAACTGGAGAAGGCGTGGAAGGAGACAAAACCCAAAGCTGCCTCGCATGTTGCCGTGCCTGTTGCCGCTGCTCCAAAACGGGAGCTTTACTGCAGGTGGCTTACTGGCGTTCTTCTGATAAGCTCTTTGCAATCAACGAAGTACCTTCCAGCGGGCCCGTAGCTCAGCGGTTAGAGCAGTGGACTCATAATCCATTGGTCCCAGGTTCAAATCCTGGCGGGCCCACCAAACCTAAGCCCATAACCTGTAATGGTTTACTAAATTGTAGCTGCCTTGCATTGTTGGCCACAATTTGCCCGGTGGCAGTAGTGGTGGCAGTTGGCCGAACCGTACGCTTACGCCGTGGTGCTGCTGATTTTTTGACCAGCATCTCTACTGCAGTCTGCTCATGTCCGGGAGCCAGGTGAGCATAGCGGCAGGTCATTTGGATACTCTTGTGTCCCGCGAGTTCCTGCACAGTCCGGAGATCAATCCCTTTCATGACTAGGCGGCTGATGAACGTGTGACGCAGGCAATGCGAGGTGAAATCCTTCAGGCCAGTAGCTCCCAACGCAGCTTCAAACCAGCAGCGGGGACTGTGCAGGGAGAATACACGCCCTACTCCCAGGCTGTGATTCTTCAATCCGGACAGTATCGCCGTCACTCGCGAATTCATACGCACATGCCGTGCATCCCCGTGCTTGCTTTTTGGGATCGTGATGACTTGGTTCTTGAAGTCCACGAACTCCCAAAGCATCCCATATTGCTCGCTGAGGCGCATTCCAGTATGTAACGCAACTTCGAACTCCGGTAGGCGCTTCGGACAGTCGCGTCGAATGACCCTGCGCATGGCGGTTTCTTCTTTATCACTCAGCCACCGGATGCGGGCATTGTTCTCCTTCCTCTGGTGAACCAGTCGGGCGGGGTTTCCATCGGGCCGCGCCAGAACATCGGTGCTGGCCAATCACATTACGCGAGTCACCGTTGAGATGAGTTCCTGGAAATCCTTTTACTAACGCTCGGATCAGCGGCATCGCCTTTCTTGCGTGAATCGCAACCGCACTTTTCGGTAATCATTTCTTCAACTGTTTCTAGGATGTCGTGCGTACTTATAATAGCTGCGTCGTAGGAATGGTTTTGAGGACAGCTTCTGCCTCAAGTGGCGGGCCTGAAGCACGAGCCGCATCAATTTGAACGTATGTCTCGCCGACTATTCCTGCGGTTGTCAGCGAGGCAGTTGAGTCGTTTGGGATTTTTAGTTCGTATGAAGGGGTGAGCACACCGAGATGGTGGGATGGGCTGTCTTCAACCTCTTCCTGAATCAGCTTCGCTGCCAGATGAACGATTTGCTCCTCTCGATGATCGTGGAATCGGCTTGGGTACATCGGCTTTGAAGCGCGGCATCGAGGAAATGGTCAACGATCCTGAGATCCAGGAACGCATCGCACAGGAAACCGGAGATCCCAATCTGCTGGCTGACTTTCAGCACGGTCAGGCCCCGCTGGTATCCCGCGAATTTAGGCGCATCAACCCTTCCTACTTCAAGTCACGACAAAATTGGGCACGACTTGTCCTACTTGTCCAGTGCGTCGCTTTTAACTGCCTTCAGATGGAGCCCGACGAGGCGAGCGCGGCAGAAATGCAGGAACTGCTTTAACCGAGCGATCGCGTTGCACGCGTCTTCGGATGTAGACGGGGCAATCCTCCGTTACATGCACCTGCGCTTACCGGAGCAAGCTGCCGACGAGATATTGCAAACCTTCGACACCCACGAAGTCTACGATCGCCTCGCTGATCCCGCCTTGAAAGACGTTGTTCATGAAGCCGTCTGGTTCTGCTGGGAGCATGGCCGGGCGAATTATTCTCCGAGCGCTGAACGCCGACGCTTTATGGAATCGTATGTCGCGGGCCGGATACCAACTGCGAAGCTACTGGACGAGGCTTGGATCGCATGTCAAGCAGCTGAGAAGGACGCGCTGCGTGTTGGTCTGTTGCAGCAGGTCAGGGAACCGGAGCAGGCCCAATCAGGTGCGCCGGACCTGGACGCCCTCCAGGATGACGAGATTGACCGCTTGTACCACGGCACTCTACGGAAGATCGCGGCAGATTCACGTAAGTCAATCGTCTAAACTCCAATGAGATTTCAATCGTGGCAGCGGCAGACCAGACGGAAATGAACCAAGCTGGTCCGCCCCGACACGAAAATCCACGCTGAGGGAAGTCAGAAGTAACAAGCCAGGTCAGACAGGGGCAACGATCAAAGTCGGGTCGCTGCCCCTTTTTTCCCCCGCTCTACGCAAGAATCTGACGGAACCCGCGATTTTGGCGGGTTTGATCTTCAACGGACACGGGATTCCCACATTTCCCCAGCCACGACGGCGGCTGGTACCGTTTACCCCTGATGGACTTTTCCACGGTTTCCACGGCGCGTCATTTCCACGGCCAAGCTCTGGAGTTTGGGCCATTTTGGCTAGAATGCCGTCCTTGAGCCACAACTGGACGTTCAATTCCTCATTTTTCAGAACCCGCGACAGATGCACATTTTTCCAGATTCTTGCGTAGAGCCTTTTTTTCTTCAACACCGCGCGGTGATCTCTTTCAGTCAATACCCATTCGGAATCAAGCAGGAATCGTGATCGGAATCACCCAGGAGTGCTGATTGGCTTCAGGTGGAATCCGCATCAGCTTTGTGCGCCTTGGACATTAATGGGTAAAGAGCGGCCCAGCTTACCGACCAACATCGGGATGCGATTTTGATGCGCCAGGCAGAGGCGGAATAGGCCCTTGATTCTTTCGTTTCGATGCCGCAATCTGACGCATAAGGCCCCACCAGATGGCCGAGAGAAGAAGCATAAGAGAGATATCCATGATCGCCACGGCTCGCCATGATGGGTAAAGCAGCCTTGGCTTCCCGGTTATAATGCGAAAAGCTGCATAGTCAATCCCGCGATATAAAACGGTGGCAGGAAGACCAAAACGAAGAACGGACTGCCAATAGCTACTGCACCTAAGACTGATCTGCTCTAGAGTCCATGTACGCGGTCTCTGCATCACACCCCCCTCGAAACCTATTTGTATATTTATTTCTAGACTAGCTTTCACCACAAAGTCCATTAACGGGGACACGCCGCAATGTCCCGAGAGAGACTTGTAACTTACATATGGTATTCATCATGGCGGGTGAGCAGTGTCCGAGTCCGTATACAAGGGACCTAGCGCCCGGGGGCGCCGTGGACGGCTCAGGCGCATCGGCATCGGCTCCCTTTCCTGCGAATTTCCGTTTTCAATCCGTAATAAATAAGTAAAGTACATCCGATGGAGCTGGACACGTGTACCACGATTCATTTGGTACACCACACAACATTGCGGGGCACTATCGTCGGAACCGACTTTTTCGACAAGCCGGACACGCTACGCAATCTCTGGCCGAAGCTCATCCGAAGCTGAAGTATTGACGCACTGGAGCGGCTAACACAAAATCCAGGATCAACGTCGCCGCAAGAGATTTCGAGCTGGCTGGAAAGTAGCGCGAGTGCCACGCAAGAGCCGTTTCCGTCCCCCGGAATGGGGATGGACGTGCGAATTGAGGGTAAAGATGTGATCGGCGCCAGTTTGGTTATAGATGATCATCCGATTCACATGGAATTGTTTCGCCGCAAATTGCCACAGCAACATCGACGGAGCGAAGGCCCGGAACCGGTCACGCATTGCCAATCAGATTTGGAGCGGCCTATCGCTGATGTCGGGCGTCCTCCCACTGAGACACGCAGCCGGGCGAAGCGTTGGTTAGATCGCATCCTTTTATGGAAACTGCGATGATCGGCTGCCCTTCGAGATGGGAGCCCCGACTCTCAACGTCCATCTGGAGTGGAGCCTTATAGCACGTACTCGTCGCTGATCATCAGGTAACCACCGCCGCCAGGCTTGCGGCGGCGGTTCACCCCTCCTCAGTTTGCAATGAAGAGGTTTTCCGCAAAGCCCCACTCATCGTCGATCCACTGGGCGCGGCACCGGAAGCCTGCGGCCATGGCGATCTGGAGCAGTTCGTGGCGAGAGTACTTGTGGCTGCTTTCGGTCCAGATGGTTTCGCCTTCTTTGAAACAGACTGAGAGATCGGCGGCGGGGATCGCGACCGTCTGTTTGCGGCTCGAGCGCAGGTGCATTTCTACGCTGCGGGCTTCGGGATTGAAGCGGGCGACGTGCTTGAATTGCTGCAGGTCGAAGTCGCCGTCAAGTTCGCGGTTAATGCGTGCCAGGAGGTTAAGGTTGAAGGCGGCGGTGACGCCCAGCGGATCGTCATAAGCGGCAATTAATTGCGGGACGGGTTTTTCCAGGTCGGTTCCCAGCAGCAGAGTGTCACCGGGTTCGAGAATGCGGCGAACCTGGCGCAGGAACTTGGTTCCGGCGGGCCGGTCAAAGTTTCCAATCGTGCTGCCGAGAAATAGCACCAGCAGGTGAGCGTGGTCCTGGCGGCGCGCCGCGACTTCGAGCAGGCCATCCAGATACTCGCGCTCGAAGCCCACGATGCTGATTGACTCCAAATCGCTGAGCTCGCGGCGGCACATGGCCAGCGCCGTGGCTGAGATTTCAATCGGACAATAATAAGTTTGCTGCCGGCTGCAGAGCGCTTCCAGCAGCCAGCGCGTTTTCTTGCCGCTGCCGCTGCCCAGTTCGGCCACAATCACCGGGTCGTCGATCCTGTCGACGATATCGTTGGCGTGGCGCCTTAGAAGCCGCTCGTCGGCGCGCGTCAAGCCATATTCGGGGAGCACGCTGATGACTTCAAACAGCGCGGTGCCGACATCGTCGTACAAGTATTTCGACGGGAGTTCTTTCTGGCCAGGGTGGGTGAGACCGGCACGGACGTCGGCGGCGAACTGGTACAGCGGATTGGGACTAATTGCGTGGGTGAGCATCTTTCCTCAATTCTCCACGCAGCGAAAACCCGCATAGACGTACTGGTAATGAGCCTGAAACCAATTGCGAAACGAACGGCGCAACATGCACGCTGCGGTTCGGGCCGAGCCGCCATGAATCACGTAATGCTGCCCATCAAAGAAATTGGCGGAATATCCGGGATAGAACGAAAACGGCTCAAAACCGGGAAACGGTCCGAATAAAGAGGAGGTCCACTCCCAGCCGTTGCCTAGCAGGTCGGTGACCCCAAAGGCGCTCTGACCTTGAGGGAAAGCATTGACCGGAGTTGGATCCCAACTCTGAAAATCGAAATTGCCCAGGGTCGGGTCAGGCGGGTCAGCACCCCAGGGGAACGGTCGCTCAGAACCATCAGGGGTGCCGTAAGCGGCGCGGTGCCATTGGGCTTCTGTGGGCAAAGATTTTCCAGCCCAGCGCGCGTAGGCGCTGGCTTCCGCGTGGCTTACGTAAACCGGGGAAGTCAGGGAAAGAGGTAGTGCGGCAAACATGCCTCGGTAATGCCACTGGTCGCCGGCACGTCTCCAGAACGCGGGATGAGCGATGTTGTGCTCGGTTTTCCACTTCCAGCCGGCTTCCGTCCAAAGATCGCGATTCTCGTATCCGCCACCGGCGATGAACTCGAGATATTGCCCGTTGGTGACCGGGTACTGATCCATCGCAAAAACCGGAACGTCTACGACGTGGGATTCGTATTCGTTGTCCCAGCCGAAAGCATTGACGTCGGAGCGCGAGAGCCCAAGAGTCGCACAGCCGGCGGCAATTTCAACCATCCGTGGCGTGAGCGCTGGAGTCGGACAATCAGGTTTGCGCGCCTGCCGAATCTTCTGATCGAGCGGCAACTGATGCAGCATGTAGGCGAGGGTTTCCGCATGCATCAGCCGATGTTCAACGGCCACGTTGAGCAACTGGCTGAGGCTGAATCCGTTGTTCGACTCCGCCAAGGCCGCTACGTCCAGTCGGGCGTCGAGCGCTTCGCGAATGCGGCGAACGTAATTGCGCACGGCTTCCACAGATGGCCAGTCAGTCGCCTGATCGGAAGGCAGTCCGCCATCCACAGGATCAATGCCAAAGGCAAACAAGTGGTCGAAATCAGGATGGAAAGACTGCAGATTCAGAATGCGTTCGCGCAGAAGGTTCCAATCGAAGGCTTCGAGGTGACCAATATAGAAGACGATGCGGTGCCTCTCCGGGATGGGCCGATAGTAGAGAGCTTCGGGCGGCACCAGATTGAAGAGTTGGTCGGTGAGGGCGCGAGCGTCTGACAGGCGTTCCAGCAGGGGTGGTCGAACCGCATTTTGCGCGACGAGCATATCTGGCCCCCTCGTGCGAAAAACGACTCTCCCTTCGATGAGGGAGCAGAGCGTCTGGTTACAGCATTTAGTTCAGCCCGCTTGGGTTGGATAAGGGGCGATCTTCGAGGAGCCGATCAGTTGGGCTCATCCCATTGAAAGCAGGCAGTTTGCCCGGGGGCGAGACGGCAGGGAGCGCCAATTTCCACATCCCGTCGGGCCATCCGTGCCTCCGGGCGCTCGATTCATTGCGCATTTACACGCTATTCATCTGCTGTTAACAAAGCCGCTCTAGGATCAAACGTTCTCGAAATAAGTGGCAGAGACGGTCACGGTTCGGGTTCAGGCAACATTGACGGAGGATTCACGGAGGCGCGATGAAGCAAGTTACGGCTGTCGTACTGTCGCTGGTGCTCACCGCAATTGCATTTGCGGAGCCGCAGGCGACTGGCGCAGGCAAAACCAAGAGTACCAGGAAGAAGTCCACTAACGTTTCGGCGGAGCTTCAGCAGCTGAGACAAGCTCTGGAAGCGCAACAGCTGCAGATTCAGCAGCTCAGTGACGAACTCAAGAGCCGTGACCAGGCCTTGCAGCAGATGCAGCAGCGCTTGGACCAGAGCCAGGCGGTCGCAACCCAGGCACAGAGCAAGGCGGATGTCGCGGCTTCTCAAGCCAGCCAGCAGGAGCAGACGGTCACCGCTCTGAAAAACGATGTGACTGATCTGAAGGCGAATGCGGCCAATGTCGCGGTCAATCTCCAGGAAACGCAAAAGAGTTTTCAGGGGACGCCGGAAAGTCCCACCGCGCTTCGCTATAAGGGGATCACCATCACTCCCGGTGGATTCTTGGCGGCTGAAACCGTGTGGCGCAAACGGGCGCTGGGAGCGGATATCAACACTCCCTTAAACTCGATTCCCATGTCGGGGGCGTCGGCGAGCAATATCTCCGAGTTCTACGGTTCGGGGCGTCAGTCGCGCGTCTCCATGTTGGCCGAGGGGAAGGTGAAAAACCTTAAGCTGACGGGCTACGTAGAGGGCGACTTTCTATCCGCCGGCGTCACTTCCAACAACAATCAAAGCAACAGCTACACATTCCGGCAGCGGCAAGCGTGGGGACAAGCGGCACTGGACAACGGCTTGACCGTCACGGGCGGTCAGATGTGGAGCCTGGTAATGGAGAACAGAAAGGGTCTTGAGCCACGACAGGAAGCATTTCCGCTCCAGATCGACGCGCAATACATCGTGGGCATGAGCTGGACGCGGCAGTATGGATTCCGCGTGGCTAAGGGCTTTAACAACAAGGCCTGGCTGGGTTTCTCGGTCGAGAACCCACAGATTAACGGCTTGGGCGGGCAGGGTTTGCCTAACCAGGTCATCCTGGGCGCCCCCGGTTCGAGTGGTGGCTTGTACAATCCCAGCGCAACCTATTCCTTCAACGTTGCGCCTGACTTCGTCGTGAAGGCGGCCTT
The DNA here is from genome assembly GCA_003225055.1 of Acidobacteriota bacterium. Lineage (GTDB taxonomy): Bacteria > Acidobacteriota > Terriglobia > Terriglobales > Acidobacteriaceae > Gp1-AA122. Next base: position 8,189 of record QIAU01000169.1, read on the forward strand.
TGAGCCGGGCATCGGACACTACGAAGTGTTTGGCGTAGTGAGTCAGTTCCGGGATCGCATTTATCCGTGCTTTCTCGTGTCGGCCACAACCAGCTGCCAAGGCGTGACGGGTCCCTCGGCCCGCGGGGCCTTCAATGACATGAAAACTGGCGGTGGGGTAGGGGCGAACGCGCGCCTAGTGGTCTTGAATAAGCATCTGGAATTAGCTGGGCATGCTTTGGCCGGAAACGGCATAGGCCGCTATGGCAATGCCGGGCTGCCCGATCTGACCCTGCACCCGGACGGTACGATCGCCTTGATCCGGAATTATCAAAGCCTGGGCACGATCGAATACCACAATGCGAAGTGGGATCTGTATGTGTACGGCGGCGGAGAGTACGATGGTCGACGAGCCTTCCTGAACGCTGCGGGGGCCGGAATCGGCTATGGCTCGCCGTTGCGCAAGAACACAGGGTGCTCCACCGACGTGGGTCCGGGAACGGCTACAGGCGGACAGTTCCCGGTTTCCAGTGGCGGTTTCCTGCCTACGAATCCTACCAATTGCGATGCTAATACTCGTTTGCTATTGGAGGGTTCGACCGGTTTCTGGTACAGAATTTACAATGGTCCGAAAGGCAGGCTGCAACTCGGAGGCCAATATGCCTACGTGACCCGCAACACTTGGTCTGAGATTGGCGGCCAGCCGAAGGGCATCGAAAACATGTTGTTCACCTCGGTCCGCTACTACCTGCCGTAATCTGAGTGCTCCGGTGTGGCTAGACTGCACCGGAGCGCTTCCTCTTCGTTTCGTCTCCTTCCCTTTCTTCGCGAATTTTTATCCGGACTTTACTGTATTGACCCTTAGCTCCGGAAGACTTAACGTCCACCTTATGATAAGGGCGAAGTATTGGCGAAGAGTTTGACCCCGGAATACTGCCGTAAGCGGCTGCACGGAATAGGTCGTATAACGACACCACGCTTTGTGCGCGGGTGCGCCTTTGCGACTATGCTAACCGTATTTGCGGAGAAGGGACCTGTTGATAATTGTGACCTCCGAAGTTCAACCGATGAAGGTGCGCATTCTGATCGTGGATGACAGCGCCCTGCTGCGCGAACAGCTGCGCAGACTGCTGCAGCAGAATCCAGAGTGGGAGGTGTGTGGCGAATCGGAAGATGGATGCGACGCCGTCCAGAAAACGCGAGAGCTGAACCCGGACCTGATCGTCATGGATTTCGCAATGCCGCAGATGAACGGCGTGGAAGCCGCTCGCGAGATTACCCGGAACTCACCGACACTCCCCATTTTGATGTTCACCATGTACATGTCCAACCAGCTGGTCGACGAGGCGAAGGGATCAGGAATTCGCGGGGCCGTGGACAAGAACGAAGCCGGCAAGGTGGTCAAGGGCGTCAAAGCTCTACTGCGTGGTGAATCCTTCTTCGACGAAAGCGCTGCCTGAACCAGGCCGAGCCCAATCGGCGCCGCTGTGCCCCATCCAGAACTGAAGGCCAGCCCTGAGCACCGATTCGCGTGTCATAATACAAGGATCTGTTACCGGAGGACGGATTCATGAGCGGCCGCAAAGTGTTCTGTGTGAAGTTTCAAAAGGAGCTAGCCGGCTTGGACGAACCTCCTTTTGACACGGAGCTGGGCCGGAAACTTTACGAGCACGTTTCCAAGGACGCCTGGAACATGTGGATGGAACACTGCAAGATCCTGCTCAACGAGTACCGGCTGAATCCAGCCCGCAAAGAAGACCAGCAGGTCATCGTGCAACAACTGGAGCAGTACTTCTTCGGAGAAGGCGCGGCACTGCCCAAGGAGTTCGTTCCCCCCTCGCAAAAGTAGGGTCGCAGGTATCAGGTTCAGGTTTCGGGTCTGCCAAAAAATCACTTGCCTGAGACGCGCGAACCGGCACCTGTACCGTGGAAGCTCAAGAACGGTGAGCGCCCAGCCTAGAAGCGAAACACAATTCCGGTGGTGAGCCGAAAATTGTTTTGCGTACTGTTGAAGAAGCGGGTGTGCAGATCGTCTCCCTGAAAGCGCCAGGCGAGACCTTTGACTAATTTGTAGTCCAGGCCGGCGCCTACTGCCGTGGTGAAGACCGTATCCGAAGTTGAGAAATTACCACCGCCGGGGATAGTGCCACTGGAACTGATGTGTCCGGCACCCAGCAGGACGTGGGCAAATGGGGTGAATCGGCTGATGGGCAGGGAGACTCGCGGCCCGAATAGGAATGTGTTTACGTGGGTAGTGGCGTCAAAAGGGCCGCAGGGTGGCGAAGGGATCGCTTCGCAGGCGGGAGTGACGCGCGGGGTTCCGTAAGTGCCGCCGAAATCGGCCACCCCTCCTAACCAGGGTATCAGTTTGAACTCAAGCGAGCCGTCCCAACCATTGAAGTTGGAATTGCTGAAAGAGGGTGAGAGGGGGCGACTCGTCGAAAGATCGGCTCTGACATACGAGTAGCCAAGGGAAATATTTCCGGACGGCACGAACTGGGCATTCGCGACCGCTCCGAGCAAGAAAAATGAGACAATTCCAAGTGCGGCTGCGCTGCGCATAGCGAATCCTCCTTAATGGTCGAAAATAGGAGTTAGTTTCGCGACAGAAACTAGTTAGATGCTTGTCCGCAGCAAAGACTTTGCTTGGCGCGGAGAGCTCTCCCTTAACGCTAACCGACCGACACGGCGAGATCGTGGACAGCGTAACAGTTGATGGTTTGACGCGTAGAAGCCGGCCCTCATTGCATGAAAGCGAGCAAATGATGAGACACGTTCCTTTCTTGATCAGCGCGGCAGTCATTACGGCAGGCCTAATTCTGACCAACCCGGCGTTAGCGCAACCGTCCGCGGGGTATCACCTGCTGAAGACGTACAAACTCGGCGGCGAGGGCGGCTGGGATTATCTGACCCTGGATAATTCGACTCGCTATCTGTACATCTCACGCGGCACGCACGTTATGGTCATCGATGTGGACACTGGCAAGCAAGTCGCAGAGATCGCAGACACACCCGGCGTGCACGGTATCGCGCTCGCTCCGGAACTCGGACGCGGGTTCACCAGTAACGGCCGTGAAGGAACCGTCAGCATCTTCGACCTGAAGAGCTTTGAGACCTTAAGCAAGGTGAAGGTTGGACAGAATCCGGACGCGATTCTGTACGATGCGGCCAGCAAACGTGTCTTTACCTTTAATGGCAGAAGCAGCGATTCGACGGTAATTGATGCGGCGAAGGGGACTTTGGTAGGCACCATCCAGTTAGAGGGGAAGCCGGAGTTTGCGGTTAGCGACGGAAGGGGCGAGTTGTTCGTCAATATTGAAGATAAGAACCAACTGGATGCGCTCGATTCGAACAAGTTGGAAGTAAAGGCGCGCTGGCCGCTATCGCCCTGCGAAGGCCCGAGCGGACTCGCCCTGGATCGGGAGAACCGGCGGCTGTTCTCCGGATGCGAGAAACTGCTGGCCATTGTGGATGCCGACAGCGGGAAGGTCGTCAGCACTCTGCCGATTTGTGACGGGGTTGATGCGACCGCCTACGATGAGGAGACGAAGCTGGCATTTGCGTCTTGCCGCGATGGCAAGCTGACCGTGATCCGCGAAGCGTCACCCAACCAGTTCAGCGTGATGGAAAACGCGACGACCCAAGAAGGGGCGCGAACCATGGCGTTGGATCGAAAGAACCATCAGGTCTATACAGTCACGGCCAAATTTGGACCGCGGCCCGAGCCAACCGAACAAAATCCGCACCCGAGGCCTTCGATTACTCCGGATTCCTTTGTGGTGCTGGTGATGGGAAAATGAACGGCATTCTTGACCCAACCCAGACAGAAGATTGCCAGCGATTGCAGGGCGCCTTTTGGACGAATTCCTGTACCAGAACAGTCTCCAGCTTTTTCCAGCCGCGACGCCACAATATATTCCCCAGAACGGACATGAACCTGTGAGGTAAAAGTCAATCGGCAGATTTTTCAATAAAAGCAGGGTCGAGGAACCTGGGCAACATCCATCTTCGATAAACTAGGGAAGAATTCATTCGATCAAGCTTAGAGGAAAATCATGCCCACGTCGGACGAGAAGTTTTATAACGCCAAGATTACAAAACGCGTAGATTACGCCCCTGATCTGTGGAGTATTCGGGTCAATCCGGGAGGCGAGTTCCGTTTTCAACCGGGGCAGTACGCCACCTTGGGCGTGCAGGGACCGGAGAAGCGGAGCGAGCGAGCATACTCCATCGTTTCTTCGCCCTACGAAGACGAGATCGAATTCTTCTTTGAACTGGTGCCCCAGGGAGAGCTCACTCCGCAGCTCTACAAGTTGCAACTGGGCGATTCGATGCTGATGCGTAAAGTCCCGAAAGGCCGGTTCATGCTCGAGATCAAGACCTTGCGCACCAACCACCTGCTGGTATCCACGGTCACTGGACTGGCGCCCTTTATCAGCTACATGCGCACTCTTAACAAAGACTATCGCGAAGGCAAATTTCCGCAAGGGCACAAGCTGTATCTCCTGAACGGGGCCAGTCGTTCCTGGGAATTCGCTTACTATGAAGAGGTGCAGAAGATCGCGAAGCAATCTCCCTGGCTGACCGATGTGTTTACGATCAGCCGTCCGTGGGAAGACGAGAAGTGGACGGGCGAAACCGGACGAGTGGACGACTTGCTGCGCAAGTACGCTGATATGTGGGGTCTCACCGGCGAAAACTGCATGGCTTACCTGTGCGGTCATCCCGATATGATCGAGCACGGCAAGGGGATTTTGAAACGCAAGGGATTTCCCAAAGAGGCTTTGAAGGAAGAGATTTACTGGATTCCCGCGAAAAAAGCAGTAGCGACTTAAATCCTCACCGCCGAGCACACCGGAGGCGGAGAAAAAACAATCCTGGCCCCGGCGTTCCCGGGGGGAAGAACTGAGCCTACCGGAACGCCCCGGAGAAAAAGATTTCGGTGTACTGCTGAATCAGGTCCTCCTCCTGCAACAGCCCTTCCGCTTTGTACCACTGATAAATCCAGTTGATCATTCCTAGTAGGGCAAATGCCGCGGCGCGGGCATTAAGACTTCGGGCATTTCGAATTCGTTGCACCTCTCCGATCAGGCTCTCCACAAATTGGATGTACTCCTTCTTGCGGGCATTTACCCGCTTGCCTAGGCTTGCAGGGAGCGGATGGTTCTCATGAAGGATCACCGTGATCTCGCGATCGCGGGCGCGCAGCACCAGCTGAATATGCAATCGAATAAGGGCGCGCAGCCGCTCCTCCGGATCGGATACCTTGCGAACCGGCACCAGGACACGCTCCTCGGTGATGTCCATGGCGTGGTTCATGATGTGGAACAGAATCTCGTCCTTGCTGCGAAAGTGGTGATAGAGTCCGCCCTTGCTTAGCTTAAGGGCGGCGGAGATATCGTTCATCGAGGTGGCATCGTAGCCGCGCTCCCGAAAAAGGCGTGCAGAGGCGCGCAGGATTTCCTGGCGGGAGTCGGGGACCAGTTCTCGGGGCATGGACGGAAACAGCATAACAGCAGGCCACGAAATGCCAAATGCTGGCGCCGCTTGTGTGGAGATCGATGGTTGCTATTAATATCTGGATTAAGGACAAGCGGGGTTTACTCTTGACTTGCCACGCCGAACCTCGTAGGATTTTCTAAACAGACCGACCGGTCGGTTTGTAGGTTATATGTCAAGCCTGGAGCGCTGCACCCGGGGTCCTTGGGAGAGCGGTGCTCTCCTCCGAGTTCGCGATTTTTTGGGGCTTAAGTAATTTTTCCGATACGTAAGCTGCCTGTTGCGTCACTTGGTGTGTGAAAACGAAACCGGTCACAAAATCTCAGGATGACGACGCATAGCAGGAGAAAATCAGTGCCAGCCAAAGTTTTTTATGAACGCGAGGCCAATCCCAGCGCCCTGATGGGCAAAACCATTGCCATCCTGGGCTACGGCAGCCAGGGACACGCCCAGGCGCAGAACCTGCGCGACAGCGGGTACCAGGTCATTGTCGGGCTTGATCCGCAAAGAGGGTCACGACAGCAGGCTCGGGCGGATGGGATGGCGGTCGTGAGTCCGGCCGAGGCGGGCAAGCGGGCGGATTGGATCCAGATCCTCACCCCCGATGAAACTCAGGCAGAACTTTATCAGGCTTCGATCAAGCCATTTCTTCATGCCGGCAAAACCCTGGGCGTCTCGCACGGGTTCACCATTTCAAAACTATCGAACCAGCGAAGGATGTCGATGTCGTGATGATCGCTCCCAAGAGTCCGGGCCACCTGCTGCGGCGGGTTTACAGCCAGGGCAAGGGAGTTCCTTCCCTGCTGGCGATTTATCAGGACGCCACTGGACGCGCCCACGAGCTGGCTCTGGCCTATGCCCACGGGATCGGTTCTACGCGGGCCGGTGTTCTGGAAACCACTTTTAAAGAAGAAACTGAGACTGACCTGTTCGGAGAGCAATCCGTGCTCTGCGGCGGGCTGACTTCTCTGATCAAGAAGGGCTTTGAGACTCTAGTCGAGTCCGGTTATCAGCCTGAGATTGCCTACTTCGAATGTTTGCACGAGATGAAGCTCATCGTTGACCTCATCTATGAAGGCGGGCTCGGCCGGATGCGGCATTCCATCTCCAACACCGCCGAATATGGCGATCTGACGCGTGGAGAGAAAGTTGTCGGCGAAGCTACCCGCACCGCCATGAAACAGATCCTGGCACGCATTCAGGATGGAACTTTTGCTCGGGAATGGATCGAAGAAAACCGCAAGGGCGGCAAGAATTTCGCTGCGCTGCGCGAAAAAGAGAAGCAGCACCAGATTGAAGAGGTCGGCGCACAGCTGCGCGCGATGATGTCGTGGCTGCCGCAGGACCGAAAGAAATCGAGCACCCAACCGGCAGATCTGAAACAGGCGCAGGCCGGCAATGCTTAAGGGAGCGCAAATCGTCCTGCGCTGCCTGCGGGCAGAAGGAGTCGACCTGGTGTTCGGCTACCCCGGGGGCGCAATTATGCCGCTCTATGACGCCCTCGAGGGCAGCGGAGTGCGGCACATCCTCGCGCGGCACGAGCAAGGTGCCGTGTTCGCGGCGGAAGGGTATGCGCGCTCCACCGGCAGAGTCGGGGTAACGATTGCCACCAGTGGTCCCGGCGCAACCAACCTCGTTACGGGAATTGCGGATGCCAAAATGGATTCGGTTCCACTGGTCTCGATCACGGGACAGGTGCGAACGCCGCTGATTGGGACTGATGCTTTTCAGGAAACCGATGTCTTCGGTCTTACCCTCGCTCTGACCAAATGGAGCCGCCTGGTTCGCACCGTCGAGGAGATTCCGGAAGTGATTGCCCAGGCATTCTACTGGGCGCGCAGCGGACGACCGGGACCGGTGATGATCGATATTCCGGTTGACCTGCTGAAAGCCTCCAGTGAATTTCGCCGCCCGGTGGGATTCCAACCCCATCCCAGGCCGGCCGATAGGGCGACGGACTCGACATTTTGCGATACCGCGGTCGCTCTGTTACGGCAGGCGAAGAAGCCGGTCGCTCTGGTGGGTGCGGGAGTCAAGCTGTCAGGCGCGGTGGCCGATCTTCGCCGAGTTCTGGATTGTTTGCAGGTCCCGACTTTTGCGACCGTTCACGGCTTGGGCGCGGTGAGTCCGGAAAAGCCGTATTACCTGGGAATGGTGGGAATGCACGGCACGCGGGCGGCGAATTTGGCACTGAACGAGACCGACCTGTTGCTGGTTTTTGGCGCCCGCCTCGATGACCGCGTGACCGGGGAACCTGCTCGCTTTGCTCCTGATGCGCGCATCGTGCATTTCGAAATTGATCCCGGACAACTGGATCGCGTTCGCCCCTGCGAGTTGCCGGTCATTGGCGATCTGGCGCATACGATCCCGACTTTCCATCAAGCCTTGAGCCGGGTTGCTCTGCCGGACTGGCGTGGCTGGCAAGCTATAGCTTCCGGACCGGACCGCGCAGAGCCGGATTCATTAGGATTGGCGCAGCCCACGATCCGTTTTATCGACGAACTCTTCCGCCAGTTGCCGGCGGACAGTACCGTTGTGGTGGATGTCGGACAGCACCAGATGTGGGCGGCGCAGCGCTATCGTTCCAATTCTCCGCGATCCTTCATTACCTCGGGTGGCTTGGGAGCGATGGGCTTTGCTTTGCCCGCTGCCATTGGCGTGCAATTGGGCAATCCGAACAAGAATGTTGTCTCGATTTCGGGCGACGGCGGTTTCCAAATGAATATCCAGGAACTGGCCACCGTGAAGCGGTTGGGACTGCCGATCAAGATGGTGGTCGTCGACAACAAGTATCTCGGCATGGTGCGACAGTGGCAGGAGTTGTTTTACCAGCGCAACTACGCCGAGACCGACCTGAGCGACAACCCGAATTTCGTGGCAATTGCCTACGCCTACGGAATCAACGGGCAGAGATTACGGGCAGACTCGGTCAGCGGCTTGGAGATTCCAATTGAGACAAGCGAGCAGATCGAGAGATTTCTCGCCTCTTCGCACCCTGAGTTATTGGTTTTCGAATGTCCGCCGGAGGCCAATGTTTATCCGATGGTGGCGCCGGGAGCAGCTTTGTCGGAAATGTTATTCGAAGAAGAGTAATTCAAGATGCGGGCGTACTCGCCCGCATGAACCGGGGAGAAAGTCATGCACGTATTTCAGATTCGGTATCGTAATACGCAGGGGACGTTGATGCGTATTCTGACTGCAGCATCACGGCGCGGGATTGACTTGCCTTATGTTCAGGCGGAACCGGTCGAGCATACTCACAAAGTTACGCTGCTGCTCGAAGTGAATCCCAAGCAGGTAGGGCAGCTCTGCCGGGATTGGAACGCCGTCGTGGATGTGATCGACGTGCGGGCCGGCGCGCAGTTGAAGGAAGTGTTCGACCACGGTGTGGCCTGGGAGTTGGCGCCACAGCCTGTGGCCTCGGCTCCTTTGCAATCCTCTCGGCAAGCTTTGGCCTAAGTTCCGCGAAAGTCTCTAACCGCAAAGAACGCCAAGAAACTCCGCAAAATGCGCGAAGGGTGGATGCCGCACGCCACGTCTACCCACATTTCATCTTAGGGGCGTAAGCTTACCTGCTATGGATCTCAAACATCGCAGCCGTGGAATTACCGAGGGGCGCGACCGGGCTCCGGCTCGCGCCATGTTCAAGGCCATTGGGTTTTCGGATAGTGATCTGAGCAAGCCGCTGATTGGCGTGGCCAACACCTGGATTGAAACCATGCCTTGCAACTTTCACTTGCGGCGTTTATCGGCCAAGGTGAAGGAAGGCATTCGCGCGGCAGGCGGCACACCCATGGAGTTCAACACCATTGCTATTAGCGACGGCGAAACCATGGGTACGGAAGGGATGCGGGCTTCGCTGGTCAGCCGCGAAATTATTGCCGATTCCATCGAGCTCGTGTGCCGGGGGCAGATGTTTGATGCCGTGGTTTGCGTGGTTGGCTGTGACAAGACTATTCCTGCAGCAGGCATGGCTCTGGCTCGGTTGAATATTCCCGGACTCGTCTTGTATGGAGGCACGATTGCCGCCGGCACCTACCAAGGCAAAGACGTCACCATTCAGGATGTGTTTGAGGCGGTGGGCGCCAACGCCGCAGGTAAGATGAGCGATCAAGAGCTGCGCGAGTTGGAGAATGTAGCTTGTCCCGGCTCCGGGGCATGTGGCGGCCAATACACCGCGAACACCATGGCGACGGTAATGGAATTGATCGGGCTCTCGCCCATGGGATTTAACGGGGTGCCCGCCATGGAGCCGCGGAAAGATGATGTCGCCTTCCGTTGCGGCGAGATCATTTTGCAGGCGCTGAAGAAGGGAATTCGTCCGAAAGACATTCTCACTCGCGCTGCATTTGAGAATGCTATTGCCGGTGTTGCCTGCACGGGGGGCTCCACCAACGCAGTTCTTCACCTGCTCGCGATTGCGCGCGAAGCCGGAGTGGTCCTGGCCATGGATGATTTTCAGAGAGTCAGCGAGCGGACGCCATTGCTGGCTAATCTGAAGCCCGCCGGAAGGTTTGTCGCGGCCGATGTAGACAAAGCCGGCGGAATTCCCGTCATTGCCAAACGGCTCCTGCATGGAAAACTTGCACACGAGTCAACCCTGACGATCACGGGGAAGACTTTTGCCGAAGAAGCCAACGTCGCCTTGGAAACGCCTGGGCAGCAGGTCATTGCACCGCTCGATCGCCCCTTGAAGAAGACTGGCGGACTGGTGATCTTGCACGGGAATTTGGCTCCCGAAGGATGTGTGGCCAAAATCAGCGGACACGAGCGGCTGACGCATCGTGGTCCGGCCCGCGTCTTCGAGTCCGAAGAGGATGCTATGACAGCGGTTACCAGCAAGCGCATCCAGCCCGGCGATGTCGTGGTCATCCGCAACGAAGGTCCCAAGGGCGGGCCAGGAATGCGGGAGATGCTGGGCGTCACCGCAGCTATTGTCGGAGAAGGATTGGGTGAGTCGGTGGCGTTGCTCACCGATGGGCGCTTCAGCGGCGCAACCCGCGGGCTGATGCTTGGGCACGTCGCTCCTGAGGCCGCGCTGGGCGGCCCCATTGCTGCTCTGCGCGACGGTGACACAGTTCAGATTGACGTCAACCAGCGGAAGATCGAAGTCGAGCTGAGCGATACCAGTCTGAAGCAGCGCCTAGCAGGATGGCATGCTCCCCAGCCGCGCTACGCCAGTGGTGTGTTCGCCAAATACGCGGCGCTGGTATCGTCGGCATCGGCCGGGGCAATCACCCGGCCGCCCGCGGTTGAAACCGAAGTACCGCTCCTGCACAGCCCTGGTTAGACGTCTTTTCCACTGAGATCGGCATCCCATGCCGTTTGTGATAGGGATGACATTCCTCCAGGTACTGATCGTCATATGATGAACTCACGCCGGGAGTCAGAGTCAGTCGACGGGCGGTCCAGAACGTCAAGGCTGCGAGGGAGCCTTGCCGGCTGTGCGGTCGGGAAGTCAGGTTCTGCCGAAGATCGAGAAAAGCATCATCCCTGCAGCAGATGCCTTGCGGTCGTAACCATCTGCACGCGGCTGCCATAAGCATTCTTGCTCAGGGGGTGTTATGCCTCAGGTGGAGCAGCAGAATGAGTCCCGGGAGATCAAGCAGCTCAAGCGCGCTCGTCGCCGTTACTCTTTGCGCGGTAAGGTACCAGAAGCACTTGACCAGAGCAACGGCCCGAGCCTCGCCATGCACGCCTAAGGCCTAAGGCCTCTAGCCACATCCCAACGACTCGGGTTGACCGATCACGCCGTTCCAGCCAGATAAGCCAGATACCAGATAAGCCCGATAAGCGACCAACTGTTCCTGCAACCCGTACGATAAGTTCATCATGAAGGACAACGCGCCTGCATTTCGCGCGCCGAGCACGGGCGAGCGGATCTTTGATCGGCTCTTTGGATTCTTGGTCGGTCTTGGCCTCGGGTTGCCGCACAACTACCTGGGCAGGTCCGAGGCCGCAAATCCGGGCGAATTTATACCCTATCGATCTCGTCGAATTGGATGGCCAACGCTTTCTGGTTGCTCCGCGTGGCCGTACACCATGGGCGCGAAACGCGGAAGTCGCGGGAGAAGTCACACTGAAGAAAGGCAGGACCTGTCTGAGGTTTCCTCTGCGGCCGGTTTCGGATGAAGCGAAACCCGGGATCCTGAACGCGTATCTGGACCGGTTCAAGACCACCGAGCCACGCGTTATTTTCGCCTGCAGGCAGGGTCGCTGCCGGATGCATTTAGGGAAATCAGCCCAAATTATCCGGTCTTCGAACCTATTCCTGTATACCGTCGTTAGCCGAGGATGTTGGCTTCCGGCTTTTCCTCGGCAAACTCAACAGCAGCTTTCACGAAACCCGATATCAGCGGATGCGGCTTCTTGACTGTGGAAGACAGCTGAGGTTGAAAAAGAGTGGCTACAAAGAAGCGGTGGGTAGGAGACTCGATGGCACGGACCTCGCCGTTGGCTCCGCGCGCGACGGTGGGCAGGCCAGCCTCCATCGTGCAATATTCGTATTCAGGATTGATCTCGAAATTACAGAAAAACTCCTCCTCGACCACGTCTTTTCCATAAAAGGATTGTAAGAAAGAGCCGGGACGCAGGCGGATCTCGCCGACGCGGCCACTCAGCTTGGGCCCATTCGCCGCACGGTTAGGCGCTTCGCACGCGACAGGGCGGATGACGATGTGCTTCGAGCCGGAGTTGTTTTCAGCGGAGTCGGCATCGGCCAGCCCAATGACGTTGCGTGCGACTTCAAGGAGGGTGTACTGGAAGCCGCCACAGGTGCCGAGGAATGGCCAGTCCTGCTCGCGGGCGAATTGGATGCCCCGGAGCATCCCGTCCATGCTCTGATAAGGGCTGCCGGGCGAGGCCCACAGAGCGTCAAAAGTGGCCAAGATTTCTGGGGCAGTGGGATTCACCAGCGAAGGAGTTGACAGCCACTGGGACTCCAGCCTCACGCCCAGCCTGGCAGCCGCATGTTGAAGGGAGTCGTTGGTCGCATGGTGAGAGCGGAATTCAGGATTGAAGTCTCCCAGAATTCCTATGCGGAGAATACCGGCGCTCATTGCCAGCATTCTACAGGACGGAAGAGACAGGAATTGGCGATTGTCGAATGTTAATTGCCGAACCGTGTTGGTTTGCTAGTTCCGGGAATCAGCAATCAAAAATCAGAAATCAGAAATCAACAATTTCAGAGCCAGCCGAAATGGGCGACGAGAACGTAGGCGCTGAGCAGGGTCAGAACGGGTCCGCCCCAGATCAATGCGGCCGATTTCCAGCCTAACCAGCGAACTACCTCCCGCTCGCTGCGCCACGAGATCAAGAACGCGGGATTATTTTCGCCTTTCATCATCACTACTTTAGGCTGAAGATCGAATTCGAGCGCAACCCCGGCGGCTACGCCGGTCGCATCTGCCGAGACAACGGTCTCACTGACATTCGCCATTCGAGCAGCGGGATTGGCAAGGCCAGCGGCCGCCCAGGCCGCCGGATGGGTGATGCCTGCCTTGACGAGTGCGGCTGCGACCTTGCTCTGCCGGGTCGGTTCGGCCGGCGTTGCCATATTGCTTTCGGAGGAACATCGGATCACGTCGTGGGGTGCTGATTCAGCAGAGCTCGGCATGGATGTCTTGAAGTTCACTGACGACATTGCCGAGCCAGGGGTCGATTCCAAGGCAACTCCGAGCTTGGGTGCACCGGGTAAATTGAAACTCAGTTGAGCCACGGCGGCGTGCCGGGTCTGGGTTGGCCGTGGATCCACGGATAGGCCTGGGTTCTCCGCCAGAGTGCCCAAGATGAAGAGAAAATTCTTGGGCTTGATGCCGTACTCGTCGATTCGTATCTTGTGGTCGCCAGTGACGCTGTGGCGGGTCAGGAAGCTGCGCACGTTGGGCGGCATGTCGTTGCCGAAAAGGATGGAGTTGCTGTACTCCTCGTGGAAATCGCGGTGAATGTCCATTTCGGCGCCCTGCGGATTCACCAGCAGGCGACCGGTGTTGTCGTCAAGGTAAAAGGGCACGTGCTGGCTTTCGTCGGCGACCTGGTGCCATTCCTGGCTCTTTCCCGACTTGCGCAGCTCCCAGGCCAGGGTTCGGTAGTAGAAGCACGGCACGCCGGTGATCGGAGCATTCATGGTGTACGGACCAACGGCAAGGCCGTTCACTTCCACTAATCCGAGCGAGGCGCTCCGAATCTTCGACGTGGGTGTGTTCAGGATGAGGCGTTTACGCTGCAGAATGCGGAAACCGCGGTAAAAGAGAAAAAGTCCTACCCCGACGCCTAACGCGGCGGCGATCCATGAATTATCAGTGCTATGGGGGAACAGTAGTGTCAGATGAGCGTTCATGCGGTCTTCAGCGTGCCTAACCAAGCGCCGCTCCGAGCGTAGCGAACCCCGGGCTGGGCCGGCAGCAGGAAATCGTGGCTAGGGCTTACCGAAGTAATACCGTAAGGAGGAGTTGGAGACGTAGAAGCGGCCGATTAGACGGACAAGCACGGATCGGAGTCAGCGTGCCGCTACTTGCCTGTCCTTCAGGATTTCTTCGACCGCGCGGATTAGTGTCTCGAGTTCCTGGTCGCTGTTGTAGAAGTGTGGCGACACGCGCACGCCCGCCTGGGGACGCCAGTCCACCAGGATTTCGCGGCGGAGAAGTTCCCGACAAACTTCTTGCGAATCGGGCATAGCAATGGATACCGTGCCGCCGCGCTCCTCCGGATCTCGAGGAGTATTCACGGGCCAACCGTTCTTATCCGCCAGATCGATCAGCGTGGCAGTTTGCCGTTTGGACTTCTCTCGAATGCGCCGCACCCCGACCTCGGTGATGATTTCGAGGCCTGGTCTGGCCGCTTCGAGGGCGGGCACATGCGGCGTGCCGTTCATGAAACGATATGGCGGATCGGTGTAGCGGATCGGCCCGGTCTCGAATGCGAACGGATCCTGATGCGCCGTCCAGCCGGTAAAGGTGGGTTCGAGTTTGCCGCCGAGGTCCGGCCGTACGTAGAGATAGGCGACTCCCGGTCCACCGCAGAGCCACTTCAGCACGCCACCACAGGCGAAATCAACGTCCAGGGCTTGCACGTCAACCGGTAGAGTGCCGAGGGATTGAAACGTATCGAGCACGACATGCGCGCCGACCTTGTGTGCCTTGTCCACAATGGCTTTGGCATCGTTGATAAAGGCGCTTCGAAAGATGACGTGGGATACAGGCACGAGCAGGGTCTGCTCGTCAATGGCGTCCAGCAAGTGGTCAGTGGGCACGGTGATGCCATCATCGGTCTTCACCATGTGGACGCAAGCACCGCGCTTCTTTTGGGCCTCCCAGAAATACATCACCGAGGGGAAATTCATGTCGGTGTAGACGACCTTGTTGCGCTTGCCCGAAAAATCAAAACACGAGGCCACGACGGCCTGGCAGGTGGTTACGTTCTGGTGAGTAGAGACTGATCGCTTGGGCGCATTCATCAGGGCGCCGACCTCGTCGCCGACCTCGGCGGCCAGCATCCACCAACGTTCCTCCCATGCCCGTACGCCGCGCCGCGCCCAGGTGTCCGCGTAGCCCTTCATGGCTTCATAAACTCCGCGAGGCATGGCGCCAAGGGAATTGCTGATTAGGTAGGTCGCGCGCTCCAGGATGGGGAACTCGGAACGATAGCGGAGAAGCTGGTCGGACATGGCGTCATTGTACTGCTCCCCCACCTGCGATTGAATCGACGGTGCCGATCTTTACCAGGGGCTTCGCGGGTTTGGCTGCGGTTTAGGTTCCTTGTGCAAGGCGCAGGGCAAATGGTCTACCCGATAGTTTGCCTGCAGTTGGTAGATCTAGCTGTTTTGTCTCCCCACTTTGATCCTCAGAAGCTCATTTCTGCTATGTGCATTCGATTCCCAGTCTAAATCGGAACCGTTAGTGAACCGCTCGAGTTTGCCGGATGAGGAAATAAGCCAGTGTGAGCGCAAGGAAAAGTGTCAATCCGCTGCACAGGTTGACACGCGAATCCCACCAGGTTTTCAGGACGGCGGCGGTTAGCACGGCAAAGCCGAACGCTGAGCCCCATCCACCCAGGGGTGAACGCATGGGAAGTTCAGCTAGTTGGCTGGCAGTGAGCCGACGACGGAAGCAAACGTGGGCCGCCAGCGACACCAGCCAAGAGAGAATCATGCCGAAAAATGCTCCCCGAAGGATGTATTCGAAGGCTACGCCGGGCGCCCATTTCTCAAGCACCAGGGCAGCGACTATGCCATAAGAAGAGACGAACAGAGCCAGATTCGGCGATCCCGCCCTGTTCAAGTGACCGAGCCGGGCAGGCGCCCAGCCACTCCGCGCCAGGGAAAACAGCATCCTCGAGGACACATACAGGGCCGCATTCGCGCCCGATAGGGCAGCCGTCAGCACCACGAAATTCATCAGGTGCGCGGCTCCCGGAATCCTGACTAGGCGGAACACGCTCACGAACGGACTCTCCGTCACTCCAGCCCGATTCCACGGCATGGTGCCGACCAACACGGTAATGGCGCAGAGATAGAGCAGAGCCAAAGTCACGAATGTCATCTTTACGGCCTTGGCAACTTCGTAGGCGGAACGCGATTCGCCTGAGCTTACGGCGACGAATTCGATACCTCCGAAGGTATAAATCGCGAAGGTAATTGCCAAGAGCGGGGCTAATACTCCCTGGGGGAAGAATCCGCCCTGGCTGGTGTATTGTGCCGGGACGCGGCCTGCGAGGAGCAGCGCGGCGCCCAGCACGACGAAGGCAGCAATCGCGAGCGCTTTGATCATGGCGAACCAGAACTCGAATCGGCCGTAATGACCTACATCCCACAGGTTCACCAGCAGTAGCAGCGCGGAGAAGAGCCCGACCCAGACCAGGGCAGGGATGGTTGGGAACCAATAGGCCATGTAGGTGGCGGAGGCCACCAGTTCGGCGCCTATGGAAATTGCAATTGCCGCCCAATATCCTGCGCGCGAGATAAACCCTGCCCATTCATTAAGATAGAGGTCGCCGTAGACACCGAAGGACCCAGCCGCCGGGTGCGTGCTGGCCAACTCGCCCAATGCCATGGTGACGGTCCAGTTAATGAAGGCGGCGAGCAGGAAAGTGAGGATTACTGCCGGGCCGGCAATTTCGATGGCGGCTGCTGAACCCAGCAGCAGGCCGGTACCGATGGAGCCGCCGACGGCCACCATGGTCATCTGCCCGGCACTAAGTTGGTGATGCAGGCCGTGTTCCTGGTCGGTTTCGGTTCCCGCAGGCACGCACGGCGCTTATATCAGAAACCGCCTTCATTCCAAAAGGTTATGCGCTGCATGACCTTCGTAACCGGCGCTAGTCGTTACTCGATTGCTGGTCCGAGCGCCCCACCCTAAAATTCCAAGCGGGCTACTCTGCACGTTTACCAGTCATGCCAGATACCGCCAAGCGGCCGGATCGAGCCGAAATCGCTAAGCGCGTCGAGCGCGCGGAGAAGTATCTGCAAAAGGGCAAGACCCCCGATGCCTTGGCGGAGTTTCTCGCTATCCTAAACGAGGACCCGGAAAACGACAGTGTGCGGCAGATGGCGGCTGACCTCTGCCTCTCTCTCAACCGCACTTCGGAAGCCGTAAAACTGCTTGGCCAACTCTACGATCGCCAGTTGGCGAGCAGCGACGCCAGTCGAGCCACCCTCACTTACAAGCGGCTATCCCGGCTGGTGAATCCCACCTGGGAACAGAAAATGCGCTTTGCGCAGCTGGTGGAGCAATCCAACAAGAAGCTGGCGCTGGAAACCTATGAGGCCGCCTTAGGCGAAGTGACGAAACTGGGGCGGAAGCAGGAGTCGCTCAGCATCGTCAAGCGTGTCGTCGAACTCGACCCCAGCCAGGCCAACCTGCTGCGATTGGGTGAATTGTGCTCCCAGATGGCCGACCACAAGGGCGCGGCTTCGGCGTTCGCACGCATCGCGCAAATCCAAGAGGCCGAAGGCAAGAATGCCGGGCCCTGGCATGAGCGTGCGTACACGGAAGACGCTTCGGACCCTGCGATTGTGCTGTCCTACGGTAAGAACTTGTTGAATGATGGCCAGGTGGGCGCGGCCATTTTCGTCCTTGAACCGCAAATATTGGCCGGGAACGCTCTCGAGGGCCTCCGTGAGGCTTACGGGCGTGCCTTGCTGGCTGCCAACCGTCTCGTCGATGCCGAGCCCATCATCTGGCCAATTTTCGAGCAACACCCAGTCCGAATTCAGCAAGTCCTGGAGCTGATCGGGTCCATGATTGATTCGGAACTGGACAAAGAAGCTGTCGCTCTGGCTCGCAAGCTTGAACAATTTCAGCGGCGGCGCGGAGAACGCAAAAGCTTCATCAACCAGATGCAGGAGCTTTCCGCCAAGCACCGGGCATGCCCCGAGGTGCTGGAATTCCTGAGTGAACTATTCAACTCTTCCAACAAGGAGAGCGACTACGCCCTGACGCTGCTGAAATTGTTTGATCTCTACTGCAACACGGGCAATTACCAGAAAGCCGGGGAGTGTCTGGACCGGGCGGCCGAAGTCGATCCTTATGAACCGGGTCATCAGAAGCGGCTTGAGATGCTGCGCGGCCGAATTGACGAAAACCGTTTTCAGGTCATTGCTTCCCGCTTCACCAGTGCCACGAAGACGGAGCAGCAGCGCAGTCGGTCGGAAGAAGTCACCCTGGGAACCGCCGCGCTGCAGGACCTGATGTTACAGGCCGAGATCCTGGTCCAGTACGGGATGAAAACCAAGGCCATCGAGCGGCTGCACCGCATCCAGGAACTGTTCCCACACGAAGAAGACAGGAACGAAGACCTGCAAAGGCTCTATATTGCGGCGGAAATGACTCCGAAGTACGGGGCCACCCCCGCTTTGCCTGCCAGTGTTCCATCTAAGACACCCGCTGCTGCGTTGCCCGCCGCCTCCATTGCACCTGCCGCCGATGCCGGAGACGTGAGCAGTCTGACCAAGGTTGCCGAGATCACTCGCAAACTCTATAAGCAAAGCGCCGCCAACAACGTGCTGACCACCGCAGTCAATGAGATCGGCGCGCACTGGAAGACGACAAGATGCGTCGCGGCCATGCGCAAGCCCGGATTGCCGCTCACAGCGGTGCAGGAATACTGCGCCGACGGCGTCAAAGCCACCGAGGCCGGATCCCTGTCCAAGTTAGTAGCGTTGCTGCACGACCTGGTGATCAATCGCGGAACCATTACCATTTCCGACTCTGTCTCCGCAGCCGAATTGCAGCCCATCCGTCCGATCATCGCCGAGTTGGCGGTAACGTCTCTATTGGCAGTACCGCTCAGCGATGGTCAAGATCACGTGGGAGTGCTGCTGCTCATGCAAGGCACGCCCCGGGGCTGGCATTCCAGCGACCTGGTCGTCCTAAAAACGATTGCCGAGCAGATCACCATCGCGCTCAACAATGCCGGCTTGCGCCGCCTAGTGAAGAATCTCTCCGTTACGGATGAAAGTTCCGGGTTGTTGAACCGCGCTTCGTACCTTGACTTGCTCCAGGCGGAGGTCCGCCGGGGAATGCAGCAGGCGACTCCGCTCACCGTAATGCTGATGAAATTCGGCAAGCACCTGGCAAAAGAATCCCGCGACAAGGCCGCGAATGGCATCATGCAAGAGATTGGCAAAGTGATTGCCGCAAACATCCGTCAAAACGACCTAGCCTTCCGGTATGACGGCATTACGGTCGCGATTGTCTTGGGCGAAACGGGGGAGAAGGAGTCGATGTTGGCGGTTGAGAAGCTCCGCAGACTCCTCGGCGCAGTGCACGCCACAGGCAAGGACCAGCCGGGCAGCTTCGCTGCCGGACTGGCGCAGGCTGTGATGAAACAACAGTACGATCCGGTCGATATTGTCACCGAACTTATCAATCGAGTGGAGCAGGCGCTGGAAGGCGCTGTCACTGGGCCGAATAAAGTCGTTGCCCTGCCTCCCGCGAACGCCGCCGCCGCAGTGGCATAAAAAATTGGCTTGTTGATTTAAGAACCGGGCAATCGGTTTGCCATGCCCGCGATCTAAAATCCGAAATCAGCAATTAAGAAAATTAAGAAACCCCTTCCTTGCTGCCCTATTTCCCCACTGCTAAACTGGCGGGTTTGGCTTTCCTGTTCATAAATTTCTGTACGCCAGGATTCCTATGTTGAAACCAGGTGATATTGCCATTGTCAGTGGGTCGCGGACGCCCATGGGGCGTTACGGGGGTAAGCTGCGCGATTTTACTGCCCAGGAACTGGGTGCGCTCGCAGGCAAGTGCGCCATCGAGCGGGCCGGACTCGATCCCAAGGAGTTTGATCACGCCGTGTTCGGCAATGCGCAACAGACTTCGGGCGATGCACTCTACGGTGCGCGGCATGTTGCGCTGCGCGCAGGATTGCCTATTGAAACTCCAGGGTTGACAGTGAACCGTCTGTGCGGTTCCGGAATGCAGGCTATCGTCAGCGCGGCACAGATGATTCAGGTAGGCGAGGCCAACGTCGTGCTGGCGGGGGGCATGGAATCGATGTCTCAGGCGCCGCACGTGATTCGAGGTGCTCGCTGGGGATTCGGCCTGGGCGAAGGCAAGCTGGAAGATTCGTTGATGGTGGCGCTGCTCGATACCTACTGTGGGCTCTACATGGCCAACACAGCCGAGCTCTATGGCGAGGAGCAGGGCATCACCCGCCAGATGCAGGACGAATTTGCACTGCGCTCGCAACGCTGTGCGGAAGACGCCTATCAGGCAGGGAGGCTCCAGGAGGAACTGGTTGCCGTGCAACTTAGGAACCATCGTGGTGAGCCCACGGGTGACGTGTTCAGCGAGGATGACCATCGCCGGCCGCAGACAACTATGGAAGGGCTCGCCAAGCTGAAGCCGGCGTTCGGCAAAAATGGCACCGTCACGGCCGGGAACGCCAGCGGGATTGTGGATGGCGGGGCGGCGGTGGTGGTCATGTCGCTGGAAAACGCACAAAAGCGCAACCTGAAGCCGCTGGGGCGGATTGTGAGTTGGGGAATTGCCGGCGTCGAGCCCAAAGTCATGGGACGCGGGCCGGTGCCCGCAACCAAGATCGCGCTGCAGAAAGCCGGGCTAACGCTCGATTACATCGATCTCATTGAAGTGAACGAAGCCTTCGCGGCGCAGTATCTGGCTGTCGAGAAAGAACTCGGGCTGGATCGAGAGAAGGTCAACGTGAATGGCGGTGCCATCGCGCTGGGTCATCCCTTAGGAGCAACAGGAACGCGGCTGGTTATAACGCTGCTGTACGAGCTGCGGCGCCGCAAGAAGAAGTATGGCTTGGCAGCGGCGTGTATCGGCGGCGGCCAGGGCATCGCGATGATAGTAGAAAGTCTGAATTAATTCGGCTGCGAATGAAACAACCCGTGGAATCCGTGCCCAGCGCTGGCCGCCTTCTTAAGGAGCACTCATGACAATTCATAAGGTTGGAGTTCTGGGCTGCGGTCTTATGGGCTCCGGCATAGCCCAGGTGAGCGCGACGGCCGGATTTAAGGTCACGGTGGTGGAGGTCGAACAGAAGTTCATCGAGAAGGGTTTTGCGGGAATAGAGAAGTCGCTGACTAAGTTTGCGGAAAAGGGCACACTCACAGAAAAGCCGGATTCGATTCGCGCACGGCTGAAAGGGACGACCAATAAACAGGAGCTTGCGGATTGCGACATCATCATCGAAGCCATCGTTGAGAACGTTGAAGAAAAGAAGAAGATGTACGAGTCCATCGACGGGATTGCGAAAAAGGACACGATCTTCGCAACCAACACCTCCTCGATTTCCGTCACCGAATTACTTTCTGCCACAAACAGGCCGGACCGCTTTATTGGGCTGCACTTTTTTAATCCCGTGCCGTTGATGAAGTTGGTCGAGGTGGTTCGTACCATCGCTACTGCGAACGACGTTTACGACACCGCAATCGAGTTTGCAAAAAAGCTGGGGAAAGTTCCCGTTCGCACCAGTGACCGAACGGGCTTCATTGTGAACCGGCTGCTCGTGCCTTATCTGCTGGATGCGATTCGCGCCTATGAAGAAGGCGTGGGCTCCATACCCGACATCGATAACGCCATGAAGCTCGGCTGCGGCTACCCCATGGGTCCGTTCACGCTGCTGGATTTCGTCGGGCTGGATACGACCTACTACATCACTCACGTGATGTACGACGAATTTAAGGAGCGGCGCTTTGCTTCGCCGCCGCTGCTCAAGCGCCTGGTGCTGGCAGGGTGGTATGGACGCAAAACCGGCAAAGGATTTTACGACTACGCCGATCCGAATAAACCCGTGCCGGCTAACTTCTAAATCCACCACCGGCACAGAGACACGGAGGAAAGAAATACGGAGCTCAAGCGGTCAGGCTCCGTGCCTCAGGTGCTCAGGGGCGGGTGTCAGGTCAAACCTGTGAGTAAGAGGCGGGAGTCATGAGCTACGAAAATATTCTTTTTGAGAAGAAAAGTGCCATCGCTTACCTTACGGTTAACCGGCCGAAGGTGCTTAATGCGCTCAACATGGCGACCATGGAGGAACTGCGATCGGCTTTTACCGCCATCAAAGAAGATCGCACAGCGCGGGTCGCGATCATTACGGGAGCGGGGGAAAAGGCCTTCATTGCCGGCGCCGATATCGGAGAACTGGCGAAACACGACCCGGTCTCCGCGAAGGAATACACACATCGTGGACAATCTGTGCTCGACCTGATGGAGAATCTCGGCAAACCGGTGATTGCCTGCATCAATGGCTTTGCCCTGGGCGGTGGATGCGAGATCGCGATGGCCTGCACCCTGCGTCTGGCCAGTGAGAACGCCAGGCTCGGCCAGCCCGAGGTGAAGCTGGGCATCATGCCGGGTTACGGCGGGACGCAGCGGCTGCCGCGGCTCGTAGGCAAAGGCATCGCCATGCAGTTGGTGCTGTCGGGCGACATGATCAGCGCACAGGAAGCGTATCGGATCGGACTGGTGAACGAAGTGGTTGCCTTCGCCGAGCTAATCCCTCGCGCCGAAGCTATCGCTCAGAAAATCGTCGCGAATGCGCCGCTCGCGGTGCAGTATGCCATGGAGGCCGTCAATAAGGGCATGGAGATGACCTTGGCCGAAGGGCTCTATCTGGAGGCGACTTTGTTCGGCGTGTGCTGCTCGACTGAGGACAAGAAAGAAGGAACCACGGCGTTCCTGGAAAAACGGCAGGCGCAGTTCCAAGGCAAGTAATAATCTTGTCAGCCTGAGCGAAGCGAAGAATCTCGGCATTTTGCGGTAGTGGGGAAGTAGATAGATCGTTCGCTCCGCTCTAGATGACCAGTCTGTTTGCAAAAAGCATAAATTGCTTGTGCTCAAGTCCCTTCACATCGGCCGGTACACCAGCCAACCGGAGCACCTCCGCGAAGTCGTGGAGTTCTTCGAAGCGATCGGTTTTGATCGTGTAAGCGAAGACGGCCAGTCGCGCTCTGCCGTTTTGTCTGCGCCACTGGGATTGCTCAGTATCAATGCGCTGCCTTCTGGATACCCTCCCGAAGTTGCCGATCGGCTTAGAGATGTCGCCAAGCTGATCGTCATGGAAGTGGACAATCCGGATTCGATTTTTGAAATTGCGCAAGGAATGAAGTTGAAAGTACTGGCGGACGCGGCTTCCCCGAAGACAGGCGAACGCAGTTTTTCCTTGGAATTGCCGGGCGACATCGTGGTCACGATCCATGGCAGGCCCGGCGAGCAGGCCGCGGCAGTCGAGGGCAAACTGGATGCTGCTGGGAAGCGGTTCGCCATCGTTGTGTCCCGCTTCAATGCTTTCATCGGCGAGAGGCTTCTGAGTGGTGCGCTTGACGCCCTGCGACGTACGGGAGCCCGCATGAGAGATGTCGAGATTATGCGAGTCCCGGGGAGTTTTGAGATTCCCGTTGCAGCGCGCACACTCGCTCAAACTGGAAAGTACGATGCCATCATCTGCCTGGGTTGCCTGTTGCGCGGAGAGACAGCACATTACGAGGTCATCGCCAACGAGGTAACACGTGGAATCGGCCAATCGGCCCAAGAGACGGGTGTCCCTCATGCCTTTGGCGTTCTTACCTGCGACACGCTGGAGCAGGCCATCGATCGTGCCGGGTTGAAGAGCGGCAACAAGGGTTTTGAGGCGGCGCTGGCGGCGGTGGAGATGGCGTCGCTGAAAAAAGCTGTCAGCTCTCAGCCGTCGGCTTTCAGCAAAGGGGGCAGGGGGCAGGTTCCAGGTCGCAGGTCCAAGGTGTCAGACGCCAGAAAAACACCCGCGAAGAAGCGGCACTAGCTTGTCCCCTCGTCACTGTTCCCTCCTGTAAACTGTGCATGCTCGGTGCAAGACCCTGCGACCTGATACCCGCGAACACTCTCCCATGGGCACGCGACGCAAATCCCGCGAACTGCTGCTGCAGATGCTTTTCCAGGCCGACATGGGCAAGCAGAGCCTGGACGATGTGCGGCGCACGTTTTGGGGCGAGCGTGGAACTGTTGATGCCGAGTCGCGCGGATTCGCCGATGACTTGTTTCGCGTTGCCACCGACCGCTCAGCCGAGATTGATGGTTTGATCGAACGTCACGCAGAGCATTGGAGGATGGACCGCATGGCAGCCGTGGATCGCAATCTGCTGCGCGGGAGCGTGGCAGAGTTTATCGGATACCCGTCGACGCCCAAGCCGGTCATCATCAACGAAGCTATCGAGATCGCGCGGAAGTTCTCCAGCCCCGAATCAGTCCAGTTTATTAATGGGGTGCTCGACAGCGTGGCCAAGGAACTGGAGAAGAAAGTTTAGCTGTCGGCCCTCCTCCATCAGCTTGCAAGACTGAGAAACTGGGAATAGTCTTACGGCCTTACCACCAGCAGATCCGGTGTGCAGGCTGGCGGTGGACCGCCGGTGCTGACTGAGCAGAGGCTTGAGGATGGAATGGGAACTTGCTGCACATCGCCGCCCACAACCGTGTCGATCACGTGCACGCTGTTGTCACTAGCCGCCACGTAGAGCGTTAAACCGTCCGGCGCCAGGCTGCCCGCCAGAGGAGCTGGATTGCCAACCAGCGCAATCGACGAGACCGTTTTCGTTGGAATATCAAAGACCACGACGCTGGCCTGATTCTGTATCACGACATAGGCCTTCTGGCCGTCCGACGAGACCAGGAAATCAATCGGAGTGAACGCGCCCTGACCCAGATTGAATGATGACAGGCTGCTATTACTGATGTACAGATAGCCCGCTTGAAAGGGCAAAGGACAGCCTGAGTTCCCCAGATTGGCAGTGCCAGCAAATGTGAAAGTTATGATGTCGACGTTCGGAGGATCGAGTCCTACAACCTGTGCCCCATTATTTCCTGCAACTTGTATCCCATTATTAAGGGTGCGCACGAATTGCACCACGCCGGGCGTAGACAGGACTTGAAGCGTTGAGTTAGGCGTTTGCGAAATTGAGTTATCACAGGTGTTCCGTACCGTGATCTGTGGTTGTGGTGTTGGCGACGATGGCGCCACTCCTGCCATGTAGGAAAAAGCGCCATCGGGCAGGAAGGCCAGGTCGGTTGCCGTCATATCGAGAGGGATAGTTTGCAGGGCAGCTTCTGCCGAATAGACGTACAAGCAGCCAACGGCAGCAGTGTTCTGACACTGAACGGTGAGACCGGTAGCAGCGTTAACCGCAATGAACGCCTTAAGATTATCGGGCGAGAACGAGGCCACCGCCGAAGCTGCATTCGGATCAAGAAGGATGCTGGACGAGCTGTTAGTGCTTGTGTCCAGAATGAACACCTGCTTGACGGGAGGATTGGGAGCGACTGGCAGGGTATCGGCGACGATGACCTTGCCCCCGCTGGGAGAGATCGCCAGCACTTTACCGGTGACCGTGGCGAAGCTGCTGACGGTTACGGGGTTGGCGGTCGGGTTCACCTGCATCAACCCTTTCTCGCTCCCCAGGTAAATCCTGTCCCCCGTTGGCGTGACCCGCAGAGAATTCGGTGCGGCGGGCAGGCTCGCGACTGAAGAGGCCGTTTTGGGAGATCCGGAGACCTGTACCAACAGGGGCGTGCAGCTCCTGCTCGGATCGCACAGCGGCGGGTTCACCTCTCTGATGGCGGTAAAGGCAGAGAACGCTGTGGTGGTTGTCCCCGTGTAGGTTGCGGTGATCGGGATCACTGCATAGATCGCCTGCATCGGGCTAAGGCCGGAGTTGCAACCGGGCGGAATGCAGGAAGCAGTGATCGAGGTGCCGCCTACATTGGATCCACTCACGGCGGCGCTCACCGACGCGTTGGCGGGCGCGGCGGCTACGGCTGGGTCACGGGAGCTCCAGGTGAGCGGGATGTTGCCCAGAATTTGGCTCGCGGTATCGACAACGGTGGCATTGATCGTATTGGAAGTCCCCTTGGCGGCGTTGATGATGGTGCCCCCGGTCGTGCTGACCGAGAGTGAGATCGATTGGACCGGGCACGTCGTGAAGTCCTGGGGATCGCTGTTGTTGTTTCCCGCGGACGCGAAGATCTGAGTTCGGCCTGGAATTTTCGTCGCCACCTGTGCCTGGTTCGCCAAAGGACCGGCAGCGGTTGTGCTGACGGTCGCCACTTGCGTGTTCACGACGCTCCAATTGATGGGACCGACTGTGGAAGTAATGTCCATCCCTTGGCTAAGTGCGGTCGCCTGATAGTTCTGACGGTTAGCCCTCGTGACCGAACCGGTGGCAGCCGTAAAGCATCCACCGGGACCCGGAGGCAGAGAGCCTGGTGGCGGCGTTACCGGAGTTATTTGGACCCGGTCGATGTGCTGATGGACATAAACGGTCACCGGCGCGCTGGTGGTGCCGCTGGCGGACGCTATGACCTGGGCAGTCCCTACGCCTTGGGGAGTACATATCACCGGCGTGGCCAGCGAATCCCACGACCCGGCGCAGATTAGTCCGTTATTGGCTACTGTTACCGCTTGGGGGTTGCTGGATTGGTAGGTCAGAGAAATTGTGATCGGTCTCTGGTCAGCCCCGAGGGCTGTCGGTGTGAGTTGAAGGGTTGAGCCGAGTTCAATCGATGCGGTGCTGGGCGCCAGCCTGATGGACGCAGGTAGTGGAGAACCTGGCGGGTTGCTGTTACCCCCGCAGCCTACTAAACCCGCAACCAAGATTAGAACAAAGAAAAACAATAGGATCGCAGACAGACTGGATTCCAACCTACCCATGAAACCTCCCCGCCCGGCGATCGTTTGCTGAGCGAGTCAATCGTTTGCTGGAAAATGTTCAGTGTAGAGGCTGGAGGTTTTTTCGGCAACTTGAGCCGGCTGTTTGGGCTGTCAGAAATTTCAGAAATTTCAAAGTCTCTAAGGTTGCAGAGTTTCTATTATAAAGTAAGGTAAGAACCCCGATTCGGAGTCTTTGAGAGTTTGTATCCTTGAGACTTTGAAACCTGAGAGACTTTGAAACCTGACTCCAGCCGGTTACCCTTAAGCGTCAGGCGCCGCGGTGCCGAGGGTGCCGCGTCCTATCATTGACGCTAGGGGTGAGAGTTGTTATATTTGAAAGGTTCCGCGAGTTAAGTCTGGCTTGCCTGTGGCGGTGGACTCACCTGCGTGTGCGCAGGAGTCCCCGAAAGTGTTGCGGCTGAGCTGTAAAGATACACGTTCCCAGCCAGCAAGAGCGGCTTGGGACGCCCTCGCTGAAACAATCCTTGCGCTGCCTTCCGCCATCGGAAGGGTATGCAGGGCGGCTGACGAAACGGAGTGCCTCCCGAGAATGGGGGCTGGGCGCCACCGTCGGCAGCGTTGGTCATAATGGAAACCCAGAAATTTCTCTCCAGGAGCGTTGTGCCCTGGCGAGAAGCATGGCGGCGGAAAGCCGGCCAGCCTCCCAAAGAGGAACTAGCAGCTAGCAGAAAGAGCGCGGGCTCTGCGCGCCAAAACGGGCGTGCGGGAAGCCACAGTGCGCGGAGGAGCGGCAGGAGTGCCTACATTTCATCAACTGGTGAAAAGCGGCCGGAAGCGGCCCCGTTATAAGACGGCGAGCCCGGCTCTGCAGGGATGTCCGCAGAAGCGCGGTGTTTGTACCCGCGTGTACACGCAGACCCCCAAGAAGCCCAATTCGGCGCTTCGCAAGGTG
Source organism: Acidobacteriota bacterium (assembly GCA_003225055.1). Lineage (GTDB taxonomy): Bacteria > Acidobacteriota > Terriglobia > Terriglobales > Acidobacteriaceae > Gp1-AA122. Next base: position 35,724 of record QIAU01000169.1, read on the forward strand.
GCTCGCGTGCGCCTGACCAATGGTATTGAAGTCACGACCTACATTCCGGGCGTCGGTCACAACCTGCAAGAGCACTCGATCGTGCTGATCCGCGGAGGCCGCGTGAAAGACCTGCCCGGCGTGCGTTATCACGTGATTCGTGGAACGCTTGACGCCGTGGGCGTCGCCAACCGTAAACAAGGAAGATCGAAATACGGAGCGAAAAGGCCCAAATAGCTGTTGGTCGCTGGTCCTTGGCCAGCAACTGAGAGCTGAAAGCTGATAGCTAGGAGCGAGTAGCTAAATGCCTCGTAAAGGACATATCGCAAAGCGCACTGTGGAAGCCGATCCGGTGTTTGGATCGGACCTGGCCAACAAATTCATCAATTCGATGATGTGGGCGGGCAAGAAGAGCACGGCCCAGGGCATCTTCTACAAGGCCATGGAGCAGCTTCAGCAGAAGGGCGGCGACGAGTCGCTCAAGCTGTTCAAAAAGGCGGTGGAGAACTGCAAGCCCTTGCTGGAAGTGAAGACCCGCCGCGTGGGGGGCGCGAACTACCAGGTACCCGTCGAAGTGAATCCCGACCGGCGCACGTCGCTGGCGATTCGCTGGATCATCACGTACTCGCGCGGCCGTAGCGAGAAAGGGATGGTCGACAAGCTGACCAACGAGTTGCTGGACGCCGCCAACAACCGCGGCGCCGCCATCAAGAAGAAGGAAGACGTACACCGCATGGCGGAAGCCAATAAGGCGTTCGCGCACTATCGGTGGTAAGCAGCTTTTAGCCATTAGCTCTGAGCTGACGAGCTTTCGCTAAAGGCTAATAGCCAAATCTAAATATTTTCAGAAAGAGCAAGAAAACACCGTGCCCAGACAAGTCCCATTAGAGCGTTGCAGGAACATCGGCATCATGGCTCACATCGATGCCGGCAAGACCACTACGACGGAGCGCATTCTTTTCTATACCGGAAGGACGCACCGCATCGGAGAGGTGCACGAGGGCACGGCGATTATGGATTGGATGGAGCAGGAGCAGGAGCGCGGCATCACGATTACGTCTGCCGCCACTACCTGCGTATGGCGCGACATCCGCATCAACATCATTGATACGCCTGGCCACGTGGATTTCACCGCTGAAGTCGAGCGCTCGCTGCGCGTGCTCGACGGCGCCTGCGCCGTATTCGATGCCGTGCATGGGGTCGAGCCGCAGTCGGAAACCGTGTGGCGCCAGGCCGACAAGTACGGCGTCCCGCGCATTTGCTTCATTAACAAGATGGACAAGATGGGCGCCGATTTTGAGCGTGCCATCGACACCATCCGCAAGCGTTTGAATGCCCGCCCTGTTGCCATTCAGCTCCCCATCGGACAAGAAGACAAGTTCAAAGGCGTCATCGACCTGTTCGAGATGAAGGCGATTCTCTGGAAGGATGAGACGCTGGGCGCCGAGTACGTCACCGAAGCGATTCCTGAAGAGTTGAAGAAGAAGGCGAACGCATTCCATAACCAGATGGTCGAGACCATCGTCGAGAACGATGACGAGCTTCTGCATAAGTACATGGAAGGCGAGGTGATCGCGCCGGCTGAGCTGAAGGCCTCGCTGCGCAAGTCAACCATCGCGCTGAAGCTATTCCCCGTTATCTGCGGAACGGCGTTCAAGAACAAGGGCGTACAGCCGCTGCTAGATTGTGTGGTGGACTTTCTGCCTTCACCTCTGGACATCCCGCCTGTGAAGGGCATAGACCCTTATAGCGGGAAAGACGTCGGGCGCAAGGCCGACGACAAGGAACCGTTCTCGGCGTTGGCGTTCAAGATTATGACCGACCCGTTTGTCGGTCAATTGACTTTTATTCGCATTTACTCCGGCCAGCTCAAGACGGGAGATTCCGTTTATCTCACCGTCAAGCAGCGTTCCGAGCGCATTGGGCGTTTGCTGAAGATGCACGCAAATAAGCGAGAAGAGATCAGCGAGATCTATGCGGGTGATATTTGTGCATGCGTCGGTCTGCGCAACGTCACCACCGGCGACACGATTTGCGACCAGAAGCACCCGATTCTGCTCGAATCCATTGAATTCCCGGCTCCGGTCATTTCGGTAGCGGTCGAGCCCAAGACCAAGGGCGACCAGGAAAAGATGGGCATCGCGCTCTCCAAGCTGGCCCAGGAAGACCCCACCTTCAAGGTTCACACCGATCCTGACAGCGGACAAACCATCATCAGCGGAATGGGTGAATTGCACCTGGAGATCATTATTGACCGCATGATGCGCGAGTTCTCGGTCGAGGCGAATGTGGGCAAACCGCAGGTGGCGTATCGCGAAACGATTCGCAAACCTAGCGAGGCGGAAGGCAAGTTCATCCGCCAGACCGGCGGCCGTGGGCAGTACGGCCACGTGAAGATCCGCCTGGAACCTCAGCAGCCGGGAGCGGGTTACGTTTTCGAGAACGAGATTGTCGGCGGAACTGTGCCCAAGGAATACATCAAGCCGGTGGACCAAGGCATTAAAGAAGCCATGGAAGGCGGTGTCTTGGCCGGTTACGAGATGGTAGACATCAAGGCCATCCTCTACGACGGCAGTTATCACGAAGTCGATTCCAGCGAAATAGCGTTCAAGATCGCCGGTTCCATGGCATTCAAAGAAGCTGCGCGTAAAGCGAGCCCGGTACTGCTGGAGCCGGTGATGTCAGTAGAAGTCGTGGTGCCCGAAGATTTCGCCGGCGTCATCATGGGCGACCTGAGTTCACGCCGCGGACGGATCGAAGGCATGGAACATCGCGCCGGGTCCCAGGTGATCAAGGCGATTGTGCCGCTGGCCGAGATGTTCGGCTACGCGACGCACATGCGTTCTTCGACG
>QIAU01000008.1 GCA_003225055.1 Acidobacteriota bacterium
CAGGGACAGAGTCTCCCACACGAGCAAAGGTGGCTGGGTGGGGCACCGGGCGAGCGGCTTCACGTGACGCCTAACGCCGGAGTTGTCAAACGCCAGCAATGCAGCCTAACCAGCCGCCGACGATGAGGCTGCGGCGTTCAGCGGCTGCGGCCTGGCGCCCTTGATCAGGAACCACAACATGATCGCCAGCTCTCCGAACGTGACCGGGAAGACGATGTTCCAGACCGTAGCCTCGTATTGCGGGAACAGGAAGCCACGAACTTGTAGCCAGATAGGCGAAGCAGTTGATCATCAGCCAGACGCCCAGAATGGGGGGAAGAAAGCGCGACCGGTACAGCAGGAGGCCGAAGGGGTCCCGTGCCGCAATCTGGAATCATTTTGCAGCTTCTCTTACGCCTCCAGTCTTCGATGCCCTTGCACGCGCAAACGGCTTTTTCGCTCCAAAAGAGAAGCGCTCCCGGACAGTGCCGCCGATTCGTTCCGCCCTTCTGACAATCTCCCGACGCGTCTCCGCACCACGGGCGGGAGCAAGCAGGAGGCTGACTCCTAAGCCGAGCCCAGTTCCCACAGCAAAGTTGCCTATCTTGCGACCTGGATGGCTTCGCTGGCTTCGGAAAAACTTCCTTTTGACAATCTCACGACGCGTCTCTGCGCCACTTGCCGGAGCCAGCAGGATGCCGACTCCTAAGCCGAGCCCCGTCGCCGCAGCAAAGCTGCCAATGTTGCGAACTGGATAGCTTCGCTGGCTTCGGAAAAACTTCCTCGCACGGTCGGCAAAGTCTCCAACTCGGTCGCGAGCAGCCGTAGAAGCGCCGTCATACAGGTCGAATACGTCAAGAGCCGTGCGAAGCATTCTCGTCAACTTGTTCATACAATCCTCCGATTGCTGTCTGGACGTTGGTTGGGCCGAACCCGGCTTTCGGGATGTCGCGGAACTCCCATGCGGTGAAAATGTTTTTTAAATTATAGCCCTGATTCGCGAACATCAGACACGGAATTGCAGCGAATCACCGACACGGATTTCTGCCTGGATGGTTCACGACCACCACCTTTTTCGGGATCGTTTCGCGTCTCAAAATGCGGCACCACAGTTTCCGGCAAGTCCTCTAGTGTTGTATCAGAAGCGACCGCAGAAAGAGAGTTAGGAGCCTTGTAAGATCTGCGTCGGTCGCTTTTGATACAACGAACAACGACTTGAAGGAAGTCGCTGGCGGTTGCGGGGTATGCGCTGGTTATGCATTTTCAATCATGTTGATGGGTGGTAAGGCGTAGGCGGTGGAGCAGTACGGCGCGTGGCAGAAAAGGTGTACCGCTTAAGCTGGCTGGAGTAGAGGATGGTTACGGGCTGTTTTCACCAACCGGCTGCCGTTACCCGGCAGAATCGTGAACGCACTCCAGTTCGACATTGGTTTAGTGCTTCGTTTTTGAAAAAGTAGTACCTCCGTAGTGCGCCGCTTCTTACGACGGCACCAAGAGTTCCTACCTTTAAACTCAAACTCTGCGACGTGGCTTCTCAACTGTTGCAATCAGGCGATTTCACGTTTGCCGAGTCGGCCCGGGGAATTTCACCCCGAGCCGCTCACAGATTCCGGACGTGAACCTCGCGATTCATCCGGCTCGTGCCACCCAGAGAAGGCTGCCGCCTTCCGTCAACGAAGGAGTTCCTCCGGTGTCCCGTTGACTCCATCACGACGTGGGTGACCTGCCTCCTTCGCTCCACGGGAGTTACCCCGCTTCCTCGCTACTACGAAGCAGTGCGCCCCTGGCCAGCGCCTCGGTACTTTCCGCCTCGTGGGGCCTCCACTTGTGCGTTTTCCCTTCCCATCGCCAGCCCGGTTCTCAAGTTCCGTACGAAAGCCCACATACGAGTCATGCCTCCTATACGCCGGACCCCGCATGGCCAGTAAATAGGTGGCCGCCATGCTGCTCCCGGGATACAGTCAAGACCCCGGTTTTGGTGTCGTCCTTGACCTATCTCGTGAACGATGAGGCCGGTGCCAGCGACGGGCAACAATATGACCATGGTATAATGACCATGATCAAAGAGGTTTCGGAATGAAAACAATGGCAGCGGGTTCCTTTAAGGTACGTTGTCTTGCAGTGATGGATGAGGTTCAGGCTAAGAGGGAGACCGTTGTGATCACGAAACGTGGCAAGCCTGTGGTGAAGCTCGTCCCTGCCGACGAAGACACAGATGACATTTACAATTTTCTCGCTGGCAAGGGTGCCATTGTAGGCGATGTCGTTTCGCCTGCGATTTCTCCTGAAGACTGGGGCGAGCTGAAATGATTCTCGTCGACACACACGTTGTCGTGTGGCTGGCCTTTGACCAACGTCAGCTTTCCAAGAACGCGAGAGCTGCGATCGACGATGCACGTCAGAACGAGGACGGCTTGGCCATCTCCGACATCACTCTCTTGGAGTTGGCCACACTATCGAGCAAGCGACGCATTCGCCTCGATATCAGCCTCGAATCCTTCCTGCGAGAGGTCGAGGCCCGGTTCGTCGTCCTACCGATCAGCAGCCGCGCATGCGTACGCGCCCTCGGATTTCCAGCAGCATATCCTAAGGATCCAGCGGATCGCATCATTGGAGCCACTGCACTGGTTGAAGGGCTGCCTCTGCTTACTGCGGACCGTGAGATCCGTCGGTCGAAAGCGCTTCACACGATCTGGTGAGAAAGGCTTGAAAGTGCAGTTCCGTCCCACTTCACCATAAGCCAGCGATTCGACCCGGAACGAGGAGGTAACGTGGAAGTACAACAATGCAACGGACTGGCGGAGAGAGTGGGATTCAATCCGCGCTCAGTATCGCTCATTTAGCCGAATCAACGATTTATCCGTTAAATCATTATCTTTCAGAATCTTCCAACACTCATTCGCGTAGACTAAAGAGACGGGAGGGAACGCCAGCCTAAGAAAACCCAATGGAAAGGGTATCAGTTTGAAAAAAGGGTATCATGCAAACCTTCCCGCTGAAACTGACTCCCGGCGCGGCGGGCAGTGAAGGTCGGGCACTCCAACTTGAGATCACTCGGCGCACGCTAACCTAATGACGGAAGACTTGCAGGCAGCGCATCAGCGGCTGTCTGGCCGACGCGACCAGAAGCCGGGTCGTGAGTGTAATGGGGATTTGATAGGGATTTTTCGCCAACTGACTCTCTCGAACGTTCCGCTAACCCGTTTCGCTCGGAAACCCTGCCTTCGCGACGCCAGTCCTAAGCAACAATGGGTGGCCTTTTCTCTCCTATCCCGATCCGGTCCAAGAACGTATCAACTGAACCGTGCTCCGACGCCATGAGACGGCAGGTTTCAGGGCTCAAGGACATCGCCATATCAATGTCTTCGCGCATTCTGAACATGTGAACGCGTGTCTCGTACAGAAAGCCTCCGATGAGGCTGGCGTTCCAAACCCAGGGAGGATTGACCAGTTCGCTGCGGTTCATTTTGGCGTGGACCGACAGCGGCCGAAGCTCGTTACTCTCAATTGCCTGCTTCAAGACCTTGTAGACCGCGGGGCAAAACGGCGGTTGTGACCCACCTGATAGGTCACGCCGGAGCCGACGGCGCGGTCGCGCAGCCGGGTGGCGGAGTCAAGATTCAAGGCAAAGGGTTTTTTACAAAAACATGCTTGCCGGCTTCGAGAACCTTCATGGCTACTTGCTCGTGTGTGGTGTTCGGAGTGCAAACGAACACCGCGTCGCAGTTCTGAAGTAGTTACTCGAGGGAACGGGCAGCATTTGCGCCAAACCGAGCTTGCCAGCACTTGTGCGCAGTCTCGTTCGAGGTCAAAAAAACTCTGCAGCTTGACGCGGGAATCCTTGGCGAGAATGGCGGCGTGTATCGAGCCAACCCCTCCGCCGGGTAGGGCGGTGGCGCGGACCGGGCTTCGAATGATGCCGACGTTTCCACCGCTCTCCCTAAAATTCCGTAAGGCGGGTTTTCCCCGTTACGGCTTCAAGGCCGGTATATCAGACGGTGCCTTCCTGTCGACTACGTGGTGTTCGCGTCGCGCAGTTTGCATCCATCCTTCGTGCACACCGCTGCCGGTAGCGCCGTATCCTCGTTCTAAGTCGAGGGGCGCGGCGCGCTGGTGCACCTCCGTGCAAGCGACACTTGCCGCTTTACCCCAGGGGCCCTCGCTCCGGTCCGAGTTATTCTGTCTCGGTCCATCGTCACTTAATCGACCCCATCCGCCCCACTCGCCAGCACATCGCGACTTCGCCGCAGAGCGGCTTATACGCAATGCCTTCGGTGTGCCCACAAGGCCTAGGCGACCAACGAGTGGTTCCGGGCTTTCGTTGTCTGCTCCTTCTCTGCATGTCGTCCTCAAGGATCCCGGGGCCCCGTCGACTGCTTCTGCCCAGCTCCTTCGTCGACGGCTTCGGCCTTCACCCGAGAGGGACGGGCTCGGCGTTTCCCAACACTCCCCTCAAATCCGTTCCACGAGAGGCGGAAAGATTTCGGGACTACCTGTTTCGCTTTCGCTACGACCTGCAAAGTTGCTCGCCTCCCTGACGGATCTGACCCCAAAGGGCCAACGGAGACTTTTACGCCCGGGCTTTCGACGGGTCGGTCGCCCTTCCCGCCGCCGGGTATAACTACGATGGTGGCTGGGCGCCTCCATCGACGGGACTTGCACCCGCTGGAACATCAACTAGCCTCGCTGCAGCCCTCCGACGATTCCGATCTTATGGGGCATTCCCCACTTCTCCTCTTCTGGCTTCCCTTCCCATTCAACCAGTCCGGTCGCGATTCTGTGGCAACGCCACCATACCGTCTCGCGATGGACTCCCGAGAGCGCGCCGCAACTCAACAGCTCATATTACGAACTTGGCTCTGACGGCTCGACATGAACCAGCGGTACACGCGGATCGCGCTCCAAGTGTGTCTTGCGCAGGTGTGCGTAGCGGGGGTCATCGCTGGCAGCCATTGAACGCGCGCTGCCGGCAAGAACGTTCAAGTAGTAGACGTCATAGCCATGCGCCGCGACCACGGGGTGGTAACCGTCTTTGATCAGGACCAGATCGCCATCCACCACCGTCAAGGTGTCGTCGCGCGTCCCGGCTGCGTCGTAGAGGCGTTGGAATGCGTACCCCTCGGGCTTGCTGATTCGGTAGTAGTAGGTTTCATCGAGATCCACTTCAAGAGGAGGATTATGCACGTCATGCTTGTGGGGAGGATAGCTCGACCAATTTCCGCTCGGCGTATAGACCTCGCAGATGAGCAGCTTGTCCGCAGGGAATTCGGGGCGAATCACGTCAACGATTTGACGGGTGCAGTTTCCTCCGCCGCGAATCTCCTCCCGGCAATCGGCCGGCCTAATGACTCGCGGGCTGAGCCGTGCGGAAGAGGGAGTACGGCAATCGGCAAATTCACAACTCGTGATCGCAGAGACCTCAAAAGGGGTATGGGACGGCAGGTAGACGGCGTGGGGATAGCCGCTGAAGACGGTCTTGCGCCCGCCAATTTCGTCGGGACCTTCTCCCCAGTCCACGGTTAATTTTCCACCCAGGATGACAAGCGCGGCTTCTTCATTTCGCGTGTTGCTCTGCCAATACTGTCCCGCCATCAACCGGCGCACAGAAAAGTTGATGGTTTCCCAGTTTGCCTGTTCTCGTGTGATCGAAATCAGAACCCCGGATTTGTCCGGTGCGACCGGAATGGAGTGATTTAATACCTCCTGCCGATATGATCCTGCCATGTATGCCTCACGGACTCGAGGGTCGCTGTGCCTCGAATCTGGTGCTTGCTTGACCCTTTCGTTATGTTCCTTATTCTTTAGATGTAATCGCGTTCCCGCTTGACATTCAATTCATAGATGCGGCGGGCGTCGCGAACGCGCTTCGCCTCTGAAACTTCCGCGATGGGCACATCCCACCAGGATTCATAGCCGGGCACGCGGATGCTTCCATCCACCTCGATGGCGACCACGGTCGTCCGCTTGGCGGCCCGCGCCTCGATTAGCGCGGCTTTCAACTCCTCGAGCGTGCGAGCCCGAACCGCCACTGCGCCCAAGCTGGCGGCATTCGCGACAAAATCCACGGCCACCACGTCGCCTCCGAGTTGGCCGGCCTTGCGGTAACGGTACTCGGTTCCGAATCCGCCACTCCCGCAGGCTTCGCTCAGCCCGCCTATGCTGCTGAAGCCGTGGTTATCAAGAAGCACAATGTTCAGCTTGTACCCCTCTTGAATTGAAGTATGGATTTCCTGGGACATCATCAGGTAAGAACCGTCGCCGACCATGACAAAAACCTCGCGATCGGGCGCCGCCATCTTTACCCCTAACCCACCGGCAATCTCATAGCCCATGCACGAGTAGCCATATTCGAGGTGATAACCCTTCGGATCCCTGACCCTCCACAACTTGTGGAGGTCTCCGGGCAGACTGCCCGCGGCACAGACGACTACGTCCCCGGGCGCGGAAAGCCCATTGACCACGCCAATGACTTCGCTCTGGCTCACGGGCGGACCATGGTGCAGATCGAAGAGACGTTCGACTTCCCTTTCCCATTCTTCACGGAAACTGCGAACCCGTTCGTCATACTCTGCGGGCACGCGATATCCTTTGACGGCCTCGGCCAACTCCTCCAGTGCAACTTTGGCGTCGGCAACGATCGGCAAGCCCATGTGTTTTGCTGCGTCAAACTCGGCAACATTAATATTGATGAACTGGACCGCGGGATTTTGGAAAGCGGTCTTCGAGGCGGTCGTGAAATCCGTATAGCGCGTGCCTACCCCGATGATCAGATCCGCCTCCCGGGCCAAGATATTGGCTCCAGGGGTGCCGGTGACGCCGATCGCACCCAGGCTCTGCGGGTGATCGTAGGGCAGCGATCCTTTTCCAGCTTGGGTCTCCGCGACGGGAATTCCTGTTTGCTCGACGAGCTTGGCGAGCGCCGAAGTCCCTTCCGAGTAGAGGATGCCCCCGCCGGCAATCAGCAGCGGCTGCGTGGCGGAACGAATTTTGGCGGCAGCCCGCTCAATCGCCTGCGCATCTCCTCGCGGCCGCGGTATATGCCACAGGCGCTTCTCGAAGAACTGGGAGGGATATTCCATCGCTTCCGCTTGCACGTCTTGCGGCAGGCTGAGGGTAACGGCTCCCGTGTCAGCGGGGGAGGTCAGCACGCGCATGGCCGCCGGCAACGCAGTGAGAAGCTGCTCCGGCCGCAAGATGCGGTCCCAATAGCGGGAAACCGGCCGGAAGCAATCGTTAACCGAAATATCCTGAGTCTGCGCAGATTCGAGCTGCTGCAGGACGGGTGCGACATTCCGCCGAGCAAATATATCGCCGGGGAGCAAAAGCACCGGAATGCGATTGATAGTGGCAGTCGCCGCCCCGGTCACCATGTTGGTGGCGCCTGGTCCAATGGAAGATGCGCAGGCGAAGGTTCGCAAACGGTTACTCATTTTCGAGAAAGCCACGGCCGTATGCACCATGGCTTGTTCGTTGCGGGGCAGGTAGTAGGGGAAGTCAGGATTCTGCTGGAGCGCCTGTCCAATTCCCGCGACATTGCCGTGGCCAAAAATCCCGAAGCAGCCAGCAAAAAACGGAGTCGTCGCTCCGTCCCTCTCCACATACTGATTTTTCAGGAACAGGACAATGGCCTGAGCCGCTGTCAGTCGACACCTCGACGCCAAACTGCCTCCTTTAAGAGCTTCCGGTTTCGCCCCAAATCGAGGTGCGAACGCGGGGATGAATATGCGGGAGCAGCCTTGGCTCCTCCCGCCGCCAGTCAGAAGTATAGCTTCAGTGCGAACTGAATTTCGCGTGGATCGCCCGGACCTCCGGAATCGGTACCCAGTATCGGCGCCAGTGTATTGGAAACCTTTCCGAAGCCAAGGGAAGAAATACTTCCTTCTGGACTCGCAAAGTTTGGATGATTGAAGGCGTTGAAGAATTCCGCCCGGAATTGCAGACGCCATTGCTCCGTAAACCTGAAGTCCTTGAAGAGGCTTAGATCCGCCATCTGAATGCCCGGACCGTGGAACATGCGGGGTCTACAGCTCCCATAGGTTCCCTTGGCAGGTTGCGCAAAGGCCGCCCGATTGATGAGGAATCCCGTGGTTGTGTAGAGCTTGTGATCGGTCGTGGCCCCGGCAAACGGATCTCCAATGCAGTCCGGATAGACGGTACGAAAACCGCCTAGCAGGCCATCGTTGTCCGCAGTGACTGTGTATGGGCTTCCAGTCTGCAGCGTGACAATCCCATGCAGTTGCCAGTTACCCAGCCAGCGGCTGGCCGCATTCGAATTAGACAGGAAGTGCTTGCCCTGGCCGAAGGGCAGGTCCCAGCTGAAAATGCCGACGAAGCGGTGGCGAATGTCGAGGTTGGAATTGCTCTTTTCCGCGGCATAGTCGTAAGTGTTTTGCGGAAGCGGTCCGGCCGTAAGGTTGTCGCCAAAATCAGCCAGGCCGTGGCTGAAGGTATAACCCAAGGAATAGCTCAACCCCTTGGACATCCTCCGTTGAAGTGACAGTTCGAGACCATTGAAGTTCGTGTTCCCCTCGTTGCTGGCGTATTCCACGATGGCATGCTGGCCGGTGGACTGGCACTTGGGGTTGCCCTGCGAATCGAGACCGGCAAAGGTGTCGATATCGGAAACCGTATTCAGATTAGGGTACGGGTAGCGCATGATCGGGCAAGTCGTATCGAAAGCTGTGACGCGAGGCTGGTTGAAATCTAGCAGGCGGTTCATCTTGCGGCCCCAGTTCCCGACGTAGGTGGCCGAAGCCACGGTATCGCCGGTCATCTGCACTTCCGTGCCAAAACTGGTCTGCCCGACATAACTGGAGCGCTGGTTGGGGTCCTGGGCGCGAAGAAAGATTTGCTTCAAATCAAATCCCGATCCAGTGATCGTGCTCAACGGGAACCCGTCCTTCAATTGAAATACGGTACTGGCTCCGCTCTGGTTCAACTGCGCATCGAGAAGAAAAGGCGGATTTAACTCAAGGAGGCTTTCCGATCCAATCCGGTTGTAGTGCTGATAAAAGACGCCGTAACCACCTCGCAGCACGATGCGATTCCGCGCCTGATATGCGAAGCCGACCCGCGGCGCAAAATCGTTGCGGTCCGGGTGTATCAAGGAACGGTCAAACCAGCCGGAAGCATTCTTAGGTGCGGTGACAATGCCGCCACCATTGGCGGGAGTAAAGTTTGTTGTATTGTTGTTCCTCTCCAGGATTGGCGCAAAGAGTTCGTAGCGCAGGCCATAGGTCAAAGTGAATTTCGGTGTCATCCTCCAGGTGTCCATCGCATAGAACGAGTGACCAGGCTGGAAGTAATGAACCACCAGGGGTGTTGTAAAGTGCACGCCGTTGACATCGCCGAGTAGGAAATCCGGCAAGCCGAAACTCCCTCCGGTGGTGTAGATCCCGTCTGTCTGCAACTCGCCCTGCGGAGCGCGCAGGTCCAGAAAGTTGTCGGAGCGCCTGAGATATTGATAGCCGAATTTGAAGCTATGGCTACCCTTCAGCCAGCTCAAGCTTTCGATTGCGTTCCAAGCTTGCGAAATCTGGTACTGTGGCCGCCACGGCGACGTTCCGATGCGGGTTAAGCCGTTGATTTCAATTGGGGGCAAGCCCGCGGACCCTGGTCCGTCCGGAATCCCTGCCAAGCCGATGAGACTCTGCGCCTGAGAGGTGCCGAGGGTGACGCCAACCGGATCGCTGTGGGCATAATCGCGGTTGAAGCCAAACCGCACATCGTTGATCACTCTGTTCGAAACTGTGCGCGTCCAACCCAGGGCCAGCAACTGCGTGTGGATACGATACTGGGTCGCGAAGTTTCCGCTCCCGATGGCCCCGTTGCTAGTCCACGGAGGATCCTGACGCTTGAGATGACGATAACTGTAGCTTCCGAACAGATTATTGAGCTGATTAAGGTTGTGATCAATTCGGCCGTCGAATGAATAGACGTCGTTCGGCACAGGCGTTGGAAACAGGTAGTTCGGCACGCCCGCCCCCTTCCACGCGGGGGTGGTCGTCGGGTCGGGGAGCAACGTCATAAGCTTCGCCGCTACCGGGTCAAGGCAGGTTTGCCCAGTGGAACTCGTCGTTTGGAGGATGTTGCCAACATAGCAGCCTGACTGCCCTGGGATGGTGGAACCGCTTACAGGGCTCCCCAATTCCGTGAAGTTTCCCGCCTTCATCAGCTTAGTCGGAACGGTGCTTGGGACCGTAGTTGCCGTTCGGCTGGTGAAGCGTTCTAAGTCCGCAAAGAAGAATGTTTTGTTCTTGAAAATGGGGCCACCGAATGTGCCGCCGAATTGATTCTGCGTGAAGTGGCCTTTGGGGGTTTTAGGAGGTTGGCCATTGATCCACTGGTTGGCATTCAGCGCAGCGTTCCGCATGAACTCGAACAGATTTCCGTGATAGGCATTAGTGCCGGACTTGATGGCGACATTGATAACTGCGCCGGCGGAATTGCCGAATTCCGAGTCATAGGTTCTGGTCTGGACGCGAAACTCCTGTATGGCATCCGGTGGGGGCTGAACCACCTGCACGGAGAACTCCTGCAGGTTTTCCGACCAGGAGTTGTTATCAATGCCGTTGACAAGAAAATTGTTTTGCAGTTCGAGGTTGCCGTTTGCGCTAAACCGGTCAGGGGCGGGGTTATTGGCGGCATAGAACTTGTTCACGCCGGGCTCCAGCAGCGCCAAATCTGCGTATCGACGTCCGTTGAGAGGAAGATCATTAATCCGGCCCGTATCGATAACGTTTCCTATGTCTGCTGTTTGCGTCTGCAGCAAGGGCTCGGCTTCCGTGACCACAACCCGCTCGGACGCAGATCCAACCTTCAGAGTAAAGTTCAGGGAAAGGCGATCCTGAACATGAACAACAATATCTTCTCGCACGGCAGTTTCGAAACCCGGCGCACTCACCTTCACGGAATATGTGCCAGGAATCAGCGCCAGAACCTGATATTCACCCGCCTCATTGGCAGGAGTTGTCAGCGCTACCCCGGTGGCCTTGTTGGTGACCGTAACGGTCGCTTTCGGCAACACTGCGCCGGAAGCATCCTGCACCGTGCCAACGATTGCGCCGCGATCGATTTGGGCGAAAGCCTGCCAAGCGCACACAGCCAGGAAAACCGATAACCATCCAGCCCATGTCAGGCATTGGCGAGTCCTCGCGCCTCCATTCATTGCAGCCTCCAGTTTTTCAGCGTCGAAGAGCTCCCCACTCGATTGGTGGCGAGTGCCGAAACGATTCGGTTGCGAAAAGTGCGCCTCATGTAACAACTTGGCATGGCGGTTGTCAAGTCAATTCGGAACAGTCTGTCGTTAGCACATGATATGTCCGGTTGAGATAGCACGTGATCTGTCCGCTTTTCTGGCGGTGAGGGTAGGAGAACATGGCAGGCATGTTCTCTTACCCGAAGGCCGCGATGGAGCGGGCGATGAAAGTACAGGAAGTGATTTTGCTGGCCATGGCGAAGAAGATCACGTGGTGGCAAGCAGCGGAGATCATCGGCATCAGCGAACGGCACATGCGGCGCTGGCGCGAACGTTACGAAGAGTTCGGCTATGACGGACTGTTTGATCGGCGGCGTGGGAAGCCTTCTCCGAGGCGGGTGCCGCTGGCGTTGGTGGAGCAGGTGTTGGGGCTGTATCGTGACCGCTATCACGATCTGAACGTGCGGCATTTTCATGAGAAGCTCAG
>QIAU01000009.1 GCA_003225055.1 Acidobacteriota bacterium
GTACTTGCTTGAATAGACCACGTTGTAGTTTGATTTGTACCCTTCCAGGGCCATACTGATGCTTATACCTAAATGAAGCAATCTAAGACAAGGCAAAATCACGCCTTATATCCCCAGCCCTAAAGGGCGGGGCTTTACGGCGCTTCTCGGTAATTTCAGCTTCTCTAGCACGGCAGAATCAAGCATCGTTGATCGCCCGTAGGAATCCACATATCAATCATTTTGATTTCGGCCAACTTCTCCAGCACAGCCTTGGGCGGCAACCCTGGGGCGTCGAACAGGAGGCGCTGCTTCAGGGTGATCTGCAAGCAGTAGGCGAGAAAGGCAATCAGAATGTGCGCGTCGGCGCGATGTTCCAGTTGGTGGTAGATGGGGCGGAGGCCCAGTTCGCTCTTGAGCGACCGGAATACCGATTCAATCTGGGTCAACTAACTGTACGTAGCGCGTCCTCAGGACGCTGGGATCTCCGGCGGTCCGGTTGGAGCGCAGCAAGTAGTGTCCGTTACGCCATTCCGCCTCCGGGACTTTTTCTTATCCACTCGAAACTGGAAGGTTTCCCGCGTGACCTCCCGCCCTTCCTTCGGTACTTGCAGATGCACAAAATGGAATGCGCGACCCGCTGGGGTTTTCGCGGCGCCCAAACGCATCAGCAACTGGACCAGAGAGGGCAGGCTTCGCCGCATGGCGCGAAGTCTTTGGAGCAAGCGAGCCAAACGCGTCCTGCGCCAGGCCGCTTGCTGTTGATTATGGCAAAAATGCCTAGACTGCTCGTCACCGGCCAGGGTGACCGGACTCACAATCATCCGGTGACCTTCGCTATTGACATAACGGCACGCAGGCAGGTACGGGCAAACTCCACCGTTATGTCGGCTCGTCTGCGCACTGACGTTGGAGAGACACTTATGAAGTTTGGTTTCCCGCCTCGAGATCCTTAAGCTGTGGGGAATTTTCGGTAACTTAACTTTTACCAGATGGCGGGACGTTTAAAATAAAGCAGGAACATTCAGTTCGCTCAAGAAAGGGGCGCTTGAACATGAGCCGATTTGTGAAACGCCTGGGGATTGTGGCTGGACTTGTTTTCCTATGTACGGCACCGGGCCTGAGCGGCGTAGAGCGCAGTCAACCGCGGGCGGTACAGCATCCGCCGAAGCCCTCACCTACGGTCCGACCGAAGAGAGACACTCCAGCAGTGGACGATTTTGCCGGGTTGAAGTTCACACAAGAGCAGCAAGCAAAAATTGACAAGATTCATCAGGACATAAAATCGCGCATGGATCTAGTGCAAAAAGATGAGAAGTTACGCCCGGAACAGAAAAGCGGGATGCTGGAAGGGTACCGGCGCATCGAACGCGCTCAGATTTTCGACGTGCTGACGCCGGAGCAGCGGACAGAAGTTCGTCAGCGGGTGCGTGCCCGCCACGCCGCCGAGCAAGAGGAGAATAAGAAGCACTCCCCGCCGAAATGAAAATCTGAGTCCCGTGCTAGCGCTTGGCGACGCCACTGGCGCCACGCGCCTGCAGGCTGGAGGGTTTCGGGGCTGATGAACTGAGAAAGAGAATCAACCTACCCTGCCGTCCATCACTTTCTTGAATGCGGCCTGGAAGCGGACCATCTCCCTCGGCGTCCCCACCGTGATCCGCGTCCAGGTGGGCATGACTGGCCACACTCTCCCGATTATCACATTCTGTTGCGCCATGGCCTCGATCACCGTCTTTGCTGGACGTTTGGTGTCCAGCATGAAGCAGTTCGATTCCGAAGGAATATAGGTATAACCGTTGCGGTCGAGCCATTGAAAGGTTTCACTGCGCACGCTGGCGTTGATGCGCTTGCGCTCGGCGATCAGCTGTGGCTCTTTCATGCTGGCGATCGCCGCCACCACCGCAGTAATCGGCATGAAGTTGCCGCCAAAATTATCCAGACGCTCCAACAGGTCGGGTCGCCCAATGGCAAAGCCGCAGCGAAGCCCCGCCATGCCATAGAGCTTGGAAAATGTTCGCAGCACGATCACATCCTTGCCGGCCTTGACCAGGTCGAGCGCTGACGGCGCATCGGAAAAATGTAAGTATGCCTCGTCTACCAGCACCACCGCATCCTTGGGCTTGTGCTCGGTCGCGTACTCGATGTCCGGGTGCGGCGTGAGCGTCCCAGTAGGATTGTTGGGATTGCAAATGTAGATGACCCCGGCGTCTGGTGCCTCCGACAGCATTGCCCGTACATCATGGGCGTAGCTCTTGGTCAGCGGCACAGCCACGACCCGTGCCCCTGAAATCTTGGACATATGTATTCCCGCTTCGAATCCAGGATCGGCGGTGACATAACTCCGCTTCGGAGAGGTGTAGGCCAACACGGTGTACTGAAGCGGCTCACTCGATCCAGCAAACAGGCGGACGTAGTCAACCTTGAGCCCCTGTTGCTCAGCGAATAGCTTGACCAGGTCCTCACTTAAGTCGTCCCGGTAGCGGCCGCCCTCAGGCGTGATTCCGGCGATAGCTTCCCGCGCCGCAGCACAGGGTCCTAGCGGGTTCTCGTTTGAATCAATGAAGATGCCATCCTTGCGACTGACCGCAGGATGGCGTCGTGCCGCCTGCGCCAGCATGGGTTCAGTCGCGATGCGCAGTCCTGCCATGGTCGCCGCCGCTAGCGAAAGCCGCAGGAAAGATCGCCTGCACCTGAAATCAGACCGCTTGAATCCCATGGGAAAACCTCCGCCGTTCGAGAACTGCGTGCACGTACGGTACCAACAGGACGCTGGATTCTGGCGCTGGAGAAGCGCCCAAGTCAAGCGAAAATGGCCAGCACCCCGTGAGCCCGGGAGCGGATTTAGTAGCAGAAACAAAGCTAGCAGTCTATTCTGAGGCTTTCCAGATGGGGCCGAGAAAGTGAATGCCCGCGGCACATCGCAACAATGCCCGTGTGGTCGAGCTGTGCCCAAGCAGTTGTGGGACAGGAAGCACCATTATTCGGCTTGCGGTTTGGAGACCATCCGCGACCACGCCTCGGCATTGGAGATTTTAAGGCGCAGACTGCGCCTAAGGACCGAAACGCTTGCGATAGGATTTAGCTATGGGGCGTAAGTCAAGTCACGTATGGCGTTGCTTATCTGGTCTGGCCACCCTTGGTCCAGATCCCGGTGGAGGCGCCCAATCGCCGAACCACGCGAGTCTCATTGATCCTACTCTCGGGAACGAAAGCTGCACTGCGGACACATGGTGCACAAAATCTGGATTCCGCTTCAGACTGACAGCCGTCTGCAAGCAACGCCTTTGCAAGGAATTTGTGATCGTCGGCACTCCCGCGGGGAGCAGTACAGGCGGAAGAAGCTTCTGTTCTACTTCGGATGGGGTAGTTCGCTTCAAGTCGGGCGCTCCCTTGACCTCACCGGTCAGCCTGTCGCAATGCCGGGCGTGGCCGCCGCTAAGAGTGAAATGAGCCAGCCCCCAGAGGGGCGAAAAATGGATGCTCGCGCACGCACTTCGGCCGCGTGTCTCTGAGTACCTGTGTGGCTTTATAGCCGCGAGCGCGCGGATCCTTACTGTAATATAAAACCAGCTCGACACACTGCTTCCGAGTCTTCCGTCATTCGATCGGCATCTGTGAGTGGATTCAGTAGCCAAAACGAAACCGGCAGTCTATCCTAAGCCCCATTGTCGCGGATCGTGGGCCATGAAGAGGACAAGGAGCAACTCGACGTACCCGGCAATGAAATTGACGCTGGTTCTGACAGGTTTGCTGATCCCGGGCTTCATCGCCTCGTCACCAGGCGGCCTGTTGCTGGTTGCTAACAAGGGCGACCAGACCTTGGGCCTGATTGACCCCGTTTCGGGACGTCAGAATGCGCACGTCGCGGAAGGCGGCGTGACCGGGCACGAAGTCGCCGTGTCCCCGGATGGCAAGCGGGCTTTTGTCCCGATCTACGGTAACTCCGGAGTGGGTCTGCCAGGCACGGACGGAAGGACCCTGGCCGTTATCGACCTCTACGAGCGGCGGGTAATTCACACTATCGATTTCGGACACGGCGTTCGACCGCATTGCGCCGTGTTTGGGTCAAAGGATGGCCTCCTCTATGTGACTACTGAACTGGATAAATCCGTAACCATGATCGATCCCAAAACCTTAAAGATCGTCGGCAAGGTTCCGACCGGCCAGCCGGAATCCCACATGCTGGCCATTAGCTCGGACGGGCGGTACGGCTACACCGCCAACGTGGGACCGGGGACTGTTTCGGTGCTCGACCTCGTCGAGCGAAAAACCGCGGCAGTGATCCCGGTGGCCGGGCACGTGCAACGCATCTCTCTCACACCCGACAACCGCTGGGTGTTTACGTCGGATACGGAAAAACCCCGGATGGCGGTAATCAATGCGATAAGGCGAAAAGTGGATCGCTGGATCGGGTTGCCCGGAACCGGATACGGCTCTGCGCCGACGGCGGATGGAAAATGGCTGCTAGTTGCCCTGCCACCAGCCAATGCTGTCGCGGTTATCGAGCTTGCGACGTTTCAAGTGCTCAAATCTATCAGCGTGCCTCGATCCCCTCAAGAAGTGCTGATCCGGCCTGACGGCCAGGTTGCTTACGTGTCCTGCTCCGAGAGTCACCAGGTTGCAGCCATTCAGATCAGCAGTTGGACCGTGAAATTGATCGAGGCGGGCCCCGGGGCGGATGGCTTGGCGTGGGCGAGATGACCTGGACGAGCGGGGCCGATGCATTTTCGCCAAAGAAAAAAGGCACGACCGACGCCGTGCCTTTTCGTAACTCGTCTTTTCTATCCTGTCGCCAGCGGCACGGACTCCTCTACGCTAGCCTCGCGCAGGAATTTCGCCGCTTCTTCCGGCGGAGTCGGATTGATATAGAACCCCGTGCCCCATTCGAATCCTGCCGTCTTGGTCAGCTTGGGCATGAACTCAATGTGCCAGTGATAGTGGTCGTTGGTTGGGTCTTGTACCGGCGAGGTGTGGATCACCAGGTTGTACGGCGGATTGTCCAGCACCCTGTCGGCCTTGGTGAGCAGGCTCTTTATCGCCTTCGCCAAGTTCTCGAACATGTGCGACGAAGAGTTCTCGAAAGCCGACTCATGCCGCTTGGGCAGAATCCAGGTTTCGAACGGAAAGCGCGGGGCGTATGGGGCAATAGTCAGAAAATCCTCGTTCTCCGCCACCACGCGGATCCCCGTGTCAGTCTCCTGCCGAATGATGTCGCAGAAAACGCAACGCTCCTTATATAGATAGTACTGCTTGGCGCCCTGCAGTTCCTCAACCACGTAGATGGGAAGAATGGGTAGCGCGATGAGCTGGGAATGGGCGTGCTCCAGCGAGGCTCCTGCCGGCTCCCCGTGATTCTTGAAAATCAGAATGTATTTGAATCGCCGGTCTTTCTTCAGATCCAGGATACGATCGCGGAAGGTCCATAGCACATCTTCAATGCGTTTGGCGGGCAGGGTGGCGAGGGTGGCGTTGTGGTCGGGCGTCTCGATGATGACCTCATGCGCCCCGATGCCATTCATCTTGTCGAACATGCCTTCGGCCTGGCGATTCAGATTGCCTTCGATCCCCAGGGCGGGAAATTTATTGGGCACTACCCGCACCGTCCAGCCCGGAGTATCGCGCTGTGCAGGCGGACCGCCGTTGGGATTCGGCCGATAAGCCTGGATCTCCGGCGGCGTCTTACTTTCGTTCCCGTAGCAGAACGGACAAAAACCTCCTTTATTCTTAACTGCCTCGCGAACAAAATCAGTCGGACGCTTGGCGCGATCGGTCGAAATAATGACCCATCGGCCAACGATCGGATCTTTTCTCAGCTCAGGCAAGGCACTAAATCCTCTCAGTAAACCAGGCCAAATTTTTTATGGTACGACATGGAGAAAGCATTTTTGAACAGCTCGATCTCTGGCCGGGCGGTATGTTGGTCTTCATAATACACGTTGACCACATCGCACCGCCACTGGCACGAAGGTGGCAAAGGCCGCATAGGCCGCAGATATTCGCGGGCAACTGCCGTTCATTCCTGCCGCTTGGCGTTGTCGACGGCAGCTTCAGCTGGTTTGACGTCACGCGAGGTGCGGGTTTTGACCTCGATGGAGCAGAATACGTTTCCAATCCCAACCGATAAGATCGATCTCGCCTCTCCTTCGCGGTGACCGGAAGTTGCGGGCAACGATTACCGAGAAGCGCCGTAAAGCCCGGCCCTTTAGGGCTGGGGAATAAGGCGTGATTTTGCCTTGTATTAGATTGCTTCATTACGACTTGATGCGGGAGGGGATCCGCCAGCGCGTGCTGCTGCCCAAGGTCATCGGGGAAAAAATTCTGACGCGCGCCTGAACGGCATGGATTGGCAGGACCCGACCAAACACGGGTTCTACAGGCCGCTCAAGAAAATGCCGGGATCATTTACGGATGCGGACAAACAGCGGCTCACGACCGCGGCCCAGGAATCGCTAGAGGCGAATGTGCTTCCGGCCTTTCGGCGATTCCGCGATTTTCTGCAGAAAGAATACGGCCCAGCCTCTTTTGAGCAGGTAGGTGCTTGGCAGGTGCCCAATGGCGGCGAGACCTAACAGCTATTTGGTGCCTTCGATGACCACCTTTACTCCCGACCAGGTCCGCGAGATCGGGTCACCGGAAGTGAAGCGCATCCGCGCAGAAGTGGAGCAGCGCCTTTGGCCCTCGATAATTCATCCCGCGCAAAGAACCACTTTAGGCCGCTGAGGCGACAGCGGCGAGCGCGACGACACCATTTATGAAACCAGCTCTACTTCCCCCCAACCTGTTCGGCCGTCAACTGCGCCAGATGCTTTTCGGAATTGATCAGCGCGTTGCGCACTCGGCTGCGCGCCATCGAGGTGCCTTTCTCTTTCTGCGTGCGGCGAATCGCTGCAAAGAAAGTATCCGCCTCGTCAGGCTCTATATCCTTTCGCAGAAGCCGCAGAAATTCCTCATCGCTGCGGGCATCGTCCAGGGTCCGCAATCGGTCTAACACCGCCGCCTGGATCTCGAGAATATCCTTGGCCGCAACCTTGTCACCGAACGTCGAGCCATCGCTGAATTGCACAAACAGCACCCGGACCTCCGCTCGCGGTTGCTCGGCCTTGCTGTGCGGGTCGATGCAGCAGTAAGCGGGGGTTCCGCGATCGCTGCGGGAGAGCACAAAGGATTGTCCGGGACTGATGCCCAGACGGAAGACATCGTCGAACTGCAGGATGTGATGCCGGTTTCCGCCATGCGGACCACTCTCATCGAAGGTCGCGACGATCAGAACGATTGGCTTCTCGGAGCGGTTGCGAGCCTTCACCTCGTAGTCAGTAGAAGTCGTAATCGATTTCCGCAAGACATTCTCTGAAAACGAAATGGTCCCGGACATTTCCAGAGGAGCACCCGCTCCCGACTTATCCTGGACAGGGATAGTAAATGTCAGCTGGGACCACGCCGAGACGGCCAGAACGACAGGGAGAATAAAAGCGGCGCCGAACCGCATATAGCGGCCTCTATCCGGATTCTACCCCCGTTCGGAAATGCAGAGAACCACTTTCTGACGGCTGGTCTTTGGCCTCGACAACGGGTCCGAATTCGGCACCTCCAACCCATGCCGAATGTGCTACTTCCAAGGAGGCGAGAAAGAAATCGAGAAAGGCGGAGCAGGCACGCCCCGGCCCTGCGCAATTCACCCCTTTAAAGGGGAACGGGCTTCAGCCGCGGAGAGACTTATCCTGGACCTCCCTCACGCCGTAGCGGATCGTTTCCCGCCGACCGTCGAAAACTGTTCTCCCTCGACATCAGGAAAGATGTCATTCACGTAATCATGAGCATCCAACGCGGCCTGGCTCAGGCTTCCGGCTTCAACGCGGCGGACAATTTCGTCGCGCGGAAGGTCGAAAATCGCCTCCAGAACCTGCGCGCGTTGTTGCTGGTTTGCCTCGGCCACGACAAACAGCACGCGGGCGCTGTGCTGAATGTAGCGAGGTGAAAGCAGCTGCCGCTTCAACAGTTCCATGATGACCGGCGCCTTGCTGCGGTCAAAGCGGCCCGGATCGCCGCGACGGTCAAGCTCGGCGAAGAATTCCGCGGTCCACTCGTTATGGTATTCCCAAACTTTATCGAACAGTTCCCGAGTGAAGCGGGTGCCGGCCTTAACGGGTTCCGCATTTTTTGCCAGGACGACTCCGTCTCCTGTCAGAGCCGCCCTTTGCAGATACCCATCCTTGGTGATGACAGCCTGGTGATGGGCAAGCGTCCACAGCCACGACACGTCGATGCGGTAGGTGGCCAGGTCATTCATGAACCGCAGCTTGAGTTCGTAGTCGTCAATCGCGGCTGCGAAGTTCCCATTCAGGATTTGGAAGCCGTAGTTGGCCGCCATGTAGAATGCGTGTTGAATGTGCTCAATGGTCACATCACCCCGGGGCACGCCGTAGATCGAGTCCCAAAGTCCTTGGGTAAAGATTTTTTCTGCCTTGTCCACCGAATCCCGGTTGATGACCCAGGGCGTGATCTTCCCCTGCGAATTCAACAATCCTCTGGACTCTAGCAGCGCCCGCTCGGTTTCAGTAAGACCACTGGCAACGGTGGCGACCGGCTTGCCGCTTGTGTTCTCTGTTTCGGTTGGCGCATCGAGAACTGCTTGCAGTTGGTTCACTGCCTTGCGCAAGGGCGCGTTCCCGGCAGCCACGTAAGCTGGTTCCGGGCTGGCGACCCAGCTTTGCCGATACGTGTCATAGAGGTGCCCTTTCATGCTGCCGGAGAGGACGTCTTCCAGCGTCGGCTGTTGACCTGATGCCAACGGCTTTTCGGGCACAAATATCAGACCCAGCAAGCGCTCCCGCAATTTGTCGATCACCATCGCGCGTAGCGCCAAAGCGTTATACCTCGAACGCCCGTAGGGGTCGTTCGGCTGATAAATCATTACCGCGGCCATCCCGCCAATGGGTGCTGCCTGGCTGAGTTCGCCGTTCTTCATGCCAGCCATCAGCATCATTAGCGCGTTGTATCGCTGATACTCAATCATGTTCGGAGAGGCCATGCCAATCGACTGCGGATCAGGGAAGATGCCCTTCGGATCGTCCTTCCACATCTCAATGATGCTTCCCAGATAGTCCCACCGCCCGACATTCGTACCCAGCAGCCGTCGCCGCAAAACCCAGGCGATTGCCGGCAAAAACCGGCCTGCATTTCCTTCCTCGTAGAGCACCTTGATCTTCATGGTTCCGAGTGGCACTCCTACCCTCTCCTCCAGACGGGCCAGCAGCTTCTCCAGGATGAGTGCTTCCTGAGGCGTCTGAATCTTCGGGATGTAGAAGTACACACCGGTTCCGGCGTCGCGGAGAGACTGGTAATTGTTGAACACCCACAGCACCGTGATCGGAATCAACGCCGGGGCCGGTTGCCCATCCACCATGATGTGTTCATAGCGGATGTGGATTCCAGGCGGGCGGCCAAACCGGGTCGGCCACTTCGCGCGCGGCGTAGTGATTTTGTAAGCACGCTTCTGGCCTTTTTTCACGACCTCGTAAGCCCGGTCGGTCCAGCGGCCTTCGAGAATTTCTTTGGCGTTCCGGATAGCCGCAAAGATTCCAAGCGGCTGATTGCGAGGCGTGCCATGGGGCCGGAAATGCGGCGGCGATGCGTCTTCAAAGTCCGGCATATTCATGGGTGCCGGGCTATTCAACGCGTTGAATGCCATGTCCAGCGGATGCCACGGGCCGGTGAGTTCCAGCCCCGGATTTGTCAACGGGTGTGCGTCCTTCGGAATGGGCACTCCGTCGTTCAGCCGCCAGCGCCATTTGCTGTCGCGGCCGAGGAAATTGTCGATCATCCCCTCGACGATCTCGCCAAAAGTCCAATGGCTGCCGCTTACTGGATCCTCAAATTTCTCATTCCAATTGGGCCAGGCATACTTTTTTCTGACTGGCGAGGAAGACGCGAGGAGCGCTTGGCGCGCCGTCAGGGCAGCGGCGATCTCGGGACGCAGCTCTCGGGTAAGCGATTCAATAGCCTTTTCGACGTTGACTTCTCGGCCATTCACTTTCTTGGTCCCGAAAAGGTCAGGGAAATCGTGCAAAACGTCGTCACGAATCATAAATTTGCTCCACCTCTATGATACGAGCCCTCGAAGGCCCGTTGTTGAAGATAAACCAGCATGGCCGATAAACGTGAATCCCAGGCCAATACTTGGCTAACGGCTTCCCGGGAATGAACCGAAAAAATCGCCCCTCCAATTTGGCCCAAGAATGATCAACCAGGAAAAATAGTCCTTTGAAGAACATAAGATGCTCGTCCTGCTGTCTCTGTTGTTACCTGTGCTTCAGAATCTACGGTTCGAAGTGCCTCAGGGTTGGCGTTGGGATATCCGTGCGCTCCAGACTCTTTTCTCAGGACGAGCACTGCGACGGCGAGCAGGGCCACGAGAACCGCGCCGAGCGCTAACTGCTCGG
>QIAU01000235.1 GCA_003225055.1 Acidobacteriota bacterium
GTGTTTGCGGAACACGCAAGCAGGCAATGGCCGAGGCGCAGCTGGCGGCAAGTTTAGGGTACGACATCGCACTAGTGAGTCTCGCAGAGCTAAAAGACGAGTCGGTTGCTGAACTGCTGGACCATTCGAAATCGATCGCCTCCGTACTCCCGGTCATGGGTTTCTACCTGCAGCCGGCCGTAGGAGGGCGATTGCTGCCATACGAATTCTGGCGGCGCTTCGTGGACATCGAAAATGTCGTTGCTATCAAGGTTGCTCCGTTCAATCGCTACCAGACCGTTGAAGTTGTCCGAGCTGTGGCAGAGTCGGGCCGCGCCCACGAGGTCGCAATCTACACCGGGAACGATGACAACATCTTGACCGATCTATTGACACCCTTCGATTTCGCTGGCCAGCGAATTCGGATGGCGGGTGGTTTGCTAGGCCAGTGGGCTGTGTGGACGAAGACGGCGGTCGCCCAACTGGCGAGGGTGAAATCGAATTGCTACAACGTTTCCGAAGGATTAGCGCTCGCCTCTCAAATGACCGACGCAAATGCCGCGATTTTCGATGCTGCCAACCAGTTTCGCGGATCGATTCCGGGCATTCATGAGATTCTGCGGCAGCAGGGGCTGCTTCTAGGACGCTGGTGTCTCGATCCGCACGAGGAACTGTCCCCCGGCCAACTCGAGGAAATCGAACGAGTGTGCAGATCGTATCCCACGTTGCAGGATGATGCCTTCGTGCGGGAGCATCTTGATGAGTGGCTTCGCTAAGATCCGAGGTCGTACGGCACGCTTCTACGTCTTGGACGGAACACGTTATGTTCCCCAAAGCCCTTGGTCTGATCAGGCTAGCCGAGGACCGAAAAGAAGGTAGTGTCGAACAACGTTTGACGCAAATTAAGTTTCATGCGGTTGTTTGAACGCCACGTCGTCTCCGCTTATTAATCGCGCCCCCGATGTTGGGAACGCAAGGTCAAAACTCAACTGCTATTCAGCAGATTGAAAAAGGAGACTGTATGCAAGCAAATCTGAAGACCTTTTCACTTTCAACACTTCTAGCTGTTCTCGTTCTAGCCTGCGCGGTCGCGTTTGCGCAGTCCGGCACCTGCAGCGGGATGAGTGTGGGCCAAGGCGCAAATCTGAACGGCTTCGTGCCCTTTCAGTCAAGCAGTTTGTGGAATACCGACATTTCCGTCGCGCCAGTCGATGCCAATTCCAGCAACATCATTAACTTCATCGGAGCCACCGTCACCCTGCATCCTGACTTCGGTGCCGGTACCTTCCACAACCAGACAATTGGTATTCCTTATCAAGTGATTGCCGGGACGCAGGCCAAGGTGGCTGTAACTCTCGGAGCTTTTGCGGATGAAAGTGATCCTGGGCCCGAGCCGATTCCATCCAATGCGTTGATTGAGGGTTACCCTAGGCCCGGCAACGGTGACCGCCACGTCCTCGTATTGGAAAAAGACGGTTGCTGGCTGTACGAACTCTACAAAGCAACATTGAAGAGTGGGAAATGGAGTGCTGATTCGGCCGCCATCTGGGACATGACCATCAACGAGCAACGGCCCTACACGTGGACGTCGGCCGATGCGGCGGGTTTGCCTATTTTCCCCGGACTCGCCCGGTACGACGAAGTGGCAGCCGGCGCCATCAATCACGCATTACGCTTCACGGTGCCAACTACGCGACGGGCGTTTGTACTTCCTGCCACACATTGGGCTTCGACTACAACCGACCCGAACGCTCCTCCGATGGGCACTCGGCTGCGGCTGAAAGCCGGCTTTAACATTTCCATCTACGCCGCAGATGACCAGGTAATCCTGACCGCATTGAAGAAGTACGGCATGATCCTGGGCGACAACGGCAGTGCCATCTTTATCAGTGGGGTTCCAGATGATCGCTGGAATAACGCTAATCTCAACCTGCTAAAGGGCATTGCCGCCTCCAATTTCGAGGTCGTCCAGATGGGGACGATTTACACCCCAGCCAACGTGCCAACCGGGGCCAATCCAACCATTAGCAGCTTCACGGCGAACCCTTCGACCGTTTCGGCGGGTTCTCCGGTAACACTAAGTTGGAGTGTGAGTAATAGCACCTATAACATCGTCGATCCACAGATCGGCCCCGTGCGTGGGACGCAGACTGTAGCAACGCCCTCAGCAACGACCACGTATACCTTGCATTCGACGAACCAGTACGGTCGAACTACGGCATCGGTTACGGTAATCGTGCAATAAGCCAAATGACGAATGCGCCCCGCCTTGGGCCCGTGATTGAGCAAACGACAGGGCCGCCATTCTGAAAATTGTTTGGCAAATCGCCAGAACCTTGCGCCGTTCGAGCCAAGGGTGACGGGGCTTCGCGGCTGTGCACTCGAAGAAAAAGCTGTTACAGTCTTCAGCGAAACGGGGGTGTGCCGCATGCGAGTTTTCGCGAGGGGCTTGTTGGTTTTCGCAGGTCTGGAGGTCACGTTTGCGCCGAATGCGGCTTGGGCAACCGAGTCCTATCCCGTGATGATTGAATATGGCGTCGTGGCGAAAATGCGCGATGGCACAACTCTTCGAGCCGACGTCTACCGACCCGAGGCGGAAGATCCATTTCCGGTCCTTCTGGAGCGCACTCCCTACGACAAGCGGACCTCGGCCAAGTTCGCTGTGAAGGCAGCTACCCGTGGTTACATGGTGGTGGTTCAGGATGTTCGCGGGCGTTATTCATCCGATGGCGAATGGTATCCCTTCAGAAATGAGTCCAATGATGGTTATGACACCGTAGAGTGGGCAGCCGCGTTACCCCATTCCAATGGCAAGGTAGGAATGTTTGGAGGTTCTTACGTCGGCGCCACGCAGATGCTGACCGCCATTGCGCATCCGCCGCATCTGACTGGGGTATGTCCAGTGGTCACGGCCAGCAATTATCATGAAGGATGGACTTACCAGGGCGGAGCTTTCGAGCAATGGTTTAACGAGTCGTGGACTTCCGGCCTGGCGCAAGATACTTTCAGCCGCTCCGTAGTCGAAAAACACAACTGCGCTAAACGGAATTTGGAAGCTTCCGCTCATTGAATATCCATTAGTAGAAATACCGCACCAGGCCGATGCGCACCTGACCCGTTCGCTGGCTCCATATTTCCTCGACTGGCTGGCTCATCCCACTTACGACGAGTACTGGAAGCGCTGGTCCATCGAGGGGCACTTTCAGAGATCAACGTCCCCGCACTGACGATTGCTGCCTGGTATGACATTTTTCTTGGCGGATCCCTGCGCAACTACATCGGC
>QIAU01000236.1:0-526 GCA_003225055.1 Acidobacteriota bacterium
AATCTTGCTCGCCATGATGGGTCGCCGCAGCAGCTCAGTCACGTGAAACGAGGCTACCGGGGAAATTCCCCCAGGTCGGTCATGCATCCGGTTCACAAAGAAGATTTTACCGTCCTCTGCCGCCGCTACTAGGGCACGATCCAGTCTCTCGTGCCATGAACCGTCCTTTTCTAGTACCCGAAGTGGAGGCAAATCGAGAGCGAGAATTGCTTTTTCCGCCAGCGATTGAGGCACATTACCATCCGCTATGCGCCGAGCCAGCCCGCCGACGATGGTTCTTTTGCCGACGCCCGGCTCTCCGACCAGCACCGGATTCTTGCGAGTGAAGCGGCATAGAAGCTCTATGAGCCGATCAAGTTCATTCTCGCGCCCAACGAGCGGCTGAGTTTGTTCCACCAGATCGCTGATATAAGGACTGAGGTCATCGAGCACGGAAGGCCGTTTTTGCCCTTGCGTCGCCTCGTGCGGTTGCCGTGCGAGTTCCTCGCGGACTTGGCTCAACCGGACGTCCCGTTCCATCAAAATC
>QIAU01000236.1:604-3720 GCA_003225055.1 Acidobacteriota bacterium
GCCAAGACACGTTTGGATTCGTTGCTCAGAGGAAGGTCGACTGAAGTGGAAGCTTTCTCCCGCACAGTGGTGTGGCTCTCGACTTGCTTTCGAATGGACGCCACCTGGGAGCGCAAGAATCGATTGGTTAATGTTTTGTCTTCGCGGACGATTCCCAGGAGCAGGTGCTCAGTCTCGATGAATGGAGAACCGAACTGTGAGGCTTCATAGCGCGCAAAGAAAATAATCCGACGCGCTTTTTCAGTGTATCGCACAAACATAGCTGTTCTGCGAACTTGGAAAGCAAAAGCTTAAGTCTAAGAGATAGCGGCAGGCGCGTCCATTGCGCAGCCACCATTGACCAAATTGGGAATGGGGTTTTCAGAAGCCCGTCAATGAGCGCTATCGGGATATTACGACAATCACCAAGCTCCTTCATTTAGCGGGTCCGCCAAAGTACTCATTAGCTCATATGCAAGAGCTCGGTGTCGGTCATGGCGCCAGCACGACGTGCGAATACCTTGGGAGTAAACTTATCGAATGCAGCGGGTACTCATTTGTGTCGGCTGTCTCATCGCATGTTTTTCAACTCTGGTGGGCCAAGAAGCGCCACACATTCTGGTCGCCAAGATTTCCTTGCCTGACCCAGCCTACATAGGGATGCCGATTTGGATGCAGGTCGTATCTCCGACCGCTTATAAAATCCACTATCCCTCCAACACGACTCCGAACGATTTCTATTGTAATGAGGTCGAGGTGAAGCAGGACGGGCGCGTACTGCGCCCGCTAATGGGTTTGCCGGCAGGCGGAAGGGCCGGTGCAGCCTGTGGCTGGCTAGGAATTGCGGATACCGCGGAATCGAAGCTACCAATACATCTCCAATATCTGCTGACTGAGCCTGGCACATACATGGTTCGGTTCACGCGACGCGAATACGGCCGAACACAACCGCAGCCGGGGATCGCGGAACAGTCTGACTGGGTACCCCTGCACTTCCGTGCTGCGGCGGCGGAGGCGATTGAAGAATGGCTAACGCGCGTGCTTGCGATGGTCCCCTCTACTCCTGGTCGTCTGCTGGGAGATGTATTGCCATCGCTGCTGGCCAGCCGCGATCCTCGTGTCTTACGTCTAATGATCGACACCAGCTACGACGCGGACTCTGCGGTCGCCGAGTATGCCGCAAATAGCCTCGAATTCTTTGACCCTGAGCAGGTGCGAATGCAACTGCTCTCGATTCTCCGGGAGCGAGGCCCCAGCAATGCGCTAGGGTATCTGTTCGGCTCGCGTGGGGGCATCGTCTTACCTATTGCCGCCAAGGTAGTTGCCGCATCACTGTTGCATCTGCGCTCATCGGTACCTGCCGAGGTCGAAGCCTCCGTCCACGTTCTCTCGGTTCTGCGTGATCCCTATTTCCAGTTGCCGCAAGAAACCGTTACGCAGATTGCCGATGCGCTCCAAGCGGAGGTTGACATGATTGTCTTCCAGAGGAACGATAAAGCCGCATGGTGGGTCGCAAACTTTCTGGGGGCAACGCGTCCGCCGGCAGGCCGCGCGCTGCTTTGGAAGCTGATTGAGGCGGGACTGGCAAGCGAGCAAAGCCTTATCTGCGTGACTTGGTTCCACGATCCTTCCGATCTCCCCCGACTTGCTGGCATTGCGAACCACTACAATCCCTCTGATCCGCACGGATACGCGCACTCCAGTGTTGTGATGCACATGCAGACGGAATACGAAACTATTGCGCGGCCGTACCTTCGAGATATCCTCGCATCCTCGAAACAGACGTGGGTCCGGACGGCAGCGGCCCAGGGTCTTCTCCAGATGAATGATCGGGCCGGATGGGAGTTCTTTATCGACGTTGTCAGGCAGCGTCCTTTCTATCGGGATGAGATGGTGCGGTGGCTCGGAGATGTCTTCCCAGTAATTCGCGATGCGGACGATGATGCGGTTATCACTTTTCTTGAGTCAAAGGTCGCCACAGCCACAGCTCAGAATTGATGCCCGACGAGTTTCTGAGTGACCGGCGAAAAAGCGTTTCCGTGTTTCATGGTCGGCCGTAATCGACAAACACGGTCGACAACGCTCAGAACCCCTGGTGAGTGCTATCGAGATTTAACGCCAAACATAGACAGTCGTTCTTTGAAAAAGGTTCTCTAGTTATACAGTCCGAGGCCGACGCCCACGAAGTAGATGACGACGGCAGAGAGCAGCACTGCACCAACCAGCCGCAGCGCACGGTCGGAGCGGCTCAGTCGCTCTGCTTTTGGCGATAAGGCAGAGCGCCACAGGTAGACAGCACCAACGGTGAAAAGCAAAAGCCTCAGCCAGCCAACAATGTTTGTATTTATCGTCGTAAGCACCAAGGCGATACGCCAACAACCCCGATTCGAATACCTTCTGCTGCCCCTACGTCAGTACCTTAGCTCCCCCGATGAAACGCCCTTCCCAGAGATAAAACGTCCCAGCTCGGCGCAGAACAGCGGCAGCATCCTCGCCGTTCAGGAACACGAAACCAAGGCGTCGGCGTTCGCCAGGTGCAAAAGGCGC
Organism: Acidobacteriota bacterium; assembly: GCA_003225055.1. GTDB lineage: Bacteria > Acidobacteriota > Terriglobia > Terriglobales > Acidobacteriaceae > Gp1-AA122. The sequence goes on from QIAU01000236.1 coordinate 3,131, forward strand.
ATCTAGCAATGGCCATCCATCGTAGAAAACAGCGTCAGTTGATTTCGAGCACGAGCAGGGGCAGCCCCAGCCGGGTTGCATGGTCAATTGCTTGCCACCTTCAGCCGTAGGGTACAAATAGACATCGGCAACAAGCTGGCGAGACATACGTCGCACTGCTTCGGCGCGTGTCTTTAGGGGATTCGAGCGACCGGTTCCCATGGTAGCTTCATCCTACATCATGCGACTTCGTCAACGCGTCAATGGCATTCGCGCTTAACTGGCGTCAACAGGCGTCACTCAGAACCCCCTACGGCCTCGAGACCATTACAGCGCGACCTCTACATAGGAGCCTTGGAAACGTGAATAGACAACATGATGAGAATCATGAAGAGAATACCCACAGCGAAAGATAACACCGAATACAGCCTCCAATGACTCTCTGGACAGAGGCGTTTGTGCGTCCTCCAAAGCCTCAGGTGTTTGCCCGTGGTCCACCACCACCGAGAGAACTTCTCTGCTTCAGGGAGTCGCGGATTAACTTGTGTCACCATTTTCCAGACTGCTAAGTTGGCGGCAAACCCAGACAATAGAAACCCGGCGTCTCTGAC
>QIAU01000237.1 GCA_003225055.1 Acidobacteriota bacterium
AACGGACACGTTCTCGACAACATCCAGCGGTACCACGGCGAGACCCGGTATGCCGAACCCAAGCTGATGTTTCACAACAATGGCCGGGGAGTTTTCGAAAACGTCACTGACCGGTTAGGACTGGATTTTCAGCTTCCCCGCGTGAGCCGCGGCGCAGCGGTCGCCGACTTTGACAATGACGGCGATCTCGACATCCTCGTAAACAATAACGGGCAGCCGCCGCAATTGCTTCGTAACGACGGAGGGAGTGCCAACCACTGGATTGAGATTCTATTGATCGGAACAAAATCAAATCGTGACGGCGTCGGTGCCCGCCTCAAGCTGGTCGCAGGAGATCTGATTCTCTACGACCAAAGAAAGGGCGGCGTGAGCTACCAATCAGCGCAGGATCCACGATTGCATTTTGGATTAGGACAACGCACGCAGATTGATTCAGTTGAAATCATCTGGCCCAGCGGAATGAAAACAAAGCAGAGCAATCTAAAGTGTGATCAGTTCTTAACGATTGAGGAAGGCAAAGGGATTGTCGAACGGCCATTTCCGCCAGTGGCGTCCGGTCGATGATATATCTGTTCTGCCCTTCTCGCTCCGTCATGAGGTGTAGGCTCAACGGAAGGATTTGCAAGGTAACGGTAATTCCGGTCGGGACGTTTCAAGGCCTTCTAGCGGTGAGGGTCAGGTTGCCCGCTTTGGATGGATCCCCTTCCTCCATAACTCATCTTTCGATCGCCCGGAGCGGAGCCGATTCGAGCTGCCTGATCTCGATTCAACTTCTGCAGCGTGGCAAGTGCGTCCTGCGCCTGTTGGATGTCTCCATGGCGCTGATAGGCCCTTGCGAGGTTCGAGTAAACCGATGGGCTGTCAGGATCAAGCTCTCGTGCCTTTTCCAGATGCGCGATTGCGTTCTCAAGGCGACCGCCGGCCAGGTAGAGGCTGCCCAGCGCAATCTGCGAAGTCGCGTCGTTAGATTGTTGCTCGACCGCTTTCTCCAGAACCGTCGTCGCCTCTGCAAACTCAGGTTCACCTGCGTTGACGCCCGAGCGAATCAACGCTTCGCCAAGAACGGCCAATAAGGCGTGATTGTCGTAACCTTGCTTGACGGCCTCGCGCCCGGTTCGGACCGCAGCAGAAATGTCGCCCTCGAGCAATTCTTCCTGGGCAGAGGCCAGGTAGCCGAGCTCGCTTCCCTGGGCCACTTTGCCGGCCAAGTCAAAGTCTGGCTTGGCTTGATCAAATTCGTCTAGTTGAGTTAGAAGCAAGGCTCGTTGGTAATGGAGCCGTGCCGATTGAGGCAAATTGCTTAGCCCAAGCTCGACAACTTTGAGCCCGAGGCCATAGTCCTTGCTGGCGGTGCAGGCATCGATCACGAATGAGTAAAGTTTTTCGTCCTGTGGCGCGAGAGAAGCCGCTTTTTGCAGAGATGCCAGAGCCTCTTGCGGCTGAGCGTTTCCCACGTAGGCTTGAGCCAGGAGGTTCTCCACGTCCACGCCGTCGTGTCCTCCGCTTCGCAAATCGCTTAGAACATGGATTGCCTCTGTGAACCGCCTGATCGCCACGTAGCAGAGGGCCAAGTTGAAGCTCGCGGCATATTCGTTGGCGACTTGTCCTCGCGCCGCCAGCAGGTGCGGGATAGCCTCGGAGAAAGACCCGCGGCGCGTGAGTGCCGTCCCTAGCCGCAGTTCTTCTTCGCCCTGGGATTGTGGACTCAAACTAGCGTCATGATCGACTGCGTGAGGAGCTGCATTCTGGCTGCCGGAAACGGGTTGTCGCCCGCGCGCGACTTGAGCATGACCCGTTGAGCCGAACGACAGCGCGATCACGAGCGTGGCAAAAAGTCTGAAACGATAGACGGTCGATGCACGCCAGACTGGCTTCATGCGCTTCATCCGGAATCGCCAATATCGCCGCCCTACTTCCATTTGCTCTGACCTTCAACAATCGTCACATAGCGATCAATCGGGAGGTCTGTAAACCTTTCGATCTTGCCGCTCGGTTGAGGCCATTGGATTTCCAGCCAGTCGATCTTCGTTCGGTTCGCCAATCCGAGGACCATGCGCGGATCGTGCGAAGAGAGATAACTGCCTCCGCCTACCTTGCATTGATGGCGCTTCAGATCGCCAGATTGATAAGTAATCTTGGCGCCGATGGCGCCGATATTAGCCTTCGTGCCCACCAGCCGGACACCCAGCCAATGGTTTTGATGTCCAAGATTGTTCCGCAAAAGAATCGGCTCCGCGTTGTTCTGAGTCACGAGCACGTCGACCGAGCCATCGTTGTCAAAATCGCCCAGCGCCAGACCGCGTCCGGACAGTGGCTTTGAGAAAATCGGGCCGCTCTGCCGGCTGACATTCTGGAAACCCTTCCCGGTATTGCGGAAAAGCAGCAGCGGCTCAAGGAATCTCACACCTTCCACTCTTTTATCGACCGCATCGTCGGGATGGCCGTTGCATAGAAGCAAGTCGAGATCTCCGTCGTTATCGTAGTCGAAGAATCTCAGTCCCCAACCGCTCATCATGCGCGTCGTTGGGCCAATACCCGTCGGATTCGCGACATCGCTGAAGCTCTCGTTCCCGTCGTTGTGATAGAGCGAGTACATCTCGTGATCGACGTTGGCTTCAAACAGATCAATCCGACCATCCTGATCGTAGTCAGCCGCATCGACTCCCATGCCGGAACGCGGTTTGCCAAAAGCATTGACTCCCACCCCAGACAGCAAGCCGATTTCTTCAAACCGGCCTTTGCCCCGGTTGGCAAACAGGAAGTTCGGAACAGTGTCGTTGGTCACGTACAGATCCATGCGTCCATCGTTGTTGATGTCTGCCGCGACCACTCCCCACGCCTTGGCGGGAGATTGCGAAATTCCAGACTCCTTGCTGACATCGGTAAACGTTCCGTCACCGTTGTTGCGAAAGAGCCAACACGGCATCGGATCGTAGATGCTGGGAATGCAGTAGAAACGCTCCCCAGTCAGGCGGTCGCCGCAGAACTTAAGCTTGGTCTTGCTGTAGTCGACAAAGTGGCAGACGAACAGATCAAGCCGTCCGTCGTTGTCGTAATCAAACCAGACGGCACTGGTCGCCCAGCCCGGCGCGGCCACGCCGGCTTTGGTCGTGACGTCGGTGAACGTTCCATCTCCGTTGTTGTGGTAGAGAAGGCTGCGCGGATACTGGGTAACATAGAGATCGGAAAAACCATCCCCATCATAGTCGCCCACGGCGACGCCCATGCCGTAGGCGCTGCCGGGGACGCCGGCTTTTTGCGTCACGTCGGTGAAAGTGCCATCGCGGTT
>QIAU01000238.1 GCA_003225055.1 Acidobacteriota bacterium
CGAAGCCACCACTAGCGTTGAACCAGTTGTTTCCTCCATCTAGAGTGAGGAATAGACGACCAGAGAATCCTGCCAAACCGTTATCTTCAAATGTGCCGATATAAATAACATTTGGCAGCTGTGGCGAAATTGCAATCTTAGAAATTGGCGGATAATGCTTCGGCCCAAGCAGTCCGACTAGGGGAAGACCCCTATTTATTGCGGTCCACGTTATCCCTCCATCGGCAGATCTATAAACTCCACATCCTATCGTCGCGTCAGTACTACCGATGTAAATGACATTAGGCGCTTATTGCGAAAATTGACAAAAAGATTGTCGATCCTCCGTAGGGCTACGCGGCTATACCCAAGCCCGTTAGCAGATGCTGCATATCGGTTTGGAGGTGTTCGTAGTGGGTATCCAAGACGGTGGAGTTCTTGGGTTTGGGTCCACGTTTGCGGTGGCAGGAGCTGGCCAGGAGGGGCTTAATAACTTTATCGCGAAGGACAACGAGGGCGGTGAGGGCACGGATTCCCGTGGCTGATGAGCGGTAGCGGTGAGAGGAGTCAATCCTCTCGACGATACTCTTGCCGCGGAGTTTCTTAAGGTCGTAGGCGGCCTGTCGTGGTGTGTAAGCGGATGAGTCCCCCGGCGTCAGCTGATAGATCTTTTTGGCAAGATCGGAAGCTGTGAAGCCGCTGGGCGCAGCCGACAAGGCCAGCACGGCCCAGATCACGCTCCGTATTCTGGGCTGGTTGTAATCGATACCGCCGACCTTGGTCCTGCCCACCCGGGAAGGCTTGGGCAGCCTTTCCAGCAGGTCGTCGCTAATGAAGCAGGAATCCATGCAGTGCAGCACTTCGAGGAACCGCTCTAACATTCCGCGGAGCAGGATCACGATCTGAGGAAAGTTGGGTAAGGAGCGGCCACAGGGTAGCTCTTTGCTGTTGTGCACGATGACCTCAATACGGAGAACACGTTCGCCTTTGGTATAGATCTTCAGGGTCAGTTTGCCGAAATGCACTTTGAACACCGTCAGGTCATACGTAGGTGTCTCGATCACAACTCCGTATCGCGCTTGGCGTAATTTCCGCCAGCAGGGTCGCTTGCGACATCCAAAAATAGTCTTGACCTGATCCAGATCCAAAACCCTCCGGGTCCGATCAATGAGTGATTGGAAGACCTGGTCCATCGATGCCCCTGATTGGAATTGCAGGTTGCGGGAGTACTCGATCTGATAAATGGAATACTCGTACTGAAATCCCGTCCGTTGCTGTTCCTCCAGGCTTAGACCGAATAACAAACACGTACTGTAAATCCAACGCTCACAAATCTGGCGTAGTCGCCCTATCGTCGGTTCTTCTGACAAGGTCACTGCGACGGCTGCCAAACCGGCGGCATCGGACGTATCAACAAAGCAATTTCCGTCTTTGCTAAAGGGGATCTGCTTTTTGCTTGCTTGGCAGGCCACGTACTCGTGGCCGTTCAGCATGACTTCCGCCCCAAACGGGGGATGTCCACTCATTTTGATGGTGATGTGTCCCCAATCGGGATCGAGAATATGGAAATGGTAATGGTTGACGTAAGGTCGGGGCTCCTTTCGCTGAATGTTACCGAGCTTGCCGGTACCCGACATCTGGATGTCCCATGCTAGAGCCGGTGAGCGAGAAACTAAAACCAGAAACAGACCGCACTGGCCCGAGTGCTTGCTTAAATACTCCTGTGCGATTTCATGTTTGCGTTCCCCTGGAGGACAGTCCAGGACGGGGACTCGGTTGGCTTTTGCCCAAGCCCGTAATCGGCGGCTAAATCGTCCTGCCATACGTATCAGATGAGCGTTATCCAGGTTCTTGTCGTTGCCATGAAGAGCGCGCCACCAACAACGAAAGCCGCCATCGTCAACGCCCCTGGGGAAATATGCGTTGAGAATGATACGATCCACACAGTCGTAAGTCCCGTTCAACAAATCCGCGTACTGAGCACTGAGCTGGTCTGGCATGTGGTAAGTAACCACACCCGCCCAGATAAATTCAACTTCTGGCTGACTTCTGGCTCCTGGCTGCCCCGAAGGGGCCCCTTTTTCGGAGCGCAGTCTCCGAAAAAGCGTAGTACCTATATAAACGAATCGTTGCCAAATTTGGCAGCAAATCTCAATCTACGGCAGCGGGTGAGAGTTGGGGGATGATGTGAAGTTGCTTGAGTTTGAGGCCCAGGGTGATGACCTGTTTGCCGAGGGAGGTGAGATAGTATTTGTAGGTTTTGCCGATCTTCTTGATGAGGCCATGGACGCGAAGGCGCTTCAGTAGCCGGGAGATCTGGCCGCTGGTCTTGCCTTTCAGTCGATAGCGTAGGTTTCTGCTTTGGAAGCCGCTGATATTGAACTCACCCCGGAGAAGCGACTCGAACAACTCCTGGTCGTCATCGTCGAAGAAGTTGAAGCCGCGGTAGGAGCGGCCGTTTTCTTCCACCGCGCGGGAGATCTTGTTCAGCTTATCCGTACCCGCGGTATCGTCTTCGATGGCGGAGAGGAACTCCAGATAGCGGCGATTGGCCGCCAGCAGCAGTTCGCGCAGTGCCGGCAAACTGTAGATCGTCTTCCGCATGTCGGCATATTTCATCTCTTTGCTTCCATCCCGGTGTTCTACCTCGCGGTAGTGCTTGAAAAAAGAAACATCATTGACCGTCGTCTCAATCCGTAGAATCAAGCCGAACTTGTCGTACAGCTTGATCGAGATCGGCCCCATGGTGTGTTTGATCCGCGTTCCTTCGATGCGGATGTTGTAACGATTGCCCATCTCATCCTGGTAGTTGCCGTGCAACTTCTTCCCCAAAAAAGTGGCGATGTTGTCGGGCTTGACGGCGTGGATGGCGGTTCGGGTCAGCTGGGCATAGAGGGGTTGAAGATCCGCTTGCCGGCGGAAAACGATGTCGGTGGCATATTCGGCCTGATCCAGGCTCCAGTGGTATTGCACGCCGAAGTGACGAAAAATTGGGCAAAAGCGCTGCGCAAATTCGTCCAATTTCTTGTGGATCCGTTTGACTTTCCAATCGTCGGCCATGCGTTGCGCTTCGTTCCAATCGCCGATCTCCACAAAGGCATTGTCCAACAGTTCATAAGCAATTTTGCGCTTCCGCAGTTGAGCCGCCAGCCAGTTATGTCCGTTGAAGTAAACCTGTAAACGGCACGGCAACCAGGTGGGCACACGGACATAGGTCAAACCTAGGTCTTCGTCGATGAAGTAGAAAT
>QIAU01000239.1 GCA_003225055.1 Acidobacteriota bacterium
TGGACTCGCAGCGCTTTCCAGAGACACGGGCGATCAATCCCTTTCGCAACAAGCGCAAACGATCGCTCTCTCCGCCATTGCGCATCTGTCCGACGCCAATGGAATCCTCCACGACGTTTGCGAGCCAAAGTGCGGCGCTGACGGTGTAGAGTTCAAAGGCATATTTGTTCGCAACTTAGGTGCTGGCGACTCAGGCTTTCCCCTGCCGCAATACAAAGCTTTCCTCGAAACGAACGCAAAAAACATTTGGACGAATGATCGGGGACCTAACGATCAATTTGGCCTCGTCTGGTCCGGGCCCTTTCTGCCAGCTAATGCCGCAAGCCAGACCTCCGCAATCGATTGCCTCCTAGCGGCGGCGCAAGCCTCGGTTCAGCATAGCCCTGGCAATAACCCCAACAGCTCCCAGGGCGTGACCGCAAGACGCTAAGAGACACAGAGGTCTTTGGCGTGATTTGGTGCGCGCATGTACATCGGAAAGAGTTCTGGGAATCCGCAGTGAAAACAGAAGCAGCATGGAAAGCCCGGACCGGTTTATCGGCCATCTCGCGAAGAGATTTCGGTTATTTCCCAACCATTCTCGCCACATCTCAGGGCGGGTATGGCGCAAGCGATTCGCATACCTACGTTGCGGTCGGGGCAGGGGAGCGCATGCGGAACCAAGCGCTTATTCGAGTCCGCGAAATCCTCGGCGAACTTAGGATGGTGCCTGACCCTGGCCACCAGAGCTCGCTTGTGCATCTGCTAGATTGAGGCCAACTTCGCCTCCCGCTGGCCTTGCACTGCCCGAAGGGGGAGTGCCTCGATCATGTGATCGTGTTCCATGAAAGCTCGCTACGAAGAACGCTCCAATCGTATTTCGAATACTACCATCGATCGAGAACGCATTTAGATTAATAAGGTCGAAGACTCGTTCCCTTGGGAAGGAAACCTGAAAATCCGCCACGCCGTCTCACTAAATGCAAGGCTGCTGATCGTCAACTCTGTGCCGCTCTGAAGACGAGTTGCGGCGCCATTTACGGATCGGAGGGGCTTATGATTCTGCGCGCGGCCGTACTTTCCGGTTTCCTCCTGCTCTCTGAAGTCGCTTTTGCCCAACGTCCTCACGAGAACGGATCACCGCCGCCTCCGCCGCCGACCGCCACCTCTTCGCCGAACCCTTCACCGAGCCCCATCGCCCCGCACAGCACCTCTTCCGGTATTTCACCGACAACGGGCCCATTTTCGCCGCCTGCGCACGGGAGCAACGCGAGCCCGCCAGCGGGAAACGCCGGTCACGCACGCAAAAGCGCCTGGCAAGAGAACGGCATCGGCGTTTTTCCACGCACCGGTGGCGATCCTAATCCCCTTCGGCTGAAGCGGGAACCCCTGCCGGACCTGATGCCGAAGCATTGCAAACGTGAGCCATGCACCCAGCCCCCGCCTACGCATCCGGTCGGAGGGAACGCTCAGCCCGCGCCACCCCGGGCGGCAGCCGCCCCTGCGCAACCATGTCCGCGGGGGCAAACCCCGCAAGGAGGCGCGTGCGTGACCGCAATTGTCGGGCAATGCCAGCCGGGCCAAGTGTGGAACGGCATCGTCTGCGACCAGCCCGGGGATAAGTGCACCACGTTTCGATCCAGGGCGGAAACGATTAGGACCGAAGCCTTCGGTGTCAGCTCACAAATGAAAACTGCCTGCATGAAAAACCCTAACGGCAAAGCGTGTACGGAGCTGACTCAGGAGCACGACATGATCGTCTTACGCTATCGATCATTGTTGAACGAAGCTCCGGCTGCTTGCCGGGCCACGCTGCCCGATCCGCTGACGCTGTAGAACGACTCGAGGCTTCCTCTCAACACCTCACCACGGCCGGTTCTGTAAGTCGGCGCTGCCGACGAATCAGAGGCGCCAGCGGAGGATTCGTGGTTGAATTTGCGGATCATCTGTTTACTCGTGTATCCAGGATAGTTTGGAACTGACCATTTGATCGTACCGTTCGGCATCTTGTCGCCGTCCAGCACGGTAATGGATGCTTCCGCAGACCGGCTTCCGGCACGTGCTCGCAAGGTGGCTTTTCCCGGCTGTTTGGTGACGATTGTCGACTGGCCCTTGTCGTTAAGGGTCGCAATCCCGGAGTCGTCAATCGTCCATTCGGCCTCGCGAGTCAGGATTTTTCCATCGATGTCGAAAGCGCTAAACTCACGAATGTCGCCGACCAGCATATTGGTCACTGATGGCGAAACAAACAGCGTCTGATCGGCACTCACTTCTGTCTCGGCGCCGATTGGCGAACTTGGCCTCTCCTCCTCGAGCCTCTTCTTTTGCTCTTCAAATCGTCTTTTGCGCTCGGCGGCTTTGGCTTCCTCGTCGCTGGCGGTGGATCCTCCCGCACTCTGGGCCGGCTGCTGGGCTGGTTGTTGAGCTGCCCAAGCCGCGACTGCAAAGAAAAGGACTACAGCAGCGTGGAGTGTCAACGAAACGTATCTTGGCTGAAGGAAAGGGAAGAGGGGTTTCACGGTTAGGGACCTAGCATCTTTAGCTTCTCACGAAAGCCCTTGCCGGCGTCGATTGTCGCTGTGCGGGTGTCGGAAGGAATAAGCCTGAAAGGCGTCACGAAACAAATCACGGAATGCTGACTGTGGCACAACTCGCGCCGCTGAAGGACCGGACCTGGAAACTAGTAGTGCTCTTGGCATCTCAGGGCGAATCGTTCACAAAACCGACCAGATTCGCGGGCAATCCGGTACGCAGTTTCAGCGGGTTAGCGCATCCGGGTTTGCCGTTCGCAGAGACTTATTTTCTGAACGGCTGGCCGGATGCGCGGGGGATCGAAGCCACGCGCAGCACCGGCGAATACCTGGCGCACGGCCAAAGCTGGCGCAGTCGGACAGGATGGGTAGGTAGGGGCACTTGATTGCATAACAGTGTCGGCTCCTCGACCCGAGTAGACTGTGGTTTATCGACGACCAAGGCTCGGGAGAAAGGAGCCGAACA
>QIAU01000010.1 GCA_003225055.1 Acidobacteriota bacterium
CAACATGGAGTCCGACATCACGCAGAAAAGAGTCGAGTATCTCGGTCTTCGCAATGAGGATCAGTGTCGAGGCGTCGAATACAAACATGTATTACAATATGTGACAAACGTAATATAGCATAAACGCGGCATTCCTGCAATCATCTCTTGCGGAAAAAGCTAGAAATCGGGGACTCCCTTCAGAACGACGGCCCGACTGATCGGGCCGTCAGTGGCGCTCCATCTGCTCGCATTGCGCCTTTGCAGTTGTCATGCGGCGTTTGCAGGTGCGGAACCGTTCCTTGATCCTGGATCAACCGGAACTCGCACGAACTGCATGGGATTGCCATCATCCGTTCGGGGAAGAAACCCGCATCGCTGGCCGTGTCGGTAGACCAGGTTCATGACCTTCCGTATTTCGGCCAACGTTGTGGTCTTCAAGTGGTGTTCTTGCTCGATCTCCTTGAGCCAGCTCTCCACTTCGAACGGGTGCACCGCCAACGCTGCCGTTCGATGCCAGCACGGCAGAGCCCAGCGATTCAGATAATGCTTATACTTGGTGATCGTCGTTTGTGCTTTCTCGATTGTCGCGTTGCTCTGATCTTCCGGTAATTTCGAATTGAATATAATGGGCCGCGAGTTCGCCGAAAGTTGGCCGAGTGGCCGCGAGCTCAGCGAACGCATGGGGTTTTAGGCCAAGCTCGTTTTACGCGCTGCCAAGCAGCTTCTTCGGTGGGCAGCTCAGACAGCGGTCCCACCTGGGTGCCTGTGGCCTCAACCCATTTGCCATCGAGACGCCGCCGACGGTGACAATAGACCCACACATCGCCTGCTTTGCGGTGTCGTTTTCGCAACCATCCATTTTGAACCGGCATGATCTAATCCCAAGTTTGCCACTTTTGGAATTCAAAAATTGAGCGAACATGAGGGCCGAAACTTACCGGCAATTTTACCGGCAGTTGGCCTTGTCTACACTGACCATCAATGACTTGCAGCGCCGGGAGGCACTTCTAAGCAGTTGTAATCACTGTTAAGCGTAACCCTGAGAAGGCTGGCGTCGGAGGTTCAACTCCGTCCCTGGCCACCATGTTTTCTGATAACTTCGCATTGCTCGTTCCGGCCGTTCTGGTCCCATTTGGTCCCAACTTTAGGCCTGAGATCGCACTGGGCGGAGCGGATTGAGGAGGTTCACGCCGGGAAAGTGCTTTTCGTTGTCCGTAACGACAACGCAGTCGTTCGCCTCCCCGATCGCCGCAACGACCATGTCGAAAGCGCTCCTCGGTCGCCCTGCTTGAGTGCCCTGGGACATGAGACGGGCCCAGATGAGTGCTGCCTGCTCGTCGAAAGCCAATACGCGTCTTCGGAAGAGCGCTTGGGGACCCTCGGGACCTTTGAACCATTCTTCAAGTTCCCCGCGGTTTTTCCCCGCCGGCTTCTCCAAAATACCACGATATATTTCGGCAAGGCTCAAAGAACAAATGAACAGATCGTCGTCCACTTGTTTGGCCATCCATTCGGTGAGGGGCCGGGACGGGAGGGGTTTTGTGGCGTTGCTGATAATGTTGGTGTCGAGGAGATACCGCGTCATAGATTGACTTTCCTGCCTGCATCAAACGGACGCTCGATCGTCAGCTCGGCGCCAACCAGGGGGGAACGACGGAGAGCTGCCAGAATGCCACCTCTTTTTTCCTTGGGCGTATGGGAAACTGTTTGCATTACCTCCGTCCGAATTCGATTTGCATCCAGGTCATTCTGCGCGAGCCGCTTTGCCAAGGAACGAATTAGATGGCGATCCGAGTCGAGACCGAGAACCTCAAATCGTGCAACGCCCCGTTTCCGAAGCCGGCTTCGGTAGTTCTTAATCGCACGCTTTTGTGCTGAATTGGTCACATCCCGCCTCCTTTATATCCTGTAATATAGCCGGTAAAAATGATTTCTGCAAGGGTGCTACGAGCTGTCGCTCGCTAGAAAATAGGCAGGGGCAGAGCGGGGGAATGTCTGCTTGGCTGCAATCGTCTCGGTGAGAAATATCGAAAGATCAGGGCGCTGAACGACACGCTGCCCTGCTCTGCGTTGGACCATGATCGTGCGTACACGATGTCGGCATAAGCGAGATTTCGGGGGACACCCTGACGAGTTTGGGTCAGATAAAGCCCCAGCCACATAGTAGACCACTTGACAGAGCCGGAGACTTCTACGGGTTGCCTGCCGGCAAAAAGTGTGCCAGTATTCCTATGGCAAACCAATATGAGACATGCTGCGACCGATAAAACTGAGGTTTGGCAGGGAACCTTGGCTCTGATGGTTCTCAAGACTCTTGAAACGATGGGGCCGCTGCATGGATACGGCATTGCGCGGCGCATAGAGCAAATCAGCGGAAATGCGCTTCTTCTTAACTACGGGACTCTGTATCCGGCATTGTTGAAATTGGAACAAGGCGGCTCGATATCCTCCGAGTGGGGAGTGTCGGAGAACAACCGCAAGGCCAAGTTCTATAAGCTCACACGCGCTGGAAGAAGGCAGTTGCAACGCGAACAGCGAGACTGGAAACAGGCCGCCGCAATCGTTGCCCGCTTTCTTGTCCCCTCCGAGGAGGTGTGATGGGGGCGGTGAAACTGTGGTGGAACCGACTTTGCAACATGATTGCTAGCGAAAGCGCAGGCAAGACTTTCGATGCAGAGCTGGAGTCTCATCTCAGTATGCACATTGAGGACAACCTTCGTTCCGGCATGAGTCCAGAGGAAGCGCGACGGCAAGCGGTTCTGAAACTGGGAGGTCTGGAACAAGCGAAGCAGGCTTATAGGGACCAAATGACGATCCCTTCGATTGAAAGCCTGATTCAGGATGTTCGCTTTGGTTTGCGAGTGCTTGGTCGCCGACGGGGATCGTTCATTTTCATTGTCTTGGTTCTTGCGCTTGGCATCGGCGCGAACACAGCCATGTTTAGCATCGTAGATGCTGTTCTGCTGCGACGATTACCTTATAGAAACAGTGATCGCCTGGTGGTTGTGTGGCAAAGCAGCAAAGAGCATCGCAGCACGGGAGAGTGGTTCAACACCTATAGCGAATTTGAGGATTGGGAACGTAATAGTCGCAGCTTTGAAAAGCTGGCAGCCCTCAGTTGGGCTGTTGGTGACTCGACGTTGGGATGGCACGGGAAGGCGCGCAACGTATTAGCGATTCCCGCAAGCGTCGACTTTTTTTCTATGCTCGGAGTTCCTGCGGCAATTGGTCGCACATTTGAACAGCAAGATCTCAACGAAGGCTGCACAACCGTGCTTTCTCATGCATTTTGGCAAAACGAATTGGGAGCGCCTGCAGATTTGGTAGGTCAGAGCATTACCCTCGATCAGCATGAGTGCAGAGTCATCGGAATTATGCCGAAAGACTTTTCTTTCTATCCTGCCCCAACCGCACTGTGGACTCTCATCACTCTAGACAGCAAATTTGCAAGAGATCCTTGGAGATCGGTGACAGGTGTGTTCGGACGCTTGAAACCCGCAATCAGTCGAACATCCGCCGAGGTTGAGCTGGAAACGCTCGAGCGCAACATTTTTCCAGAAGCGCCAGTGGATCTTGCACTTCCTCAAGCCGTGCCAGTCGTTCTGGATTTGCAGTCAGAGTTTACCTGGTTAGCGGGGCGCAACCTGCGGACGGCGCTTATCGCCCTCCTGGCGGCAGTGCTGTTTGTCCTGTTGATCGCCTGCATAAACGTGGCAAATTTCTTACTAGCTCAAGGTGCCGATAGACAGAAAGAGTTTGCCATTCGGGCTTCGCTGGGTGCAGGGAGAGTCCGGCTCATCCGTCAATTGCAAGTTGAAAGCATGCTCCTATCCTTTGGCGGCGCTCTTCTTGGAGTGCTCATAGCATGGGGAGCAATACATGTTTTTAGCGCGACAAACCCAATTGACCTTCTTCCCCCGGGAAATACTGTTGAGATCAATTGGCAGGTACTTGCGTTCACGGCTTTCCTGACAATCGTGTCAGCTGTACTGTTTGGAATGATACCGGCGCGGAAGGCGTCTCGCCTCGATCTCAATGAGGCGTTGCAGGAAGCAGGCGAAAGCTTTTCTCAAGGCCAAACGGCCCGTCGTACAGGGTTCTTTGTGATCGCAGGCGAGACGGGTCTATCGCTCATTCTCTTGATCGGCGCAGGATTACTCATCCAGAGTCTGGCCAAGCTCACAGCAACGCCACTCGGTTTCCGCACCGATCATTTGCTCAGTGGATCAATCCATTTGCCGCAGAAAAAGTACACTGATCCAGACCAGAAAGTTCAATTCTTCGACCGACTAACCGCACAGGTAACCTCCATTCCTCGTGTTAAGGGAGTGGCATTGATATCTAGTGTGTATTTGAGAGGCGACAGCGTACTAGCCATTAAGGGGTGGACATTTCCCCGTCAGAGGGCTGCACACGACGTCGCGAGTGAGACGGTGAGCAACGACTTCCTCCAAGTGATGGAGATTCCGCTTCTCCGCGGGAGAGCATTCGATACGCGGGATCGCAAGAATACGCAGCCGGTCGCCGTAATCAATCAGGCTCTGGCAGACGAATATTTTCCGCTTCAAGATCCGATTGGATATCAGATCAAGCTTGGACCGCCCGAAGACAAGCAGCCCTGGTTGACGATCATCGGCGTGATCGGGAATGTGAAGACAACCACCGTTTTTCAGGAAATGGGCTATACCGTCCGGCCAGCCGTCTACCGCGCGTCTGCCCAGCAGCCAACCGAATCCATGTCACTCCTCATCCGTACAAATGGCGACCCCAACGCCGTGGTCAACCCGCTTGAGCGAAAGCTGTACGAAATGGATAACGGCGTTGCCTTGGCCAACGTTAAGACGATGGACGAAAGCATTTCTGAACTTCAATCGCAGCCGCGGTTTCGCACAATCTTGTTAAGCATGTTTGCGGCATTGGCGTTGGTTCTTGCGATTCTAGGGATATACAGCGTGCTAACGCAGTCGGTCGCCCGCAGGACGAGGGAAATCGGAATTCGCATGGCGCTAGGAGCAAGCCGCGAAAGGGTTACACAGCTGATCCTCAGACAATCGTTCAGGGCGGTGTTGGTCGGTGTTGGTGCAGGGCTAGCTGCTAGTCTCTTTGTTGTGCGCCTCGTACGAGACTTGCTATACGATGTGCGCCCAAACAATCCATGGACCTTCACGGGTGTTTCCATTCTGCTAGTAGTGATCTCAATGGCGGTCAGTTACATCCCTGCGTGGCGAGCCTCAGCAATCGACCCCTTGAAGGCATTAAGAAACCAATAGAACTGACTACGCGACGATCCCTTGGCTAGGTTCCGCGTGGTCACAGCCACATCGGTTGATGTAAATTCGCCACCTTCGTTTTCAGTAAGATCCCTCTGCTGCTCGATTCTGGCCGCATCACGGGTGTTCGGCAAGAAAGCAGCGCAACGTACGATGTCGAAATCGCGATCAACACCGAGACAGCCACTTTCTAAGAAGTTGTATGAGCCGGAAACCACCGCATGAGTGGTTTGTGCGATCACTACAATACATTGTAGATGATTGTAGATAATAACCGGCGCCGGCAGGGCTAGGGCTATTGTCCGTCAAGCACGGCCAATGAGTCCCTTTATAGGAAATCGTGCACATGACGTTTGCCGCCAATTGTCGTCGGATAACGGGCTTGTCCGATTACGAGACTAATCGGGCAGTAGCCAGCTACCGTTCACTGGAGCGCGTGTGGTATGTATAGGTCTGCCTGGTTTCTTGCTCGTATACGGAGCCACTGGTTTCGAAGAAAACGTAGAGAGGCAACTCTTTCGGGTTCGGATCCAAGCTTTGTTTGATTTCCGCGATAGGCACTGGAATCCTTGCCCTACACCGCCCTCGAGCGCGAAGAAAATGCGGCCCTTGTGGCTGACTTCTTCGGCGTTTTAGGGCGACGCTCCCGACGTCTTGGGAATAAACACAATCCGCGAACCTGTCTTGCTCCAGCGGCCAGATTCCTCCACCCGAACAAACATGTGCTCACGCGCAATGACCGCATAGCTCCCATCTGGCGCAAGTGCGATATACATTGCTGCAGTACCGCCGTCCTCTTTGAAATATCTGGGTGTATTTGCGGCTGGCAAGCTAGCGCAAATGAAGGCGATCGAGCCAACAGGCTTACGAACGAATACGGGGCATAATACTGACAGTACCCAAATATTACGTCCGCATCACACTTACGATCTATACTAACACCTTGCTTCTGAATCGCCGTCGTCAACACCTTCGGAGGATCCGTGGCCCGAACGGGGTGCTCTGTCCTTTGGTTGCTTTTGGCTCTTCTGCTTGGCCAACCCACCGCTGCCGAATCCTTCAAATCCGCAAAACTTCTGCCCGTCTCCACTGGCGTCGATTATGTTCTTTCCGCCGACTTGAACGGTGACGGCAAACCCGACCTAATCTACCTGCCCTCCCTTATGTCCGGCACTCCGATCACGCTGCGTACGCCTGAGGTCTTGCTCGGCAATGGTGACGGTACCTTCGCTGCTGCGCAGGCTGTGCCATTGCTTCCCGCCTCCGCAGGAAGCGAGGGCAAATTCGCCATCGCCGACGTCAACAAGGACGGCAAACCCGATTTGATTGTTGTCGTCGCGACCAACACATCGAACTCAAAAATCGCTGTGTTTCTGGGCAACGGCGACGGTACGTTCCAGCCGGGAATCGTATCCGTTGGACCTTCGAACACGAATAGTTTCCCGGGCCTCGACGCGCAGATGGGTATTGCCGACTTCGACGGTGACGGAGCGGTTGACATCATTGTTTCCGATCTGGCCAACGATACGCTTTCGTTCCTCAGTGGCGACAATCAGGGTCACTTCACTCTCAAAAATACCTGGTTCGATGGCAACAACCCGCGAGACATTCACTTCGCGGACCTGAACGGCGATGGCAATCTGGATTTTGTAGCCCAAGGCGGTTTGTCATCCTCGATTTCTGTTTACCTCGGCAACGGGAATGGTGCATTCAAGCAAGGAGTCACTTACACCGGGCCGCATTTCATAAGTTCCATGGTGCTCAACGACATCAATCACGACGGCCATCTCGATCTCGTCGTCTCGGGTTTCAACAACACAGTCGACATACTGCTTGGGAACGGTGATGGCACGTTTTCCAATACGTCAGCGGGCGGCTCGTCTTATGCAGGTGTGGGGCCTAACGTCGTTGCGGTGAGCGACTTCGATGGGGATGGGACCCTGGACATCGCGGTCGCTTCACACAACGGCATCGGCATTCTTCTGGGTCTCGGTAATCTCACCTACCAGGCTGCTTCCGAATTTCCAGTGGGTCCGTTTCCCTACAATCTGGCGATTGGCGATTTCAACGCTGACGGCCACATCGATTACGCCGTGGTCACCGCCGGGGGTATCGCCCTGCTTTTCGGAAACGCTGGTGGCACCTTGCAGTCCGCCGACGCCTATGACGTCGGTTATCAGGTGACCGGCGCGGCCAGTGGCGATTTCAACGGCGACAAATTTCCTGACGTCGCGGTCGGGGTCTCGGGCTTCGCGCCACGCATTCTCCTCGGCAAAGGCGACGGCACCTTCACCATCACCCCGGACCAGGCTCAGCCGACCATCAACCTCAATACCCTCTCCACAACTTCCGTCGGCGACATCAACGGCGATCACAAGCTCGACCTCCTGATTTCACAAGGCAACGCTTACCTCGAATTGGGCAATGGCGATGGTACCTTCGGTGCTCTTTCCGCATTCTCCGTTCCTGGAGTTTCAGCCACCTCATTTTTTACAGCCGATTTCAACAACGATGGCGTGACCGACCTGGCGACGTTTGGCAATCAAAGCGTCATCTTCCTCACCGCCCAGCCCAACCATACCTACACCCAATTCACCGCGAATCTGTCGTCCTCTTCAAGCCTTATCACCAGCAACTTGGCCTTCGCCGACGTGAACCATGATGGCAAGATCGATGCTGTTGTCAATAGCAGCACTGTTGTCAATAACGGCTTCGGAGGCAGTGTCAATGTTCTACTCGGAAACGGCGACGGCACCTTCGCCATCGGCCCTGTCTATGCGACCGCATTCTCGGCGGAGCCCAACTTCGCAATCGGAGATGTGGATGGCGACGGCAATCTCGACATCATCACCTCCGTCGGCAATCCAGGGAATCCAACCGTGCAGACAGGCTTTACGTTCCAGGTTTTGTATGCCAACGGCGACGGCACCTTCCAAAATCCAGTCTCAATTGCAACCCCTCATTTCGTGGCATCCGTAGCCGCCGGCGATCTCGATCAGGATGGCATCGCCGATCTGGTTTTCAGCGACGGCAACGTCGTCACGGTGACGCACGGCGCCCGCAACCGCACTTTTGGCCCTCCGCGCGACTACCTCGCGGGCGACTCCCCGGTTGATCCAATGCTCATCGACCTCAATGGCGATGGCGCGCTCGATCTGGTTTTTGCGAACTCAGAGACCAACAACGTCAGCACCGCAACCATCCTGCTGAATCTCGGCGTCACACGCGGCACGCTCACCGCCACGCCTTCTCTCGCAGTCTACGGCCAACCCATCCTGCTCTCCGCTTCCTTCGCGGGCACTGTCGCGGCTGCGGGGCTGCCCACCGGATCGGTTTCTTTTTTGATCGACAATGCCGCGACCGGCGCGGCGCCTCTTCAGAACGGCACCGCATCCTTCAATGACGCGCTGCTGACGCCTCCAGGCACGCATGCCATCACCGCCAACTGGACCGGCGATGACACCTTCAACCCTCACAATCTTTCCGGGCAGGTTGTCGTCAACAAGGCCGACACTTCGACCACTCTTTCCTCCGCGCCATTAGTTGCGGTCATCGGCCAGACCGTCAGCGTCATCGCGCGCGTCGTTCCGCCCTTTCAAGGCGTGCCTACCGGAACCATACAGTTCCAGCCCGGCTCCGGCTCGCCTTCTTCCGCGACGCTGGACTCTGCCGCGTCCGCTTCGCTTGGTGTTGACACTTCCAAGCTCACGCTCGGCGCCTACTCCTACACCGCCAACTATTCCGGAGACGCTAACTTCAATCCCCGCACTTCCACTGCCGTGCAATTCAAGGTCACCGATTTCGCCTTGGCCGTCGATCCCGGCTCTCTGACGGTAACTGCTGGCGGTTCCGGCAACGTCAACGTGAGTGCCAGCTCCGCTTCCGGATTCAACGGCACGGTCGATCTCTCCTGCAGCGGGCTTCCGAGTAACGCGCGCTGCGGTTTCGCTCCCGCTTCGGTCTCCCTCGCCGCCGCGATGTCAGCGTCCAGTACGCTGACGGTAACGACCACGCGCTCGGCGATGCTCCCGCTGCTTCAATGGCAGCCACCGAATCGGCTCGAACGTTATCCGCTCCCGACTGTCGCGCTCTCCCTGGCAGTGTGGGTCTTCGCCCTCTTTGTTCTGTTTGGTATGCGACGGCGATTCATGCGCATTCCGCTAACCTTGGCCGTCGCTCTATTCCTCGGATTAATCGTTTGCGTCTTCGCGGGATGCGGCGGCAGGGGCAGCGGCGGAGGCGGAACTCCGCACGTCGCCACGTATACGGTGCAAGTGGTGGGTGCGGTGCATGGCAGCGCTCCAACCACATCCCGCAGCACCACCATAAGTGTCACGATCCAGCAATAGCGCTCACTAGAGACGTGGGATCTCGATCTAATCTCTGCTTGCATGCTTGTTCGAGGATGCGGCGACTCCCCAGTGCCTGGTAAACGCGCTAACCGGACAAGTAATCGCTAACTCCCCAAAAGCCCGGTCGTGACAAATTGGAATCCCTGTCTGGAGCGCACTGTTGATCGTGGGCGAATGACGCTAGTGCTGTTTCGGAGGCGCGCCCTTGGTGAGCAGAGTGGAGCGGAACAGAAGGTTGGGGCACGCGGTCGAAAAAGCCGTCAGAAGGAAGCCGCTGGCGCGGCGGACGCGGGCCTTATGCAAATTGAATGGAGCAAAGGAGAGGTGTTGAAGTTGGCGGGAGTCTGCACAATGTAACGCCTCATTCTTTGACGTGGATGTTCTCAAGATATGTCGCCACTGTTTTTCTCGGATTTCGCGCCCGCTGGGTCTGTTGAAATGAGGCAAGGGTGGGATAGGATACCGGCACGTGTAGGCAGGGCGAATATCCTATCCCGCAGGTTCGGTAAATTTTCTGGGGAGGCAGTGGTGGCTGCCTCCCGTGCCGGGAGGCGCGATCGGGCATTTTCAGGCATGTAGCGCGGGCAACTTGCGTACATCATAAGCGTACCTTCCGAAGTCAGCACTGACTTGAGCGCAAGATGTATCTGGTCAGGACCACCGGCAACTTCTCCAACCGCTCGCACCGAGGCATGCACCGTATCGGCAGCCCTGATGCCCAGCTTGCGAAAATCATTTGCCAGTTCCTCTGTCGAGTACACAGCAAAACTATCTCCTGTGGTTCGCAGTACCTTGCTGCGAGCAAATACCAGCGATGCAGATTAAGCAACCGCCGACGAAGAGGCCGCGGCTTGCGGCTTGGCGCCCCTGATCAGGAGCCACAGCATGAACGCAATTTCTCCGAAGAAGGCGGGCTGAGA
Organism: Acidobacteriota bacterium; assembly: GCA_003225055.1. Lineage (GTDB taxonomy): Bacteria > Acidobacteriota > Terriglobia > Terriglobales > Acidobacteriaceae > Gp1-AA122. The sequence continues at coordinate 10,525 of QIAU01000010.1, forward strand.
ATAGCTATCCGCCTTGTCCTGGTATTGCGGCAACAGTATGCCCGTAAGGCTCAGGATCACCCAGGCGAAGCCGGCCAGGGCGAGCCAAACGCCTAGGAACCGTGGAAGAAATCGCGATCTGTACACAAGAAGCGCAAGGGGAAAGAGCCAAAGCCCCCAGAACATTTCGGCAACAACAAATCCGCGATCATGCAGATTCAGGAACAGCATAGCCAGAGTATCCCGCTGAGGCTCGTCGAGTATGGATAGGAAATCAGCGCCGCGGATGAGGACCAGTGCAGCGATTGAGTTCAGCTCATTGAGAAACGCTATCGGGATCGAAACCACAATCAATATCACCATGAGCAAGGCGTGCCGCCGGCTGACTCCCTTGAGCAGGTCGTACAAAGCCAGTGCTACGAAGATAAAGCCAGCCTGTCCGATGAGTTCGCCCGCGATGCCGAGGCGAAAGAGCGTCTCGGATGCCGCGATGTTGTTGGCTGTAGCCGTTGCGTTTCCGTGGACGATCAGCTTGCTGGGGATATAGGCCATGGCGAAGAAGCCAAGAAGTGACATGAACACGTACAGCAAACCTGCGAATCTGCCTGGGTTCATGGTGGAATTCATATTGTCCTCCGCGTGAGAGTCTAGCCTGAAATACGCCGGAGTGTTGTCAAAGGCTCGCCGCAAATTGGAGAGTGGCGAGCAAGTACGTCGGTGGAATTAGCTTGTTGCAACTGCTGGCGCAATCAGCGATTACATTCGGGACAAGAAGACGCGATCTCTATTCAGTTCGAGTCACGTGCTGTATCGGAAGCGAACGGCACGACCTCAGGAGTTCGCTTTCGATACCGCCGTTAGAAGGAAGCCGCTCGCGGGTGCGGCGGACGCGGGGTGCGATGGGAATTCAATCGGATCCGTACGCACGGTGGTGTTTCTATGGGCCGTTAACGGCCCACCAATAGCAATGAAAATGGACTCGAGCAACGGTATGATGACGGCCAGGCTTGGAGCGGTAAGAGGTCGTTGTCACACTGGATGAGTTGAGGCCGTGG
>QIAU01000011.1 GCA_003225055.1 Acidobacteriota bacterium
CTTGGCGCAGCGGGGAATCTTCCGCCACGATTGGCTCAAGGGGAGGCAAGGTGTTCAGCTTCCTCGAACTCGAGGTTGCAATCCCGCACCAAGCCCGATCTCATGGTTGAGTGCCGCCCCGCCTTGCAGCGCTCGATGACCCATTGTGGGGACACGGCAGCGCCGCGCGGCGGTTTGCCCTACGTGATCGCCCAGTGCTCCAGCCAGCCGCTGCCTTCTTCTCATGACCCATGCTTTGAACTCGACCGCCGTTTTCGCCGCGATGGCTTCGGCTGTTGCTCGGCCGAATGAGATGCGATTGTCGAGGCCGAGTTTGAGCGCACGCTTGCCGCCGATCCGCAGCGGCGGGCACAACTCGAAAGGGAAGGGCGGCTATCGTGGCACGCGAGCTGGCTACCAATCCGGTCGTGAAGTATACCGTGTATACCGCTGCTCTCGGCTGGCACCGGTCAGCCTCGGCCGAGCCCTCAGTTCTTCCACCCTGGGTCGGTCCGCGACCTGGCGCTGTGGTGATTTCGCGCACACTGAGGAAGGCTGATTTCGCCGAGGGTTCGGGGGCGGTGGCGCTGATTACGGGGCAGTATCGGGGGGACGGTCAAAACCCTGCGCTGCTGCGCAGCGGCTGGACACCTCCTTGCAGGCCCCGGGCTTCGGGAGTTCTTGGGGAGTCGACCGATTCGCACATTGAGGCCACTCCCAGGGGGTTGCCATGTCAGCCAGGGGAAGTGGAACGGCTGCGTTTTGAGATGAGACTATAGAGGACGCCAGCAGAACGGTATCAATGGTATCACCCGGAAGCGTGATGAAATTGCGGGTTCCGGGATGCACCAGGTAGTACTTTCGTAAAATCTCGATCCCATCGGGATTCGCCAGCATTGCCGCCATCCCTGTCCGTTTTTTCCGAATAGCCAGCTTTTAGCCCGGGTTCTTGGAGCCCATAGTTGTAACTGCCGTCCGGGCGAGCATGATTATATGAAGGGCTTCCGGCGGGCTCACCATCGACGGCACCGGTTGTAGCAAGCCCATCAGCGGAGTCGCACACTCCTTCCGCCTTTGATAAGCTCAACTCGGACCAGGTTGCGATTCCGTTGACGCCGGCACTGCTGGTTTGACAAATTTATCGTCGTCAATCGGAACATTCTGTTCCATCTGTTCGATCTGAATTGTGACGCGCCCGTTGGAACGAGCCACGGTCCAGCGGAACGGAGTCTTCAGCCCGCCCCCCTCACGATAGTCTGCATAATCAATCTCGGTGGGATTGCAGCCTAGCGGCGTTTCCACAAAATGCAAGGCGCGCACCAGCAGTCCCGACTGCTGATCAAAATAAAGCTGGACTGTCGGTAAACTTTCTCGTGTGCCACTCAGAACATAAGCTCCTCGGCCCTTGATTCGTTCTGGCCGTTCAACACGCCACGCTTTGAAGGTCTGCTTCAGGCTAGCGGGGAACAACAGTTCCGCATCCATTATTGCGGCATCCACTTCTGAAGGGCTCATCTCATGTACCGGCCGGCCGGGCGTGCTCACCCAGCCTTCTTGACCATTCACACCTATTACGCTGTCGCCGCCGGGAAAATGTACGGTGGTGACTCGTTTATCCGGCGCTTTGGCCAGGATTTCGACCGGAAAGGGTTCCGAACCGACGGTTAACGTCCCTTTCTGGATGCGAGTTGAAAGTCTGGCCGCGGCGTCAGCTCCGCCAACGGCCAGCAGATACTTTCCAAGGATTTGATCTGCACTCGGCAGGCTGGCAGTGCTCGCTTTCTCATGGTGCATCTTGTCTTCAGAGACCAATTCGGCTTCTTCCTCGTTGAGGACGGGCGTTATCACCGGCTTGTGCGCGCCGCGGTGACAGGCGTAGCAGGTCACTTCCCGATGATCGTCAAAGTTGTCTTTATTGATCGCGAACATCATGCGTATCATCTTGCGCGCCGTTTGCTTGGTTTCTTTGTCATCCTTTTCAAACGCGTTTTCCAGATGGCAGAAGTCGCATTGCACTCCCAAAGAGGCCGTAATGAATTGCATCGCCGGAATGAGTTGGTCGGCGGGAACTCCTTGTAGCACCTGGATGTTCTTGTAAACCTGCTCGGCAGTCTTCGGAGCCCTGCCACCCGTCGAAGGCTTCCTGGACTGAGCACACAACCCAGCCACGCCCACCGCAAAAACTACCCCAGCTAGAAATGTGCCTAGCAGTATCTTTGTCACGCGCATATGTTGCCCTCGATCAGGCGGCGGAGGCCAATACCGTAAGAAATGACAAGATCGGCCTCGAAAATGGTGATCTCCGCCGCCCATTCACGGGTCATGCCTAAACCTGCGGAAGTGATGACCCCGCTCTATCGACAATGGCTGGAAAAACTACACCGGCCGGTGGAGGGCGTAACACTCTGTCGCTTCCCTCGAGCAGCGATCGAAAGTCAACCGCGAAGATTCAGGAACCCACCATCAATTGGATAGTTCGAACCGGTAATGAACGAAGCTTCGTCGGAGCAAAGAAAGAGAGCGAGAGCAGCGATTTCTTCCGGCTGAGCCATCCTGCCGATGGGCTGCGCTTTTTCCAACTTCTCAAACATTTCCTGCTCCCTGCCAGGATAGTTGCGCCGCAAGAAGCCATTCACAAATGGGGTGTGGACTCTGGCCGGCGAAATGCAATTGCAGCGGATATTGTAGGACAAATAATCCTTTGCCACGGAATAGGTCATAGCCACGACCGCGCCCTTGCTCATGGAATAGGCAAAACGGTCTGCGAGGCCAGAACTTCCTGCAATGGAAGCCATGTTCAGGATGACGCCGCCTCCGTTCGCTTTCATGTGGCCCACTGCGGCGTACATGCAGTTGTATACGCCCTTAACATTTACGCAGAAAATGTTATCGAAATCGTGTTCCGCGGTGACTTCGAGATTGCCCACGTGGGAAATGCCGGCATTGTTGACTAGGATGTGGACACGACTGTCCTGGAGTATTTCGTTGAACACTTTTTCCACGCTGTCAAGCCGAGAAACGTCGCAGGCATACGCCTTGGCGTTGCCGCCATCCTTGACAATCTCGCCGACGACCGCTTGGGCTGCATCCTTGTCGATATCCAGCACACGGACGCACGCTCCGGCGCCCGCAAATTCTTGTGCAACCGCGCGTCCGATACCGCTGGCTCCTCCTGTCACGACGGCGGTTTTGCCGGGAAGGCCAAAAGAATTTGAATTGCCTCTCAGGAAGGACCTCCCGCATTCATCCAAAAGTCACTCACTTGGCCTGTGCCTGCCGTGCGCGCTCAAGCTGGTTCAAGGCATTCTGCACCTCGGCGTCGTTCGGTGTTAGCTGCAAGGCCGTTTGCAGCTCTTTCTCTGCCTCCCCGATGTTTCCAGTTCGTCCGTAAAACAGTCCGAGATTCTTGTGCAGGTGAGCGCTTTCGGCGCAAGCTCCGCAGAGCCGAATGGCTTCCTTCATATGTTCCATCGCCTGCGGCCAATTCTGTGCCTTGGCAGCTTCCAGCGCAAGATTTCCCAATTGGGCAACGCGATCTGTGAGTTGTTTCATTTTCTGCAGCGCGTCGAAGCGATCCTGATATTCCTGCGCCCGGGGGTCGTGCAATCGATTCAAGGTTCTCGCGAGACTGTAGAGGGCTTGCGAGTCGTTCGGGTTCGTCTCGAGAGCTCGTTTCCAGTGGTCGATCGCTTCGTCGGTCTTTCCCAGCTTCTCCAGAGTTTGACCCAAAAGAAATTGTGCATCGGAGTGATTCGGTTCGAGAGCAACAAGCTTCTCGAAGAGCTCGGCTGCCCGCTGGACATTGTTGGTCTGCCGTTCGGTCAGAGCAAGGAAGTAGAGCGCCTCCGCATTGTCCGGCTGAAGACGGCATGCGGTCTCCAGTTCCCGGCGAGCGTCCTCATATTTCCCGGTTTCGAAATAGAAGTGTCCCAAGCTGGAATGTGCGGCTGGAGAATTGGGATTGAGGCGTACCGCTTCAGTGAACTCCCGCAACCCGGCAATGCGATCATATTGGTCTATAAGCGCGATGCCCAGGTTGAGGTGTGCATCGGACGAACTCGACTCGAGCTCAACCACTTTTCGAAACATTGCCACGGCATCTGCGCTCCGCCCGGTCTTGGTCTCGACCATGCCCAGAGCCGTATAGGCCCCAGCATTCTTTGGATCAACCTGAACTGCCGCTTGGAGCTCGTTTTCAGCTTCACTAAACTCTCCTTGTCTTGCAAGGAGCAAACCCAAATTGACGTATGCCTGAGAGTAGCTGGGATCCGTCTCGTTCGCCTGATGGAACAGATTAGCCGCATCAGAGTCTTTCCCTAGCTGCGTGTAGAGCACCCCAAGATTGCTCAGTGCTTCGGCATTTTTCGGATTCATGGCGAGGGCAGCCTTGAATTCTTGTTCAGCGGCAAGTTGCTCGCCTCGCTGCATAGCCAGTAAACCCAATTGATTGTGGGCGACTGCCAGATCAGGTTTGAGTTGAAGCGCCCGTTTTAGCTCTTGGCGCTCACCCTGCTGATCGCTTAAGCGGTCGAGGGCTAGGGCGAGGTTATAGTGCAGTTGCGGGTCTGCTGGAATTAAATCCAGAGCCTTTCGATAGGCTGCTGCTGCTCCTCGCGCATCTGCCGCGTTGAGCAAGTGATTTCCCTGGCTATTAAGCCGGCTGGCTTGGGACTGCGCCTCCTTTTTGTTAACCAAAAACTCGTACCTGGCCCGCTCCCTTCGCGCGAGATATTTGTTTCCTTTCTTCTCATATAGCTGAGCGAGTTGATGATGCGGATCCGGCTCCTCTGAATTAATTCTTGTAGCCGTTTCGAATTCGAGAACAGCGTCGTCGGCTCGACCGAGCCGCATGAATATAACCCCAAGATCGTGCCGGATTTCGTAATCAGCCGGAGCCATTCGCGCCGCCGTCTTGAGTGCCGCTGCTGCATGGTTCGCTTGCTGAAGGCCCCTGTAGGCCAGCCCTTCCAAGTGATAACCCTCGGCGCTTCGCGGATCTTGCCGGACATTCTCCCTCGCCGTTGTAAGCGCATCCGAGTATTTCTGCTGTGAAAGTAGGGCACGCGCCAAGGCGAGCCGAACTCCGTTGGCAGTTGCATCGAGCCGGAGAGCCGTGTGGTATTCGGCAACGGCCAAGTCGGCTTTGTTTTGTTCGGCATACAGGGTGCCGAGCTTGAAGTGTGCATCGGCAGAATCGGGATAGTCCACCACGAGCTTTCCTAGCGACTCGGTTCCTGTCGCAACATCGCCACCCTGCGCATAGGTGACTCCCAGAGCGGCCCGAAGCAGTTCGGCTTGATCGCCAGGAGCAGAGAGTTCGACCGCCTGCTTGAGAGTCGCGATTGCATCCGCGTGCCTCTTCTGGGCAGCTTGAACCTGGGCGAGACTGATTGACGCCAAGCTCATGTGCGAGTCGATACTCAGAGCAGTTTTGAACTCAGCTTCAGCATCAGCCAGCTTATGCTCCTCCTGAAGAACGGTCCCTAGAGCATAATGAGAACTGGCGGAGTCGGGTTTTTCATGGATCGCAGCGCGGAACTCATTCTTCGCGTGCGCCATATCGCCACTGTTCATGCGAGCAATGCCGAGGTTGTAATGTGCCTCCCAATTCCGGCTATCCAGGCGGAGAGCAGCCTCGAACGCAGCCACCGCGCACGCTGGAAAATCACGTTGCGCATACAAGGCTCCTAGTGTGTTGAACGCGCCGGTGGTTGGGTGATTGCGAATAATTTCCACAAGCGCAGCGATCTTCTCAGAACCTTGTCTTTGGTCCTGGCAAGTTCTTGGTAAAGAAGTTGACTGCAAAGACGGCGCCGGAGGCAGGGATGAAGGTGCCTGAGAGCGCGCTAACCCCGCGAGCGCAACCACCGAGACGATTGCGACCAGGTAGCGCCTGCTAGAAAAAGACATTCTGGTCTTTCCCCCGAGAGTACAACGAATTCCGCGTGCTCGCGCTAATAGCAAACTTAAGCGCGTATCGCTTCAGAACCGATCGACAACGATTCGCCCCATAGAAAAAATGACATCAGCAGAGCTGGCGCCTCTTGGTGTGGCACGCAGAACAAAACACGGGATTGCAGTCTTCCTGTGATGAGAAGAAGCTGCTCGTGCGCTATCTTGGAATGTTCATCCCGCCGACCCTTTCGGATTCGGAACAACACCAACAGCGGCGACTCCCGGCTCTAGCGCTTAAGGCAACTCAGAGCTGAGCCGTCACTCCCCGTCAAAAATACAGCTTCAGCCCGAACTGAAGCTGGCGGGCCGTGTTTGCCGTGCTGGAAACCTTTGCGAAACTTGCGTCACTATTATTTTGATCCGGTATCGCCAAGACCTGGGTATTGGTCAAGTTGAACGCCTCAAACCGAAATTCCAGCTTCGTGCGCTCGCTAATGGGAAAAATCTTGAATAGCGAGAAGTCCACATTTTTAAATCTATCGGATCGCAGGCTGTTCCGCCCCAGATTGCCAAAGGTACCCGCCACCGGAGTCTGAAAGGCCGTGTCGTTGATCCAGCATGCGGCTGTATGCACTGGACTCCCGTTCCGGCAAGTTCCGGAGTTAGGATTGCCCACCAGGTTGAGTCTTTCGTAATTACCAAAACCGAAATCGCAGCAGGCCGTGTTATACGCGATGTGAGCGAGATCACCGGTCGCGCCGACCGAGAACGGCCTTCCCGAACTGAAGGAGACGATCCCGTTTACCGTCCAGCCACCCGCGATGTAGTTCAACGGTCCGGTCGATGTGTACTTTTGACCCTTGCCAAAAGGCAATTGATAGACCCAAGCCGCCGAGAAGATTTGCGGAATATCCGTGGCGGCGGGGCCCTTGTCCTGCTTCAGATCGTAGGGATGCTGTATGCTGCACCCTTCTACTCCGTACCACCCCGTGCAACCAAGATCCAACGTCTTTGACCAGGTGTAGGAGACTAGATAAGTCAATCCGCGAAAGGACCGGCCGTTTAGCGATGCCTGAAAGGCATCGTAACTGCTTTTGCCGATAGCGGTATCGAAATCGCTCGGCGTGATGTAAGGGAACGGAGAACTGAATGCCGCTCCGGTCGAAAAGTAATTCGCGGCGGCCGAAGGGGTTTTTCCGCTATTGCCCGTGATGCCGACATCAAGATGGCGGGCGCGCGACCCAACGTAATTTGCGGTTAGTACGCCATTGGATCCCAGTTGCTGCTGCACACCGAAATTAAACTGGTCGGCGTAAGGTCTTTGCATGTGGGGGTCAGCATACCACTGAAAGCCCGTGAACGGGCTTGGCGGAGCAATCGCTGGCCCTATGCCATTTGGCGCTTCCGCCGGCGTTTGAGGTCGTTGGTTTAGAGGGTTCAGAGTACCACCAAGCTGGCCAGTATCCGGCCAGGATCCCTCATAGTTCTGGGCACTCTGCGTAACGGCCGCCCAGTTGTCATAGAACCTGCCGTAGGAGCCTCGCAGAACAGTGCGGGGGAACAACTGGTAGGCTGCTCCGACTCGCGGCTGGAAGTCGGTAAGTTCATTTTCAAAAATGGCCCCATTGGAATGCGAAGTCACGACGACATTAGGCGGCAAATAATCTGAACCGCCCTGGCCCAGATTCCCCTGCGCCGGACCTGGGACGCAGGGAGGGACGGGTGTTCCGGGTGGCTGAGCACACATGGGAGGAAGATGCGCCAAAATGTAGGTGCCATTGTTGAAATTTAGATCACCAACAAATTCATTCCCTGTCCTCGCGTCGCCGTAAATAGGCATTAGCGTAACGTCGTAGCGCAGACCTAGATTTATCGTTAACTTATTGGTTGCCCTCCAGGAGTCCGCGAAGTACGCGCTATCAACCCAACCGCCGTGCTCGGTCTCATGCACGTTCCGGCGATGGAAATTGTTGGGAACGCCGAGCAGAAAGGACGCTAGCGAACTGCCCGCATTACCCGGATTGGCAGCATCATCGGTGTTTGTCGCGCTGAATATATCGGAAGCGTTTAGATAAAGCGCGTTGGCGTTGTTGCTGGCGAAGTCTGCGCCCATCTTGAAGGTGTGGTGTCCATATGTCTTGGTAAAGTTCCCCCCCAATTGCCAGATGTTAGATGCCAGCGTGTCGTCAACCTGCGCTGCGCCATGTGCGCTTGGATCCACGTTCCCGATGAATCCGTTGATTGTGACCTGCGGAATCAGGGACACATCGCCGATGAAATTGTTCGCGAAATTCGGCGAGAAGCCCAGACTGGCTCCAGTAACAGACCGGTTCAAAAAATCCGAGCCTTGGCTGATTTTCACCAGGACGCGCCCGAAGTGAGCCTCTAGTAAAGCGCTGCGCGAAAACGAGTGCTGGTATCCTAATCCAACCGTGTATCCGTTCGTAATCTGATTGTGGAAGAGCCCGGTAAATCCTCCAGAACCTGTGACCGGCTGCCGGAATTGGCTCCAACGGGCAAAGATGTTGTCGCTGTTCGAGAACTGATGATCCAGGCGAGCGCTAAATTCATCCTGGCGCGTTACCGACTTCGTGGTATCTACGGCGTTAAAGGGCGAAAGCCCCGTCGGGGTCAGGTTTGAGGGCGGGAAAAGCGCTTTGGCATAGGCAACCATGTTCAGATCCAGCATATCGGCGGGAATCTTGTTGCAGCGAGTACCCGATGACTGAATCTTATTATTGGCATCCGGCGATGGGTTCCCGCTGGCATCACAAAGGAAAGGCAAATTGGAGAAACCTGTGGGAGCGGTGGCCGAGGGCTGGATGCTGAAGGGGTTAAAGATCTGCCCGGCGAAGGGCACGCCGCCAACCGTAGTCAGGTCACCCCCCAATTCAGCCGCTGTAGGTACTTTGAAGAGATTTGCCGCAGCAGTGTGCAGACGAAAACCCTCGTAAGCGGCAAAGAAGAAAGTTTTCGCGGCCCCCGAGTGGCGGCCGGGTAGCGAGACTGGTCCTCCGACAGCGGCGCCGAACTGATTCTGTTGGAACGGGGTTACCTTTTTAAGGAAGGGGTTACGTGCATCGAAGTTCGTGTTTCGTACAAACTCCCATAGGGTACCGTGAAACTGGGCCGTTCCGGACTTGCTGACCACATTGATGATGCCGCCTAAAGCGCCGCCATATGCCGCGTCGTCATTGTGCGACTGCACCTTGAATTCCTGAATGCCATCAACAATCGGCGGAATGGCATACGTGCTCCCGAATGAACCCTGGTTGTTAATCCCGTCAAGTAGGTAAAGATTACTGCGGTTGGTTTGGCCGTTGACCGATGGGTAGGAGAACGTACCGATAGGATTTGACCAGATGCCGCCGCTGGTGGCGGAGTTCTGTGATACGTTGACTGTGCTTACTCCTGGTGTGAGGTTCAGCAGCTGGGTAAAGTTCCTGCCGTTCAACGGCAGATCATTGACTTGCTGTTTCACTACCGCAACGCCCAGTTCTGAAGTCGAAGTCTCCAGCGCGACCGCGCTTGCCTGTACGTTAACAACTTCCGTGACGGCTCCCGCTTTTAGCGTGAAATCAAAGGTCGCCGTCTGGTTGACCACCAGTGAAATGCCCGACCTGACCGCCGGACTGAAGCCGGTCTTTGTGACCTTTAAATCGTAGTTCCCCGGTTGCACCTCCGGCATGACATAGGTGCCCACGCTGTTGGTCATTGCCGTACGATCCAGGTTGGTGTCGCGGTTGTGGAGTACGACGCTGGCATCGATTACTACCGCGCCCGTCGAGTCAAGAACCGTTCCATTAAGGGTTGCCCTGGCTTGGCCCCAAACCGGAGCGGCGGAGAACGCCCACACAAACAGGGCCGCAAACAACAGGGTCAGGACCCCGATCCATCGCTGATATAGATTCGAGGAAATCCGTCGTTTCATCGTAAGATCCTCCTCGCACGAGGCCGCATGTTTGGCCTCGGCGGCGCGGTTCGCACTTTCATGCGGCGCTTTTGTGCTGGAATCGACAGCCGGGCCTCTAACAACGGCCCGCAACAGCTCCACAACGCACAAGCCTTCTAGCACTGTTTTTCAAATATTGCCAACGAAAAATTTCATTTAAATAAATGAATCTTGTCCCAATATATGAAACAAATTTCTTGGCTTTCCCTCACGAACTGCGTGCCAATGTTCCGTGTACTGAAACTGAATTTTGCGTAAGAGACGCCGTGAACACGCCTTCCAAATCGGCCGGGAAGGGGCTTGCAGTCGCAAGAGCTGCCGTGACAAGGACCGCCAAGTCGAGTGCGGAGGCAGCACCAGTCGGCGTGATCTCCAAAGTGTTTCGCATCCTCGAAGCCTTGCAGGGCTCGTCTGCGGATTAGGTCTGAAGGCTATCTGCGATTTGACGGGAATCCACAAAGAGCACCGCGCACCGATTTCTGAAACATCTCGAGCGTGAGGGCTACCTGTTTCGGACCGAGGCGGGAGCTTACTTGATCGGTCCCAGACTGGCGCAAATGTCGTCGCGGGCAACCAGAGCACGACCCTTCAAGCCGTAGCCCGGCCGATACTCTGGGACTTATCCGATGGAGCGTAAAACCTCGCCCTTTAGGGCGGGAATATAAGCGACTCAGTTAAGTCGGTGTCTTCTGAGATTCTATGTACTGCTTGAGGATGCTGATTGGCGCTCCTCCATAGGTTGCAGTGCAGCAAAGTAGGAAGGGGACCAAAGTACTCCCTTCCAGTATTGGTGTGCCCGATCAGGTCTTCCCCTTCGTAGTTTTTTTTGGCACGCGGATGGGTCACACAGTGGTCTGCTAAACTTCGAATCTCCTCGTCTTGGGGGAAGTTTTGAAGCCCCTTTGCGACCACTTCACAAGCCTGCTGATCTCTCTTCCGGGAGAAATACACTCGCGCGCTCAACCGGTATAGTTCGGCATCATAGGGAACTAATCGCATCCCCTGCTGCATTATCTCGAGGGCATCAACTTGGCGATCAGCTGCGACTAGCAGGATAGCCAGTTGTTCGAAATCTGCCGGGTTGGTTGCGCCATGGCGGATGGCGGCCTCAAGAGATCGAACTGCAAACGATCTTCCCTCGGCGTCGTTTTTGTGCGTAGCCCAATCCGCAAGCGCCTCCAGCACAAGAATATTTTCCGGCTGTGTGGATTCCAACTGCTTCGCCATTGACCAGTACCGCTCCCGGTATTCGGGATAGATCAGCATGACTTGTCCATAGGCCTGAAGGAGTGTCAGCGGCGGCGGCACCT
>QIAU01000231.1 GCA_003225055.1 Acidobacteriota bacterium
GGATACTGAGGAGTAGCGGAGGTCAGCGGCTGCGCCGCAGTAACCATCATGATCCATTTTTTGATTTTCGTGTTGTAGGTGCACGAGGCAAAGGAACTTTGAGTTACTGCTTTGTTTAGCACGGCCGGATTCTTGGCGTCGCTAATATCCACAAAACCGGCGCCTCCCGGCAACAACCTTTGCTTGCCTCGCGCCCACATGACGCACAGCGGCTCGCCACCCGTAATTGTGGTGCCAGAAAGATGGGCGTGGATCTCCATATTGTGGACGTACGGCTTGCGGTCCAAATAAGTCAGCGCGCCCATGGGAAGAGGAATTTCGGGCGGTTCATTAGAGGTATAAAGCCCGGACACCTGCGCCCGCGCACCCCTTAGGCCCGTAAGGCCCACTGCGGCCGCGCCCAGAGCGGCTCCAGCCGCATTCTTTAGTAGCGATCTCCGGCTCAGTCCCACAGCCCCGTCCTGCTTCTTCTTATCGCCTGCGAAAAATTCGGAACCTTGGTGAAATGGAGACATAACCCACCTCTTTTTTGGAGTCGAGATCGCCCGGTAGGAACGTCGTATCGCCTCAACTGGGCAGCGTCAGGCGTTGCTTGCCACGTTTGTGCTTACGCAGGGCATTTATCACAACAGCGGAGACGCTGTCAAAGGAAATGGAGGCGACAGCGTAATGCCTCAGTTTCGGGCGCGGCGTGAATGTAGCGATCTTCCGAGGGGCGGGTGGTTTTCTGATTTTCTGCTGGACAAAATGAGATCTCTTGGCTACCCTAACCTGGGATGCAGCGAACAGAGACGCCCCATGCGCCTTCACCCCTCGTCCCGCTAACCTTTTGTGCGCGTCGCTTCTCGATCTCCGAACTGGAGATGATCCGGGAAGTGACCGGGGAGTGCGGCGCGCTCAGCCGCACCGAAATCTCGCGCACCTTGTGTGAGCTACTGGATTGGAGGCGACCCAACGGGAAGTTAAAGAACCACGAATGTCGGTTGCTGCTGGAACGCCTGCGCGACCAGGGGTTCGTGAATTTACCGGCCCTGCAGTCGTTCCGGGGACGCGGACCGCGCCGGGTGCGGCTCACCTCCCGCAGCGACCCCCAGCCGGAGATCACCGGCTCGGCCGGGGATTTCCAGCCGCTGCATCTGAGTGTCGTCGGAGCCGAGAACGCGGAAGAACTCCGGCTCTGGGCCGAGTACGTGGAGCGCTACCACTACTTGCGGCACCGGGTGCCGGTGGGCGCCAGCCTCCGCTACTTGGTGCGCTCGCTGCGCTACCGCGAAGCGGTGTTGGCCTGCCTGTTATGGTCTTCTCCCGCTTGGAAGATGGCCGCACGAGATCGCTGGATTGGATGGACCGCCCCGCAGCGGGCGCACAACCTTCCCTACATCGTCAATAACAGTCGTTTCCTGCTGCTGCCCTGGGTGCGGGTCCAGGGATTAGCGAGCAAGATCCTCGGGCAATGTGCGCGCCAACTGCCCCGCGACTGGGAACAGCATTATGGCTACCGCCCACTGTTGTTGGAAACCCTGGTGGAAGAGGAGCGCTTTCGCGGCACCTGTTATCGGGCTGCCAACTGGATCGCCCTGGGACGGACTCGGGGCCGGGGCCGCATGGATCGAGACCATCAAGCCCCTCTCCGGCCCAAACTGCTTTTCGTCTATCCTCTTTGCCGGCGTGTCCCACAGCGCCTCTGCCAGGCGACCGCTCCCACCTATACCGAACCTCCCGACCAGGAGGATCGGGCGTGGGCCTAAATTTCTGCCCGGACTGCTTCGAGAAACAGCGCCGCATCGATCATCTCGAGGAAGAAGTTCGCCGCCTGAAGCAGCAGTTGCACTACCGCGAGCGCCAAGCCGAACAGGGACCGTTTGGCTCCTCTACCCCTTCGGCCCGTCGCCCCTTCAAGGCCCACAGCTCGGAAGAGCAAAGAGGGAAGGTGGGCGGCGCTCGGCCGGGCCATGCAGGACACGGGCGGGCCACCATCGATGTGGCCGAGGCCCACCACTGTGAAACGGCTCTGCTCGGAGAGAGCTGTCCGCACTGTGGCGGCCCTCTGGAGGCTAGGGGATTTCGTTCGCGCTCGGTCCTCGACGCGCAGCCCCTGCGGGCCCAGCGGATCGTTTACCGACTCCAGAGGAAATACTGCCCGTGCTGTGACCGCTTCGTCCAGGCGCGAGCGGCCAGCGTGCTGCCCCGAAGCCTGTTCGGCAATCAGCTGATCACCCAGGTGGTCTTTCTGCATTACCGGCACGGAGTACCGATGGGCCGAGTCTGTCAGCAACTGGGCATCGGTCTGGGCGCGACGTTCGCCCTTCTCCACCGCATCGCCTCCCGGTTCGGGGGAACGATGGCCCAGCTGCTCGAGGAATACCGACAGGCTCCGGTCCGCCATGCCGATGAAACCAGTTGGCGCAATGACGGTCGCTCCGGTTACGTTTGGTTGTTTGCCACGCCCACGCTCAGCGTGTTTCTTTTCCGCTCCTCGCGTTCGGCGCGTGTCGCTCGCGAGGCCCTGGGCGAGCTGCCGCTTCCCGGTGTCTTAGTCGTCGACCGCTATAACGCCTATCACCGGGCTCCCTGTAAGCTGCAGTACTGCTTTGCCCATCTGATGCGAGAGGTCGAAGATCTCGCCCAGGAGTTTCTGGATCACGGTGAGGTTCAGGCTTTCACCTCGACGTTGATTCCCCTCTTGGCGGCGGCCATGCATCTTCACGCCCAGCCACTCTCGGACGGCGACTATTCCCGGCAAGCGCACCAGCTGCAGCAAGAGATCCAAAAGGTGATTGCACAGCCAGCCCAGCATCTCGGCGTGCGGCGGATTCAGGATCTCTTTCACGAGAATGCGGCTCGTCTCTACCATTGGGTCGAAGATCGGCGCGTCCCTGCAGATAACAACCGGGCGGAGCGTGAGCTCCGTCCTACGGTCATCGCCCGCAAAACGAGCTTCGGATCGCAATCCGATGCAGGAGCGAAGACCCGTGAAATCCTCACGACCCTGGTCCACACCTTGGCTTTCCGTTTCCCAGATCCCGAGACGCACTTCAAATCTGTCCTCGACCAACTGGCGGAAGATCCCACTCGCGATCCGATCCGCTTAATGTTCCCCTTCAACTCCAGTTAGATTCCGCCTCGAGGCACCCGCGTGGAATTCAGGCTGACCTTTGAATGTTCGCCGAGTCGGCGACGCAGAGACGCTCGTGTGCGGCCTCACCCCGCGCCCGAAACTGAGGCATTACGATAATCTGAAATACCAT
>QIAU01000232.1 GCA_003225055.1 Acidobacteriota bacterium
CATTACAACAGCAGGACACGAGGAGTTCCGCGGAGAAAAGACTTCCGAGACATGATCCGCCGAACCGGAGGCATCGGCATCGCTATCGAGAATAACTGTGCGATAGAGCTTACATTCCGCACTCTAAAAGCGCAGGTTTCCGTAGGTCCCCAGTTTACGCGTAGGCCTTGGGAGATATCGCCAGAAGGTTAAGGATCTGCTCTTGGATAGGCGTGAGCGGGTCGACAAAGGTCTGCACGAGCTGGCCATCTTTGGAGAACAGCAGCTGGCGAGCGCGTGAGTTAAAAACGCGAACCACTTGCTCGGTGGTTGGAGTCGCGGAGGGTCGATCCTCGGGCAGGATTTGGATCTGCGAGATGCCTGATTCCCGCATCGCATTCCTCAGCTGCCGCTCAAGCAGAGCACACACCAGTTGGGCAAGGAAATAGACGAACATCAG
This sequence comes from Acidobacteriota bacterium, assembly GCA_003225055.1. Taxonomy (GTDB): domain Bacteria; phylum Acidobacteriota; class Terriglobia; order Terriglobales; family Acidobacteriaceae; genus Gp1-AA122. Next base: position 440 of record QIAU01000232.1, read on the forward strand.
GGCTTCGATGCGCACGTTTTTCTTGAGGAAAATGGGGGCCACCTGGAGGCCCGATTTCAAGAGGGCATGGCGTTTTTCCAGATTGGGCTGGTATTTGTAGGCGCAGAGCACCGCTTTGGCGTCTAGATCGGTATTGGTGGTGAGAGGAAAAATGCCATCCATCAACTCCGCTCGGGCGATGGCGTCTTCATCGCGCGAGAAACTGAGGCGTGGCAGCCAACGTACGACTTTTCGGTAGACGGTGCTGGCGGAAGCGCGACCCGGGGTGAGCTGCCGGAATTTCACCACTTCTTCCAGGACGATCTCGACCTTGACCCAGGCCTGTACGGCAAAGCGCGCCAGAATGGCATCGGCTTGTTTGCGCAGCTTGGGTTCGCTAGTGGTTTTTTTCTTGCGCTCCGGATCCGCCAACACCCGCAGGTGCTCCATGGCGGAGGCGATCTTGTCCTCGCGCTCGTTCCAATCACGACGGGCCTTCTCGCTGGAGCGAAACCAATACAGCCGGAATCCTTCCTGCAGCTGATAGATGCCGCTGGCCACCTCGTAGAGATCGATGCGCCGATGCTTGCGGCTCGATCGCTTGGCGAATACTTTTTGCCAACGCACTAACGAGGTCTCCACCTTGGCTTGAAAATCATCCACCTCGCCCCGGGTGCGGGGCACGATGGTGATAAATCGCCCCTGATTGCCATCGATCTTCAACATCGTTTCGCTGACACAGAGCTTGGAATCGGCGACATAGAGGAAGTCCGAACGGCCCAGAAGGCCGCGCAGCATCTGCCAGTTCTCCCAATGCAAGCTGTCGTCGGTACGGTTGCCATCGTGGGCTTTGAACAAGACGGGAATGGCTCCGTCATGTGTCACCGAGAGCTCATACACCAGTTGCCGGAGATCGGGGCGATGGTCCTTGCTGTATCCGCGGACCAGACGCACGGCCTGGCGCCACTGGTTCTGGTACGCCCCGTAGAGCTTCACCGAGGTGGTGTCTTGGTGGATCTGCGATAAGTCGACGCCGTCGGCTTTGACCGCCTGCAGCACCACGCGCGTTAACAGGCTGGCGCGATCGGTGTCGAACAAACGATCGAGGGCTCGCGCCAAGACATCGTCGCCAAACAGGCCGCCATAGACCAGAGCGGGATCATAGCTCGCGGCCCACTCGCCGATGGCGTAGAGGGCATTGCGCTCGACGACGATGTTCTTCACCAGCAGGAGAATGGCCTGGGCATAACGGGCATTGCCCAGGGCGTCGATCAAGTTTCGCTCCAGCCCCATCCGCTTGATCACCGAATCAAGAATGGGGAGGACGCCCAAGCCGTAACGCCGCAACTGGAAAGGGTGCATTTGCAGGCTTTGTTATCCTGATGTATAAATACATCAGGATAGTAAAATGTCAAGAGAGAAAAACAAGTCCGGAACCATCATCACCATTCAAGCCCAGGGCCCCATCCTTCCCGGCTCCCTGTCCACCGCCAAGAGCCAATGCGGCAAGCCCAACTGTGCTTGCAAGGCCAGCCCTAACAAACTACACGGCACGTATCACCGCTGGACGGGCTTCATTGGGGGGAAACGAACCACGAAGACGATCAGCAAAGAGGTGGCAAAAGAATGCGAGAGGAGGATTAAGAACTACCGTGCTCTGGAGAAAAAGCTCGATGAAATCATCGCGGACGCAGTGGCGAATGCACCCTGGGTAAAACCGGAATGATGCTCAAAGAAATCGTAGAAATCTGGCCTCGTGAAAGTGCGGAATGTAAGTTCATACGGTCATCGATCCAACGATGGGAGCCTGGGAGAACACATACTTAGACCGGCCGGGGCAGGTGGCCAGGGGTGATGTCGCTATGTTCGAGCGTCTTCCGGTTCAGGTGCAGCGAAGCTCGAAATCGGCCCAGGGCGCCCTGGGCGTGACTGATTCTGCGACCTATAAGCAATTCCGTGCCTCCTATGCCAACATGCTCCGCATGCTAAAGAAACTGTATGACAGTGGCGTGCAAATCGTCGCCGGGACCGACGCCGAAAGCGGATGCATTTGACCGGGAATTGGAAATCTACAACGAAGCCGGAATCCCGGCATCCGAAGTTCTTCGTATCGCAACGATCGAAGCCGCAAGATTAATGCACCAAGATCAGGACTTTGGTTCAATTGCGCCCGGCAAATATTCTGACATGATCCTCGTGAACGGAGATCCGACAAACGACATCCGCAACATTCGCCATGTCGATACGGTCATCAAGACCGGGCATCCATCCGATATGTATCCGGCGTTCGGGATTCGCCCAAAATGATCTCTCAAGAACGAGAGGCCTTGGTATGTCGCGGGGGCAGGAATTCGGGAATTCGTCTCAGGCCCATGCCAATACGGGAATCGGATCCAGCTGTGTGGCAAGAATTCGGCCGGATGTTTCTGCAGCCCTTCCGCGGTCAACAAATTCTTCGCGCCGGGTCAGTCTCTACATATCGTGCTGTTTGGATCCGAGCCCTGGGGAACGGGCTGGACAAAGGAACTAATGCGCCATTCCAAACCCGATGCCGTGAGCGTGATCTTGCTCTTGTTCGTGCACTTTATGACGCGCGGAAGTCGTCTTGACTTTCGGCGCGGCAGGCTGTTGCTCCTGGCTCTCGGTTGCTGTGCCCCTTGACAACTCGCGGCTAAGATCGCGCGTAAGTTTG
>QIAU01000233.1 GCA_003225055.1 Acidobacteriota bacterium
GCGCCGCACAGCATCCCAGAGATCTTCGGAAACGATGCGCTGCTCGGGGATGTCTTTGATGATTGGCTGACGCAACTGGCGGATGCCCACACACAGGCGAAGATTGCGACCCGAATCAACCGGCTTGCCGCCGGGAACTTTGGTGCTTGCAAATCTCTGCGCCTGGGATTGTACGAGCTACGGATTGATTGGGGACCGGGCTACCGAGTGTATTACGCGATGATTGGCAATGAATGTGTGTTGCTGAAATGTTGAAGCACCCTTCCCTGGGGTCATCCCCTGTCTAAGACGTGGGCTCTACTGCATCCTCTTTCCTACAAAGTTCTCCGCCTAATATGTCCAGCTTATGCCTGATTGACCTTCGCACTGGACGTCCCTACGCTCAAGGGGGCTGGCGGAGCGCTCCATACGCCCATCATTGTTGTTTCTATTCGGTTTCAGCAGACCAGAACTGGAAACCGCTAACCGCGGGTTCTGATCGAGGGGGATCTCATGTGGAAGTGTGCTTCGCCACATCATTTTTCGAAGCTTGTCGTTCCTACATTCCTGTTGTCGACCCTGCCCATGTTCATCCTGCGAGGGGGGAAAGCGACACAGCCAATTTCAAATCAAGCTCAGCGGCAAAGCTCTCACCAAGCGAAAGGCGATGCTGGCGCCAGGTCGCACCACACCGTTGATCGGCAGAGCCCCACGAGCCAACGTACTTTGCTAGAAAACTATGGCAAGCTGCCCCTGAGCTTCGAAGCTAACCTGGGTCAGATAGACTCAAGTGTGAAATTTCTCTCGCAGGGCAGGGGATACACGCTGTTTCTGAGAGGCGACGAAGCAGTCCTGGTCCTGCGCAATGCCAATGGTGGAGGCGAAAAGTCGAAGAGCAGAAGAAGCGACCTGAACGTTTCGCTCAAGTCTCGTGCGCTTGATCTTCTTCATCTACCGGGCTCAGAGTTAGACAACAACTCTGCGTCGCGCAAACCTCGGTCCCAAACCCCTAGCGGCGAGTCCCAGACTCCCGAGGTCTTGCGTATGAGATTGGTGGGCGCGAATCGAGCGGTAGAGGTCAAGGGGGTCGACGAACTGCCGGGCAAGTCGAACTACTTCATCGGTACTGACCAGAAAAAGTGGCGCACGAACGTGCCGACGTACGCCAGGGTGAAATACGAAGGCGTGTATCCCGGGATTGATCTCGTCTATTATGGCCACCAGCGCCAACTCGAATACGACTTTGAGGTTGCCCCCGGGGGCAATCCGAGGACCATCAGCCTGGAAATCGAAAATCGAAATTCGAAAATCGGCACGGATGTAAATGGGGACTTGGTCGTTCAATTGGCCTGCGGCGAGGTTCGTCTTCATAAGCCCCGCGTTTATCAGCCCGGCGACCCGAAAAGCGGCTCGGCCAATTCACCAATCACTATTCAGAATTCAGGATTTGTTGTCGCCAACGACCGCGTACGGTTCGACATTCCCAGCTACGACAAGACCAAGCCCCTGGTCATTGACCCAGCGCTGGTCTATTCGACCTACCTTGGCGGGAGTGGCGCCGATTGGGGAAACGGCATCGCTGTGGATTCTTCGGGGAATGCCTACGTGACCGGCGCGACGCATTCCACCGACTTTCCCACCCTTAACGCCCTCCAACTGGCGTCGGGCGGAGGGTATGAGGACGCCTTTGTGGCGAAAATCAACCCTGCTGGCAACGCCCTTGTTTACTCCACCTACCTGGGTGGCAGCAACGATGACGCTGGCTCGGGCATTGCCGTGGACTCTTCCGGCAGCTCCTATGTCACAGGAACGACTTATTCGCCTGACTTCCCGACAGCGAATGCCTTTCAACCCAACCTCGCCTCTACGCTTGGCTCTAATGCCTTTGTGACAAAATTCAGCCCGGACGGCAGCGCTCTGGTTTATTCGACCTATCTTGGGGGTAGCAGCTACGAGCACGGCAATGGAATCGCCGTGGACGCGTCCAGCCACGCCTATGTGACCGGGGTAACCCAATCGCACGATTTTCCTACGACTGGCGGAGACTTCCAGACTACCTGTGGCTGCAACGACGATGCCTTTGTCACCAAGTTCAGCGTAGACGGCACCGGACTGCTTTACTCCACCTATCTCGGAGGCAATGCCAACGACCAAGGCAATGGAGTCGCGGTGGACCAGTCCGGCAGCGCCTACGTCACAGGGTCTACGCTTTCGTCCGACTTTCCCACCACTAACGGGGCCTTCGAGAGCGGCAGTGATGGTGGTGCCTTTGTTTCCAAACTCAACGCGGACGGCACCGGACTGCTTTACTCCACCTACCTGGGAAGCGGAGGAGACCACGCCTACGCCATCGCGGTGGATTCTTCCGCCAACGCTTACCTCACCGGGGAAACCATTTTGACAAACTTTCCCACCACTAACGGGGCCTTCCAGCGCACCCCCGCTGGCTACTCTGATGCGTTTGTCACCAAGCTCAACGCGGCCGGCAGCGCCTTGGTTTATTCCACTTACCTCGGTGGGAGCGACTACGACCTTGGCTATGGGATCGCGGTGGATTCCTTCGGCAATGCTTTGCTCATAGGAACTACCTCCTCCGGCGACTTCCCCACCAAGCATCCCATCCAGTCCTGCGCGGGTGCCGCAGGGGGGCCTGATGTTTTCGTCTCGGACTTGAATGCTCAGAGCTATGCCCTCGTTTATTCCACCTGCCTCGGCGGAAGCGATGAAAACCAGGGGCGTGGCATCGCCGTGGACTCGTCCGGCGACGCCTACATAACTGGATTCACCTTTGCGGCCGACTTCCCTCTGGTCAATCCCATTGAGACGGGTCGCGGCGGCGAGCCGGATTCCGAAGCGTTCGTGGCCAAGATCGCCCGGTGGTGCGAGCAGCAGCGTTAATTAGGTCGCTCACTCCAACATGGATACTTTAATTACATTGCTCTGCGAGAGCACTCCGCTCACCTCCACGTCAAACATGTTGGGGGCGCTCCATCCGATGAAATCAGAGAAAACGTGTTGTCCGCGTTCCACCTCTTGGAGCATGGGATACGGGAACGGGACGTTGCCACCCCGCGGGGTTGCGGAAAGTTCGATAAGGCGTTCTGGCTGGCGAACAGGAAGGTCACGAAGCAGCAGCGCGTTGACGAGGGTAAATATGGCAGTATTCGCGCCGATTCCCAGCGCAAGCGAGATTACCGCAACGACCGTGAAGCCAGGATTCTTGCCCA
>QIAU01000170.1 GCA_003225055.1 Acidobacteriota bacterium
AATTCCGATCCAGCGCCAGCGGCCTTGCGCCCAGGTTCCGAGGGCGGGGAACGCTAGCGACGCGGCAGCCACGTGGCCCTGCCAGCGGTCGAGGTCGGCAAGTAGTGCTTTGGCCGAGCCGTAGCGCAGGTTGGCGTCGCGTTCCAGACACTTGCTGACGAGATTGCTCAGCGACATGGGAAGGGTGCTGTCGAGGTCGGTGAGAGGCGTAGCGCGTTCCTGCGTGCGTTTGAGCAGGCTGGCGAGTGCGCTGTCCGCCTTGTAGGGCGCCTTGCCGGTGAGCAGCTCGTAGAAAATGAGTCCGACAGTGTAAAGGTCGGAGCGCTGGTCGAGTTGGCTGCCTAGGGCTTGCTCCGGCGACATGTATTCCATAGTGCCGATGAGCGCACCGGTCTGGGTCATACCTTCGCCTTCCAGTGTGCGGGCCAACCCAAAATCCATGACGATGACGCGTCCCGACTTGTCGCACATGATGTTCTGCGGCTTCAGGTCGCGATGTATGACGCCTTCGGTGTGGGCAGCCTCCAACGCATGGCAGACCTGCTGCATGATCTCCACAGCCTCGGCGGGCGGGAGTTTGCCGCGTTCGCTAAGCAGGCTGCGCAGGTCCTGGCCTTCGACGAACTCCATGGTGATGAACTTCACGCTGTCGGCTTCACCCAAGTCGTAGATGCGGATGACGTTGCGATGGGTGACCTGGCGAGCCAGGATCAATTCCTGCTTAAAACGCTGGATGATGGCGGGATTGCTGGCAAGCTCGGGACGAATGACTTTGAGCGCGACAATACGATCCACTTCACGGTCGGTGGCCTTGTAAACCGCTCCCATGCCACCTTCGCCAAGCACGTCGAGGATTTCGTAGCGGCCGCCCAGCAGGTAGCCAGGCTCAAGCACCGGCCCAGTACTTAGCCCGGAATAGGAGGAAGAAGCGTGTCCGGTGGAGGCGTGCCCTTCACCCGCGGGAACAGGTGTGAGCGTCTGAGCGACGGCGCCCGCTGGTGGGGGACTGCTGCTCCCGGGGACTAGAGTATCGTCAGTATCCCGGGTTGGTTTCCGATCCTTTTCCACCACAAACTCTAAGCACGATGAAAAAAATTGACACGCGAGTTGCGGGCGTGTTTAGCCTGCGCCCAAGTGAGTCAAGTATATACCTACCGCCTCTGCCTACCCTGACTTGGCCTCCGGCCGAGATCCCTCCAATCCTCAGAAGCGTGGGGGGTAGTCCCAAACTACACAAATTCTGCGGCAGAAAACATGTCGGTGTGGAGATAGCCGCTGAGACTGTAGGTGACCTCAAGCTTTGTGTCGCCGCTGGCCATCGATAGCATGATCTTCATGCTTCCGGTCGCGGCAATGGATTGCAGCGGGCCCAGGCCGCCGGCGATTGCCAACAATTTCCCAGGCACTACCATCACGATTTCCATATGCCGCACTCCGCCTTCATCCGGCAACTTCTCGCACCGGCAGCCCTAGACTATAGACTAGGTGAATCCATCGGCCGCAGAGTCGGCGATTTCGCGGGTGGCGTAGTTTTGAAACAACGCGACCACCCAGAGGGCGAGCAGGATAGCGAGCTTCATGGGAGATCCTCCGCAGCCGATGCAATGTCCGATAATAGGTATTATGTTAAGTGCGGACGATCGACCAGGCAGCTTCCCACGCCGGTCCCCGAGGCGGCGCTTGCGACCCTGCCGAGCCAGGTTAGGTCTGTCCCCACGACGGCGAGCGATTGCTCGCGCCTGAATCCCGATTCTGCCCCAGCTGCTGTTAGTCGGCCCGCATAGGGCCCATGCGGCTTGGTGTATTGGCGTCGGTCGAGCTGATCGCGCTAGGTGATGTCAAGTACGTTGCTATTGCATCACTTTTGATGTCTTGATGATGAGGTAAGGAGCTATTTGCGCAATGCCGCAACTAAATCTTCCCGGAAGTGCTGCAGAACCTGCAGCCTGTCCGGTGTGGCCTCGAGGATCTCATCTTTCGCCTGGAAGACTCGGCGGCCCTCTTTCTCGACCAGCACGCCCATCACTTCCCCCATGCGCCAGCCCGGGCTGCCAAGAAGCTGGAGGCCCTCGGTACCAGGGACCAGCAGCGCTACGCAGTGGTCGCGGACTACGCCAATGCACTTGGGAAAGCGTTCGAAGGTTTCCAGTTCAAAGCCGGCAAGGTAGATGCGCTGGAGCTGCTCGGCGGGATCCATACGATGGCCGACTCCCGATTCACCAAGGTTTTTGAACTGGCGATCGGTAATTCTTCACATTTTGTATCGACCTAGGTCATCGTCCCCCAGGTTCTCCAGCCACTTGCGCAGCTCTTCGCTGGTGACGCGGTCCGAGACGTTGGAGGCCAGCTTGGAATTCTTCAGGACCTCATCTTCGACAAAGATGGGACAATCCACCCGCAGAGCGAGCGCGAGCGCGTCGGAGGGGCGCGAGTCGATACTGATGGCTTGTCCTCCGCGGTCCAGCCAAATCACGGCGTAGAAAGTATCTTCCCGGAGCTCGGTCACGACCACCTTGTGCACCTGGGTATCGAGCCCGGTGAGGACGTTCTTGATCAGGTCGTGGGTCATGGGACGCGGGGTGGTGACCTTCTCAATCTCCAGGGCGATGGCGTTGGCCTCGTAGACGCCAACCCAGATGGGCAGGACGGTGTCGCTGCCCACGTCCTTGAGGATCACGATGGGCATGTTGGTGACGGGATCCATCATCAGCCCGCGAATTTTCATTTCCACTTCCATCGTGTCCTCCGGGAGATTTTGGGTTGCGTATTGCCAGGGGAGAAGGCTGCCACGGACAATTGGAAAATTCCTTATATCACCATTTCCCCCACCAGGCTGTTGGGAAAACTGCCTGTTACCGTGATCGCCCGGTAGCTGCCGGGAACCGGTTGTCGAGCCTCCGACGCGGTGAAGTTCAGGACTTTGTTGTCGGACGTCCGCCCGATCCACTGTCCCCGCGCCTCGTTCTTCCCTTCCACCATCACTTCCATCACTTCTCCGACGTGGCGCTGATAGCGGCGCCTCTGGATTTCGCGCTGTTTCTCCTGCAAGACTGCCAGGCGCCTGGATTTTTCCCCGTCCGGGATGGCATCGGGGTATTTGAGAGCCGGAGTGTTCGGGCGCGGCGAGTATTTGAACGAGAACACGCCATCGTATTCGACCTCGTCCAGTAACCAGAGGGTTTCCTCAAAGTCAGTCTCGGTCTCTCCGGGGAAGCCCACAATGATATCCGTAGTAATGCTGATTTCCCGCTGGGCAGCCTTCATCCACACCACCCGCTCCAGGTACTCGTCGCGCGTGTAGAGACGCTGCATGGCGTAAAGAACACGCGTCGAACCGCTCTGCACCGGCAGGTGGACGTGGTTGCAGAGGGACGCCTCGGACTCGATGGCTTCGACAATGTCGCGGCCGAAGTCGCGCGGATGGGAACTGGTAAAGCGCACGCGCTTGATGCCGGGAAGCGCGCCCACCGCGCTCAACAGTTCGGCAAAACTCTTTTTCCCTAGCGGATCCTGATAGGAGTTCACGTTCTGACCGAGCAGTTGGATTTCCGTATAGCCAAGCTCCGCCATGCGGCGGGCTTCGGCGAGCACCGACTCGGAGGTGCGGCTGCGCTCCTTGCCCCGCGTGAAGGGAACTACGCAATAGGCGCAGAACTTGTCGCAGCCTTCAATAATCGTGATGTAGCCGCGGTGCGGGTTGGTGCGGGCGGTAAACTCGGTTTCGAAGCACTCATCGGTCTGACGGTCGTCCAGTCCGGTTACACGGCTCTTCCCTGCCTCGATCTGTACCAGCATCTCGGGCAAGTTTCGGTACGAGGCGGAGCCGCAGACGATCGAAACATGCGGGGCGCGCTCGAAAATCTTCTCGCCTTCCTGCTGGGCCACGCAGCCCAGCACTGCAAACTTCTTGCCTTCTGCTTGCAGCTTCTTGTAGTCGGCGAGGCGATGAAAAACCTTCTGCTCGGCCTTATCCCGAATGGAGCAGGTGTTGTACAGGATCAGGCCCGCTTCCTCCACCGTCGCAACCTGGCGGTAGCCTTGCGAGATGAGCGTGCCAATGACCTTTTCCGAATCATGGACGTTCATCTGGCAGCCGAAAGTTTCCAGGTAGAAGGTTTTGTCGGAGCCCCCAGCCATATAGGGCAAGTATAACCCGGGTGGAAACCGAACGGGCCGGGTAGAGACGGGGCACGCCCGCCTCTACCCGGCATGCTTGCTCACTCTCGCGAGTCGATGGTGGCCTGTTTCTCCACCCCATGCCGGCATCCAGCCGCGCCCTCCTGTCCCCGCTTGGCCGTGATCCTCCGCCACCCGGGGCTGGCCTCTCAAAATCCGCGGTGCCGAATCGCGACTAGCCTTCCCCCCTGCCGGGGGTGCAATTCTCCCCGCACCGTCGTGCGTGGCTCATCGGAATCCTCCTCGGGTCATTTCACTTTTCACTTTGTTTCTTGGTAAGTCCTTGGCGTGCTCGGCCAACGCCTTCAGGCTGGCCAGATTACGACGCCAGAAGATGCGGTAAGACTCGAGCCAGTGATCGACGGCTTGCAAGGGGTTCCGGGGTGAACTGGTAGACGCGATGTCGTCCCGGTTTTCGCTCCTCGACCAAATGGGCCCGGCGCAGCAGCCGCCGGTGCCTGGAGATAGCCGGGCGTGAAACGGGAAACCATTGTGGCGATCTGTCCGGCGGGCTGACGGCCGCGCCGCAGCATATCCAACACGGCGCGGCGGGTAGGATCGGCCAACGCTTGGAAAGTGGATTCGCTCCGAATACGTAACCGAACGGTTTCGCGTGGCTAAATGTCGGTGTCAGGAAATTTCTTGGCGAAATTTCCGGGCCAGCAAGAAATGTGCTTTACCCAAGGTGAGCGGGGGTGACGCCCGCCAGCCAGCCGGCAAGATGCCGGCGTTAGTTGTGTCCGTTGCCAATCAGTTTCAGGAATTCCTGATGCATGCGGGTGTCGTCTGAGAGTTCGGGGTGGAAGGTTGCGGCCATGGTCTTGCCCTGGCGCACGGCCACCGGATCCTTCCCTTCTGTGGCCAGGACCTCTAAGCCCGGGCCCACGCGCTCAATTTTTGGCGCGCGGATAAAAACCATCTCGAGCGGAGCGCTGCCTAGCCGTCCTTCGCGAATCGAGCTGTCTATCTGGCGTCCGTAGGCATTGCGGCGGATGCGGATATCCAGAGCGCCCAGGCCGGGCTGCTCGGGGTTGGTGATTTCCTTGGCCAAAAGGATTGCGCCGGCACAGGTGCCGAAGGCGGGCTTCCTCCGAACAAATTGCTTGAGCTTCTCGACGCCGCGCTCGCCAAGGATTCGCAGAATGGCGCCCGATTCGCCTCCCGGTAGGACCAGACCAGCGATTTCGTCCAGTTGTTCGGGTTTGCGCACCAAGACGACTTCGGCGCCTAGTTCTTCCAGGCGCTTGCGGTGAGCGTCGAAATCGCCCTGGACGGCCAGCACCCCAACCTTCATTTGCGCACCTTGAGAAAAGCAACTCTAGCCAGCAGCCCTTGGCGCTTCCCCTGGCTAAGCGCGGTCTGGCTTGCTACCAGCCCCGGGTTTGCAGCATCTGGGCTTCGTCCATGGCTCCAACGGCCAGGCCTTTCATGGCGCTGGGCACGTCAGAGCTGACTTCAAGTAATACTTTAGGGTCCTGGTAATGCGTGGTGGCGCGCACGATGGCACGCGCACGCCGCTCGGCATCGGCCGGATCGGCAAAGCTGGTCGAGTCCTTCATAAAAATGCCGGAGCCAACGAACACCGACTCTGCGCCTAGCTGCATAACCAGCGACGCATCCGCCGGAGTGGCAATGCCGCCGGCGGAGAAATTCGGCACCGGCAACTTCCCTGCCTTGGCGACCAGGCGCACCAGTTCATAGGGCGCTTGCAGGTTCTTGGCACGGGCATAGAGCTCTTCTTCCCCGAGAACGGTGAGTTCACGGATCTGGGAGATGATTTGTCGCATGTGTTTGACGGCATGCACGACGTCGCCGGTGCCAGCTTCGCCCTTGGTACGAATCATGGCCGCACCTTCCGCGATGCGGCGCAAAGCTTCGCCCAGATTACGGGCCCCGCAGACGAACGGGACGGTGAAGGCATGCTTATCGACGTGATGGGCCTCGTCGGCGGGAGTAAGGACTTCGGATTCGTCGATGTAGTCGACGCCCAGCTCCTCGAGGATTTGCGCCTCGGCAAAGTGGCCGATGCGGCACTTGGCCATCACCGGAATCGAGACCGCGTCCATGATCTCGCGAATCTTTTTGGGCGAGGCCATGCGGGCGACGCCACCTTCGGCGCGGATCTGCGCCGGCACCCGCTCCAGCGCCATGACGGCTACGGCTCCCGCCTGTTCGGCGATGGTCGCCTGCTCGGCGTTGGTGACGTCCATGATCACGCCGCCCTTCAACATCTCGGCCAGGCCGATCTTCAGACGCAAACCATTTCCCTTGTCCTGAGACATGCTGGCACTCCTTAGTTCGCGCCCGGGGGCGCGCCCCGCTTTTCCGACTAAATTCCCTGCTCTTAAGTTAGGTTCCTTATTGGTATTGTTGCAAGAGCCATTTAGGATATTCTTGCCATACCACTTTTATTATGCCAAAACAAGCCGCTACCCTGCCCTTGAGTCTGGCCGCGCCCCGGGCCGATCGCAATCTATATCGCTGGCTTTATGAAGAACTGAGATCAGCCATTCTTGCCGGACGCCTGCGGCCCGGTTCGCGGCTTCCGGCCACGCGCGACCTGGCAGAGACCTACCGTATTTCGCGTCCCACCGTGGTTACCGCTTTTGAGCAACTGAAGTCGGAAGGCTATGTGGAGGGCCGAGCCGGGTCGGGGACCTATGTCAGCCAGGTGCTCCCCGATCACCTGCTCGAAGTAGGACGGGTGCGGCAGGAAAAGAAATTGCCTCACCGCCCGGTGCCGCTATCTTCCTATGCCCGACGGCTGCAGCCTTTTCTTCCCCCCAGCAGTACCCGACCGATTCGCGCCTTTCGCGCCAACTTGGCGGCCCTGGACCTGTTTCCCACCACGCTGTGGGCGCAGGTGGCGGCACGGCGGCTGCGACGCGTATCGACTCACCTGCTGGCCGGCGGGGAAGCCTTGGGATACCGTCCCTTGCGCGAAGCGGTGGCCGAGTACCTGAACACTTCGCGCGGAGTGAAGTGCTCGGCGGAGCAAGTCCTGATCGTCTCCGGTGCGCAGGAAGCTTTAGATCGCACCGCGCGAGTTCTGCTGAATCCTGGCGAGCCGGTATGGATGGAGGAACCCGGCTATCCCGGGGCGGCGGTTGTCTTTCACGCCGCGGGCGCGAAGATCTGTCCGGTGCCCGTCGATGAAGAAGGTTTGGACTGGGAACGCGGGTTGCGCCGGCATTCACGAGCCCGCCTGGTCTACGTAACGCCCGCCCACCAGTTCCCTCTCGGGGTCACCATGAGCCTGCGACGCCGGCTGGCACTGCTGGAATGGGCGCGGCGGTCGGGAACGCTGATTTTCGAGGATGACTACGACAGCGAGTATCGCTACTCGGCGCGGCCGATTCCCGCTCTCCAGGGATTGGACCCATCCGGCGTGGTGATTTTTGCAGGCAGCTTCAGCGCTGTGCTCTTTCCTGCCCTGCGGCTCGGATACCTGGTGGTTCCCGCCGAGATGGTGGATGTGTTCGCCGCCGCCGAGTCAGTGAGCACGCATCATCCTCCGCTGTTGGAACAAGCTGTGCTTTGCGATTTCATCAGCGAAGGACATTTTGCCCGGCACATTCGCCGCATGCGCGAGTTGTATGCGGAGCGCCTGGCGGTGCTGCTCGACGGTGCACGAGAAAAACTGTCGGGGCTGCTGGAGATTTCCCACGTCGAGGCTGGTCTCGAGACGGTGGGCTGGTTGCAGGACAGCATCAGCGAGGAGCGCGCCGCGAGGGCGGCTGCCGAGAGAGACGTCGAAGTGGCGCCCCTCAGCCGTTATGCGTCAGGGCGGGCGCGAAAAAATGCCCTCGTTCTCGGGTTTGCCGCGGTCGATGCGAAGGAAATTCGACGCGGAGTGGGGGAGCTGGCGACGATACTGGAAGCTATGAGACGGACCTAGACGAGGGCGGCTGTCCCGACGCGGGCAAGCCAGGTCTTAGCGGTCGACAAATCTGCGAAACATTCGGTCGGGATCGATGGCGATGAAGGTTCCGCGGCCGCGGGCCAGCACTTCTCCCGTCCGATTTAGGATTTCAGCCAGGTTGATGTGGCGGCGGCCCCTGACTCCGACTTCCCGAGATTCGACGCGCAGAGGTTGGTTGAGGGGCACGGGTCTCAGCTAATCCACCGTGATCCGGGAAGTCAGCGCGACGACGTGGCGGAGTTTGTTCACCTTGCCCATGGCTTCGTCGAGGATAGTGGCAATGATTCCGCCATGGGTGTGACCCGGCGGTCCCGTGTAGCGCTTACCTAGGCGGAAACGACAGACAAAGCAATCTTGCTCTTCGTCGTAGGCAAACTTCAGACGCATGCCCTCCGGGTTATGCTTGCCGCAGGCGAAGCAGTAGTTCTTCGGCACGCGGATCGACCGAGTGTTGTGACCCGGGCCCGGGGCTTTCTTGGGCATAAGCGGATGATTCTAATTCACCGCCGAGAGCGCAGAGAGCGCGGAGAAACCAAACTAGGATTTTTTCGCTACCAGTTCGGCGATGCCACGTTGGCGGATGGTTTCCCGGTAGAACAGAATCTCGAGGGCGGAGAAAGCCTCGAGCAGTTCATTCGGTTTGAGCAGGTGCAGGGGATGGCTGGGGCCTCCCCCGAACTTGCCCTGCTGGCGCGTATAAGTCTTGTAGAGCAGCAGACCGCCGGGACGCAAGGTGCGAACGAAGTCAGGAAAGATCGTACGCTCCAGATAGAAGAACACCAGGACCAGGTCGTAGTGGTTTTGGGGAAAGGAAAACTTCTTCAAATCCTCCACCCCGAATCGAATATGGGCCGCCGATCGCCCGGCGTTCTGCTTGGCCTGCGCAACTCCAACCTCGGAGATATCTACCAGATCAACTTTCCAATTGCGCTCGGCCAGCCACCGGCCGTGGCGGCCGACGCCTCCGGCGACGTCAAGCGCAATACCACCATGCGGAAAGAGCGGCTGGATAAATTCCTCGTAGCTTGTCACCAGCAAGGGATCGGGCTCGAGCGAGCTGGGGGAGCGCTCGCGGTAGCGTTGGTTCCAGCTGGCGCGCTCGTCGGGCATCCGGACATTGTCTTCGGCGACGCGCCGGAGCACAAATCGAGTTCCCCGCCAGACACGCCCGATTCTTCGCCGACTCGTGTCCGCCGAGATGACGCCATCAACCGTGGTGGCGTCTCCCCTCCTGCGCCCCGCTTGGGAGCGCGTTGAATTCCACCACTGGCTCGCTGCCCTCCCCGCGATATCACCTCGCCGGGTTGCACAGGTCACGTTGCCCTGTGATAGACTTCGGGGCCAGCCGCAGCTTCCTTCAAAAAAAGCTCAGGAATAGCAGCGGATGTGGGGCGAATCATCACGAAAAGGGGAGGCTAGTGGATGGGCCTCGCGCTTCTCTCGATTATCTGGTTGATCACATTCGTCAGCACTTACTTCTTCGCGGCCAAGACCTGGTGGTTACCGAAAGGCGTAACAGTCGCCGCTCCCCTCATCGATCACCAGTTCAGCTTCACCTACATCGTGATGGGCCTGGTCTTCGTCGCCGCGCAATCGGGACTCGGGTACCTGGTCTGGAAATATCGCGATCGGGGCCAGGCGCGGCCGGTTAGCTATTCCCACGGCAACACCAAGCTGGAAGTGCTGTGGACGGCGCTGACGGCAATTCTCTTCATTGGCCTGAACCTGATGGGCAGCCCGATCTGGGCGGCAGAACGTTTCGAGCCCGCCCAAGCCGGTGCCGTGCCCGTGGAAGTCACCGGCATGCAGTTTGCCTGGTACTTCCGCTATCCCGGCGCGGACGGCAAATATGGGGCGACTAAACCTGATTTGATCGACCCATCCTCCGGCAACGAAGCCGCGATTGGCCTCGACCCGGAAGACGCAGCTGCCAAAGATGACGTGGTCACAGGAACGATGTTCCTGCCGGTAAACCGCCAAGACGATCTCAGTCTGCGAGCCGTAGACGTCATCCACAGCTTCTTCGTTCCCTCTTTTCGCTTCAAGCAGGATGCGGTCCCGGGATTAATCATTCAGATGCACTTCACCCCCACAGAAGTCGGCGATTACGAGATCGCGTGCGCCGAATTATGCGGATTAGGGCATTACAAGATGCACGGCATGGTGAAAGTTGTCAGCCAGGCGGATTTTGACAAGTGGCTTGCCGAGCGGGAGGCGGCGAAGCAATAACCATGGCTAGCACCGACCTTGTACACGCGCACGCCGCCCCCCAGGGCTTTATCCGGAAATACATTTTCAGCCTGGACCACAAGGTAATCGGCCTTCAGTACTACTTTCTGGCGTTGATCGCGGTGTTCACCGGCATGTTTCTGTCCTTGCTGATGCGCATCCACCTGATCTGGCCGACCGCGCAGTTGCCGCTCGTCGGCGAGATCAAGCCGGAAACCTATCTCGGTCTGCTCACCATGCACGGCACCATCATGGTGTTCTTCGTGCTCACCACCGCGCCGCAGAGCGGTTTCGGAAATTACTTTCTGCCGATTCAGATCGGCGCGCCCGACATGGCGTTTCCCGTCCTGAACATGCTGTCGTTCTGGACGACTTTTGTGGCATTTGTGGTCCTGATTTCCGCCTTCTTCGTGGGCGGCGGTGCTCCCCTGCACGGCTGGACAGGATACGCACCGCTGAGCGCGCTTCCCAATGCCGGACCGGGTCAGCAATTGGGCGCAGACTTGTGGATTACAAGCATCGCCATCTTCTGCGTCGCTTCCTTGATGGGCGCGCTGAACTTTATTACAACCACCCTGGACCTGCGCGCCAAAGGCATGACTCTGATGCGCATGCCGCTGACCGTCTGGGCATGGTTCATCACCGCGATTCTCGGCCTGCTGGCCTTTGGAGTGCTGCTCTCGGCCGGGATTCTGCTGCTGCTTGACCGCAACCTGGGTACCAGCTTTTACGTACCTCTGGTGGTCGTAAACGGCCAGGTCATGGGTCACAGGGGCGGCTCCCCTCTGCTCTGGCAGCATCTGTTCTGGTTTTTTGGTCACCCCGAAGTCTATATCGCCATCTTACCGGGCATGGGCGTGGCCTCCCAGTTGATCTCCACTTTTTCGCGCAAGCCGATTTTCGGCTATCGCGCGATGGTCTACGCCCTGATGGCCATCGGCTTCATGGGATTCATGGTTTGGGGCCACCACATGTTCATGAGCGGCATGAGTCCCTACTCGGCGTTCGCCTTTTCGCTCATGACCATGGCGATCGGTGTTCCCTCGGCGATCAAGACATTCAACTGGTTGGGAACGATTTGGGGCGGAAAAGTTCGCCTCTACTCGCCCATGCTGTTTGCCATCGGTTTCGTTTCCTTGTTTGTCTCCGGCGGACTGAGCGGACCCTTCCTGGCGCAGCCGGTGCTCGACATCCCGCTGCACGACACTTATTTCGTAGTAGGGCACTTCCACCTGATCATGGGCGTGGCCGCCATCTTCGGCATCTTTGCTGCGACCTATTATTGGTTCCCGAAGATGTTCGGAAGAAAGATGAATGAGACTCTAGCCAAGGTCCACTTCTTCGTCACGCTGCTGGGCACGTATGCGATCTTTATGCCCATGCACTACCTCGGCATGGCCGGGCAGACGCGGCGTTATTCCCAGTTCACGGAAGTCGCTTACCAGACCAAGCTGATTCCTTTGCAGACGTTCATGACCTACGCGGCGTTCGTCACCATCGCCGTGCAGTTGGTTTTTCTGTTCAACCTGTTTTGGAGCATGAAGAAGGGTGAGAAGGCCAGCGACAATCCCTGGGAGGCCACCACGCTGGAGTGGACTACCGCGACCCCTCCTCCGCATGACAATTTTGGCGGACGCACGCCGGTTGTGAACCACGGTCCGTACGAATACAGCGTTCCCGGGGCGGCTCGGGATTACACCATGCAGACCGATCCGGCTACGGCGCCTGTCGATTGAAGAGCACGCGGGCGCTCGCGCCACACCGAAATTGGGAGTATGGAATCTTGAGTTCGACGGTTACCAGCGATCCTAGGACTTTTCACCGGGGCGGCCGCGAACTTCCGCCTATTCAAGGCGGTGGCGACGACGGGCGCGGGGGTGGAGGGTCGCCGGATTACGGGCAGCGTTTGCGCCGGGCACGGCTGGGTCTGGCCGTCGGCATCACGCCGGTGATCATGCTGTTCGTCTCGTTCACCAGCGCCTACATCATCCGGCAGGGGCTGCCTACTCTGGACGACGAGACCAACCGGTACATCCACGATTGGCTGCCGGTAAACCTGCCCTGGGTTCTGTTGCTGGTGAACACGCTTGTGCTGGTGATCAGCAGCATCACCATGGAATGCGCACGCCGTCACATTACGCGCGAGGCGGCCTTGGCGCCGGTCAGGTCCATTCCCGGAATTTCGCTGGGCGAGGAAAAGAGCTTCCCCTGGCTCGGCCTGACGGTCGTGCTCGGCCTGGGATTTCTTTTCGGGCAATTTATGGCGTGGAAGGAACTCGCGGATCGCGGGTTCTTGCTTGCGACCAGCCCCAGCAGTTCGTTTGTCTACCTCCTGACCGGAATGCACGCCATTCACCTGGTTGGAGGTGTGGTGGCACTCGTGTATGCGGCCGCCACCGCCCTCGTGCGCAGGCCGGTGGAAGCCCGACGCATCGTGGTGGACATTACCGCCTGGTATTGGCACTTCATGGCGCTGTTGTGGATCTACGTCTTCGCATTGCTTGAACTCGCTCGATAGCTAAGCAGGAGACCTGAGACGATGGCTGATGTCGCAGTCGAGCAGCACGGGGTAGCGGCAGCTTACGAACCGTCGCTGTTTGGCACCTACTCGAAAAAGATTGGGATGTGGTTGTTCCTGCTCTCCGATTCGCTCACCTTCGGAGCGCTGCTTTACGCCTACAGCTACGGACGTATCTCGACCCCCAACTGGCCGACGCCATTTCATTCCGAGAGCATTCGAAACGCCACGCTGATGACCGCATTTCTTCTGACCAGTTCCCTCACCATGGTGCTGGCGGTGCGGGCGTCGGTATTCGGCAAGGGGAAGGCGGTGCGAGGCTGGTTGCTCGCGACCATGGCTTGCGGCACGGCATTCGTCATCCTGCACGGCCACGAGTGGAGCAACCTGATCGCCGAAGGTCTCACGCTGCCGGTCTTCCCGGCCGTTCCCGGACACGAGGCCAGCAAGGAATTTGCCAATGTAAGCAGGACGGTGCCCCAGTTTCCGGCGACCTTCTTCGGGCTGACCGGCATGCACATGCTGCACGTCACGCTGGGGGTCATCTATCTGGGCATCGTTGCCTTGCGCAAGAAGTTCATTCCGATTCTGCTCGGACTCTGGCTGGTAGCCTGGCTGGCAACGCCTTCTTACAGCCCGTTCCACTACGGCGCGCATGTATTGCTGCTGGCGGCCATCGCGGCCAGCGTGATCGTGTTCTTGAAGCCGAAGGTCTATGACTCGTCCGATGTCGAGGTGGCCGGGCTTTACTGGCACTTCGTAGACCTGGTTTGGATGTTCATCTTCCCGCTGGTTTACTTGATGTCGACCCGAATTCTCTAGGAGCCTGAGACGACCATGGACGCTGTGCAGGTCGCAATTGCCGAACAAGTGGCGGAACAGCACCGGCATCACGGCAAGGCGCAGTTTTTCTGGGTTTGGGGGGCGCTGCTCGCGATCACAGGCATTGAAGTCTTCCTCGGCTACCAGAACATGGAACCGGTGCGGATGCTGACCATCCTCATGGGACTGTCGCTGATCAAGGCCGGACTCATCATCGGCTATTTCATGCACCTCAAGTTCGAAGTTTCCCGCATGAAATGGCTGACCATGTGCTCGCTGGTTTTCTGCTTGGCCATGATGTGCATCTTCTTCCCTGACGCATTCCGAATTCTTCACCTGGGAGTGAAGTGAAACTTCGACTAGCCACGCTCGTAGGGTTCCTGGTGCTGTGGGCCGGGCCTGCTTTCGGCCAGGGTTGCGCCATGTGTTACTCGACCGCCGCAGCCGCCAGCAAGGATGGCCAGAGGGCCATCAATCGCGCCGTGGTGGTGCTGCTCATTCCTCCCGCCGGTTTTATGACCCTGGGTATCGGGATGGCGATGCGCTACGGCAAGCGACGGGACGAAGAAGCCGACCGGTCCTGAACTTTTAGGTTCGACCCACGACAATGAGGTGAGGCTTGGGCGAAGCCGCCGCCATCGGCTTGCGGGCGCACTCCGGATGGGCCGCTTTGGTCGCGATAGCGGGGCCGTCTCGCTCGCCTTCCGTGGTTGAGCGACGCATTATCCAGCTGGCTGATCCCACCATGGCCGGTTCCAAGCAGCCCTACCACGCCGCCGAGCCCCTGAAATTGGAAGACGCCGAGAAGCTGGTGGCGAGGTGCCTGGAGCGCACCTACCGTTTGGCGCAAGACGCTCTCGGCCGAACGGTGGATGCTTTGCAAAAAAAAGGCCACCCCGTGAACGCCTGCGGTCTGGTGCTCGCCTCGGGGCGTGCTCTTCCCTCTTTAGCGGGCATTCTGGCCTCCCATGCCATGATCCATGCCGCCGAAGGCGAACTCTTTCGCCAGGCGCTCGCCCAGGCTGGCGAGCAATGCGGCTTGCTGGTGCTGGGAGTAAAGGAACGCGAACTGTTCAGCCGCGCCGAACGGGATCTCGATTTCTTGACGGCCGCGATCGAGCAGCAGCTCCGAAAGCTGGGACGATCGATCGGACCGCCCTGGCGTCAGGACGAGAAATATGCGGCGCTAGTGGGGTGGCTGGCCCTGGCCAATGCGTCCCGGAAGAGCAAATCCATGTCGCGACATGCCTAGGTTTCGTTGTTGTCCATTCAGCGGAATGGTCATTCCGAGCGGCCTGTTTTTGCCGCGAGGAACCGGCAGCTGGTCAAAGCAGAAATTGAGATCCCGCGCTGCGCCGTTGTTGTTATAGACGGGAGGATGGGCGCAGAAACCGTCCTGGTCATTTCTCAATCGCTGACCTCGCTGATCTGGATTGCAGGATCTCGTTGAGAGGTTCTAGTCCTCCCCTTTATAATGGAAGATACCGCAGTGTTCCCGACGATATCCGCTGGAGGGAGCCCGAGTCTCCTGTTCCCTGTCTTGCTCCGGCGGCTGCGGTAACTCCGAAGATGTCCACCGAATCCATTGTTGTTCGCGGCGCGCGCGTCCATAACCTGAAGAACATCGATTTCGAGATCCCTCACAACACCCTGACGGTGGTGACCGGAGTGTCAGGATCGGGCAAGTCGTCGCTCGCCTTCGACACGATCTATGCGGAAGGGCAGCGCCGCTATGTGGAGTCGCTGTCGGCGTACGCGCGCCAGTTTTTGGAGCGGATCGAAAAGCCGGATGCGGATAGGATCGACGGAATCGCTCCCGCGGTCGCGATCCGGCAGAAGAATACCACGCGGAACCCGCGCTCGACCGTGGCGACCGCCACCGAGATCTACGACTACTTGCGTCTGTTGTTTGCTCGCGTGGGCCGGACGTACTGCGTCAGATGCGGGAAGGAAGTTAAGAAGGACACGGTCGACGAAGTTGCCGACGCCGTGCTCGCCATGGGTGAAGGCACGCGGCTGAATGTGCTGTTCCCGCTCAGAGTAGCCGGAGCGCCTTCTGAGGAGACCGAGAAAAAGAAAGCCCGGGCTGCAAAGAAGAAAGAGGAAAGCCTCGATTCCGATCTCCTGAAAGCGCGGCTCTTCGATCTCCGCAAGCGGGGCTTCAACCGGCTCTACCAGAAAAGACAGATTTTTGAGTTCTCGACGCCCGAGTCGTTACTTGACATCGACTTCTCCCAGCCTGTGTTCCTGTTGAGCGATCGAATCCGAGTCTCAGCCGATGTTCGTTCACGCATCGTGGATGCGATTGAGAGCTGCTATCGCGAATCCGGCGAGGTGGTCTTCGAGACGGCCCCCCGCGAGGACGAAGCCGGCCCACAGATCCGTTTCGCGAATCGCTTCGAGTGCAAGCACTGCAGCATCCGCTACCAAGAGCCCGAGCCGCGGCTGTTCTCGTTCAATAGTCCGTATGGCGCGTGCCCGCGTTGCCAGGGTTTCGGCAACACCATTGACTTCGATCTCGACCTGGTCATTCCCGACAAGACCAAGACTCTGGCTGAGGGTGCTATCGAGCCCTGGACCAAGCCGAAGTACCGTCCTCTCAACACCGAGCTGAAGCGCTTTGCTAAGCAGGTGGAAATTCCGCTCGACGCGCCCTGGGCAGCACTCGATCCGGAGCACCAGCGGATGATTATCGGCGGCGAAGGCCGCTTTCCGGGGGTGCGCGGATTCTTTAATCACCTGGAGCGCAAGAAGTACAAGCTGCATGTGCGCGTCTTCCTAAGCCGGTACCGCGGGTACTCCCTCTGCTCGACCTGCGGAGGAGCGCGGCTGCGGGTGGAAGCTCGCCAGGTGAAGATCAACGGCCACAATATCTGTGAAGTTTGCAGCCTGACCGTGGAACAGGCCTCGCAGTTTTTCTCCGAAGTAACACTGACGACGCAGGAAGCCGGCATTGCCGAAAAGCTGCTGGAGGAAATCGAGGAACGACTGAAGTTCTTGAACGAAGTCGGGCTGGAGTACCTGACACTCAACCGCTTGTCGTCAACTCTGTCGGGCGGTGAGGCGCAACGAATCCAACTCGCAACTTCTCTGGGGTCGCGCCTGGTGGGAACGTTGTACGTGCTCGATGAGCCATCCATTGGCCTGCACAGCCGCGATACGCACCGGCTGATCAAGATCCTTCATGACTTGCGCGATCTGGGGAACACGATTCTCGTCGTGGAACATGATCCTGACATTATGAAGGCTTCCGATCGCATCCTCGATCTCGGTCCCGGCGCGGGCGAGAGCGGCGGCAACGTCATCGCTACGGGAAACTATGAGCAGATAATCAAGAATCCCGCGTCGCTGACCGGACGCTATCTTTCCGAGGACCTGCGGATTCAGCTGCCCAATGCGCGGCGAAAGCCCAGCCCGCACGAGATCAGAATCAAAGGGGCGCGAGAGCACAATCTCAAGAACCTCGATTTGACCATCCCGCTGAACATGATCGTGGCCATCACCGGCGTTTCCGGATCGGGCAAATCGACCTTACTGCACGACGTTCTCTATCCGGCGTTGGCGACGGCCAAGAAACAGACCAATGGGACGCTCCCGGCGCCGGCGAATTGGACGAAGCTTGAAGGCGCTGAGTTCGTTGACGAAGTGATCCTGGTTGACCAGTCGCCGATCGGGAGAACGCCGCGCTCGAATCCGGTTACCTACATCAAGGCCTTCGACGGCGTCCGCGACTTGTTCGCTTCCCTGCCCGAGGCGCAAAAGCGAGGTTTCACGGCCGGGCATTTTTCCTTCAACATTCCCGGCGGACGCTGCGAAACTTGCCAGGGTGACGGTACGGTGACGGTCGAGATGCAGTTCCTCGCCGACGTGGAACTCATCTGCGAAGAATGCAAAGGCACGCGCTACAAGCTCGAGGTGCTCGAGGTTCGTTATCGTGGCAAGAACATCCAAGAGGTGTTGAACCTCACCGTCAAAGAAGCGCTGCAGTTTTTCGCCAACGCCCCCAAAATCACCGAGAAGTTGCGGGTTCTCGAGGAGGTCGGGCTAGGTTACCTGCGATTGGGGCAATCGGCCACCACGCTGTCGGGCGGCGAAGCGCAGCGCATGAAGCTGGCGGCGCATCTGCCGGGGGCTCGCCAGATGATGCGGCCGGCGACGGGAGAGGAAGCCAGGCATCGCCATCGCATACTTTACATCTTCGACGAGCCAACCACCGGGCTTCACTTCGACGATGTCAGCAAATTGCTGGCCGCGTTCCGCCGTCTGATTGACGCGGGCGGATCGATCCTGGTGATCGAGCACAACCTGGAGGTCATTAAGACGGCCGACTGGGTGATTGATCTCGGCCCGGAAGGTGGCGAACGCGGCGGCTATGTCGTGGGCGCTGGCCCGCCGGAAGCAATTGCCAAGATTCCGGCGTCCTACACCGGAAAATATCTGGCGCGCATCTTGAACGGTAATGGCTCGCGCTCGAATGGCAGGAAATAGTCGACTCCTAACGGTGCTGGCGACCGGGCTGCTCGTCCTCAACGCTCAAGCGGCGCAGACCACGCATACTACCGTACGGCATCAGAAGATTGCGGTCGAAGACCCTTCGTTTCCTCCGGAACTAAAACAGGCTGAAGCGGCCATTCAAAAAAGAGACTATGCCACCGCCGAGCCGTTGTTGAGAAAGGTCACCGAACGCAATCCTTCCAACTACCAAGCATGGTTCGATCTCGGCTTTGTATACAACGCCCAGGGCCAGGTTGAGCAATCGGTCGCCGCCTACCGCAAGTCGGTCGCCGCCAAACCCGACGTTTTCGAGTCCAACCTCAATCTCGGGCTCATGCTGGTTAAGAGCAATCAGCCCGACTCCGAGAAATTTCTGCGGGCCGCTACCGCTCTCACGCCGACCGACCGCGTGCAAGAGGGCCAGGAACGCGCCTGGCTTTCTCTGGGACACGTCCTGGAAGCAAGCAAGCCAACTGAAGCGCTGGCCGCGTATCGCCGGGCTGCGGAACTTCAGCCCAGAGATCCCGAGCCTCATCTTTCTGCCGCTTCCCTGCTGGAAAAGGAAAACCAGTTTGCCGAGGCGGAGCACCAATATCGGCAGGTTCTCACCGTCGATCCGAAATCAGCCGACGCACTGATTGGAATCTCCAACATCTACATGCGAGGCGCTCGTCTCCTCGACGCTGCGGATACCTTGCGACAACTAGTGGCGGTGCGCCCGGACTATGCGCCAGGTCATTTCCAGTTGGGCCGGGTGCTGGCCGCGGACCAGAAGTACGCTGATGCGGCGGCCGAGCTCGAGGCCGGACGGAAGCTCGCCCCCGATGACACGCCGGCACAAAAGGATCTGGCCGACGTCTACCTAGCCTTGGGAAAATACGACCGGGCCTTGCCCCTGTACCAGACGCTATTAGCCGGTTCACCCGACGATCCCGTGCTGCACCAGAGTCTGGGCCGCGCTTACATGAAAAAACGCGATTTTCCCGCGGCGGAGAAGGAGTTTCTTACCGCCCTCGAGCTGAAGCCTGATTTCGGAGACGCGTATTGGGATCTGGCTAATGCCGCGAGCGAAAACAAGAATTATCAGCGGACTATTCAGGCCTTGGATTTGCGTCGAAAGTTTCTGCCGGAAAACCCGGGGAGTTATTTTCTGCGCGCCACCGCCTACGATCACCTGCGGGTCTACAAAGAGGCGGCGGTGAATTATCATCGCTTCCTGGAGACCGCGAACGGCCAGTTTCCGGACCAACAATGGCAGGCACGGCATCGACTGATCGCGATCGAACCAAAGAAATAAGACATGCGAACCTGGGTCATAATCTCGTTAGTTGTCCTGGCTTGGTCCTCAGTGGTTTTGGCCAAAAAGGATGAGACCGTCGAGCAATTGAAAGCCCGGGTCGACGCCGCCAAGCCGGCCGAACGCATTGAGCTTTGCCTGAAGATCGCGGAACGACAATTGGATGCCGCAGACAAGCTTTACACGAGCGGCAAGGTCGATGTGGCGAGGGCGGATATTCAGGAGGTTGTCACCTACTCCGAGCAAGCCCGCGACACGGCAACCAGCTCCGGCAAGAAGCTTAAGAATGCGGAGATTTCCGTCCGCAAGATGGCCAACCGGCTGCGCGATATGAAACACACGTTGAATTTTGAAGATCAGGGGCCTGTACAAGAGGCTATCGACCACCTGGAACGGGTACGTACCGATTTGCTCGCCACAATGTTCGGGAGCAGCAAATGAGGAAAAAGCGTCTACTCACGGTGATACTGCTGGCCGGGTTGGTTTTCAAGGCTGATGCTCAACGCCATGCTGACCTGACTGCGGCCGAAATCGACCAGCTCCGCGACACCGCCATGGAGCCCGATCAGCGCCTCAAGCTTTTCCTTAAGTTTGCACATGAACGCTTAGATCAGCTGCAACTTGTACGCACCGATCCGAAAATAAGTGTGGCTGAGCGTCCGGCGGAAACGCACAAGCGGCTGCAGGATTTCCTGGATGTCTACGACGAGTTGGACGACAACATCGACATGTACATGGATCGCAAGAGCGATATTCGCAAGCCGCTGAAGGCCATCATTGAGGCCGACGCGGAGTTTCAGGCCAAGTTGAAGACGTTCCGCGAGGGGCTCACGGCTGCCAAGGAAGATACGAAGTTGTACGGGTTTGTGCTGACGAACGCCATCGACGCGGTCGGTAGCGGCGCCACCGACCACCGCAAACTGCTCGACGAGCAGGAGGAGATGGCCAAGCACAAAAAGAAGAAAAAAAACGATTAACCGCCGCGCACGCACAGGAGGCAGAGAGAATTTGCCTGGCTCTCGGCGAAGGCGGCGATCTCTGCCCTGAAAGGGTTTTTCTGCTAACCTAGGCCTAGCTGGGCCACCGTGAGAGACCTGTTAGTTCCCATTTTCCAGGAAAGCTATCGCGAGTTGAGGCCGCGCGCGCCGGTGCCGGAGTTTGTGGTCGAATTCTTCGCCTTCGCGAACGTCAACAACACCATCCGGCTGCGCGACGGTAGGCTGCTGGTGCGGCTTTCCGACCTGCTGGAGGGCGCTCCGGAGAGCGTGTTGCGCGCGATCGCTCATATTCTGCTGGCCAAGATGTACCGGAAACCGATAGAACGCTCCTACGCCAGCCGCTATCGGAAATACGTTTCCAGCCATGAGATCGCGGGCAGGACCGACCTGGTGAGGCAAATCCGCGGCCGCAAGCGTATCGAGTCGGCGCGCGGTCGAGCCTACGATCTGGACAAGATTTTCGAGCAACTAAATGAGCGGTTTTTCTTCCGCCTGTTGGCCCGGCCGCGAATGACCTGGAGCCAGAATCACGCCCGCAATAGCCTGGCTCACTATGACCCGGCCCATAACGCGATTGTGGTCAGCCGCGTTTTTGACCACCCCCGGGTGCCGCGGCATGTGGTGGAGTACATCGTTTATCATGAGATGCTGCACCTGAAGCATCCGGTCAAGCTGCGCGGCAGCCGCCGCTGCGTGCATTCGCCGGCCTTCCAGGCGGAAGAGAAGCTGTTCCCTCACTTGGTGGAGGCGAAGGAGTTCCTGAAAAGCCTTTGAGATCTTTCGGATGGGGCGTGGCGGGACCAATATCGCACCTCGGCGTGATTTAGCGCGTTGACCATGAGCGTGGCAGAAGACTATCCTATTTAGTTGAAATTGAAATTCATTTTCAAAATCATCGTCGTCCGGCGGCAGGACTGCCTACATCATGCTTGAAGCCTTCGTTATCACGCTGCGGGAAGGGGTGGAAGCCGCCCTGATCGTTGGCATTACTCTGGCTTATCTGGCCAAGATTGGCCGGCCCGAACTGCGCAAATCGGTGTACGCCGCCCTGGGCGCTGCTTTCCTGGGGAGCATTGGGGTCGCCATCCTATTGTCCCGCACTAACTTCAACCAGGACATTTTCGAAGGCTGGGTCATGCTGGCGGCGGCCTTTTTTGTCGTCACCATGGTCATCTTCATGATGAGGACGGGGCGAAAGCTCAAGGGCGAAATCGAAGGCAAGGTCGGATTGCTGGCCGGCGAAGGCTCCTGGTTCGGGCTGTTTGCTTTCGTTTTCCTGATGGTGTTGCGCGAAGGCGTGGAGACGGTGCTGATGCTGGGTGCCGTATCACTGAACACCAACGAACTGCTGAACTTTATCGGTACGGTGCTGGGGGTGGCCGCGGCGGTGTTGTTCGGAGTGATGTTCGTCAAGGGCAGCGTACGAATCAATCTGCAAAAATTCTTCCGTGTGACCACGGTCATCCTGTTTTTCGTTGCTGCCCAACTGATCATCTCCGGATTGCATGAACTCTCCGAGAATGGTGTGCTCCGCTCTTCCAAGCGCGAGATGGCGATCATCGGGCCGATTGTGCGCAACGATCTGTTTTTCTTTGTGACGATCCTGGCACTGGCGGCTTTGATGGTGTTGTTCGAGGCCAAGCGGAGGGAGCCGAAGTCCACGCCCACCTCTCCGGCTGAGCGGCGCAAAGCGATTTGGAGCGCGCGTCGCGAGCAGTTCTGGATGGCTTCCGTGTACGCCACTTCATTCATCTTCATTATGCTGGTGACGGCCGAATTCATTTATACCAAGAGCGTGAGCGCGCTCTCGCCGGCTACGGAAGTTGCTTTTGTCGATGGCAAGGCGACGATCCCCTTCGAGCTGGTCTCCGACGGCGACCTGCACCGCTTCTCGGCCAGGGAGAACGGGACCGAGATCCGCTTCTGGCTGTACCGGAAGCCTGACGGCCAGATTGCCACCGTGTACGATGCTTGCCAGATCTGCGGCGCGGTTGGATTCTACAAAACCGCCAGCGGTGTGGTGTGCAAAAACTGCGCCGCGCCCATCAACCCGCCGTCGGTGGGCATGGCCGGAGGCTGCAATCCTATTCCCCTGAAGGCCACGGTGACCTCCGCTGCGGTCATCATCACGGAGGCGGACGTGGCGGCTGGTACACGCTACTTCCAACCGCAATAGGTCATGTTCCTGCGTCTGGTCTATGAATCGTTCCGGCGACAAAAGCGGCGCAAGGTGCTGGCCGGCGTCGCCATAACCTTGGGCGTGGCTGTGGCCACCGCGATGATCGCTGTCGCCACCGACATCGGGGACAAGATCAATCGTGAGCTGCGCAGCTACGGTGCCAACCTCGTAGTCACGCCGCAGGAAGACACACTGGATGTTGAGATCGGGGGCGTCAACCTGAAGCCGCCGAGCGACGGCGCTTTTCTGAACGAAGCCGACTTGCCAAAAATCCGCGGTACTTTCTGGGCGCACAACATCACCGGCTTTGCGCCCATGCTGCCAGTTACAACTAAGGTAAACAGTTCCACGCACGGGCGTGACGTCACCCTGCTCGGGACCTATTTTTCAAAAGAATTGAAGCTAGGCAAAGAGGATTTCGTCACCGGCGTCCGCGCCACCAATCCCTGGTGGAAGGTCCAGGGGGGATGGCCGGATGACAATTCTTTGGAGGTACTGGTCGGTGAGCGTCTAGCCTCCAGCCTTCAACTTCAGCCGGGAGATCAGATCGCGCTTGCCGGCCAGAGTCACCGGGTCGGCGGAATTCTTTCTACCGGCGGCGCCGAAGATGACGAGGTGGTTGCCCCTCTGGGAGTGGCCCAGCAGATCCTGGGCAAGCCGGGGTCGGTTCGCCGCATCTATGTCAGCGCGCTTACCAAACCGGAAGATGCCCTGGCACGACGCGATCCCAAGACCATGAATCCGGAGACCTACGATCGCTGGTACTGCTCGCCTTACGTCGAGTCCATCGCCTATCAGCTCGAGGAAGCGATTCCGCATTCTCATGCCCAGCAGATTCGACAGGTCGCCCAGAACGAAGGTACGGTACTCTCACGCATCCAGGGGCTGATGCTGCTGGTCACCTTGGCCGCGTTGTTTGCGTCGGCTCTCGCGGTCTCGGCGGCGATGGCGACCGCAATTTTTGAACGGCGTGGAGAAGTCGGGCTGATGAAGGCTTTGGGCGGCGGGAGTGCCTCGATCGCCGCGCTGTTCTTCACCGAAGCGGTTTTTCTCGCGGCGCTGGGCGGCACTGCCGGCTATTTTGTCGGAGTCGCGTTGGCACACCAAATCGGCCAGACCATTTTCAATTCGAAGATCACCATTCAGCCCGTGCTCTTCCCTATCATCCTTGCGATTGCAGTGGCGGTGACGTTTCTCGGAAGTGCAGCAGCCATTCGGCGTGCGGTGTTATTGGATCCCGTGTTTGCATTGCGAGGCGAGGCATGAGTTCCCTGCCGCATCAGCCCAGTCACGTGGCCAGCCGGCGGAGCGGGGGGCCTCATACCTCGATGTTTCTCCGCATGTTGGTGCGAGCGGCCGTGTTGCGGCGTGGTCGAGCCGCCTCGGCGCTGCTGGCCATGGTGGTGGCGGCAGCGGTCGCGACAGCCATGTTGAATCTCTATGCGGACGTCGAGGCCAAGTTGCGCAAAGAATTCCGCAGCTACGGCGCCAACGTGGTTGTCATGGGCAAGGATGGCACGGCGCTTCCCTCTGACGCTCTGTCCAGGGTTCGATCAACCCTGGGCGGCGAGACCATCGCAGTGCCGTTTGCGTACATCGTGGCGCGTACCCGTGATGGGCAGTCGGTCGTAGTTGCGGGTACCGATCTGGGGTTGGTGCGCCAGCTGAACCGTTGGTGGTCGGTGACGGCGTGGCCTTCAGAAAATGGTGCGGCGCTGGTCGGTACGCGCGCCGCTACCCTGGTAAGTCGTGCCGGCAAGCCATTCGACCTCAGCTTCCAGGGACGCACGATCCACCTGACGACCGGAGGAATTCTTCAGACCGGTGCCGCCGAAGATAGCCGCATTTATCTGAACCTGCCTGCATTCGAGGCCTGGACCGGGGTCGAGCCCTCGACGATTGAGATCGCGGTCAACGGATCTACGCAAGAGATCAACGCCACCATCCCGCGGCTGGCCCGGCAACTCTCCGCGGCTCAAGTTCGTCCGCTGCGGCAGATCGTGGAGGCCGAGGCTCGCGTGCTCGGCAAAACCCGGGCCGCGCTGCTGGCGGCGGCGGCTCTGATCATTCTTACCTCCGCGCTATGCTTGCTCGCAACCTTGACGGGGTGGGTATTTGACCGGCGCCGTGATTTTGCGATTATGAAGGCTCTGGGGGCTTCTGAGAGGCTGCTGAACGGATTCTTTGCCGCCGAGGCGGCTGCCTTGGGAGTAATTGGAGCGCTCGTGGGATTTGTAATCGGGATTGGGCTTGCCGCCTGGATTGGGCGCGTCAACTTTCATGCTTCTGTAGGGCCGCGAGTCAGTGTGTTGCCGGTGGTGCTGGCGGGAAGCGTGGCGGTGGCGCTGCTGTCGGCTACCTTGCCGATCTCTCTTTTGCGGCGGGTGGAGCCTGCTATTATTTTGAGGGGTGAGTGAGATGATTCGGATCACGGATGTCACCAAGGCGTATCCGGCGAAGGCCGAGGAGAACGGTGGCGTCATTCGTGCGCTCAACCACATCTCGCTCCAGGTTGATCCCGGTGAGTGGCTGGCCATTATGGGCCCCTCGGGCTCGGGAAAATCGACCCTGATCAACCTGATTGGCTGCCTGGATCGACCGACTTCGGGGGACATCTTGCTCGCCGGCGAGAATGTCGGCGGCATGTCGGCGTCCGAGCTTAACCGCGTGCGCGCCGAGAAGATCGGGTTTGTGTTCCAGCAGTTTCATTTGGTTCCGTATCTCAGCGCGCTGGAGAACGTCATGCTGGCGCAATATTTCCACAGCATGACGGACGAGCAGGAAGCGCGGGAAGCCCTGGAGCGCGTCGGACTGAAAGAGCGGGCCAATCACGTGCCCGCGCATCTGTCCGGAGGCGAGCAGCAGCGGGTGTGCATCGCGCGGGCTTTGATCAACGATCCAAAAATAATCCTGGCCGACGAGCCTACCGGCAATCTCGACGCGCAGAATGAAGAAATCGTATTGCGCCTGCTGCGCGAGTTACACCAGCAGGGACGAACCATCGTGATGGTCACTCACGACCCGGTAGTTGCGCGCCTGGCCGATCGCCGGATTGAGCTGCACCACGGCCGCATTGCCGCCCAGGAACTCTTCTCCATGGCCGACGAGGAGCAATTCGACGAAGTACTGGAAGAACTTTGGGTTCTGGCCGAGCACGCAGAAATTGCTGAGGTCGGGCGCATGGAGGTGCATGGCGCGCTGCCGGTCAGTATCGCCATCGACAAAATGATGGAGCTGGGTTTGGTTTCCGCCAACCCGCACCCTCCCGAGGTGCACGAGCACAAGCCGTTCATCAACCCCTGCCACGATGCGCTGAAGCCAGCGGGAGTATCGACCGGGGACGGCAGCATGGTCGTCGAACTCACCGAGCGTGGGCGGAAGAAGGCGGCAGACATCATTCGCCGGCACCGGCTGGCGGAGCGGCTGTTTACCGACAGCCTGGCCTTGGACAGTGAAACGGAAATCGAGCAGCAGGCTTGTAAGTTCGAGCACATTCTCTCGCCTGAAGCGACCGAGAAAATATGTACCTTCCTTGGGCATCCGCGAACTTGCCCCCACGGAGCGCCTATCCCACCCGGCGCGTGTTGCGAGAAACCCGGACCGATGGCGGCGATCGAAGTCAGACAGGCTGACGCGACCGGGCGCTGAATCCTGACTAGCCATTTACAAGTCGTCATCCAAGCAGACCTCAATCTGCCAAGCATCTCGCGTGTGGCTGCTGGTAGTAGACGCCCGATCCTTGGCCAAGCTCACGCTGGCCAAGCTCACGCTCAGGATGGACGACATGTGAATTTCATCTTCCGGAATCGAGGCGCGCAATTTCGCGGGCGAAGAGCGGATTTTCCGGGAAATCCCGGCGCAGAGAGACAAGCAGTTCGCGGGCCCGTGCTGGGTCCTTGTCGCGCACATAGGCAATAGCCAGCAGAATTCTCGCGAAGGGGGCCAGGTAATGGCCGCGCTCGGCCGTGAGCTGCAACTCGGCGATTCCCGCCTGCTTATCGCCTTTGACCCCACCCAGCCGTAAAATCCACCGCATGGGCGCAGCCATGCTTCCTATGAGGTACCGGCTGATGCCGCCGGCGAGATGGGCATCGTAACAATCAGGATCGACCTTCAGCAGCTGATCGGCCCAGGCGGTCGCCTGGCGCGTCAAATGCAGCGAGGCCCGGTTGCGTTTTTCGATGAGCGCGGCGTAGTCGGCCTTCAGTCCTGAAGAAAGGGTCAGCGCAAACAAAGCATCAAGGTCTTTCGGATTCTGCGCAAGACGGCTGCGTGCCAGGCTCTCGGCTCGCTGCAAAACGGCGTCGAAACGGGCACGCACGGCCGGATCCGGAGAGATCTTCTTGCGGGCTTCGAACCCCGAATCATTCTCATAGAATTGCGCATCCAGAACACCCAAACGATGAAACTCGGAGAATAGAAATCCTGCGGCTTCCGATGCGGGACCCAGCGGATCGTCGCTGTGCTGCTGCTCCCAGGAAGAAAACTCGCGCTGAGCGTGACTGAAATCGAGGTTGTAGAGAAGGCGGTAGCCGACATCCAGCTGCGGATCGACATCCAGAGCAACAGCAGGCATCAGCAAACCCAGGATCACGAGGGCAATCGAAACTATCCGAAGGTTGCTACCACGGGTCAGGACCATAACGGTTTAACTTCTGGTATTCTGCCGTTCCCCGACTGACGGAATGAGAAAAGGCGGTGCTGGCTTTAAGCTTAGATGCAAATGCCGGGATCTTTTGCAAAACTCATGTCAAAGAATTGTAAAGAACTGTCAGACGAAGGCCGGTTCCTGTGAGTGATTCCGCGACCCGTTTTGCTCCGGGTTGGCCGGGAATCGAGCCGCGCTGGACGTCCAGCGCCAAGTCGGGAGTGGGGACAGCGCTCAACCTGCACAGCCGGGTGTGGTTCACAATCAGCCACGGCATCCTCAATGAAATTTATTTTCCCCGGGTGGATCAGGCATGCACCCGCGACCAAGGCTTGCTCGTAACCGACGGAAACAGCTTCTTCTCAGAAGAAAAACGGCATGCCTCGTTCCGCGTCAGCCAGTTGGCGGATGGTGTTGCTGCATACCGCCTGGTCAATAGCGACAACCAGGGACGCTACCGGATCGAAAAGCAAGTGTTGTCCGATCCGTTTCGGAATGTCGTTTTACAAAAGATTTGTTTCGAGCCCCTGCAAGGCGCGCTAGGCGACTATCACCTCTATGCACTGCTCTCGCCGCATCTGGCCAATTTCGGGAATGGCAATACGGGGTGGGTGGGCGACTACAAGGGGTTTCCCATGCTGTTCGCCGAGCGCGATGGCTACGCGCTCGCCTTCGCCTGCTCGGTTCCTTGGAAGAAGATGTCAGTGGGCTTCGTGGGTTTCTCCGATGGATGGCAGGACCTCTCCAGAAATTTCCAGATGACCTGGGACTACACACGCGCGGAGAACGGCAATATTGCACTTACTGGAGAGATCGACTTGCCAGCAGGCCAGCCTGATTTCCTGCTCGGAATCGGTTTGGGCGGGATCTGGTCGGAAGCAGGCCAGCAAGCCCTTTCCAGCATGCTGGATGGATTCGACTGCGCCCGGACGGAATATCTGCGCCGCTGGGAAAACTGGCAGAGCAGGCTCGAGCCGCTCGATCCAAAGCCCGGGGGGCGATCTGTTTACCGAACCAGTACCGCCGTGCTGCGCACGCATGAATCGAAATCGGTGCTGGGCGGAATTATTGCCAGTCTGTCCATACCTTGGGGTTTTAACAAAGGAGATGAAGATCTCGGCGGATATCACCTGGTCTGGCCGCGTGACTTGGTCGAAATCGCAGGCGGGTTGTTGGCGGCGGGAGCAGCCGATGACGCGATGCGGGTGTTGCGCTATCTCGAAGTCACGCAGGAAGCGGAGGGCAATTGGGCGCAAAACATGTGGCTGGACGGGCGGCCGTACTGGCATGGAGTGCAGATGGATGAGACCGCTCTCCCAATCTTGCTGGTGGACCTGTTGCGGCGCGAGACATCATCTGCGCTGGGTGACATCGCGCGCTGGTGGCCCATGGTACGGCGGGCGGCGAGTTTCCTGTTGCGCAACGGCCCGGTCACGCCGCAGGACCGTTGGGAAGAAGATGCGGGATTCTCCCCTTTCACCCTGGCGGCCGAGATCGCCGCGCTCTTGGCCGCTGCCGACCTAGCCGATCTTGTCGGGCAGGGCTCGATGGCAACCTACCTCCGCGAAACGGCAGATTGCTGGAATGATAGTGTCGAGCGCTGGACCTACGCTGTGGGCAATGATGTGTGCAAGCAGTTGGGCGTGGATGGCTACTACGTTCGCATTGCGCCGCCGGAAGTCGAGTGTGCTCCCTCGCCCCTGCTCGGTTTTGTGCCCATCAAAAATCGGCCACCGGGTATGAACCAGGAACCGGCGTCACACTTGATCAGTCCCGACTCGCTGGCGCTGGTGCGCTTCGGGCTGCGTGCCCCCGATGACCCGCGCATCCTCAATACGATTCGGGTGATCGATGCCCTCTTACGGGTAAGGCTTCCCCAGGGTCCGTGCTGGTATCGCTATAACGGAGATGGCTACGGCGAGCATGCCGACGGATCTCCTTTTGATGGCACCGGAATCGGGCGTCCCTGGCCCCTCCTGGCAGGTGAGCGTGGCCACTATGAATTGGCGGCAGGCGCAAAGGATATGGCCGAAGTTCTGTTGCAGGTGATGGAGAATTCGACAGATGAGAGTGGGCTGATCTCCGAGCAAGTTTGGGACGCCGACGATCTTCCCGCGCTCGAATTGTTTCGAGGAAAGTCCACGGGCGCGGCGCGGCCCCTGGTCTGGGCGCACGCTGAATACATCAAGCTGCTCCGGTCTGTGCGCGACGGCCGGATCTTCGATCAGCCACCCCAGACCGTCGAGCGCTACATCATCGACAAGACGAAGGGCGACTACTTTGGCTGGCGCTTCAATAACAAGTGCCGCACAATCCCGCGTGGAAAGCAGCTGCGCATCATCCTGCTGAGTCCGGGAATGGTGCACTGGAGCGACGACGGCTGGCAGACAACTCACGACAGTTATAGCCGCGATAGCGGACTGGGCGTCCATGCCGTGGATTTGCCTACCCGCAACCTGGTGACCGGACACGAGGTCGTGTTCACGCTTTATTGGCCGGACGAACAACGGTGGGAAGGCAAAGATTACGCAATCACTATCGAATAGGGGCAGAAGAGGCGCTCGCGGCGTCGCTTGGAAAGTCGCGACCTGGCAAGCCCCGTCTCCAGGAAAAAGTTGGCCGGGCGGCTGTCCCTACGCATTTAGGAATACGGCGCTGGCAGATGCTTTCCCTGCCGGTGTTTTCGCATTTCGCTCTGTTGATGCGTGAGGATGCGCACCCGAGACCGGGGCTTCGCGGTGCAGAGCAGCACAAATCCAGCATCGCGATCTTCGCGGTAATAACTCACCGAATCCGATTGATCAACATCCCCGCCGTTTAGCAGACGTCCTGCGCACGTGAGACATCGTCCCTGGTGGCAGAGTGCGGGCAGGGGAATCCCGGCAGCCTGGGCGGCATCCCAGATGTGCTGGTTCGAACCGACCGAGATGGTGTGTTCGCCCTGCGGCGTCACCAGCGTCACCTCGAACGTCGTGGAATCGGCGCTCACGGTTTCTATTCTATGGAAGCATGGAGAATCCTGCCTGGCACGGCGCCAGGCAGGATGAGGCCCGATTACGGGTTGTAGAAGCTGGCATTCTTGCTGTAAGGAGCGTGTCCGGGCTCGCCGCGGCGGAAGTGTCCCGACGGAATCACCTTGCCGTCGCGTTCTCTCGCCAGCAACTCGATGAACCAGGCTTCATGCTCGATTTCTTCATTGAGAATGCGCGAGGCCAGGTCATAGGTGCGTGGATCTTTGCCGAAGGTCATGTCGCAGACAGCACTCCAGCTGCGAATGGCGCATCGTTCCGACTCCATCAAAAGGGTGAGAATATTGACCACGGTCGGCGGATCGGGGAGCTTGGCGGCCGCGCAGCCCGCCTGGTCGTGGAAGGCTTTCAAGTCGTTGGGCAATTCACCCCCTAGCTCATAAATGCGCGGAACAATCAGTTCCCAGTGGGCGCGATCTTCCAGGCGCGCGTCTTCACAAATCTCTTTGTAGTCCTCGTAACCTGCCAGGTGCATGCGCAGGATGGTGTAGTAGTAGTAGGTGCTGGCGAATTCGGCGGCGGCATTGGCGATGAGCATGTTGATAAGTTTGTCGACGTCGACGCCCCGGGCGCGGATCACTTCCACGCCGACTCGCTTGCTGACGTCCCCGTATTTGACAACTTCCTCTTTCGGCATACGACCTCCTTCTTATGGCAGCGAGTCTAGCGCGCCCCCGACCCATAGGTCTAAGATATAGTCTCTATCGTTGTCATAGGTTCTGCCTCTGGCAAGCCCGTTCGCTGTCCTGAACAAAATGCAACTTCACCAATTGCGCTATTTCTGCGCTGTCGCGAATGCGGGGAGTTTTACTCGGGCGGCGGAGCGCGAACACGTCGCGCAGCCTTCCCTGTCGCAGCAGGTTCGCAAGCTGGAAGATGAATTGGGGGCGCGCTTGTTTGACCGACTGGGGCGGAGAGTTCGGCTCACTTCTTTTGGCCACACGTTCTTGTTGCGCGCCGAAGCCATTCTGCGGGAAGTGAGCATCGCGAAACGTGAGATCGAAGAGATGTCAGCCATGGAACGCGGGCGGATTGTGGTGGGAGCGATTCCCACCGTCGCGCCATACTTTCTTCCTCAACGGCTGGCCAGTTTTGCAGCCGAGTTCCCCGGCGTGCATGTGAGCGTGCTCGAGGACACTACTCCGGTACTGCTGGAGCGTTTGCAAGAGGCTGCCATCGACATGGCCTTGATGGCGTTGCCGGTCCCGCGCGATCAGTTCGTCTGCCAGGAATTATTACGTGAACCGCTCTACCTGGTGGTCCCACGCGGACACCGGCTGGCGGGCAGCTCCAAAGTGCGTTTGAAGCAGGTCGAAAATGATTCCTTCTTGCTACTCAAGGAGGGACATTGCTTTCGTGAGAACA
Organism: Acidobacteriota bacterium; assembly: GCA_003225055.1. GTDB lineage: Bacteria > Acidobacteriota > Terriglobia > Terriglobales > Acidobacteriaceae > Gp1-AA122. The sequence continues at coordinate 31,678 of QIAU01000170.1, forward strand.
CCTTGTCGGCATGTAGTCGCGCCAAAGTACAGCCCAACGTGGTTTTTGAAAGCGGACAGTTTGCCACGATCTTAGCCATGGTCGCTGCCAATACGGGCGTGTCCGTCGTACCCGAGATGGCGCTGGAGAAGCGCGACGGCTGTTGCTTTATTCCCATCGCCGATGAGGGCGCTTACCGGCGGGTGGGAGTGGTCCAGTTAAAACAGCACTTTCGCAGTCGTTCTCAACGCGCGTTCCTCAGGCACTTGCAACAAACGACGAGAGACCAGGAAGGACATCTCGAGATTGCCTGAGGCCTGCGGCTGAATCCCTAAACGAAGTGGGGATGACAATAATCTCTCCGCGCCGCCTACAGCTCAATTTTCCTCAACCGCAGCGAGTTCGTAATCACCGACACCGAACTGAAGCTCATCGCCGCCGCCGCGATAATTGGGCTAAGCAGAATCCCGAAAAACGGATAAAGCACCCCCGCCGCAATCGGCACCCCGACCGAGTTATAGAGAAAAGCGAAAAATAGATTCTGCCGGATATTGCGCATGGTCGACTGGCTCAACTTGCGCGCCCGCACGATCCCCATCAGATCGCCTTTCACCAGTGTGATCCCGCCGGTCTCCATCGCCACGTCCGTTCCGGTGCCCATGGCAATCCCGACATCCGCCTGCGCCAGCGCCGGTGCGTCGTTGACGCCATCGCCGGCGACTGCTACAACACGGCCTTCCTTCCTCAGCCTCGCTACCACCTCGGCTTTTTTCTCAGGAAGGACCTCCGCTTCCAACTCATCAATACCCAGGCGGTGAGCAACTGCTTCGGCGGTAGCCCGATTGTCGCCTGTGAGCATGACCACGCGAATGCCCTGCGCCTTTAGCTGGCGGATTGCCTCTGCCGTGGACCTCTTGATCGGATCGGCGACTCCCAGCACCCCCGCTGGCGCGCCATCCAAACCCACCAAGATCGCCGTTTGCCCCGCGTTGCGCAGGCTTTCGGCGCGGGATTGGACTTCCGCTGGCGCGATGCCCAAATCGCGCAAGAAGCTTTCATTCCCGGCGGCCACAGCTCTCCCCTCCACTCGTCCGGCCACGCCCTTACCCGGCACATAGTGGAAATCTCGAATTTCTCCCAGCTTACTTCCCTGCTCTCTCGCCGACGCAACCACGGCGGAGCCGAGAGGATGCTCGCTTGCCTGTTCCACGCTGGCTACGAGGCGGACCAGTTGCGATTGCTCGACGGCGCCGCGGGAAACGACCGACACGACCTTCGGTTTGCCTTCGGTGAGGGTTCCAGTTTTATCGACCACCAGCGTATTGACCTTTTCTAATACCTCAAGCGCTTCCGCGTTCCGGATGAGCACGCCTGCCCTAGCGCCGCGTCCTGTGCCAACCATGATCGCCACCGGTGTAGCTAATCCCAGAGCGCACGGGCAAGCAATAATCAACACCGCCACCGCATTTACCAGCGCATGCGCAAAGCGCGGCTGTGGTCCGAGCAGCATCCACACTACAAAAGTGACCACCGCGATGATGATCACCGCCGGCACGAACCAGGCGGCCACGCGATCGGCCACCCGCTGAATCGGAGCCCGGCTGCGCTGCGCCTGGCTCACCAACCGCACGATCTGCGCCAGCAGTGTCTCGCTGCCCACGTGGTCGGCGCGCACGATGAGAGACCCAGTGCCGTTGACCGTCCCGGCAATCACCCGCGCGCCTGCTTCCTTCGCCGCGGGGAACGATTCCCCGCTGATCATAGACTCGTCTACGCTGCCGGTTCCTTCCAGGACGACGCCATCCACGGGAATCTTTTCGCCCGGCCGCACGCGCAACCGATCCCCTGGCTTCACCTGCTCGAGGGGCACGTCCTCTTCCCTGCCATCGCGCAGCAGCCTCGCAGTTTTGGGAGTCAGATCGAGCAGCGCCCGAATGGCGGTTCCGGTCCGGCTCCGCGCCCGCAATTCCAAAACCTGCCCCAGCAGAACCAGTGTCGTGATGGCCGCGGCGGCCTCAAAGTAAACTTCGGGTTTGCCGCCCATCCCGCGGAACGACCCGGGAAAGATTGCTGGGAACAAGGTAGCCACCAGGCTGTACGCATACGCCACGCCCGTGCCCATGGCGATGAGCGTGAACATATTGGTGGAGCGCTTGACGACCGAAGCCCACCCGCGCTGAAAGAACGGCGCACCTCCCCAGAGCACGACGGGAGTGGCCAGGATGAGTTCGAACCAAGGCAGCCAATTAGCGCTGTGCAACCGCTTTCCGTCGACTGTTAGTTCACCCATGAACGGATGTGCCCAGAGCATGCCGCCCATCGCGATTCCAAGCAGCGGGACGGTCAGCACCAGGCTGATCCAAAAACGCCGGCTCATGCCGCGAAGTTCAGGATTCTCTTCTTCATCCGGCGCGGTGACCGTGCGCGCCTCGAGCGCCATCCCGCAAATCGGGCAGCTTCCCGGTCCGGGCCGCACGATCTCGGGGTGCATCGGGCAGGTGTATTCAATCCTGGTCGCGGCTACGGGAATTTCCGGTTCCAGCGCCATCCCGCATTTCGGACACGCGCCCGGACCGCTCTGCCGCACTTCAGGGCACATAGCACAGACATATGTGCGCCGATCAACGGCCTTTGGTTTGGCACCCCCGATCGGCACCACCGGCGCCCCGCTATGAGTCTTTGGTGAAAGTGAAGTGTACCGCGCGGGACTCGCCCGGAATTTTTCCACGCAGTGAGCTGAGCAGAAGTAATAGGTTTTGCCGGCATGCTCAGCCTTGTACTTTGCGGTGGCCGGATCGACATCCATCCCACACACCAGATCTTTGACCTTGACACCAAGTGGGGCGCAGACGCCCTCGCCCGCGCCTTTCGTAGGTGCTTTTCCCGGCGTGCCGAGCGTTACCAGCCCGGCAGATTTCGGCTTCGCCAGATACTTTTCCGGCTCCGCTTGGAACCTCTCCGCGCAGTGCCCACCGCAGAAGTAGTAGGTCTTCCCGGCATGCTCGACACGATGTTTAGCCGTAGCCGGGTTCACATTCATGCCACACACGGGGTCTTTGACCAGCCTGGACGATGGAGCAGGATTACCCATGATCCTCCCTGCCGAATCCGTGAGAGTGTTGCTGGCTGGAAGCCAGAAGCCAGCAGCTAGCTAGAAGCTTAATATTAGATTCTCCGCTCCCCGCCGGCGATTGTTGTATCTTGTGGGCAGAGGAAAGTAGATGACTCAACTGGAAGTTCGCTTCCGCTACGGCGCCACCCCGGGGGAATCCGAGTTGCGCGCCATCGACACCCTGCGCGATGTTTATGGCATCCGCCACATCACGTTTGACGAGAAGGATTGCATCGTGCGGGTCGAGTTCGACGCATCCCGGCTGAAAGAACCAGCCGTGGCTGCCCTGCTGCGCCACGCCGGCATCGATCTACGAGAGAGACTAGTCGCTGCCTCATGAGCCGTGAGAAGGGGGTTCTGCGGCCCGCCACTGGCAGCCTTACGAAATCCTAAAATCCGTCTGACCATCGAATCCGAAAGAAATTTGGATAGACTGAGCTTTGGCCTTAAAGTCTTTCTTGCGGGAAGTTCGACCTGAGACCTGCAGAGTGGCAACGGAAAGTCTGGAAGGTAAAGCAAAGGGGCGCCCAAGAAAACCTCTGGCCGAAGTTTATTCTCAAGAGCGCCCCGTTGCGCGCCACTTCGTCTGCCTTCCCCTGTTGCACCTGTCATACCATCTCTAACCTCTTGAAAATAGGCGGCGCAGCAACAAAAATGACGGGTAGGAATTTCTTTCCTGCAAGCAAGAATTACTTTGAGCCAGAAATTTTGACGAACTCATCGAACGTTGCTAAGCGGGCGCCCGAGAAAAACTATCGCCGGCAGCATGGAGATTTCCACAGCCTGCCGGCGCCAGTTTGAGCTGCTACTTCCAGCCCGAACTCGAATTAGATGATCTCCTCTGACGCGAGTTGTCCTTGCCGGCACGTTCTCCAGCCATGGAAAATTATAAACCCTCATGCTTAGATTGAGAGCTCTACGCAACAGTTTAAGGAAACATACCGTTTCCGAAAACACTGCCGGATGGCAGGCGCAAGACACCGTTAGTTATGGTGCGCCCTACAGGATGATTTTAGGCGCTTGGCGGCTCCCTCGGTGCTCCTTGTTTCCCGTCTCAATCTCTGCAGCGCGAGCCAGCGCAGAGAGAGAAGCTTAAGAGTCGTACAGTGAGTACATACTTGAATGCGGGCAACTCCCCTGCGAAGGGTAGCGAAGCGGCCATGTTGCACTCGTCTTGGTAGACCGTTCCCAGCTTGCGCAGCAGTCGTTGACGGTCTACGGCGCGGAGCCGCCAATGGGGAGGAATGACAATGAACCGACTCCAGCGGCGTGCGAGGTATCAGTACGGCTCGCTGATACTGGAGACACGCCAGCGAGCTCCATCCATATGGGTGTACCGCTTCTATGAGAACGTCCGCAACAAGAGGACACGGAGCAAGGTCATCGTTGACACAGAAGTCCAGCTTCGGGGACCGGCCCATGCCGAGCGCAAGTGCCAACATCTTTGGGTTGTCGGCGAACGCGACGGCGCCGCGATTCCATCGCAGCCGACGATTGGAAGCTTAATCGACCTAGGCGCACTCCGAAAGCTGCATCCTCCTGTTGTGGGTCGCCGCTTGGGGGCAGCCTCGGACGGTAGGAGCGGGCAATCGCCTCGGTGAAATCCATCGCTTTGCCCATTTTTTCCGGCGTTGCCAACTAAATTGAACTCCGCTAAATTCGGGTATGGCAGCGAGTTAACATAATTCCTTTTGACGCCCATGAGCGGGACCGGGCAAGGTCGACCGTACCACGAGGAGTCGTGGAAAAAAGCCAAGAAGATCTGCCAACTCAATGCTCGGCAGGTCGAGATGGCGCGCGCCCTCGGCATGAATCCGAAGAAACTCCCCAGCCTACGTCCCGGCCCGCAGCAGCGCTGGAAGCTCCCGGTGGGCGAGTTCATCGAAGCGTGCTACTGGGAGCGGTTCGGGGGCGGTCCCCTCGACCGTCACCCGCACAAACCGGAGCCGGGGTCGCCGAAGCTTCTGACCCCGCAACGGGACGTGGACGCGCTGAAAGACGTCGGGGATGCGGCGTGGCAGGTGGGGGATCTGGTCTGCTACCTCATGAATCTCGCCGACGATCTGAACGCGTGGCTCGAGCAGGGCATGGTCGCCCAGGAGGTGCTGCCCCAGGTGATCCAGGAACTGCGGGAGATCGCGGAGGCGCTTGAGACTGGAGCGCCGGTGTGGCCGATTCCGGAGATTCCGCAACCACCCCGCCGCGCGCCCTACCCGTTGTCGCAGCGAGGGGACCGGAAGCGCCGGTCCGACGACGACATCCCGTTTTGATCTTTTGATCTAGCACTGATCTACGTGGACAGAGTTGCGTTTCGGAACACCGAAGCTGAGCGCCAGAGGTCCCTTGCGCGATCTTCCACACTGTCAAAGCAAACCAGGTAGTTGCGAAAATCGTCCCGATGGCCCGCCAACTGCCTGCACCCAACTTTGCCTTTGGGAAACGGATTGAGGCGCGCTTTACTCGACCCCATGACATTGCTCTGGTGGCTTTCTGACGATCCAGCGTTAACGCGAACTGCGCGAAAGATCATAGCAAGCGGTTCGATCGAGAGGCTCGCGCGATTTTGGCATTAAAACCACTCGAGCATCTGATCCATATGCCCGAGCGGAGCGAGCTCCAGTGCCGGGCTTATAGGAGTTCGATTTGCGCGTGGTGGCCGGCGGCTGAACTCACCCTGCCGTCGCGGGTGATCAAAGGAGCGTTAAGAAGTTCAGCCAGAGCTGTATAGGCTCCATCATAGGCGGTGAGATTGTGGCGCAGCCGCCAGATTCTGGGTAGTAACCACCAGTGTGGATAACGGGTAAATCGCGCGTCCATCAGATCCTGCAAAGCTGCTTCGGCCCGCCCTGCGGAAAGGCTTCCTTCTCGGACGAAACGGCGCAATACCTGCGCTACCTCCAGGTCCAGCAGATGAGGTATATGAACGCTTTCGGATCGAGAATAGATTCGCCGGTCGATCTGGATTCCGGCTGGTGTGTGCAAGAGCCAATCGATTGCCGCTGAGGCGTCGAGAACGATCAACGAGCCTCACGCTCTGCGCGAACTGCGGCGGCTGTATCCAGGCGCGTCCGTACTGGTTCACGCTGTTTCAGACGTTCGCGCAACTCTGC
>QIAU01000234.1 GCA_003225055.1 Acidobacteriota bacterium
CCCCTGGCATAAACGACGTGCGATGTTGGCGATACCTTCGCTTTGATCATATCTAGGATTGTGGGTATAGGCGGGGGAACGATCGTAGGCGAGTAATCGGCGAGCAGGTTTGAAACACTGTCAGCGTTAGGACCGATGACTGCGATCGACTTTAGGTTCTTTTTGAGAGGCAGTACGTTGTTCTCGTTTTTTAGCAGAACAATGCCCTCGCTTGCGGCCCTCAACGCTAGTTCCTTATGTTCTTTCGAGTGCACCACTCGTTCGGCGCGCGCCACGTCCGCATAGGGATGCTCGAACAACCCCAGGCGAAACTTCTGTTCCAGCACTCGCCGGACAGCCTGGTCCACCAACGCCACGGAGACCTTTCCTTCTTCAACGTTTTCAATCAACGGGCGCATGTAAGCGGGCTCATAAGTGATGTTCACGTCGATCCCCGCTCGCAAAGCCAGTGCGCCCGCTTCCTTCTGAGTGGGAACAATGCCCTCATAGATCAGCGATCCGAAGCCATAGCCTTCGCTCACCACGAATCCTTTAAAGCCCAGTTCCCGCCGCAGGATTTCGGTATTCCATTTTTCGGAGCCGTGCTCCGGCACGTCATCGATCTCCGGGTATCCCGCCATGACACCGAGGGCGCCTGCCTTGAACGCCGCGCTCCAGGGAGGCAAAAAGGTTTCACGGAGACTACGTTCCGATAATTCAATGGCCCCACGCTCAAGCCCGCTCACAGGCTCGCTCTGAGTGGGAAAATCGGTCATCAGGGCAATGACTTTATCAGGTGCATCAATATTGGATCCTTGCGCGCCGCGAACAATATTCTCGGCAATGCGGGAATAAAGGTACGGATCTTCCGAGTAAGCTTCCTCGTTTCGCCCCATCCTGGGATCACGATCCAGCTCGAGCACCAGTGTCGATAAGACGTCGATGCCCATAGCTCTTGCCTCCTGGGCGGCGGCCGCGTAGATCGATTCCACCAGTGGCATGTCAAACGTGCTCCCAATGGCGAGACCCTCGGGAAAAATCGTGGCGCCCGGGAACATCGCACCATGAGTACCTTCTTCGTCTTCGAGAAGCGGGATTTTCAATCGCGTCTGAGTAATAGCAATTTTCTGAAGCTCGTTGAAATATTCGGCTTGTTGCGCGACACTCGGGTTCGAGATCGTATTGGCCAGTGTGAAGAAACCGCATCCGGGTCCTATCTCCTGGGTCTGAGTTCCGGCCGCAAATCTCTTGCAGCCTACTATCTTTTCAGGAATCGTCTTGCCGAGTTCGTCCACGTAAACGCACGGAAGATTGAGCTGGCCGATTTTCTCCTTCAACGTCATGCGTCCCATCAAATCGCTCATTCGTCGCTCAATGGGCTGCTTCGGATCGAGGTAGAACGGAACTTCAGCAGTTGATTGCTTAAAACACCCGACCGGGATTGACAGAGCGAGCCCAAGAAAAACGGCGGCGACGCTCAGTATCTTTGGGAGGCGTCCAAGGCCCCCTGACTGACCCATGTATTGGCTGCGAATCTCAGAACCTCCAACGAATGCGTCTGGCAACGACCTCTTCGTCGGTTTCAGCATGTGGCCCTTTCCATAGCATTATCGGGAATCGCGTTCCAAACAACTCCAGTAATCCTCAATTTGACGCCTACAGAAGAGCGAGGCGGGTACTGCAGAAACCAAAAAACCTCCCTGTGAACGCTCAGTTGGGTATTCGCTAACAACCGAGCTGAGGACGTGTGGTCCTCAGATTCGACGACTTACTTGCTGGCTTCCCGAGAGAGAAGTCCCTCGGCGCATCTCCGACTATCTCAGCTAATGAATAGGCCAGTTTATATAATGGTAGGCGGCGCATCGTCAACGAGAATTTGTTCTAACAAGAAATAACTTTCGCAAAAAACAGGCAGTAAAGAATGATATTATTGCAGCTCAGAAAATTAGCAGTATGGTCAAACTGGCATCGACGGGAACTTCGACTCACGGCTCCTTATATTTCATGGCGTAGGTTTCTATTATTTGGCGCCTCCGCTGCAGTCGGTGGGCAAGCCTGCTGCGAGGGCCAGTGCCGCGCTAGCTCGCCGGGCATAAGAACGTTTCAGTTATACTGTCGCGGCTGCTCGGAGCTCAAACGATTGAATGAATAAAGATGACCTGCTGGGGGTTCTCCAAGCAATCTATGATCAAGGCCAGGCTTCGCGGACCGGGCTAGCGGAGAAAACCGGGTTTGCGCCGAGTTACATTAGCGCGCTGGTTGCAGAACTGCGGCGGCGGGGTCTGGTGGAGGAAGGCGGCCGCTCTCCTTCGCGAGCCGGCAGGCGCCGGGTGCTGCTGCACGTCGTTCCTGATCTGGGTCACCTCATAGGAATCCGCATTGGTCGCGCGAATACCCGCATTGTCGTGACCGATTTTCTGGGGAAAGTTATAAGCCTTAAGAAAGTACCGACAGAAATCTCTCAAGGCGAAGATCACGTTTTCGATTTGATTGATCGCGAGCTCGGCGCTGCTCTCAAAAGCGACAACCTGGTGAAGGGTATAGGTATCGCGATGTCGGGAGTCATCGATCGCAATTCCGGAACCTTGCTCTTCTGGCCAAAGGTTCCTGGCTGGAACAACGTTCCTCTCATGCGGCGAGTTCAGACTAAATTTGGTCTTCCCGTGGTGCTGGAAGATAGTGTGCGAACCATGGCGCATGCGGAACAAAAATTCGGGGATGCGAAAGGACGCAAGAATTTCGTATACGTCGTGGTCTCGATGGGAATCGGGGCGGCCATCTACGTCAACAACCGCTTATATCTGGGAGCGGATGATTTGGCAGGCGAACTTGGGCATACCACGATTGACGAGCGGGGGGAGCTCTGCTCTTGCGGAAACCGCGGTTGCCTGGAAGTGTACGCCTCCGGCTGGGCCATCATCAACCGAATCAAGAGCGGGCTGCAGCAGGGAGTGCACTCGAGCCTCTCGCAGCTTGCGGAAAGGCATCCCGATAGGATTTCCATTGAGGCCATTGTGAATGCCGCCAAAGTGGGCGACCAGTTTGCCCACACAGTACTTTGGGAAGCGGGCGTGCATTTGGGTACGCCAAGAGTTTTATCCTGAAGCCCCTCTTCCATTCCTTTCGCGGGCGGGCTTTCCGCCGCGCGGTCGGAAATTTGAAAGTGATCGTTTCGCGGCTGGGCGGAGAAGCGGGTGCCGTGGGGGCGGCTATCGTGCTAGCGGAAAAGCTCCTCCCGGAGTTTCTCTGAGATTTTGTCGGCGGAATGGACCAGAAGCGTTGCAGTTTTGCAGTCAAACCCGCCGAAGTTCGCGATTACTTTTCACTAGAGTGGATTGCAATCACCAGAATGCGTAGGCACGCAACCTGAGACGGAAATAAGCAATACCATACTGTGATGCAGGGATGCGACGCTGTGGGACAGCCTTGCGATCGCGGTCGGCAAGGGGATCAGGCTCAATATGTCCTGACCAGTCGGAGAGAGATTCCGGTAATGCAGCAGGTCCAGTTGCTCGTCGATATCGGCTACAAGGGATATTGCTCGTACGAGTGGGAAAAGCGTGGCATCCCGATCTCGAGGATCCGGAAATGGCGTTTCCGCGAATATGCCAAAGTGATGACGGAATACCTGAAGGATGCTTACGCCCATCGGCATATTCGGCATACTTGTTGAACGGCAATTCGCGCTTGCTGCCACGCCGCTTCGAAAAAAGTGTTCTTCGCAGTCCGGGCCTGAGTTTTCGCGCTGACTCCGTACTGTTGGAGACCTGCTGACGGGGCAAGCCCAAATTATGCTTTCGAATTCAGACTGCCGAAGGCAGTCTGATCGAGTGGGAAAATGATCCGTCGGGAATTTCTTGAATATTTCAGCAAATCATTGTTGTCGCTCGGTCTCGGCTTTCGATTTTCGCCGGCTGCAGAAGTGGCGGGACGAAGCGTCTCACAAAATGCACCTGTCCGCACGCCTGCGGAGCAAGTGCTTCCGGGCACTGCACCTCTGGCTCCGCATGGGGATTTGGCGGAACAGATGGAGGATGGAATCCAGCGATTTCTCCTGCAGCGCATTCAGGAAACGCCGCAGGAGCGTACGCGCCTATGGCAGTGGAACTACCGCTCGGTGCAGGATTACGAAAAATCCGTCTCTCTACACCGACAACGTCTTCGCCAGATCATCGGTGCCGTGGATCCCCGCGTGCCTCCCCTTGCACCGGAACTCCTGGTCTCAGCCCTGGGGCCCGCGGAGCTTGCTCAGGCGTCCGGTTACAGAGTGTTTGCAGTTCGCTGGTCGGTCTTTGACCCGGTCGACTTAGGCCTTGGCGGATTGCGTGCCGAAGGCCTGCTCTTGCAGCCTTCCAGTCGCGAGTTGGCGCGCGTGGTCGCCGTTCCGGACGCCGACTGGACGCCAGAGATGCTCGTGGGTTTGGCGGCGGGAGTTCCCGCCTCGGCGCAATTCGCCCGGCGTCTGGTGGAGAAGGGTTGCCAAGTCTTAGTCCCTTTGCTGATCAATCGTGACGCCGCCTTCTCGGGCAACGTCGAAATCGAAATGACGAACCAGCCCCATCGTGAATGGATTTATCGCATGGCGTTTGAAATTGGGCGGCACATCATCGTATACGAAGTGCAAAAGGTACTCGCGGCCATCGACTGGTTCGTCAGCGAAAACCAGCCCCCGCGTGTTCCCATTGGGGTGATGGGTTACGGTGAAGGAGGTCTAATTGCCCTGTACTCCGCCGCGCTGGACTCACGGATTGATGCCACCGTGGTGAGCGGCTACTTCCAGGAGCGCGAGAACGTCTGGAAGGAGCCCATCTACCGCGATGTATGGGGATTGGTGCGCGAATTTGATGATGCGGAAATCGCCAGCCTCATTGCGCCCCGAGTGTTGATCATCGAGGCGTGCCGCGGTCCCGAATTGAATGGTCCGCCCCCAGCGGCGCAGGAACATCAAAATGTGGCATGTCCCAATGGGAAGCTGATTTCTCCGCCTGTCGATTCGGTGCAACGCGAAGTGGATCGGACACGCCCAATCTTCGCCGCGTTGGGGGCCGGGCAAAACCTTCACCTGACGATTAATAAAGGAGGGCGGGGCGTAGCGGGCTCGCAGGAAGCGCTGAAATTCCTGCTTCGTTCGCTCGGCGTGCGTAGGCCATTGCGGCCCATCGCAGAATCTCCCCATTATGTTCGGGAGGGTGTTGATCCTCAATTGCGATTGCGGTCTCAACTCGATCAAATGATTGTTTTCACCCAAGGCCTGGTTCAGAAATCCCCGGAGCGGCGGGCGGAATTCTGGTCCAAGACGGACGCCTCGTCGCCGGAGCGCTGGAGAGAAACCACAAAGCTTCAGCGTGACTACATTTGGGAGGAAACAGGCTGATTTACGATGAGCCACGATTCAGTGGCTACGAAGTGATACTGGATGTCTGGCCAGACGTGTTTGCCTACGGAATTCTTCTTCTCCCTAAAAATCTCTGCGCCGGGGAACGCCGCCCCGTGGTCGTCTGCGCGCACGGGTTGGAAGGCCGCGCCCAGGAAATTGCCGATCCAAAGATCGACAGTCAGTACTATCACCACTTCGGCGCACGCTTGGCCGAGCTCGGCTTTGTGGTCTATGCTCCGCAGGACCCCTTTGTTGGGCAGGAACAATTCCGAATCATCCAGCGCATGGCACATCCTCTGAAACTTTCGCTTTATTCCTTCATTCTTAGCCAGCACCAGCAAACCCTGAACTGGCTGGTCGGCCAGCCCTTTATTGATTCGGAGTGCATCGGCTTTTACGGCTTGTCTTATGGCGGGAAGACGGCCATGCGTGTGCCGCCTCTGCTGGACCGCTACGCCCTGTGTATCTGTTCAGGTGACTTCAATGAAGGGGTCTGGAAGATGACCAGCGTCACCTCGAAATACAGTTTCATGTTCGACGACAGCTATGATCTTTACGAATTCAACTTCGGCGACGTGATCAACTAT
>QIAU01000229.1 GCA_003225055.1 Acidobacteriota bacterium
TGCACCGGATATACGAAGATTTTCGAATCCAAGGCGTGCCGCGAGTTGGAGCGAGGTTCGTGAGAGGGTACCTCCCGGCTTATCACCTGGAGGCAGTGCGCGATTTGAACGAAGTCCTCGACCGGCTCAACCGAGAACCGGGCCGCTGGAAGCTCTTCGCCGGTGGTACGGATCTGATGGTTTTGCTCGAAGCAGGAAAACTCCCACACCGGCATTTTCTTAATGTTTGGAAACTGCGGGAGTCGAGAGGAATTGAAATCACACCGGAGTGCGTGACGATAGGAGCGGCGACGACCTACACAGAATTACGTAACAACGAAACGCTGGCCCGCGAGTTTCCGCTGCTTTGCCAAGCTGCATCTGAAACGGGAGCGATCGCCACGCAGAATCGCGGAACCATTGGCGGAAATATTGCGAACGCCTCACCTGCGGCGGACTCCCCGCCCGCCCTGCTTGTATACGATGCGGAAATCGAGCTGGTTTCCGCGCATGGCACAAGGTGGCGGCCATTTCACGGATTCTACTCGGGTTATATGCAAATGGATTTGCGCAGCGGCGAACTCATCCAGAGAATCCGGCTGCCCACGGGACCGAAGGTATTGGCGGCTACATTACCGGAAAGTGGGAACCGGGAGAGCACAGGCCATCTCAAAAGTGTGCTTTGCCGGAAGCGCGCGAATAGAGAACGGGCGCATTGCCGACATCCGGCTGGCGTTTGGTAGCGTTGCTCCGGTGGTTTTGCGCGCAATAGAAACCGAGCGATTGCTGCGCAGCGAGAAAATCTCGCCTGGGGTTGGGCGCGCCGCGAGAGAGAAGCTCGCGCAGGAGATCGCGCCTATAGACGACGAGCGCTCCACGGCCCATTATCGGCGGCACGTGGCTCAGAATCTTCTAACGGAATTTATGGAGCTGCTGTCCTCTGATTAGAACGGAACCGTGATTTCTCCGGATGCCAGAAATGCAGTTGCAGACTCATACTCGATTGTGCGCGGCCAAAGGTGATGTCACAGCGTTGTATGGGCTGGAAAGGAAGCTTAAATTCACTGGTTCGAATTATGACCTATGACCGATTGACTTCTAAAGACGAACTCGCTCATAAATTCGACCACACCAACCTGCAGCAGGATGCGACGGAAGCCGACATCACACTTTTGTGCAGAGAAGCGGCTAAATGTGGCTTTTTCGCGGTTTGCGTGAATCCTTGCTATGTGGGCTTGGCGCGGGATCTATTGTCCGGTCCTTCCGTCAAGGTCTGCACAGTTACTGGCTTTCCTTTGGGCGCTAATACAGCCAGAACTAAGCTAGCGGAGACCGAGGAGGCGCTTCGCCATGGAGCCGACGAGATCGACGTGGTCATGAATGTCGGTCTATTTAAGAGCGGCAAGACTGCCGAAGTCGAGACTGAACTGGGGCAAATCGTTAGCACCATCAAGTCAGTCGGCGTGAACAAGATTTGCAAAGTGATCATTGAAAGCGGCGTATTGAATGCCAAAGAAATCGAACTAGCCTGCAAGATTGTGAATAAGAGCGGTGCGGATTTCATTAAGACGTCCACGGGTTTCGGTAAGGCTGGCGGTGCCTCAATTGAGGCCCTGGAAATCATAAATCGTCATCGGGGTCAGCTAAGAATAAAGGCTGCCGGTGGAATCAGGAACCTCCATATGGCCCTGGCCATGTTGCGAGCGGGCGCGGATAGGCTCGGCGCCAGCCAAAGCGTGTCGATCGTAGAAGAACTGCAGCGGACGCACGCCGGCCAAACCAATGGGTAGATCAGCATATGCGTGTCATTGATCTCATCCGCCATAAGCGTCAGGGTGGCGAAATGACACGCGCGCAAATCAATTTTCTAATCGAAGGTTACACGAGCGCGGACATTCCGGATTATCAAATCGCGGCGTTACTGATGGCCATTTTGTGGCGAGGAATGACGCATTCCGAGATCGCGGCCCTCACCGATGCCATGCTTCGTTCGGGGCGAACACTGGACCTCTCTGATTTACCTAGCAAAAAGGTAGACAAACACTCCACGGGCGGAGTGGGAGACAAGACGTCGCTCATCGTAGCGCCCATCGCCGCCGCCGGTGATCTTGTGGTGCCTATGATCAGTGGCCGTGGGCTTGGCCACACGGGCGGCACACTGGATAAGCTTGAATCGATTCCTGGTTTTAACGTCAACCTTTCACTTGTTGATTTCCGGCGCATACTAGCCAAATGCGGCTGCGCAATGATAGGGGCGACTGAGGAAATCACACCGGCCGATAAGAAGATTTACGCCTTGCGTGACGTCACCGCAACGGTGGAGAGTCCAGCCCTAATCTGCGCGTCAATTATGAGCAAGAAACTGGCGGAGGGCATCGACGCTCTGGTCCTCGATGTCAAGACGGGTTCGGGAGCTTTTCTGAAAGCTGAAAAAGAAGCGGTCGGCCTAGCGGAGCTTATGGTTGAAACGGGGAGAAGAATGGGCAAGCGCGTCGTCGCGCTCATTTCGGACATGGATCAGCCGCTTGGCCGCGCTGCGGGTAATGCGATGGAGGTGGTGGAATCGATTGAGATCCTGGACGGAGGCGGCCCTGCCGATCTTCGCGAGCTATGCCTCGAGCTCTCGGCATGGATGTTTTATCTCGGCGAGCGCGTACCCTCTGTTCCTGAAGGGAAGCGGCCGGCAGCCGATCAGATTATTACCGGCCGAGCCAAAGAAAAATTTCGTGAGATCATCCGCCTGCAAGGCGGAGACGAAGCGGTTATCGATCGACCGGAACGTTTGCCCAAAGCTCAGCATACGGTGGACGTGACCAGCCCGGCGGATGGCTACGTGCAGGCGACTGACTGCGAAAAGCTAGGGCTTGCATGTGTGGCTCTGGGCGCGGGCCGCAATACAAAGGAACATGCCATTGATCCGGCAGTTGGGCTGGTCTTTCAACGAAAAAAAGGCGACGCAGTCCGCCAAGGCGACGCTCTTTGCACCATCCATTACAACTCCCCGGCACACCTCGATTACGCGCGACGCCTGATTGCGGCCAGCTTTCAGATCACCGGCGAACCTGCAGCGCGACAGCCGCTCGTACGTCGCGTGATCGGTGCCTCAGGTGAGAGTTGATAATGCAATGACAGATGAAGAAAGAGCGATCCTTATTGGTGCCGCGTCACGGGCACGACAGCATGCGCATGCACCCTACTCGCATTTTCGC
>QIAU01000171.1 GCA_003225055.1 Acidobacteriota bacterium
CGGTCTTCTGGTACCGGTGTCGCCCCAGAACACCAGCCGCAAGTGTCCTCGGTGCCGGCACACAGCAGCGGAGAACCGCCAGACGCAAACCAAGTTCGTGGGCGTCGAGTGTGGCTTCTCCGCCCATGCGGATTGGGTTGGTGCTATCAACATCAGGGAGGAGGGACTCGCCTCGTTAGCCTGTTCGTCGTCTTGGCATGCTCGAAGTGCGTCGTGTCAGGAACCCACCGAGGGCATGGTATGCGCGAGCGTATAGAGCCGGCAGGAATCCCCTCCCTTCACCGAGGGGAGGAGGTCAACAAAACTACCACCCGGTTGGTCGTAGGGATCAGCGGCGCAACCGGCTCTGTTTACGGGGTGCGCCTGCTGGAGTTGTTGCAGAATACCGGGGTGGAAACGCATCTGGTGCTCAGCAAGTGGGGCGCGCGCACTCTCATTCATGAGACAGCTTACTCGGTCGAACAGGTTCAGCAGATGGCGACCCACTGTTATGCGTCGGAGGATGTGGGCGCTCCCATTTCCAGCGGATCCTTTGTTACTGCGGGAATGGTAGTTTGTCCCTGCAGCGTCCGATCGCTAGCCGCCATCGCTCACGGCCACGGTGATACGCTCATTCACCGCGCCGCTGACGTTACCCTTAAAGAACGCCGTAGGCTGGTGTTGGTCGTGCGCGAGGCTCCGTTCAACGAAATCCATCTCGAAAACATGCTGAAACTCTCGCGCATGGGCGTGGTGATTTTTCCGCCGGTACCTGCGTTCTATAACCAGCCCAAATCCATTGCAGAGATTGTGGACCAGAGCGTGATGCGCATTCTCGATCAATTTTCGATTCATCTGCCAGCGGGCAAGCGCTGGGACGGCAAGATGTCCACGGGCCGCCGCGCTTGCGTTCCAAAGGAAAAGACGAAGTCGGCACCGTGAGGATTTACTGGACCGGGTGCCCAGCGCGAAAATTTCCCGCCGTTCATGGCCAATCGCGAAGGTCACGTCCGCATCCCGCTCCGCGTCAGAAACGTTCGGGGCGAAATAGGCGGCTTGCCATGCGCTGCACAGTCCTTGTGTTTTACGCTTGGCGGAAGATTCGATTTCCCGCCACCCCAATCAATTGCTTTCCGTTCCTTAAACTGAGTTGGTCCCGCACGACTGACAAAATTTGTCGGTAGCCAAGGCCGACGAGCCTTTAATCGCAGCCTCGGTTTTTCTATCCCCCCTAGATTCCGGCGATTAAGAGCCGCTGCGGTGCGCGGACTTTGGCATTTTAACTGCTCCCTCCAGGGTTGCCGCCACTCTCGCCGCTAACAGGAATGGCAGGTAATTTTCATGTGGATGGAAAGAATCTGTTCCGGAGTGCTCGAGGTCCATACTGAATCTGGCCCATACTATGTGCGCCCGTCTTGGGGCGAACGGATCCGGCTTCTGTGGACATTTCGCAACTTCCGTTTGTTGCCCCGGCAAGTTCTGAGCCAACGCGAACTGACTCTGGTATCGGCGCTGCTCCAACGCGGGAGCTGCCAGCCCCACGACGAATGTTGCATCGGCACTGTCGAGTGGACAGCATCCTTACTACCGGTGCAATCGCCGCCCAGGCACGACCCACCAACCAGCCCTTCCCTGGCGGTTACAGCTCTGGCGAGCAAGGTTCGGCCGCGATCCAGGCGGCGTCGTGGCAAGAAGAGTCCGCAAGGCGCCATCGACGTCGCAGTCCGCTATTAGTGCGGCTTGTCCGGCAAGACCTCGATAAACACAGTGTTTATTGTGTGCTCTGGTCCAAATGACAGCCCAGGCAGGACCATACGTAATGTGACCATGCCTCAAGGTTCGGCTAAAGTCCAACAGAGCGCTTCTCGAACAGGTCCTCCTGAGCGCGCAGGTAAGGAGGTACAAATGAGGCATCGCCTTGGGCAGGTAAAGCCGTGGATGGAACGGGCAGCAGCCAGGCTCTGGCGGCAGAGTCATCCTGCAATGATCACGATCGCTAGCCTGGTAAAGGAAGTCGGGTCTCGACACACAAACGAGCTAATTTTAGCTCTTGGCATACTGATAGGCGCGGCGGCATTCGGATTGTGGCGGCAGAGCTTCGCCGCCGGTCTTTTCGCAGGCATCCCGCTGTTCTTCCTCGCCGCCATCTATAGAACTACCGAGCAGACGTTGGCGGCTGTCCGGCAATCGCGTATCGAAGCGCGAGTGGCCAATAAGGTCGTCCAGACTCCCGTCCAGCCGGCGCTTGAGAACAGCGATACCCTGAACGAGGCGATCGCCTGTTTGACGCCCTGGGTCGCGAGCGAGGTCTCCCTGACCGAGGAAGACGCGAAGCAATGTTGCGCGGTTCTTCTGGCTTCGATAATTGACCGAGCGCAACCGACGGTCGAGGGCGTGTGTTCTTCGGCCAGCAATGGCAACCCGCAATATTCGCGTAGTTAGTTGCGGCCTAATCGGAAGGCGGCTGCCCCGGCAGAACTCGCGTAAACGGCGCGCTCGAACTTCTCGACCACGGAGTTTGTTACCTCATCGCTAAATGGAAGTATCTGCATCATGATTACGGCGCAGGTCTTCCGGGACGGGTCAATCCAGAAAAAGGTATTGAAGATACCAGCCCAGGCCAGCGAGCCGGGAGAACGGCCGCCTGGGACCGGCCGGGTGTTGATGGCAAATCCCAGGCTAAACTTGTCCAGCGAACCCGGAATACGCACAGGATCTTTGGCGAACTGGGGGAGCAAGCTCCTTAGTTGCACGAGGACTAAATCGCCGATCTGGTTGCGACTCATCTGGGCAACTGTTTCGGATTTAAGAATCCGTTTGCTGCCGACTTTCCCTCCGTCCATCAGCATGCGCAGAAACTTCATGTAGTCGTTGGCCGTCGCGTAAAGCCCGCCGCCACCACTGAAAAATCGCACTGGTTGGAACGGCTGTTGCGGGGGTTCCATGAAGCTGCCATCCTCCAGGCGTTGATGAAGGGCTACAACACGTGCCTGCTTATCGGGAGGAACATCGAAAAATGTGTCAGTCATCCCGAGCGGCTGAAAAATATGTTGACGAAAGTAGTCTTCCAGAGTTTGGCCACCGACCTTTTCCACCAACTTACCCAGCCAGTCCGTACTGATTCCGTATTCCCATCGCGTTCCGGGATCAAACAGGAGTGGCGCCTTCAGAAAGCCGTCGTCTCCTTGACGCGCGGACGGGACTGCTCCGGTAGCCACGTAGCGCTGCAACTCCGGATCGAAAAACTCGTAGGCAAATCCTGATGTGTGTGTAAGCAGCTGCCGGACCGTGGGGGGTGTTGTAGGGGGCCTGAGTTTTGCTTTTCCGGTGCCGGGGTCGAATCCTTCGAGTACCTGAACGTGGGCAAGCTCAGGGAGGTAGGTCGCGGCGGGTTCATCCAGTTTCACTCGCCCGCCCTCGACGAGCTGCATCACCGCCACCGACGTGACCGGCTTGGTCATCGAAGCGATGCGGAAAATCGAATCTACAGTCAGACGGATGTTTTTAGTCGTATCCCGCTTTCCAAACGTGCCTTGATAGGTGACCTTATCTGCGACTGCGACCATCGCCACTACGCCCGGGAGTCTGTTCTCATTGACCGCATTCTGCAAGACTTGGTCAATGGGATTGGATTCGGCCGAGCCTTGGGCAAACAGCGTGAGAGTTGTCGTACTCACGAGAGCTGCGACCAAGATGCTGCGCGAAAACGTGCTTTTCGGACGGAGAGATCGCATGGGGACTAAGCTCGACCGACTCTTTCGTGTGGGCAGTATATCCCATGCCGCCTGCAGAACCTATGGCTTGGGCCGGACGAGCCGGACGAGGCGGACAAAAGTGACAGGCGAGTGTTCCGTCGGGGGCAGGAGCAGGCCAATATCGGGACTGACCGGGGGTATTCCCCAGCGGCCAGGATGAATTCTTTCTGAATTCTTTGTTTACTGTTGCGGCTGATCAGCAGAACTCTATATCCTTCCCCGCGTGTCCGATGCTCGCCCTTCCAAGCAGTCGATACAACACATTTCAGCCATCCGTGAGGAACCGAGTCCACACGCACGGCCGAAACGCCTGGTCTATTTTGGTTATCCGGGGGTGGTGTTTGGATTCTATCTCTATTACTCTCTCCAGTCCGGACGTTGGGAATGCTACGTGGGCCGATGGACCAATGAACCAATGAACCGGGGATCATGCGCACCGCATTCTTAAGCGGCATGACAAAATGACCGCCGGATTTTTCTTTCTCCCCGCAATGCCCCGGGCACGCGCCTCGTTTCTCACGCTAGCCGTATGTGCGCTTCTGAGCTTCTGCGTGTCCTCAACAGTCTAGGAAACGTCTTCGGAGGCGACCGGGGAGGCACGCGGGGGAAACTGACCCTGGCGTGGTCCGACACCAATGGTTTATCTTCTGAGCCGTCTCTGCCTTTGTCACTTTTTACTCTTTTGCGGGTGCTCCCACGCTTCGGCTGGTTCCCGGCCTGAGTCACCTGACCCAATCGTTGCGCTTGGACTGCTACTCTCTGTCTCGCTCTGCCGTGAAACTGTCAGGGCCGCTTCTTGCCTTCCTTTTGCGCGACCCCGCACCCGCCCGGGCTTTTTAACGTGAGTGGGGACGGCAGCCGCTTGTTCGGGGGAAGGGAAGGTGCCGCAAGAGGTCGGCGAGAAAAAAGATGCCGCGCATTGCGGCACCTTGTGGTGCTGAAACTCTTGGCTACTTGTTTTCCTGCGGAGTGGCGCCGAACTCGCGGCGTCCGGCCACAGTGCGGGAGGCTTTGGCGGAGGCGGGCGGTGCTGCCGCCGCCCCATAGCGCTCAAGGAGCACCGGAACCATAGCGCCTTCGGCTTCCTTGATAAAGGTCATTTTGCCTTCAGGCGTGAGGTCAACCCGCACAAAGTCACCGAGCTTCACCTGGCCGGTCGCCACTAGATTGGCCAGCGGAAATACCAGGTTTTTCTCAATGGCTCGCTTCAGGTGACGCGCTCCATACTTTGGATCGGTCCCTTCGTGCAGCAGGAAAGCCTTCACCTTGGGCGTGCAGGTGAACACGAACTGATTGGCGCCGGCAGCCATCAGGATGCGCTGCTGCACCATGCCGAGTTCAATTTCCAGGATTTGCTGCAGCTGCTCGGAACGAAGTGTCTTGAAGACCACGACCTTGTCGATGCGGTTCATGAACTCCGGGGTGAACTTGCGGCGGGCAGCTTCGACCGCCGTGCGGCTGATCTTGTCATCCAGCTTGGTATCCAACAAAGCCTGGACACGGGAAAAACCGATGCCGCCTTCGACCAGCCCGTTCATCTCGGTGGCACCCAGGTTCGAAGTCATAATGATGATGCATTGGGATAAGTCGACACGACGATTGTCCCCCAAGGTGAGGGTCGCTTTGTCCAGGATCCCGAGCAGGAGCTGCCATAACGAGTCGGAAGCCTTCTCGATTTCGTCGAAAAGCAGGATGGAGAGCTTCAGCTTTTCGGTGTGCCACTGGTTCAGGGCTTCCTGGGTAAGCAGCGGGTGAGTTTCCCGGTGTCCCAGGTAGCCTGGGGGGGACCCAATCAGCTTGGCAATTTCGTGGGAGTGCTGGAACTCGGCACAGTCAATCTTGATGCAGGCGCGGGCGTCGCCAAAGAGGGACTCCGCCATGGCTTCGACGACTCGGGTTTTCCCTGAGCCGGTGGGGCCAAGAAACAGTAGATTTCCGACAGGGCGGCCGGGAGGGTTGAGGCCGGCCAGGAACATTTGATAGATCTCCACCACCTTCTCGACGGCCTGGTCCTGACCCACAATCTTGCGCCGGAGAGCGTTATCAAAATCGCGGGCGTCACTGCTACGACGGTTCGGATCGAGCGCAGTGCTGAGTCCTGTTTTCATTGTCTCGGGGCCCTCTCCTTTTCCTGGGCCTGGTTCCTGCCGGGAAGACTTGCCGTCATTGCCTGGGGAGCGACAAATTTTGTCACAGCCGGCATCCTGTTGTACTGCAAATGGCTCGCCATCCTGGGATTTGCTGCCCATTCTTTCATTTCTACTCGCTTAGATGCCCGTCCCGATCTCTGGGCTACATTCCACAAATCGGGCAGAGACCCGTAAAAGAGAAATAATTTGCTGTATCCGGGAAGTTTTTTGGCCGTCCAATGGAGTGGAACTGGTGCCTACCATGTATATATGATCTGCGGGCGGCCTTGGCCCGACGTAACTGGCGACCGCCACCTGCGCGGGCTAGTATCCAGCCAAATACCGGCTGAATGGGAGAAAACGTGCGTCGTCTTGGGATCATTTCGACTATCATGGCTGTCACTTTGCTGCTAGTTTGCGGGCTGGGGTGGCTAGGGAAAGCCACACCTTCTGCCGCCGCACAGAATCCCCAGCAGGGACCACCTCAGACCGCCGTTCTGAGCAGCCGCCCGGATCCCCAAAGTGCCCCCCCGGGGACGGTCGCGTACGTGGCGCAGCGGGGCGAAAGCGTTCCTCTCATCGCCAGGCATTTTTTATCCCAAACATCATATTTGACGTCCGCCGAGCTGGCCGAGGGCATTCGCAAGACGAACGGCAAATCGGGTAATGCCGTCAAGCGGGGTGACACCCTGTTTATTCCCGGGATCTTGGACAGCCCCATTACTGAGAAGGCCATTCCCGTTGGCCGGGACTTTGAGGTTCGCGCGGTTTATCTGACCGGGGTCATGGCCGGCAGCGACCATGGGTTACGGATTATCAGGCGCTGGCGCGAGTTGGGCGGAAACGCCGTGGTTTTTGACATCAAGGACAGTGACGGCATTCTAAATATCCCGTTTGACTACCCGCTGGGGACCGACAGAAAGCACCACCCCATTCCCGATCTTCCGAAGTTCGCCCGGTTCCTGCATTCGCAAGGCATGCACGCCATCGCCCGGATTGCGATCTTCCGGGACGAGCACCTGGTGGTAACCCATCCTGAGTTGGCGGTGCACTCCTACCGGAACAATCAGCCGTGGCGTGAGAACGGCAAGCTGGTATGGACTGATCCCTCCCATCCCAAGGTGCAGGATTACAATATTGCTTTGGCCAAGTACGTTGGCAGGTCTGGCGTAGATGAAGTGCAGTTTGACTACGTGCGCTTCCCTGCCGAGGGTGACCAGAAGGATGCCAGCTTCATCTATCAGAAGGAACATCCGGAGTGGCACCGTACCGACGTCATCACTAATTTCCTCAAACATGCCTACGACGAGTTGCACCCGGAAGGCGTGCTGCTCTCGCTGGATGTTTTTGGCGTGATGGCGTGGCAGCGACCGGTAGACTTGGCTCACACTGGCCAGGACATCCCCGGGATGGCGAAGTATTGTGATGTGCTCTCGCCCATGATTTACCCTTCCCACTTTTTCGGTATGGATGGCTACGCGCATCCGGGCGACGCGCCGGAACATTTTATCGGCGAATCCATGGACCGCTTTCAGCTGATTACCAAGGATACCGGCGTGGTGCTGCGGCCGTGGCTGCAGGCATTCGCTTGGCGCACCAAGACCTATTCGCCTAAGTACATCGCGGTTCAGGTAGCCACAGCCAAGGCGAAAGGCGGCATTGGGTTCCTGTTCTGGAATGCCAATAACAATTACGGCAAGGCCTACGCCGCCATGCCTGGCATGCGTGCTTCCAAGCTGTTCCGCGGGGACGAGTTACCTGGACGTACGACTGTGGCTGGCGATAAGATCACCGGAGCGCATGTAACGCCGGTGAGTGCTCCCATTCCGTAACAATCGTTGCGCGAATGCCAGCTTCCCCGACCTTTTCCATCCCGAATAGCTGAAATTGCATCAGATGACCTCGGGTATAATGAGGTGCAATAGCTTTTCCCCCAGCCCTCAGTGAGCCGTACTGCCCGCATAGCACCTCGGCTGACGGGTCGCGCCCGGCGGCTGTTGCCGGAGGAAAACAAGGAGCGCTGATGGCCATTCAGAAGACCGAAAAGATCTGGCACAACGGCAAGCTTATTGCCTGGGACGACGCCTGCATCCACGTGATGTCGCATGTGGTCAATTACGGGTCATCGGTATTCGAGGGCATTCGCTGCTACGCGCTTCCCAACGGCCCGGCCATTTTTCGGGCCAAGGAACACATACAAAGGCTGATCGATTCGGCCAAGATTTATCGCATTGAGGTTGACTTCACGCGCGACGAGCTGGTCGCCGGCATGCTAGATGTAGTCGGCAAGAATGGCGTATGGCCGTGCTATGTCCGGCCGATTGTTCTGCGGGGTTACGGCGAAGCGGGAGTGAATCCGTTCCAGTCGCCGACTGAGGTCTACATCTGCAATTATCCCTGGGGCAAGTATTTGGGCTCAGATGCCGAGCAAGGGGTCGACGTGTGCGTTTCCAGCTGGACGCGCATAGCGCCTAACACGCTGCCCGCAATGTCGAAGTCCGGCGCCAATTACATGAACTCCCAGCTGATCAAGATGGAAGCCATCATCGACGGCTATGCGGAGGGCATTGCACTGGATGTGAACGGGTACGTCAGCGAGGGCTCGGGCGAGAACGTATTTGTCGTGCGCAATGGCGTGCTGCAGACGGCGCCGCTCGGCAACTCGGTGCTGCCGGGAATTACCCGCGATTCAGTCCTGACTATTGCCCGCGATCTTGAAATTTCAGTGGTGGAACAAGGTATTCCGCGCGAGATGCTCTACCTGGCCGACGAAGTATTCTTCACCGGCACGGCGGCAGAAATCACGCCCATTCGCTCGGTGGACAAGATCAGGGTGGGCAAAGGCACGATTGGGCCGATCACCAAGAAGGTCCAGAAAGAGTTCTACGGCATCGTCACCGGGGAGAAGGCTGACCGCTTCACTTGGCTGACGCCGGTGCCGGTCCGCAGCAAACAAACGGTAAGCGTTTAGTATTACCGCTCGCTCCAGAATTCGAACGGGCGCTCGACGGCGCCTTTTCGACTTTTGATCACCGGTTCACCTACCAGCCACAATTACCAAGGAGGAATTATGGCAACACCACACTTGAGTCCGACTCCCGAGTTCGTTCTGGCCTATCGCCAGATGATGCTTGAGGCCTTCACCAATGAAGTGCAAACCACCAAGAAGGTTTTGGCCGCCATTCCCGATACCAAGCGCGACTACCGTCCTGACCCGAATGCGCGTACGGCATGGGAATTGGCGTGGCACCTGGCCGAATGCGATGTCGATTTCCTGGACAGCATAGCGGACTTGAAATTCAGTATGGAGACGGTCGAAAAGAAGGACAAGCCCGGCACTGTGGCCGAACTGATCGCCTGGTACGACAAGAACATCACTCGTGCCATGAACCGGGTTCGCAGCTTAAACGCACAGCAACTGCTGACCCCCGTGAACTTCTTCGGTGTGTTTAATCTGCCTGTCGCGTTCTACCTGGGATTCCTGAACAATCACAGCGTCCATCACCGCGGGGCCCTGGCCACCTATTTGCGGCCCATGGGCTCCAAGGTGCCGTCCATCTATGGCGGCAGCTACGACGAGCCATTCCAGCGGCCGAGTAGTGCTGCGTAAGAGCTGTTCAGTGCGGCGCAACCAACGCCGCCTCTCGTGGGCGGCGTTTTTGCTTTGAACAGCAGATTCCTGGGCGCTAAACCGAAGTCGGGCTAAAGCGCCTCGGAATGACAAGATCTTATTTCCCTGAACCGGTCACCTGCGCAACCTGACACCTGCGACCTCCGGTCCAAGTGGCCATTTGCCGCCATTACTTAGGTCATCTTGGGATAAGTAACGTTTCGCGCCATGATACAGGCTGCTCCCTGGGGGAAGTGTGCCATGAACATTGATGATCTGCTTCGAATAGCGATGGAGCGGCGCGCCTCCGACTTGCACCTCAAGGTCGGCAACTACCCGCACTTGCGGATTGATGGCGAACTGACCCCGCTCACTGACCAGCCGCGCGTCAGCGCCGAAGACATGCTCACCATGGCCTTCAGCATGATGTCGGCCCGGCAGAAGCAGAAGTTCAAAGAGACAACCGAGATCGACATGGCGTACGGAGTGGCCGGGTTGGGACGCTTCCGTGTGAACGTCTTCCAGCAGCGCGGAAACGTAGGTCTGGTGTTACGCGTCATTCCGACGAAGATTCGCGCGCTCGATGAACTTTACTTGCCCAAAGTCGTAGAGCAGATTTGCGACATGCCCCGCGGGCTTGTGCTGGTCACGGGGGTTACGGGTTCCGGCAAATCGACGACCTTGGCCGCCATGGTTGATCGCATCAACTCCATGCGGGCCGAACACATCATCACCATCGAGGACCCAATCGAATTCCTGCATCGCGACAAAAAGGGTTACGTCAACCAGCGGGAAGTCGAGGTGGATACGCCTAACTTCTCGTCGGCACTACGCGCCTCACTCCGTCAGGACCCGGACGTGATCCTGGTGGGCGAAATGCGCGACCTGGAAACAATCGGCACAGCAGTCCATGCGGCGGAAACCGGCCACATGGTGTTCTCCACGTTGCACACCCTGGACGCGGTAGAAACGATCAACCGTATCATCGCGGTCTTTCCTCCGCCGGAACAGAAACAGATTCGTTTGCAGCTAGCGGCAGTGTTGCGGGCGATCATCAGCCAGCGCCTCGTGAAGCGCGCCGACGCCGAGGGCCGCGTGCCTGCGGTCGAGGTCATGATCAACACCGCGTTTATTCGTGAATGTATTTTGGTGCCGGAAAAGACGCGTTCCATTCGCGACGCGATTGCGGCGGGCACATCGCAATATGGCATGCAGACTTTCGATCAGTCTCTCTGGGACCTGTTCCAGGCCGCCCTGATCAACTACGAAACCGCACTCGAAAACGCCTCCAACGCCGACGACTTCAAGCTGCGTATGCAAGGCATCGCATCAACCGCCGACATCTCGCGGCAAGCGATGCAGTCATCCGGCTACGGCCGTTGAGTTTTGCCTCCTGAACACCGGGCGCGCGCAAGCGCGCCTTTTTTTGTTTAACTACGGAGACACGGAGGAAGATTTTTCATATTTTTCCTCGGCGGACTCTGTGGCTCCGTCGCGGTGGATTTTCGTTACTCGTAGCAGTAAGGTGTTCTCATGGCTCTACGGCGGCCACCAAAAACCTACACCGAGAACGAGCTGTACGAATACGCAGTCGGAGCTCTCTCCCGGCGCATGCGCACCGTGGCCGAGCTTAAGCGATTGCTACGACAGCGGGTGGAATCGGAAACGGGGCTTGGGCAGACACTGGTGGAGCTTGTTATCCGCCGACTTAAGGATCAGGGCTACCTGAACGATTCCGCGTACGCGGCGACCTATTCGTCTTTGCGTCGGGATAATGAGAAGTTCGGCCGGATGCGGGTGATCACCGATCTGAAGGCCAAGGGGGTGCACGGCGAGATAATCGAGCAAGCGGTCTCCTCAGCGTATGATGAAGTCAATGAAGAAAAACAGGCCCGAGCTTATTTGAAGCGAAAACGTCTGCGAAAACCCGAGAACCAAAAAGAAGCCGCTCGCATTTTTCGTAATCTGGCGCGCGCCGGTTTTGGGGCGAGTACAATTCTCAGGATTTTGAAGAAATGGGATGTGGAGGAAGAGACGTTGAGCGCGCTGGAGAGCGAAAGCGGTTAGTGGATTTCGCGATCTTCCTTCGGTTGAGCTGCCTTCAACCGTTTCCCGGCACCGTTGAGAGTGTCACTTGAGTGGCGGGTCCGCGACAAAACCATGTTCCAGCCCGTAGGGGCGAAAGAAATTCAACTTCCAAATATATTTCGGATCGTAATCAATCCGAGGTCTCCGTAGAAACGCCAGAAATTCTTCTTGGAAGCTACCTACGTTTGTGATGATGTTCGGCCTGCGATTGATGTAAGCATTGGTCATTGGCTTCTGGGAGATGCCGACCGTCAAGGCGCCATACCCTTGCCTGCCACGCAAAACCCTTTGTGTGTTTCTGGTTCATCCATTTTGTGAGGCACCCTTCAAGAGTTGTACGGCCTTCGCCAGCGGGATGGCTGCAGGTGGGGAAAGGAGGATGCGGGCGTGGTCTCCTGTTCCACCGACGAGGAGGGCTTGGAATCCCTTTTTCCGGTCAACCCCACCCCAAAATGCCCCGAGCTGTGCCTGAATCGTGGCAGCGATGAGCTTGCGACCCCCTTCGTTGAGAACACGCAATGTGCGAGGCTCGAAAGCCAGGTGTGTGGCATGTGATTTCAGGCGTCCCCCCGGCTTACGGCGGTAATCCCACGGCCAATTAAATACCCTGAACTCGCAAGAACATCGTGGTGCGCCAACGCGCTTCCCATATTGGGCAGGCTCGCGATGTTAAAATGACGAGTTGTAATCTCCACAAAATTGGCCTTCTAGATAAAAGGTGCGCGCATCCGTATGCTTTCCGGATCCCAGATTCGGCGCAAATTTCTGGATTATTTTGTCCAGCACGGGCACGAAGCGGTTCATTCTTCGTCCCTCGTTCCGGCGAACGATCGCACTCTGCTGTTCACCAACGCCGGGATGAATCAGTTCAAAGACGTGTTCCTGGGCCTGGAGAAACGCGACTACTCTCGAGCAACCACCTCGCAAAAATGCGTGCGCGCCGGTGGTAAGCACAATGACCTCGGGAACGTAGGCTTCACTAATCGCCACCACACGTTCTTCGAGATGCTGGGCAACTTTTCCTTTGGCGATTACTTCAAGAAAGACGCCATCGCCTTCGCCTGGGAATTGATCACCTCACCCCAGTGGTTCGGCATTCCGAAAGACAAGCTCTTCGTGACCATCTTCAAGGGTGAAGGCGGCGTGCCTCGCGACCAGGAGGCCTACAACCTGTGGCTCGGGCAAGGTGTCCGGAAGGAGCGGATTTTCGAGTTCGGTACCAAGGATAACTTCTGGCAAATGGGCGACACCGGTCCCTGCGGGCCATGCAGCGAGATTCACTATGACATGGGCGCGGTCGCGTCGGACCAGGGACACACCGACTGCGCTTTCGGCTGCGATTGCGGTCGGTACGTCGAAATTTGGAACCTGGTGTTCATGCAGTTCGATCGGGACGCGTCGGGCAAGCTCAATCCGCTGCCCAAGCCGTCGATTGATACGGGAGCGGGGCTGGAACGGCTGACGGCGGTACTGCAGGGAAAAATTTCCAATTACCAGACGGACCTTTTCGTCCCGCTGATCAATCGAGCGGCGGAGTTGGCCGGGGCCTCGCTTAAGAAGGAACTCGATAAGGAGGCGCATTCAAAGTCCGCGGCTTCGCTGCGCGTAATCGCCGATCATTCTCGGGCGGCAACGTTCCTGATTTCGGACGGCGTGTTGCCGTCCAATGAAGGCCGTGGCTACGTTTTGCGCAAGATCATCCGCCGCGCAATTACCCACGGACGGCTGCTCGGCCAGACAAAGCCGTTTCTTTCCCAGATGGTATTCGCTGTGCGCGATCTCATGCAGGATGCCTATCCTGAGTTGAAAGAGAACGTGGACCGGGTCTCAAGAGCTGTTCATGTAGAAGAGACTCGTTTCGTTCACACTCTTGAACTTGGATTAAAACGATTGGAAGAGGACTTTGAACAAACTAAGCACCATCAATTTCAGGAATATCTAGCTGGGCTTCTGGAAAAGAATAGTTTGGCTCCCGTCGAACCCCTCGAGGTAATTCAGAAGCTGCGTTCGAAGTTTAAGCCCGGGATCGACGATAAGACCGACGAAGGTCGGAGAGCGCTTTATCGGGATTTCTTTCACTACGTGAATGAGCCGCAAGAGAGGAAACCTAATGACAGCCCCAATCAGCAAATCGCTGGAATGAGGCGAATCGCTGCAAACTTCAGGCCCACCTATCCAGGCATTCAAGGCTTCAAGCTCTATGACACCTTCGGCATGCCGCTGGATTTCATGCAGGATGCGGCGCGTGACCAGGGAATCACCTTTGATCAGGAAGGCTTTGAGCGGGCGCTGGCCGATCAGCGCGAGCGTGCGCGCGCGTCCTGGAAGGGTGCTGCGAAGCAAACCGCGAACCCTGCTTATCAGAAGCTGCCGACGTCTGTTTTCGAGGGCTACCGTCAGACGCGATCGGAAAACTGCGAGGTGCTGGCCATCATCAAGGCTGGACAAGGCGCGCAGGAACTGAAGCCTAGCGACGAGGGCGAGATCATCCTCGACCACACGTCTTTCTACTCCGAAGCCGGCGGGCAGGTCGGCGACCGCGGGTGGCTTTACAGCGAAGATCACAACACGGTTGTCGCGGAAGTCCTGGGCTGCTATTACCCGATCCAGGGGGTGCGCTCTCACCAAGTCATTGCCAAGCAACCCATCCACGTTGCTGACAAAGTGGATGCGGTGGTGAACCGCGAGATCCGCGAGGCCACAATGCGGAATCACACAGCCACCCACCTTCTCCATGCTGGGCTGCGCGAAGTTTTGGGCAAGCATGTGAAGCAGGCAGGTTCGCTGGTCGATCCCGGACACCTGCGCTTTGACTTCTCGCACTTCACTCGAGTAGAAGACGAGGAGTTGCAGGACATCGAAGACCTGATCAACAAGCAAGTCCTGCGCAACGAGAAGGTGCAGGTCATCGAGAATGTTCCCATCGATGTCGCCATCAATGAATACAAGGCTATGGCGCTGTTCGGCGAGAAATATGGCGATAAGGTGCGGGTCATCAAGATCGGCGATTTCTCTACCGAGCTCTGCGGCGGCACGCACACCGGCGCCACCGGCGAGATTGGGTTGATCAAGATCCTCAAAGAGGGCAGCGTGTCGTCGGGAGTGCGGAGGGTGGAGGCGGTGAGCGGCGAGGGATCGCTCCAGCATTTCAGGCAAGATCACCAACTGGAAAGCGTGGTGGCCAGCCTGGCGGCTCCTTCCGCTGTCGCTTCGCCTGCTGAGGCTTTGAAGGCCGAACTCGATAAACGCGAAGCCGAGATTAAGCGTCTGCAGCGGGAACTAGATCAGGCGCGCATGAAGTCGGCGTCATCGTCCGTTACCACACTGAACGAAAAGATCAAAGACATTCGTGGCGTCAAAGTGCTGGCGTACCGCGTCGACAACCTGGAGCGCGGCCAAATGCGGACTTTGATTGACCAACTGCGTGACAAGCTGGGGTCGGGTGTGGTGGTGCTGGGATCGGCGAGCGATGGTCGGGTGGCTTTGATTGTGGGGGTCACGAAGGACCTGACCTCGCGCATCCAAGCCGGAAAAGTTATTGGACCGGTAGCGCAACGCGTCGGCGGCAAAGGTGGCGGCCGCCCGGATATGGCCGAAGCCGGCGGGAACGATCCTTCGGCGCTGGACTCGGCGCTCGCCGAGGTGTATACGGTCGTGGATTCGCTGCTGGGGAAATAGCTCGCAATCCTTGTGAGTTCTGCAACCTGGGAATGCCTTGCTACGATACAGTTCGACGAAGCGGGTTCTTCGACTTGGGGACCATTCGTAAGCGAATCGACCCGCCAGGGTGACAGAAATTTGGTGCGCCTGAGCCCCCGACTCCGCATTTGCTCGCTGCGCGAGCTCAAGCTGCGCTCAGGATGACAGACTTCAAGAGAGCAGGGAGCCCCCGCATGGAAGAGCGTATTCGCTTTGTTACCCATCAGGGCCATCCGATCTTGTTCGTTGACTTCTCTCACTGCCGAGCGGTAGAGATTCTGAGGTTGTTGCCCGAAATCCAGGAGCTCATAACATCCCAGCCGCGCAACTCTGTGCTGGCTCTCGGCGATTTTAGCGGCGCCGAAGTGCGGCGCGAAGTAGCCGACCGTATTAAGGAAACGCTCGTTTTCGACCGGCCACATATCAAGCGCTCGGCCCTGGTCGGGGTTGACAAGGTCCCTAAGGTCTTCCTGGATTCATTCAGGACTTTCTCTCAGCGCGAGCTTCCCGTTTTCAAGACACGTGATGAAGCTATGGATTGGCTGGTGAAAGAATAGTACCCGGTGACCGAGTACCCAGTACCCAGAAAGAACTCGGGACTAGCTTTTCCACTTCAGCGTGACTGGGCCCGTGATCGGGTGGCGAAACTCCCCGCCGGTGCGAAGTGATTCCAAATACGCCTGCTTGAGCTGGAAATACCACTTGGCGGGACGGTCTGCATCATCGATCAGCATGAGGTGCGGGTTGTGCCTCAGGCCTTCGGCCTGTTTCTCCATGGTATGGCGATCTTGCTCGACGAATTTGGCGAAGACATACTTCAGCAGTTCCGGGCCGAAAGGCAGCCAGCGGAAGAGATTCCAGGCGGCGACCACATCGATGCGGCAATGGCTGCGGGTGATCGGCGTCACCGTGGTCAAACTCGAGAACCAGTACTTCCCTGCCCGGATGGTCTCCTGGCGCAGGTTGGGGAGCATGAAATCGATTGTGGTGGTGATGGATTCCGCGTCGGCGTAAAGCTGCACGAGCTTGTAGGGAGCACTGTTGGATGACGGCGTGTGGGCGCTCATGCGGAAGCCGTAAGGGATTGGCTCGAAGGCCTTCTGCTTTTCGTGGATGCTGTGACGGGTGCGCCACCACCACGCCTGATGAACAAAAGGCCCATGCGCCGGGTCCATCAGGCCGATGATGCCGTGATCCACGCTGACCGGCATGTCGGCCGTCAGATAGGCAAGCTTGAATTTATCCGTGAAGGTCGGAACACGCGGAGCGGAAATCCGCGGCTCGGCAGCTTTGGTTGCCCCCGCCCCGGCAGGCGCGGGCTCGGGCACGAAAACCCAGATGTAATCATCTCTTTCCTGACAAGCAAGGCTGCCGGCATAGATGCGATCGATTTTCAGATTCTGGCCCGCCGTGAGCGATGGAATCTCGCGACACTGACCTGTGTGCGCATCAAACTTCCAACCGTGATAACTGCATTCCACGAGCTGGCCGTCGAAGCTGCCGCAGGAAAGCGGCATGCCGCGGTGCGGACAAGCATCGCGCAACGCAAAAGCCCGACCCTGCGCGTCGCGACCGATGACCAATGGAGTTTCGAGCAGCAGGGCCTTGGCCAGCTTGCGGCGCCGCACGCGCTCGCTGGGCAGGGCACGATACCAGAAGCCGAAGAGCATCAGGGAATCGGGTGCTTGGCACTGTAGGGGGGAGTCCTTCATTCGATGTGTTCTTGTTTCGGCCGTCCCGCCGGGACTTTGTTCCTTTTAGACATAGATAGCCATTGAAGTGGCGGGGCCATCTTCAATCGGCCCTATCGACCTGACCGTTGATTGACTCGACCGCAGCAGCGCCAGCGCTGCTGCTGCTGCCTGCCGCCTGCCTGCGAGCTTACGCTCGCCCGGCATGTCGACATCTGTGCAGAAATCGTTCCCATCCGCCGCGCCCTACTATAACAGCGCCGGCGGCGGGCTGACACGACAAGTAACTGTTACCTCCGCCGTTTGGGCTTGGAAGATAGATGGTTTATTTCCAGAAACTTACCGCGATTACTGCAATGGTTCTATGGCCTTTGGATAGATTGCCGACATCTTCCCAGCGACCTATAATCGGAGCACTCTGGTAGACATTCTCCGTCAGGTTTCCGGGTAGGTAGCGCAGGGGCAAGTTGCGCCTGCGTGGGAGCTTATTCCGGAATGCAAAAGCGCCTGCATCTCGCCCTGATGGTCACGCCCGTAATCGCGACCTTCCTTTCGATCACCACACTACCAGTGCAGGCAGCTGAAGGTTCCGACAACGCGGGGGCGCTCACGGCTACAACCGACGAGTATGGACGGCGGGTATGGGTCAACGAATCCGCACCGAAACCCAGGCCGGTCCGTCAGAGCCAGACTTGGACGCCATCCGGTCGCCCGCTGGTGTACTGGAGTTCGCGGGAGCATCGCTTCAAACCTGTGCCTCACACCAGTATGCGGGCAGCGCGCTCGGCAGCGGCCGAGGTGAACCAAATACTGCAGAATTCGGGGAGCACGCCGAGCCCGTCGGCCAGTTTCCCTTTCAGCCGGAGCCGGTACACGCAGGAGCAGGTGGATGCCGCGATTGAGCAGGCGGCGACACGGCATAACCTGGATCCCAACCTCGTGCGTGCGGTTATCAAGGTTGAATCCGACTTCAATCCCAACGCAGTCTCCCGCAAAGGCGCCATGGGATTGATGCAGCTGATGCCGAACACGGCGCGGCAGTTGAATGTCACCAACCCCTTTGATCCCGAGCAGAACGTGGACGCCGGTGTACGCCATCTGAAACGCTTGCTGGAGAACTACGGTGGCGACGTGAAATTGACCCTGGCGGCTTACAACGCGGGAGCAGGCGCTGTGGCACGCAGCGCGGGCATTCCGCGCTTCACCGAGACTCGCAAGTACGTCAAGCGGATCACGGACCTTTATTACAACGGCTCTTCCGAGGTCCGGGTTCTCGGGAACCCCTCACGCGAACCCGTGCTGGTTCAACGAGATGAGCGGGGCGTGCTGCGCATCAGCAACACTGATTGAGTAGAACGCATCTTTAGAGTGGTAGTTTTCCAGGAGAGTGGTAGTTTTCCAGGTTTCTAAGATAAACGCGATATGGGCTAGAAGAAATTGAAGAACCCAGTTGGTAGCTATCGCGCGGTACGTTGGGGTGCGCTTATCCTACTGCTGCTCCCCTCGCTGTCTGCCTTTGCGCGCCACAGGGAAGCCTGGGCCCGGGAGCGGTTTGCGGCGGCCGAGGGCATGCGGGAAACGCTCAATGGCAAGCCTGCCGGAGAGCGCACGCGGCATGATTTCCAGCGTGTCTTGAACGCTTACCGGAGCGTCTATTACGGCTCTCCTAGCTCGACCAAAGCCGATGCCAGCGCAGCTTCTGTGGCCGAACTGCTGGTCGAAATGGGACGGCAGTTCGACGACGAGAAACTCCTGCGCTCGGCCATCAAGCAGTATGAATTTCTCCGCCGCGAATATCCTCGGAGCAGGTATCG
The DNA here is from genome assembly GCA_003225055.1 of Acidobacteriota bacterium. Taxonomy (GTDB): domain Bacteria; phylum Acidobacteriota; class Terriglobia; order Terriglobales; family Acidobacteriaceae; genus Gp1-AA122. The sequence goes on from QIAU01000171.1 coordinate 18,766, forward strand.
CTTTGACGCATTGCTCACCATCGGGCAAATCTACAAAGACGATCTTGACGACCCGGACCAGGCGCGCCGCACCTTTGAAGAGTTCCTAAAGCGCTATCCGCGGCACCGCCTGGCCGATGATGCCCTAACGGATATAGCCGAGCTGGCTCGGAAAGCGGCGGCGGGAAAAGAGGCTGCGAGCAAGCGTGCGAAATCCGCCGCGACCGACGATCCCGAAACGGCCGCTAATCCCGCGAGCGCTGAAAAGGGCGGCAGACTCGGCCACGTCACTGGGCTTCGTTACTGGTCCACGCCCGACTGCACGCGCGTGGCTATCGACCTTGAGCAGAGGGTTAAGTTCGACTCGCAACGTCTGAATCGCCCACAACGAATTTTCTTCGACCTCGCCGACACGAGACTGGCGGGGACGCTGGTGGGCAAGAGCTTCGATGTAGACGACGGATTGCTGAAGAAAATCCGTGTGGCGCAGTTCAAGCCCGATAAGACTCGCGTTGTGTTGGAAGTGGATGACGTCTCCGAATACACCGCGTTCCTCCAGCCTAACCCCACCCGCCTGATTATCGAGATTCGTAACCAAAAATCGGCCAAGACTCTGGCCAACAAAGAACGGGTGAAGATCGCTGACGATCAGCCCGAATCTGGGTCCGAAGTTGATTCGGGCGCGGCGGAGCTGTCTCCTGCTGCAGAAAAGAATTCAGATTCGCAACCGGCAGGCCGGAGGCACGGTAAACGCAAAGCCGTTGACGGCAACAATGATGAAGTGGCCACGCTGGACCTGCTCGACCTTCCGGTCGAATCAAAGACGCCCGCCGAAACGGTCAGCCCACTCGATTCCAGGGCTACTCGCGTAAGGGGCGAATCTCGGAAGAAGCCAACTTCGGCAGAGTTGGCACGTGAAGCTCAGCCAACAGCGGCCGGCGACCGCTCACTCATTCGCGCCTTGGGCCTGAAGATTGGCAGGATCGTTATTGACCCCGGCCACGGTGGGCATGATACGGGCACGATCGGCCCGAATAGGCTCGAAGAGAAGAATCTGGTCCTCGATGTGGGCAAGCGATTGGGCAAACTCCTCCAGGCCCGGATGGGAGCGGAGGTAGTTTTCACGCGGGAGGACGATACATTCATCCCGCTGGAGACGCGCACCGCCATCGCCAACCAAGAACAGGCCGACTTGTTCGTTTCGATTCATGCCAACTCCAGTTCCGATCCGAAGGCCCGCGGCGTTGAGACCTATTACCTGAATTTCACAACCAATGCCGATGCTCTGGAAGTGGCGGCGCGCGAGAACGCGGCTTCCGACAAGTCGATCCATGAATTGCAGGATCTGGTAAAGAAGATTGCGCTGAAAGAGAAGATCGAAGAATCACGGGAATTTGCCGGCGACGTGCAGCGCTCGCTGCACAGCGGCTTGGCCATAAAAAGCCCGGCAATTCGCGACCGCGGGGTCAAAAAAGCGCCATTTATCGTGCTGATCGGCGCCAATATGCCCTCCATCCTGGCCGAGATTTCCTTTGTCAGCAACCCTAGCGACGCACGCAAGTTAAGAACTGCCGAATACCGCCAGCGGATTGCCGAGTCGCTCTACAAGGGCATCTCGCACTATGTGAGTGGCTTAAGTGGAGTGAAGGTGGCCAGCCGCATGGGCAAAAGCGAAGGGCAGTAGGTCCTGATTTGTGGCCTCTCTGGAAACTTTCTTGCCGACTCTGTAGTCTAATTAAAAAACACGGCATGCTTGGGTCCTGATGGAATCGCCAGCAATCTCGATCATGCTCCTGCTTGTGGCTGCTGTCGGCGTGTCCGCAGCGGCGGAACGGCCGGCCGTCCTGCCCAGAGATTTTGCCGGCTGGCACATGCAAGGGACAGCCAGGGCCAGCCGTGATGCCGGCGTCGCCGATCCTGCCTACGCTTCCTTGCTGAAGGAGTACGGGTTCACAGACCTGGAAACGGCTAATTACAGGCGCGACGACGGCCGCACCCTTGCCATCAAAGCAGCGCGTTTCGAGAATACGAGCGGGGCGGTCGGCGCCTACACCTTTTATCGGCAAGCTGAAATGCAGAAGGAGCAGATCGGCGATTGGGGATCGTCCTTCAATCAACGTATTCTCTTCTTTCGCGGAAACGTCCTCATCGATGCAGTGTTCGACCGAGTCACGGCGATGTCTGCGGCCGAACTGCGGCAGCTAGCCGGGTTTCTGCCCCGACCGACCGGCAGCACGGCGAATATGCCGCCGATCCTGGCTTACATGCCGAGCGCAGGGCGTATCAAGAACACGGAGAAGTATGTGATGGGGCCGCTGGCTCTCTCGCAGGTGTCCTCTCCGCTTCCCGTGCCCTTGGTGGATTTCGCGGCGGGCGCGGAAGTGGTGCTGGCGAAATACTACAGTGCGGGCGGGGACGCCATTCTGATGGTGATCAACTACCCGACGCCGCAGATCGCCGCGGAACACATGCGCCGCATCGACGCCACAGAGGGAAACACGCAGCAATCACCGGGAGTGGCTTCGATCGTGGATGTGGGACCGTTCTTCGATAAAAGGAGCGGGCCCCTACTCGTCATCGCCTCGGGGCCGATCTCACAAACCGAAGCAAGATCGCTGCTGGGTTCGGTAAATTATGATGCGGACGTCACCTGGAACGAGAACACGTTCTCCGACAAGAAGAACAATCTCGCCAACCTGCTGGTGAACATCATCATCCTATGCGCCATCCTGATTGGGCTCGCGCTGGTGGCAGGAGTAGCGTTTGGTGGCCTGCGCATTGCTATGAAGCGTCTGCTCCCGGACCGCATTTTCGATCGACCGGAAGAGATGGAATTCATCTCTCTGCATCTGGAAGAAGGCCCACCGCGGCCCTCCGATTCCAAGCTAAGTTCCTCAATTAAAGCCGGTTAGTTGACCGAAAAGCCGGTTTTCTGGAAAATAGAGCATTTCCCGGGACATGTTGACGCCTTTCCTAAATCATTGAAAACAAATCTATTTATTTCCTAGAAATTTGTTGACACGCGGGTTTTTCGGCTCATAAGATTTCGCCAGAAAGTTTTGACGGATTTTGCCTCCGTTGGAACTATTCTCCCTTGAAGAAAAGGCTGCCTGCGTTGTCGGGTGGCCTTTTCGTTTGCGCAGGTTCGCATTCCCGGTTCTCAGTTCTCAGTGAAGGAACTCATAACAACTATGCTGCGTATTATGAGAGAGGACTTTCGTATGTTCACTAGGGAGGGCTCATGTTCTGCGATCAGTGCGGTGCGCCTCTGCAACCCGGTCAGCAGCGCTGTGCGCGTTGCGGTAAAGAAGTGATTGGACGGATCGAGGCGGTTTATGTTCAGAAGAACCGGGTGCAGGAACACGTGCGACTGCTTGCGATTCTCTGGATGGCGTACTCGGCATTAAACGTCGTCGGTGGGATCATCCTGGTCGTGATTTCCAACACTCTGTTCGGCCGCTTCAGCCAAGCCGGACCACCTCCCGAAGTCACAAGCTGGCTGCGCCCGTTCCTTACCGTCATCGGATGCTTGGTTCTGGCTAAAGCCGCCGGTGGCCTTATTGCCGGTTGGGGCTTGCTGCAACGCGAACCTTGGGGAAGAATTCTGACGCTCGTCGTAGGATTCATCTCGCTGTTCAACATTCCTATTGGGACCGCGCTGGGCGTTTACACCCTTTGGGTGCTGCTGCCGGCGCGATCCGACGAGGAGTATCGCGCCTTTTCGCAGGCACAAGCGGCGTAGCAGGCGCCGCGCACACCGGTGTTTAGCCACGCAAGCGACGCAAGAGGCTTAATTGCAGGAATCGTGCCGCGCTCTGAGAATTTTTGGAGGCTACTCATAGCTACTTTCGTCTCTTATTTTCCTGTACTGCTCTATTAGACGCTTGCGCCATGTGGTCCGCCCACGATTCCCCTAAGAATTCGACCCATTCGCTAACAGCACGTTGCAGAATATAGGCAACACTACGTCCGGTTAACTTGGAATACGATTTCAGACCTTGGTACGTGATTGGGTCAACTTTCACAGGAACCCGCTTACTCTTTACTTTTGCCATTTTCCGCCCAAAAACCCCGATGGGCCGCGCGTGAGACTCCCTTCCGAGAAACACAGCCCATGAGGTTCTTCATTTTATGGGTTCTGAGAGGTTAGCAGATATCGGAGACTGTGTATTGGAACAGAAGTACATCGCGTTCGACCAGCGAAGTGCCTATGAAAGCGCTCGAGCGAAGGAGCCATTTTTTCGTGGGTTCTCTCCTGTGGGGAGTGTGGGGGCCAGCGATTCTCGGAACTCCCCGCATTCGCGCCGATCGCAGCGCCCGGTCTGGCTATTTTCGTCGCGGCATATATGACGTTTTCTTCCCTTCACACCGCGAGGGGCTTCGGCATCGAACTCGCCTCGGCCCGCTGCGAATATGATGGTGACGACCGCTCATCGTTTTGCACATTGTTTTGCACATTGCCGAGGCAGGCAAACTCTTTCTTAATACTGAGCAGGCAGACTGGAAGAGTGTGGCAGGTCGTTTATCAGAGATTTACAGCATGCGAGTGCACCGAACGCTTTATCTCTTTGCTGACGACGGGGTTTCCCCTTTCAGACCGTAGCTGATGCGATCGACATCGTAAAAACACCCCGGTGGCGGTCATATCGAGCTCGCTAAACATCACGGTACGGTTGATAACTCCAACAGCGATGAACGCTCGTTGCCCTGAACCCGTCGTGACTGGTTGATAAATCGCGATTGAACTCGACCGGGTCGTGAGACGCCTGATTTCGTCGGTTGACGCGGAAACAGCTACAATCTTTCCGCGTCTTGGCTGTTTCCGCAGATACGCAGCAAATCCGAGCTACGTGCAATGACTCGGGAGTTCTCCAGCAGTCGCTGGATGGCTCCTTGTCCTCTGCCTTCTTCTCACGTTCGTGTACCCCGCGGAAAGCTTGTTTGCAATTTTCTGGAAGGCCATCCCGAAGCTCATCGGTGCTCACAACCCGACGCGCTTACTGCTACTCGGGGTCTACTCTGGTGTTTTCGCTACCGTCGCCATTTTCAGCTTCTGCCTCCGATGCTATCTCTGTCGCGGACGCTGACATCTCGGCGGTCAACTCAACGGTGAGATACGCGCCGGCTCCAAAACGTGATTGGGTGCGCCAGTGGCGTTTGGGTGATCAACGTTAAATTTGTCCTGGGCATCCAGCACTCGCAAAACCTGCTCTTGCGGATGACGCTCGAACCCAGGGGGAGAATGCGAAACGCAGGCTGCGCGGAACTCGTGTCTGCGCCCGACCTGGAACTCCCGCAAAAGCGCAAACGTATCGCTGATCGCATCCGACGTTGGTTGGAAACGACCGATGGTGACGATTACTTGGACCTGAGTGCCTGATCGTCCGATCGCTGCAGTCATCAAGCCTCAGGTCGGACGCGTGGAACCTCTTCATGCAGCGAATCGAACGCGACCGCGATGCCGATTGCTGACGTTGGCGTGGCTCGTTCCACGCGCACAACGTGGCCTGCGAGGTGAAGCCGAATCCTGTTATTCCCTTTCAAATACTCCACCACGAACTCAATGTATTGGCCACCGTTCAAGCAGAAGTCGGAATAGAAGAAAATACCTCGTGGAGAGATGTCCCGCACGAAAGCGACGTGCTCCTGAGAGCGGGCCAAACCTACCGTGATCCAGGCTGGCAGGCGGATGAAGGCTCGTGCAGCGCTGCGGTGGGCTGTGAACAAGCTGTGCTCGCCTGGGACGCTCTGATTCGTGTATTCGGGCATGTCTCCCCCTTCGTCTGGGGGAGGGCAGGAGACGAGGAGAGAGAACGGTGCAAGAGCATTGCCCTTCGCCGAAGTGTCCCGTCTTCAGCAACATGCGACGGCTGGCTGGTTTTGCTCTGCGTAGCTTCTTCATGGTGCTGCGTTGTTTTTCCCTGATTACCTTCCGGCACAAACGTAACCAGTCACGTAACGTTAGCTCCGCACAATCGGGGGGAGCAGAAGTGCATGCGGCGGAGGAGGCGAAGCATTCTTACGCGAAACTCCCAGCGCCGGTGGAGAGGAGGACGATGGACGATGAGCGTTTCTGGAACTCAAGCAATTTCGCCTTTACGTCCTTTATATCTCAGTAACGACACGTGAGAGCCATTGTCCAGCCGTTAGCCTTGTCTCAGACTGATCCGCGACTGGGGAACGGGCAGCATGCGATCGAGCAATCGAAGGAAGATAGCTGACGACCGCGAAGACAGATATTTCTGGTTGCTTGCAAGCCTATGCCTTATCCTGTTCGCTGGTCTCTTATTGAAGCAGTAAATAGAATCGGAAGCAAGGATGGTCGGTTCGTCTGGACGAGAGACTGTTCATGGCTCCGGCAATACCAAAGTGGGACTAGAAGCTGTTGCGCAGGAAATCGAGGCGTGGGAGCCGAACCTCTCCGATTCGCCGGTCCGACACGCTGATCAGCCACCAACATTCTGCCACGATAGGCTCTGCCAAGTGCACAGAGCTGTTAGGTAGGTGCATTACACTTTCGCGCGATCCGATTTTCGCAAGTTGGAAAGAGTCTATATATATATGACATCCGAGTGCAAAGGCGGTGGCATGTTCGTAGGCAAGTGGAGCGTCAGCGTGCGCAACACTACCTCATGCCCGGTCTGCCGCTTGCCCCAACCAGTAAAACCATATGGAGGGCGATACAAGATAGCTGACCACCGGGAACCCGAAGGTGGCAAAGGCGCACCACCAACTGGGGAAAGGTAATCCTTCCTCTTGTGTTTTCCTGTTCCCCACCCGCGCGGACCTTGATCCACTCCGGGGAAAAATGGGATTCACCCCCGGGACACCTATTTTTTTAACCCGATCCGCGAAAACCTGCCCACAAAAACTAAAGGGACGACAACAGGGCTCGATTACTCTAGTGTGGTCGGGCCTTACAGCTGGGCAATGACGCGACTGCTCCAACTTGTCTCTCGCCATAATTCTGTCCGGCTCTGAAATCGACAGTTTTGCAAGACTTCCTCAACTTGGGATTGCGCTATGACTTGGCTGGGAAACATACCTGCAAGTGGGCAGAAGCCTCCCGCTGCCAGCTGCTGATCTTTCTTAGCGTGGCTCTTGCCCTTCAGGACCCAATCCTCCGTGGGTGTGCAGCTTGGGGTGAAGACATCGGGCCTCTTCGCTTGGGAGTGACCCGCACTATACACCTTCCGATGCGACGTTTGCACGGAGTATCTAACTCAAATGGAAACCAGACGTGCCCGGCTCTCAGCAAGTCCGCTAAATCGAGGGACCGCCTCGGCTCCGCTACCCTTGCAGGGCTGCGCCCAGGTCCGTCGCCTTATTTACCGAAAAAAAGTTACACCTGCACTGGGCGACAACATCTGACGGCGCGTACGGCACAAGAGTAACTACGCCTTGGTGATTTGCGCTTTCTGACAAAGGCAAGCGAGACTGGATGTTGATTCAGTTCCCTTTCCCTTAGAACGCGATTCTCGTTCGGCATCCCCCAGTTTTGGCCTTGGAGTCATTATGGAGAATACAACTGCGCCGACTACTCAGCGTCAAGGATCAAGTCTAGCAACATGGTTCCCGACTTTTGTGATCCTGATTTTTGCGACTATCTTTTATTCTTCGAGTGCGGTCGGCCAGAGCATCACCGTGGCGGCTGTGGGGCCGACACGCCTGGACTTCGGCCCACAAGTTTCGGCTACAACAAGCCGAAGTCGCGTGATCATACTTGCCAATGCCGGATTGGATCCTATGCCGGTCTCACAGATCTCCGTCACGGGCGACTTTGCAGCTACGGACGAGTGCCCCAGGCTGCTTCCGGCTGGAGAAGAATGCAGGATATGGGTGTCGTTTAAGCCTGCAGCGGAGGGAGTTCGTGCGGGTAGGCTGATCATCACTGACGAGGCTGGCACTCAGAGAGTTGTCTTGTTCGGAACGGGAATGCCTGTGCTTAAAGCATCCCAAAAGTAGATTCTCATTCTCCGTTTACGCGGATCCTGTATTCGTCAACGCGATTTCAACCGCGGTTGACCCGACTCCTTCCTCTGAACTTTACCTTCCAGCCCCAGTTCGTGCGGAGCCCGGCGCAAAACCATCCTTTCTCACGGGGATGCAGTTCCGGACCATGGCGGTCAGTGTGTCAGCAACGGACAAAATGTCCCTTATGCAGGGCACCCCGTAAGTTGCTGCATTTGCGATCTTCTCCGGGTGTGCTGAGACCCGAGACAGTGTGGGATGGGACAAAGTGTCCCTTGTTCTGTTTTGGGGAGAACTTAGCCAAGCAGCTGAAAAGCAATAGTTTACTTCTACCTGCTGCCTTCGGAATCGGACGTGCTTCTTGACTCCGGGTAAGGCGACCTCCCCGTCGCAGTGAGCACGAGAAAACTATTTGTCTTGGGGAGCGACATGCAAAGGCTCCGACTAGGTCATCTGATCCGCTACTTCAGCAGGGCCGAGGGCAGAATTCGCGCCGATGCGTCGTCACTTGAAGGCCGTACTCGCGACGCGTGCAAGGCCGTCATTACGTTGTGCCTGTTCCTGCTTGCCGCGGCGCAAGCGTTCGCGCATCCTAAGCTGTCGCCGGAGCTGCGACATACGAAGCCGGGCAACCGTGTCGATGTGATTGTGCAGTTCAAGAGCAACCCCACAGAACGCCGTATAGCGAAAGTTACCGGCAAGGGTGCCGCGCTGAAACAGAAATTATCCGCTGTCAATGGAGCGGCCTTCACATCCCTGCCAGCGGAAGCTCTTGCGCAGCTCGCTCAAGATCCAGAGGTCGCCTATATAAGCCCGGATCGTCCCCTGCAAGGCACATCCAACTTCGACTACACACCCGAAAGTGTGAATGCGCCCTGGGCCTGGCAGCAATTGCAGCTGGACGGGACAGGCATCGGAGTCGCAGTAATCGACAGCGGCGTATATCCCGTTGGTGATCTCTATTGGTACAACGCGGCCACTGGAGCCTACGGTTCGCGCGTCGTCTATAGCCAGAGCTTTGTCCCTGGAACTACGGATACATCCGATTACTACGGCCATGGCACGCACGTAGCTGGCATTATCGCCGGTGCCGGATGGTTTTCCTCCGGAAACCACTTCTCTCATACCTTTGAGGGGATCGCCCCGAATGCAAAGATCATCAACTTGCGGGCACTGAATCAAAATGGGGCGGGCACTGACAGCAGTGTCATTGCTGCGATTAACGCAGCGATCAAGCTGAGATCGAAATACAACATCCGGGTGATGAATCTTTCCCTCGGGCGTCGAGTCTATGAAAGCTACACCCTCGATCCGCTATGCCAAGCGGTCGAGGCGGCCTGGAAGGCGGGAATTGTCGTCGTAGTGGCGGCCGGTAATCAGGGCCGCAATGACAGCGCGGGCACCAATGGCTACGGAACTGTCGCCTCGCCCGGCAACGACCCATATGTGATCACCGTCGGCGCAATGAAAACCGCGAATACCCCAGACCGTGGAGACGACACGGTTGCCAGCTACAGCTCAAAGGGTCCTACGGCTTTTGATCACGTGGTAAAGCCCGACATCGTCGCCCCCGGCAACCGGGTGATATCGCTGCTTTCTCCACATTCTCAACTACCGCAGCAGTATTCGGCGACTGACGTACTCATGACGGAATACGCCGATTCGTCCATTCAGCAACTCGTCATGAACTATACCAGTACCGACTTGTCGCCCGCTTACTTGCGCCTGAGCGGAACCAGTATGGCGACTCCTGTGGTCAGCGGTGCTGCCGCGCTCATGATCCAGGCGGATCCGACGCTGACGCCTGATACGGTGAAAGCTCGGCTGATGAAATCCGCCACCAAGAGTTTCCCCATCGATAGCACGACGACTGACCCCACGACAGGCCAGACTTTCATCGACTATTACGATATTTTTACGGTCGGCGCCGGCTATTTGGATATTCAAGGAGCGCTGACAGACCTCGATACGGTACCACCCGAGCTAAATGCCGAATCCCCAACAGCAGTCTACGATTCAACCACGGGCAATGTCTATCTCAGTTCCAACAGTTCGGTGCTGTGGGACAGCTCCGTGATTTGGGGTAATTCAGTTATTTGGGGAAATACCGTGTTAGCAGGGACCGTCGGCAGTCAATCCGTGATCTGGGGCGCATCGGTCATTTGGGGCAACAGCACACAAGCCGGATTCAGCGTCATCTGGGGTTCGAGTGTCATATGGGGAAACTCGACCCAATCGGGTGTGCTGAACACCTTGAGTGCTGGCGAGAAATGATCAGAACCACAGCACGATAAGAAGAACGCAAGAGCATTTTGGGCAATCGGAGCTAAACGAATGCAGAGCAATGCGTCTTCCATTTCAAGAATGTTTTTGGCGGTCGTAGTACTGTCGGGCTTGGCGGTGCTGGCGAATGCTTTCTTGCATGCTAATTCAGTGGATCATGTTCGTTTTGTGTCCTTCCTCATGGTGGCCTGCCTGGCAGCCCGTTTGAAAGTCAAGCTGCCTGGACTCACCGGGAACATGTCAGTCAATCTGCCTTTCATCCTGGTTGCTGTGGCTCAAATGAGTGCCTCGGAAGCTATGGCAGTCGCATGCGTCTCGACTCTGGCACAGTCCCTCCCGCGCGCAACGCAGAAATTCAATCCCATCCAGGCGGCATTTAACTTCTGCAACATGGCGCTGGTAGTCGCGGCTACTCGCTTGGCTTTCGGTCACCTCATGAGTGTGATCGTTTCCCACTCGCTTATCCTGTCAGTCTCGGCGGTTGTGTTCTGTCTGCTTAACACCGTACCGGTGGCGATCATCATTGCACTGACGGAAGCGAAGAATGCGCTGAAGATCTGGGGGAACATCTTCCAGCTTTCGTTCCCATACTTTGTGCTTAGCGCGGCAATTGCCGGACTGGTCTTGACCGCTTCGGAGCAGATCGGCTGGCAACTGCCGTTGCTTGTTCTGCCTGTGATGTTTGGTGTCTACCATTCCTACAAACGCTACTTCACAAGCGGCGCGGAGGTAGCTCCGGCGCCACTCGCAAATGCCAAGGCAGCAATAGCGCGATGATTGCGAACGAGCGAGCGCCGGGCAAGTTCTGGATCTCTGGGCGCTCGCTTCATGCAACGGAAGATGCTTCGCTCGGATACATTCTAGTTGAGCATGCACTAACTCCTTCAGGCGGGAATAGTCCAGGTGCAGAGCTCGTGCTGTCATGCCATGCTGTTGAGCTAACTCTGCTGCCGTCGACCATGGAATCCGCTAACGCTGCCGATGTGTGCTTCGGAACTGGTCCAGCTGCTGCCGTGCTTGCTCCATGTCCGTAGCAATAGCCGGCGCAATATCGGCTTTCATCAATCGATCCTCCGACGTTAACAGGCGAGGTCAGCGCAAGTCATGCAGGCTTGCAGTACTCACCGCCTTCTAGCGTCTATGTTAGGTTTTCTTCTTTTGGCTATGCTTGCCGCCAGACTCTGCACGCTTCCTGGAACGATACAGGTCGGAACCCCTTACTGGCGTTTGCTTCGCCGCACGAGGCAATAGCTCTCGTATGGCTAATTGCAGGAATGTAGGAACATTCCTTTTAGAGACGAAGCCGTTCACGAATTGCAACGCATCTTTGGGCAGCAGCTCATAGCCCGAGAGCATGAGAATGGGCAATTCCGGATGTGTCTTTTTGATTTCCGCAGCGACCTCCCCACCGTCCATTTCTGGCATTTCATAATCAAGCAGCACTTCATCAACGGGACAAGAGGAAAGGAGTTCAAGTCCTTGACGGCCATTGCTCGCAGTCAGAACAATGTAGCCTGAGTTTTCCAGGACCATTTTGTGTAGATTGAGCTGCCGCTCTTCATCATAGATTAGAAGGATAGTTCCCTGTCGGACGGACACGGCCACCCCCTTTGCGCGGAAACACAGGCCGACGTGCTTGCGCAGCGGACCGCGTCCGCGCAGGGCGCGGGGTTGCACAGATACAGTTGCACTCTGGGGGTTGCTTTTCTAAAGTCAAGGGGAAAAATGACGGACCGTATCCGCTTTGGTTGGCATAAGCTGGAGCTATTATCCACAGGCCTATGACGAAGACCAGTGCATTGTGTTGCTCTCGACGCGCGTGTCTGCCGGACGCTTAATCGCTGGCGCTTCAGCCGTCCATCCCTGGTGGGATTGGCATCTGTACAGCTGTGCAAAACCTCGGCAGAACCACGTCGAAAGCGCATATGAGACTTTGTAAAGCGGAAAGCGTTGCCGGCACAGCTTCGATAGGGTCACCAGATCCGTCGCTGCGTTAGAGTGCAGGTTTGTGGCACCATGCGCGTACCGTCGTTGTCGCCTCCCGTAGTGGAATGCCTTCTGCTCACAATGCGTCAAGCAACCTGTCGTGATACACGCTGCCGTAATCGAGGCTCAATATGCCGGCTACTTCGGTCAGCCGCCGATATTTTGCGAGCACATTCACCCCACCCTGCACTCGCAAGTCTGCCAGACGTGGAAGTAACCGCCGAGGCCACCTAGTTGTCCAAAACCAAAGCTTGATGTCTGCTGCAAGCGAATAAATGCGGAGCTCTATCGCGACTTGAAGTCCGCCGAGATCAGCGAGTTCCTCCGGTTTCCCGTTGACTCTAGCTACTTTCCGGCGCAAAAGTCGGAATAGAACCATCGCTAATCCTGGTTCGCTCCACCCGGTAGCAATCGGAGCGGTAGGGACATTCTGCACCCGATCCGCGAACACTTGGGGATCGCGCGCCGTGGGTTCCATGCTTTCCGGCACGGCTTGGGTACGGAGCTGATGCGGGTGAGCACAAACCCACGCGTGGTACAGGAGCAGCTCGGTCATGCTGATCTCAGGATGCTCCAGCGCTATGCGCATGTGATCCCCAACGATCAACGGACAGCCGCCGAGCGCGCGACCGAGATCTTTTTGCGGCGTTCTGCGGCGAACTCGCAAGGTAAGCCGTTGCAAGTAAACTGACGGGTTGGCGTCCCCGACGGGATTTGAACCCGTGTTACCACCGTGAAAGAGGCAGCGGTCGCTCTGCAATGCCGTGTAAGGAACCGATGAGAACGCTAGAGAACACGCCCATGTTGTACCGTCCTTGTACCGCGAGTGTTGACACGGGAAGCCTGAAAACTGGGAGATGTGGCGATCTTGAGAACGAACCAGCAAGGATGATTTGGAGCCATACTGGCAAGATGAGACCGACTGGCTCTGCACGGTCGAATTCTTGCCCACTGATGATCGAGAGGCTCGGGTGTTTGCTTCGCACATCATCGGGTACCGGCTGGTGATCCTGCAAAGATGGCGACGCCGAGATAGTGAGGCGAGTCGTCGGGTTTGCGCACCGGATCGCTCAGTGCACTCAGGTACCTCAGCAAAAGCTTCTCAACGCATCACTGCGCCTGGAATTTTACTTCGACAGCCATGGCTAAGGTTTCAGGAGTGATTGACCGTAGGCGACGGGAATTGCGAAATTTGATCCGCCGAATTCGCGCACCATGGCGAAATTTATTCCTATCACTTTGCCCTGATTGTTGAAAAGCGGACCGCCCGAGCCACCTGAGCTGGTTTGGGCATCGTAGACAATCTTGTCAGCGAGCACGTCGCCGATGTGCCCCTGGGTGGTGACTGGCCTGATCAGATTGCGGCGCGCGAGTTCTTCCATCACCTGCTTCGGATCACCTTTGGACGCATTCGCGATGGACTGGAGCGTCTCTGCGCCGGCCCGCGCCAGAATTGCATCAAGAGCGGTAGGATATCCGAGTAGTACGACCGGACCGCCACTGACCGCCGAGCGCCGGCCGTCGGCGAGGGCAATCTGTTTGATTCCCAGCCCTGAAACATTTCCCTTCACGACGGCGACGTCTGCGGCTGCTGAAATCTTCTCGGTGCTGACGGCAATGCCGCTGGTAATGCCGGGGAAATAAGCGGTCATCTCGGCGATCACGGGCTCAACCCCTTGATCGAGCATTTCCTTCAGATCGTCATTCTGCCACCAAGGCTCGGCGACGTGATGATTGGTGAGAATTCGTCCAGTGTCGGACACAAGGAAACCGGTGCCGAAAACATCCAGGTGTACTTCCGGACCATTCCCGGAGAGGCCGACCAGCGGATTGCTGTGTTCGTCGGTCTGAGGCTCGCCGCTGCTCGTCACTCCGGCATAGCGAAGTCTCAACCCGGTCGTGTGCTCGCGGAAGCCGAGCACAACATGGATGAGGCAGACGCTGGGTTCATAGGCCTGGATAATCCTCTCAGCAAACTTGCCTTCGGTCTCGATCTTCTGAAGGCGGCTTTCTACGGCTGCTAATTGGTTCTGCAAGGCAGAAGCATCTTCTGACTTGCTGGTTGCAATTTGCGATTTCAGGGTTTCGCTCTGTTTCTGGAGTTGAAGCTTCTGTGGATCGCTCGCCGGGGATGGACTGTGATCCCGCTCGTCAAGGGCGCGACGCGAGCGTTCCATCAGCCGTTGTTCCGTCAGCACGCCGCTCTGCAATCGAGTAATGGCAGCGTAGACTCGCGTATTCTGTTCCTGGGTGCGACGGTAAAAGAGCAGAAAGACCAGGGCGGCAACGATAAGCACGGCGACCGTCGCCACTCCGCCCACCCGAAGGGTCCGTCGTTCTTCGTTGACGGCTGTCACCACCTGCTGGGTAGCGTTTCGATTTTCCTCGGCAAGGCGCAGCCGCTCTCGAAATTCGTCCGCGATAGACTTATTCCGAAGTTGCGAGCGAAGCCGCGACAACAATTCATGTGGGTCGAAGGGTAGAGACAGTACATCGTCGGCCCCGAGATCCAGCCCCCGAGTGCGCTCGGCTGATCCTCCCGGAGATAGCATCACAACGCGTATGTTGTGAGTGTTTTCGGAACCTTTGATTTCAGAGAGAAGATCGCAGCAATCGAGCTGCGGCGGATTGGCACCCAGGATAACAGCGTCGGGACCGAAGGCGAGGACGGCCCTCATTCCCCCCTGATAATCGGTCGAAACCTCGTATCCCGCATCGCTCAGAGCTGCAGCGATGTGCTTCCTGAGACTATCGTCAGACTCCACTACCAAGACTCTCTCTGTTTTGTGGTTCATGGCCGCTTCTTAGGATGGTGCCAGACTGTCACAGGATTCAATTCGGGCGGGGTCGGCGTCCGTGGTTCCTGGGCCAGTGACGGACTATGGCTCGGCGGTGGACAAGTAACCCTTCGGAACGCGCGTCTCTGCGCGACCGTGTCAGAAACATCCAAAGTAAGGGAGAGGTGTCCCGTTGGCTTCACCGGGTTCCCCGCTCTTTGCAGTTTCAGCCGCTACAGCTGACTTTTCCTTGGGAAACTCAATCACCTTGCCGCGCTGATCTCGGGGCTCCCACTTCACTCTTTTTGGGAAAAGATCCCATAGCTCCCAAAACCCTTTTGTCACCCACTATGTACATGATGGAATCGTCATTTTGGGATGCGGGCTCACCGAAGAGCGAGCCATAGAAGGCTCGCGTTGCCGCCAAGTCTTGGACGCGAAAGACAAGATGATCTACGTAAAGGTCTTGCAGTAGTTGGCCCACGGCCTTGTCTCTGACCAATTTTCAAATTTCGACGAAGAATGATACCTCATCCCCGCGATCGGTGATGCCGCAGTTGACCAGTTGAGAGGCGTTACACCATCCCCCCGCGGTTTTGACATCATCTCTTTGCTTTCGACACTTCTATAGTGGTTCCCTTGCGGTCCTCTTCTTGCCTGTCACCTGACCTGGTCCTTGCCAGGCCTTTTCCTTCTGTGCTCACGACCATGGCTTTTGACCACAGCCGCCGAAGGTGGTTTGGAACCTGTCCCTGCAGACCGGTTCCGAGGGGCCTACCCTACCCTCATCAGTTAAGCAGTTACGCTCTACTCAGCCTTTCAGCCTTTCGTGCTCGTGGCGCACGGTGGTCGGCAACTCTTGCCTAATCCGATAATGTCAGAGTCGCCCGTGGTAAAGGAGAAATCCGAAAAACCCTGTACATTCGCGCAAAGGCACAGGGCAAAGGGCGATATTCTACGCTGAAATGTCTTGAGGTTGGTATCCCTTGACCACCGATCCCCACCGATCTAAAGAGATACGGCCAGCCCTTTTTGCTTTTGCGCGCGGTCTCATGTCGTTGGGCTACGTCTGCTTTTCTACTGCTCTTTCGAATTCGCGACTTTCTTCTCGGACGTGACCAAGGGCGCCTTCGAAGATGCCGCAGCATGGGCCGGCGGTCGATAGCGGTCTCGGCGGCGTGGGCGTCCCGCCCGCCCACGCCGGGAGGGCCAATGAGTGTTGATAACGTCAACCATGCCTCTCAACCGTCTGTCGCTTCCGGATTGCCCAGATCCGGAAGCGTTTCGCAACGTGTACACTAGCCGAAAAACCTACGCAATCGCGCCCTTCCCCATTCTCCGTTGGGCCGATTTTCGCTCTGACCTTCTGGGGTCGGTTTGCGTGCCCTCGGGGTCGATGACCTCACCATCTCAGAAATTCTGCGCCACAGTGATGTCTCGGTGACGCGAGGGAGCTACATCAAGCGGGTTGGCGAGAAAGCCAGCGAAGCCATGGACGGGTTTGAGGCTGAACTCGCGAAGCCAACGAAGAGTGTGAAAGCACCCCGGGCTGACGCAGTCATTCCAGCAGGCATGGCGTGAGGTAAAATAAACGCATGTCAAGCGTGAGATCAGGTCACTGTTATCCCAACTTCTGCCCCATGTTGTGGGGAGAAAGCAGATGACCGCATTGTTCACGGTTGTGTTGCTCCTCGGTCTGCACAGCACGTTCGATGCTCCTCACGTCCATGTCGAACCCGCACCGATTGAGCCGAGCGTGACGGTTTCGGCCTTTGCGTCGGGCACTGCCTCGGTTTCGATCGCGAGCAGTTGGTGGGACACCAGCTTCGATTGGAAACGTTGACATGCCGATGCCCATAGCCTGATGGGATATAGGATGGGATATAGAAAGTCCGTAAGTGATTGAAAAAGCCGACGTAGCTCAGTGGTAGAGCAGCCGATTCGTAATCGGCAGGTCATCGGTTCAAGTCCGATCGTCGGCTCCATGTTTCAATGATTTACGGCTAACCCCGGAATACGTTGTGGCCCGTTTGGGGCCCAAGGTATTCGCTGCAATACTCGCAGAAGCCGGATCATTGCAGGGCTCCTTGGAGACTATTATATATACGCTAATAGCGTATATATCTGGATAGTACGCTATTAGTGAGCGTACGATCGTCGAATTGACCTCGTGACGGTGACGGCTATGCCGCAACCTCGGATGTGCACACGTTTTGACTGTGAACTTGGTGAACTCGGATTCCTGCTGCTAGGAAAGGGCCGCTGGATCGCGGAGGAAGGGATCAACCACAACGACACCTTCTAAATCTTGGTCTGCTTGCAAGTCCTCAGTGAGCAAGTATCTGCACGCGGCAGCTTTGGCTGCGGCCACAATCAAAGCGTCCCAGAACGAGAGCTTATAACGATCCTGAAGGTTCCATGCCCGTTCGAGAAGACCTTCGTCCACCGTTACGGGTTTCCAAGCCAAAAGATCGCGCACTTCGGACTGACAACGCACGTCGGCCTGCGTCGGCTCGGAGATCCAACGCTCCTTGAAGATTATTATATATACGCTCATAGCGTATATATCTGGATCGTACGCTATTAGTTAGCGTACGATCGTCGAATTGACCTCGTGACGGTGACGGCTATGCCGCAACCTCGGATGTGCACACGTTTTGACTGTGAACTTGGTGAACTCGGATTCCTGCTGCTAGGAAAGGGCCGCTGGATCGCGGAGGAAGGGATCAACCACAACGACACCTTCTAAATCTTGCTCTGCTTGCAAGTCCTCAGTGAGCAAGTATCTGCACGCGGCAGCTTTGGCTGCGGCCACAATCAAAGCGTCCCAGAACGAGAGCTTATAACGATCCTGAAGGTTCCATGCCCGTTCGAGAAGACCTTCGTCCACCGTTACGGGTTTCCAAGCCAAAAGATCGCGCACTTCGGACTGCGCCCCCTGGCGCGCGCGGGGCCATTTCTGTGTGACTTTGACGTAGAACTCTTGCAACACCTGGAAACTGATCCGGCCGCGACGGCTCTTCCACAATTCCGCGCGCCACGCGCGCGCGGCATCTCGCTTCTTGAGGTCGGCATCGTCGAGCGCGTAGATGAAAACGTTGGTGTCAACGAAGATGGGAGCGGTCATGCGCCTCCTCGCGCGACGGGTATCGGCCGTCTGTCTTCAGGAAAGGTTTTCGCGTGAGGGCGCGCCGCATGGCAGTTTCGTAGCTATTTTTCTCGCGCATGTGAGCCTTCAATATTCCTGCCAAAAGACGCGAGACACTCGTATCTCTCCGGGCAGCTTCAAGCCGTGCCCACCGGGCGACCTGCTCCTCAAGGGTGATCGTAATATTTCGCAAACGAGTCTTCATATCACGGAAACAGTGTAACACGGAATCCGTGCCCTCGCTACCGGTCCTTTGCCGACCTTGCCGACCTGAAATCGTCGCCTCAATCCTGCTGGACAAAAATTGTTGTACAAACGTTTCCTTGAGTCCTCAACCTCCAAAACACCCTGGCACGCCCCTTATCACACAACAACATACGCAAAACCGGGTCGCTTCCTAATCGGCAGGTCATCGGTTCAAGTCCGATCGTCGGCTGCAGGTCCTCTGCCTCTGCTTTTCTGCTAGCCGGCCGTCCCCGTTCGATGTTAGCTTTCCATCACCAGGTTTATGCCGCGCAGTTTCCCTCCGCGAAGGCTGCTGCCAATTGGGCCACGCCTTAGGTAACTTGCCGGAAACGCAAGAGAAAGACGATACAAACAGTTGTCCGCCAGAAGTCTCGGGGGATGATGCACGAATCTTCTGAAGCGAGGCTGGGGCGGATGCTTTATGTCCTCATCCTCAGAGTTTGAGGATTTTGCGTGCAGGGCAATGCCTGCTAAGGCACGCCAGATCCCTTCGACTCGCTTCGCTCGCTCAGGTCGGGCTCCTCGCGGACGGGCGTCCGCTTGATGGGTGACGACATTAGGAGTCGGCTGGCAGTAACGCTTCGTTCCTAACACGTTTTGGGGAGTCGGAATTGCGACGGTTGTTGGCAGGTAGTCTTATCTTTTTCTGCAGCGCGGCGTGGGCGCAGGGACCGCGCGAAACCATCCCCAGTGAACCGGTCCCCACCAGCCCGGTTGTGATCGTCCAACCAGGCTCGGTGCCCGACGCGCCGTCAGCGCACAAGAGATTTTGGGATTTGTCCAATAGCGTGCTGGTCGGCGGCATGGCAGGAACAACGGCATTGGACTTTGTGGCCACACAGCGCAATCTATCCGGGCCTTCCGCAGGGAACGAATATAACCCGCTGGCTCGGGTTTTTACCGGAAGCACTCCGGGAAGGGTGGCTTACTTCAGCGGAGCGATGGCAAGCACAGTGGGACTGAGCTACCTGTTTCACAAGACCGGACACCACAAGCTGGAACGCACCACGCTGATGATCGGGATCGGATGCTCGACCCAGGGCGCGGTTTACAGCTTCCTGCATCATTGAGCAGCGAGCTTGCGCTTCCGGCGAAAGTTTAGTATTTTCTGAAGCGAGTCGGACCCCCAGCACCCCCCTCCGCTTTACTCTTATGGCTCTCGTCGTTCGTCCTTCCAGGATTCACGCTACCGGCTGCTATACGACTGCTCCCATCGCAGAGGGGACTTTTATTGTGGAGTACACCGGACCGCGGCTAACGGCCGAAGAAGCCGAAGCCCAATACGCCGACCAGGAGGAAACGTACCTGTTTGGTCTGGATGATGGGAAGCATGTCATCGACGGCTTCGGCGAGGCTGCTTTCATCAATCACTCCTGCGATCCCAACTGCGAGACGGACGAAATCGAAGGGCGGGTCTGGATTATCGCGGCGCGGGATATCGCCGCCGGTGAGGAACTCAGCTACGATTACAACCTCTATGACGGCGAACTGGATGACGACCAGCCTTGCCTTTGCGGCGCTACCAATTGCCGCGGAACTCTCTGGGGTGAGGACGAGCTAGCCAGGCGGGCAAGACTCGCGCAACGGGCTGCCAGTTTGACAACACCTGGATGGTAAAGCCTGAGTAGTTATTTCCCTGCGGCATAGGGACAATGGATGGCAGCCTTGGCCGACGATGACTCCTCGCCCAAGCCAAAGTCAAGGCCAGAGAAACCAGTATAAGGGCGGGTTTGTTTTGCCGTCCTAGAAGCATTTGACGCTTCGGCTCACTCTCCGATCCAGGCGCCCAGCCCGCGGAGTGAATCCACGTGGTCGCAAATGATCTTGGTCGGACCCACAATGGGGGACAGCGAGAATGAGACCCACAGATCCCCAAATCCAGGCCCAGAGCAGTAAAGCCACGGTCACGGCCAGCGGGTTGAGCCGCAAGCGCCTTCCGACAACTTTGGTATAAAGCGCGTTCACCGTCACCAAGTGCAACCCAACCGGTTATCACGACTACCAGTGCCCAGTTCTGCTCACTTCACCGATCCCCCCCCGCCAGAGGAGGCAGGAGGGCGACAAAGACTTCGAGATACGATCAAGCTCGCGAAGCCGCTGATCACACCGCTAAAGTAGAAGTACTTGATACCGAGAAACCAGAACACCAGAACGCTGATGCCCGCATTCACCAGCCCCACCAAAAGATTGCCCACGAGGAAGCCGCGAATCATGTTGGAGATTCTGCCGATGGGGCGGTGGGCTAAAAGGCGGTGCCCCCCTTCGGAAACAAGCGCACGGTAGCAAAGTGAGCATGGCCTTTCCAGGTGAGCATGAAGAAGACCAGGAATGGGACAAAGCTGATGGCCAGCAAAACCTCCATGAGCGTACTGCCGCCTTCCGAGAGGAGACTCGATACGCCGGGGTGCTCTTGAATTCTGACCGGGACTACCTTCGCTTGCTTCTTCTGAGGAGGAGTGACCGCCGAACGCGTGCGCTCCTCAATTTTCGAGGTTTGAGAGCAGATCTTACTGGCCGTCTCCCGAAGCTTGCTGGAATAATTTGGTAAATCATTGGCAAAGTCCACGACGCGATTGAAGAAGAAATAACTCAGTCCACCGATCAAGGTCAGCATCAGCAGCACGGCAATGAGGGATCTGGCAGCGCGCGCAGGGTCGTGATCCAGTACCAGTTTGAGAAAATAAATCAGGCCGAGTACAGCGACGACCGCAACCACAATCTGGGCGATGGAGCCGGCCTTGATCGAGGCATGAAGGACTTCCTCTTCTTCTTCTTTCTGTCGATCCGCGTGTTTCTGTCGATCCGAGGACCGCTTGCGGTATTTCTGTTATACGGTCAGACATACAGGGTCACCATCCGGCGACTCGGACCGGGCATCCCTTACATCCCATTGAGAGTCTGCGGTTCGCCTGACGCTAACCTCCATACAGCGTTTGCTGTAGCGTTGTCAGTGAGTTGCGAGGGCACCAGCCCGGGTTACCGAAGTCATCCGAGAACGGCGGCTAACTGGCCAAAACGCCCGTCTGGCGCGGTAAGATCAAGCGCGCGTTCTATGTGTCTTTGAGCGCCCCTTATGACCACGGCGAAGGACTCCACTTTCGGTCGGTACGAGATTCTGGCGGAGATTGGTCGTGGAGCTATGGGTGTGGTCTACAAAGCCCGCGACCCTAAAATCAACCGTCTGGTTGCCATCAAGACCATTGCCGTCCTGGGCCGGAGTTCTGGCCAAGAACGGGAGTACCGGGAGCGATTTTTTGTCGAGGCGCAGGCTGCGGGACGGCTTTCTCATCCTTGTATCGTGACCATCTTCGATGTCGGCGAAGAACTGGACAGCATCACGCCATACATCGTCATGGAGTATGTCGACGGCAGGTCGCTGGAAGACCTGCTCTCCGAGGAAAGCCGGAAATTTCCGGTGGAAGAGTCGCTCGCGCTGGCGCAGGAACTAGCCGAAAGCCTAGATTACGCCCATGCCCACGGCATCGTTCATCGCGATATCAAGCCGGCCAACATCATCATTACTGAAGATGGCCACCCCAAGATAGCCGATTTCGGAATTGCGAAACTGAACCTCGCGAATTCGATCACCCAGACTCAGGCACTGGGTACTCCCGCCTATATGTCGCCTGAGCAATTGAATGGCGATAGGGTTGACGGACGCTCTGATCTGTTCTCGTTGGGTTCTATCCTGTACACGATGCTCACCGGCTATCGCCCATTCCAAGGGGATAGCGCACTCACGGTTTCCTTCAAGGTGGTGAACCGGGAACCTGTGCCAGTTTCGGCGCTGGACTCGGAGCTGTCGCCGGACGTTGACTACATCATTTCCCGCGCCATGGCTAAAGACGCGGCTCAGCGTTATCAAACTGGAATGGAGATGGCGTTGGACCTGCAGGATGTCCGCAACGGTTTTCTGCCGCGCAGCACGATGGGGGCGTTGCCGCCCAAAGCCGACGCCGAACCAAGCCCGTTGGACACTTGCGGGTTGAGCACCGTGAAATTTTCTTTGCCACTGGCGGCCAGACCTGCAGGCAACGAGCGGTCTGTCAAATCCCATAAAAGCAGCGCCGGTTGGCCACTTTGGCAATACGTCGCGATTGCGGTCATGGCTATTGGCGTCCTGGGAATTAGCTCTGCCGTGTTCCGCCAACCTGTATCGATCGAAATATCCAGGATCCTCAAGAGCGAACCGGCCCTTTCCTCCTCGATGGCCCCGGCTCGGAACCGAGAACCTGAGGTCCCGGTTCCGACCGCGGCTGTCCCAAGCGCGAGCATCGCTGAGTTGCCGAAGCAAGTGTCGGCTGATTCGATGGCATCACCGGTATCTATGAAAGCGGTGCCGACCTTAACCGGCCGCAAAAAGACGGCTGCCCGCAACCGTAAGGCGCTTTTCGTTGCGAAATCGGATACCAAAATTTCCGGCTTGAAGAATGGCCCTGCGCAGGTAGTCAATCCGGCAACGCCCTCCACCCTAGTCGGTTTTTCCACGCTCCACATGCGGGTGGAACATCATTTTCCTGAAGCCCAGGTTTTGATGTGGATCGATGACAAGCTGACCTACACACACACGGTAGGTGGCGTTGTAAAAAAGCGTCTGGTAGTTTTCAAAGGAGTCCGAGGCTTCGAGTCAGAATCCTTTCGCGTCAGCGCCGGCAAGCACAGCGTCCGCGTGCGCGTGCAATCCTCCGACAGTTCTTACGATCAGACAGCGAATATCTCAGGAAGTTTCCCCGAGGATGGCGAGAGGGCTCTACGCATTGCCTGCGACAAGCACGAACTGAAGCTCGCGCTGCAGTAGGCCTCGCCCGGTTTTCCTGTTATCAGCCGGTATTTCCACAACAGTTTCTTCTTGCTAAAAATTGGCGAAGTTGCTGATAATACACGCGAGAGACCCACAAAGCCGTGTATCGATATAGTCGGACCGATCTGCTGCGAATTCTGCGAATCACACCGCGGCAGTTGGCGGGATGGGAGCGGGCTGAACTAGTTGCCGTTGCCGTCGGCGACAACTACTCGTTTTTTGATCTTCTGCAAATCAAGAAAGTGCGCGACCTGTGCGCGCAAAAGGTGCGTCCCGGGGTCATTCGCCGGTCGCTGCGAGCGATGCTACAGCAGGTAGCCGGCATGGAAAATCCCCTGCTCGAGGCGGGCGCCTACACCACCGGACATCGCATTGCCTTCCGCCATGACGGTAGACTGTTAGAGCCCATTGCCGGGCAGTTCCTCATGGATTTCTCGGTTGAAGAAAAAGTCGTGTCGAGCAAGGTCTCTACGCCGCCCAAGCCCGTACCAGTGGAGAAGAACGCGGCGGAGTTGTTTGCCCGCGGTATAGCGCTGGAGGAAGATCCCAGCACGCAAGCAGAAGCTATTGCTGTCTACGAAAAGGTGCTGGAAATGGAACCTGGCCACGCTGCTGCCCACATCAACCTCGGAACGCTTCACTATAATCGGCAAGAATACCAGGCCGCGGAAAAACACTATCGAGCGGCCATCGAAATTGACGCGCGTTACGCGCTGGCTTATTTCGACCTGGGCAATGTCCTCGACGAAACCGGCCGCGTGAGCGAAGCCATACAGGCCTACGCGACTGCGCTGCACCTGGCGCCAACGTACGCTGATGCGCACTACAACCTCGCCCTGGCCTACGAAAAGACGCGCGAACCGCGCAAGGCTCTGAAACACTGGCAGGCCTACGCAAAGCTGGACTCCACGGGGCCGTGGGCCATCCACGCGCGCAATCAGATTCAGCGCATTCTGCAGGCCGATCCGCTGAAGCTAGTCCACCTGCGGCGGGAGTAGTTCGTTCCGCAATTAGGCGCTCGACGCCAGACCCTTGGCGGCCTGACGGCTGCTCAGGACGACGGCATTTTTGTGGTGGCGAAGGGATGCTCGCACCGGGAGCCAATAACGCGGGTCGGAGGCAGGTGCTAGAATTCCTACTTCCTCATCTCTTCGCTGAGGGTACTCATAGATGCCAGAAGCCACTTTGACCGCAGAACATCCCACTCCACTCAACGCGCTCACCGACGACGAAATTTTATTCCGCGACAACGTTCGGCAGTTTGCTGAAGAAAAAGTGCGTCCCCTCTCCAAGGAAATGGATGAGAAGGGCGTTTTCGACCAGGATCTGGTCCTGCAGTTCTTCCAACTCGGCCTGATGGGAATCGAGGTTCCTGAGCAATACGGCGGTGGAGCCGGTTCGTTTTTCGAGGCCATCCTGGCCGTCGAAGAACTTTCCCGGGCAGACGCCTCGGCAGGGGTCGTGGTTGACGTTCAAAATACGCTGGTCAACAACGCTCTGCTGCGCTGGTCGAATGAAGAGCAGAAAAAGCGTTACCTGCCCAGGCTGGCGGCGAACACCGTCGGCGCCTACGCCCTCAGCGAGGCGGGCTCAGGGTCCGATGCCTTCGCGCTCGAAACCAAGGCCGAACTCAAAGGCAGCGACTATGTCCTGAACGGGCGCAAACTCTGGATCACTAATGGCAAGGAAGCAGGCGTGTTCATTCTGTTCGCCACCATTGATCGCGCAGCCGGCTACAAGGGAATTACCGCTTTCATCATCGAAAAGAATTTCCCGGGTTTCACGGTCGGCAAGAAAGAAGACAAGTTGGGAATTCGCGCCTCATCTACCTGCGAACTGATCCTGGAAGACTGCCGCGTACCCAAAGCCAATGTCCTCGGTGAGGCGGGCAAGGGGTACAAGATCGCCATCGGGACACTGAATGAAGGCCGCATCGGCATCGGCGCGCAGATGGTTGGCGTAGCGCGTGGAGCATGGGAATACGCCTGCAAGTACGCCCAGGAACGCAAGCAGTTCGGAAAATCTATCGCCGATTTTCAGGCCATCCAGTTTCAAGTGGCACAGATGGCCACAGAAATCGAAGCGGCGCGTCTCCTGGTGTACAACTCTGCTCGCATGAAAGATGCCGGCATGAACTTCGTCAAAGAAGCCGCCATGACCAAGCTGTTCTGCTCCCAGGTGGCAGAGCGCGTGACTTCCCTGGCCATCGAGGTCTATGGCGGGTACGGGTTCACGAAGGATTACCCGGTCGAAAAATACTGGCGTGACTCGAAGATCGGGAAGATTTACGAAGGCACTTCGAACATGCAACTGCAGACCATCGCCAAGTTGGTGCTGGGCGGCAAGTAGATCAGAAGGACGGGCGAGGTGCCTGCGCGTTAGTGCCAAACTGGGAAAGTCCTTGCTGGATACGGCTTTTAGAGGGCCAACCAGGACACGATGGGGCATGGCAAGTGACAGCCCGTAACGAAGGCTGGTTACCGCTTATGTGCAGCGAGTTGCAGTCGACGGGGGCGCGCGGGACCGGCAATTTGCATGTAACTAACATTTATTCAGCTACTTAGGTTTCAGACAACTGATGGTGCATTAGCTGCAATCTGAGGATTTGCCTGCTGCTCTTGGGGCCCAGATCGGGGTGCTACTTGCTGTCGCCAGAGTCACTGAATGAAACGCTGAGCGAGCCTAAGAAGAAAATTTCCTTGCTCCCGGCTCTCACGGTACTTTTTGTGATCTCCTACGGCATGATGAGCATGCTGATTATCGAGCAGGGGGACACGATCAACTCGCAACGCTGGCTGATTAAGCAGTTGTTTGTCGACAGTAGCGAGCTGACAGCACTCAAAGGTAAGGCTATCCAGCAGCAGAATGCCGAGGCTCAGGCCCAAGCCAAGGCAGGCGCCAAGACCCAGGCGCAAGCCCCGTCGAAACAGGTTCCAGCCCCGCCCCAGGCAAAAGAGAATGCGAACAACAAGGTTAGGAAGGCTGCTCCCCAGCATCCTCCGAAGCCGGCTTCAGATGTAACCGATGCGCGTCGGATTGTGGTTTCAATTTGATAGACCTTGCGAGAAACCAATGAAGACCCTGGTGGCAGGACTTCTTCTGTTTTCCATCCCCGGCTTCCGTGATATCCCGTCTCCCAAGAAACCCACCGATCCGGTGCTGGCTCGGACCCACCAGACCGGACGGTGGTACCTCGCTGAAAGCGGACACGCGGTTTTCTGCTCTGGTCCGGTCATTACCGTCAACATGGGCGATGGCGGACTGCGCAAGGTGGCTACCTACTGCCGAGGAAGCAAGCCGCTGGTACCGCTAAAAGAGTAGAAGCTGATTCGGCGGATGTGGAATTTCTTCTCAATTCGTTAGTCGAATACATTCCTTTTCGTTTGCGCCTGATTCTTGTACAAACTCGCCATCGTTCCTAACATCCAAGGATGGACTTGCTAAATTGCTGTAAGGGGGCGAGCGCTATGGCTTCAGGCCCGATGCCCGAACCCCTGACTCACCAGGAGGTTGACACAGAACAAGAGCCCGATTTTTCGCCATCCCGACCGGCTGGCCGAAGTACCGCATCGCAGGAGGAGGAATAATCCGCGTCTCAATCTGAAGGAAGACAAGACTTGGCTTCAGCAGGAAGCAAGGGGGCAGGTGCGAGCACTCAGCCGGCTTACACGCTAGAATTACGCGCCGCCGATCAACGAAGGCAGATCCACAGTTCCGTGACGGAATTCACGTCACAGCTTCGAGAAAAGCTTGACGTCAAGAGAAACGTGCGGGCGCACCTTCCGGTACTCTCGGGCGCGACTGCCGTTTTTGGTCTCTTGGCTGTTCACCTGCTTGTAATTCCGCGGCTTCGCCCCCCAAATTTCGCAGATCAACGGCTCATCGAGGAGAACACCATGGCAGTTGTGAACAGCCTAGCCGGCGCCCTGAGCCGCCGGATGTCCAAGAGTATCTCGCCCAAAGGCCATGCCATTGCCGATTACATCGCGGTCGCGGCCTTCTTCATTAGCGGAGCTCTTTTCTGGCGACGCCACAAGCGGGCCGCGATGAGCGCGTTCATCTGCGGTGGCGCTGAGCTGGCGCTGAACCTGCTGACGGATTATCCCGGAGGTGTAAGACCGGCTATCACCCTGGCAACCCACTCCAAACTCGACTTGGGGCTGGCTGCGGTAACCGCGGGTATGCCGGAGTTCATGGACTTTGAAGATGATCCGGAAAAATCATTCTTCCTGGTCCAAAGCGGCGCGATGACCGTGCTGGCGAACCTCACCGAGTTCCACCCGGAACGCACCTTGGGGAAAAGACTGCGGAAGGCGGCGTAAGCAGATCCACATTCATGTCTGTCATCCTGTCAAACCCAGCGTGGCGAAATATCTCGCGTGCACAATTTCACAGGTCGGCACCCCAGATCCTTCATTCAGGCTGCTCAAGATGACGACCTGTGGTCCGGGTTCCCCAGCCAGCGGCGCTGCCCAAAATCCGGTACATTTGTCTACATGCCGAGGTTCGAGAAGCATATCTTTGTCTGCTGTAACCAGCGGCCCGAGGGGCATCCTCGCGGATGCTGTGATCCGGAGGGCAAAGCCGAACTGCAGTGGATTTTCAAACAGAAACTCGCCGCGCGCGGTCTGAAACACAAGGTACGGGCTAACAAGTCAGGATGTCTGGATCAATGCGAGCACGGGCCCAATCTAGTCGTCTATCCGGAGGGCGTGTGGTACGGCCGGGTCACCGCGGCCGATGTTGATGAGATTATCGACTCCCACATCATCGGTGGACGCCCGGTCGAGAGGC
>QIAU01000172.1 GCA_003225055.1 Acidobacteriota bacterium
TCGGCGGAAAATCTGGATCGGTGGTTTGGGACGATTCGAGGTTTGTGGCTGGTGGCAGAACACGGCGCCGAGTTGAAAAACTCATCCACGTCCATATGGGAGCCATTGCGCTCACAGGTGGCGGCGGACTGGAAATCCACAGTCCTGCCGATCTTGGAGCACTTCGTGGACCGCACGCCGGGGAGTTTTGTTGAAGAAAAGAAATATGCGCTGGTCTGGCACTATCGCGCGGCCGAACCGGAATTCGGCGAGTGGCTGGCCAATGAATTGGTGTCAATGCTGGAGGCGATGCTCGCGGAGACAGAACTGAGGGCGTTCCGCGGGGAGAAGATCGTAGAGGTCAAGCCGGTCTGGGCGAACAAAGGAGAGATGCTCGGTCGTCTTCTCGCGGCTTACCCCGATCCCGACTTCATTTTTGCGGCAGGTGACGATCGCACAGATGAGGACCTTTTTGAACGGTTGCAAGACAATGCCTGGACGGTACACATCGGCCCTGGACCTACTCGCGCTTCTTATGTTGTGGCGGATTTCGAGGGCTTGCGCCGGGTATTGAAATTGCTTGCCGAATCCGGAAGGCTACGTAAGGCATCTTGATCCAGTCACGCGGAATGGCAGGATTGCTGACCGCAAAGGATCACTCCCACCACATTGTGATGGAGAGAATGTCATCTGCTCAAACGCGTCCCGCCGTAATCAACTTGAGTCTGCGGATCGCGAAATCGCATGCAAGCACTGTCAATGCGTTGTTGTTGTCCCTACCGAAACTTCAACGCGTGAATCGTAGCCAAGCCTCAGCCAGCCATCGGTGACTCTGGGGCAGTTATGCAGCGTGAGGTTGTGGCGATCCTAGGTGAATGCCTTCCTTGCTTTCCGACAGAAGAAAGAGGCAACTTCAAGAAGGTGCACACATCGAATACTGCTGGAGACAAGCCAGCGGAATCTTCGAACGCCAGGGGAGGAATTTTTATGGCTACCTGTGAAGTTTGTGGCAACGAATACGACAAGAGTTTTGAATTGATAGCAGCTGGCGCGCGCCACACTTTCGACAGCTTCGAGTGCGCGATCCAGGCCATCGCCCCGATTTGCGAGCACTGCAAGTGTAGGGTAATTGGTCACGGTGTGGAGGTTGGTGGCCGTTTTTTCTGCTGTGCCCATTGCGCAAGATCCGCGACGTCAGCCGATGTTAAGGATCGTGCGGCATAGCAGTTCGAAGAGCCGTTGAAAATCGCTGAACACACGGCTTGGCTTGAGCATCTCTCGAATCGAGAACCACGGCGGCGAAGAAGCCGCCGTGGCTAATCTCACGCTGCGATCGAAGGTCGGGAGGCTTTCGAGATTTCCGCGACCGTTTTCGACACCCGTTCTGGTTTGTCCTTCAGCGCCAGATCTGCTTGAGAGACGATGCCGATCACGCGGTCTTCCGCATCCACGATTGGGATTCGTCTCACTTGGTGTTCCTGCATGAGTCGTTCGCAGATCTCTATGTTTTCACCATCCCGGCACGTGAGCGGAGCCAGGGTGATGAGCTTTTCGATCTGCGTGGTTTTTGGATCCATGCCTTCGGCAATGACGGAGCAGCACAGGTCGCGGTCGGTGATCATTCCGACGAGTTTTCGGGACCGTTGATCAGCCACAACCGGCATGGAGCCAATGCTTCGATCGCACAAGATTTTGGCGACCGTCTGTGCCGTGTCACTGAGCACACAACAGGCTGGATCGCGGCTCATGATTTCTCTGATCTTCACAGATCACCTCTGAATATGCAGCTTCACGCTCTTACATTTCCTGCGTGATCTTGATCTTGTCGACGATCTTTCGGTCGCCGGCATAAGATTGCGCGATCCGCAGTGCTAGATCGTGCTGTTGTTCGGAGTCGACAGTGCCGGTGAGAATCACCAAATTTTCATCGACATGTACACCGACGTTGCTGTTGCGGAGCGCAGGTTCCGAATTCAAACCCTGTTGAATCGGCTGCTGGACTTCCGGGATTGATAACCCTTGACGCGGCGCTTCCTGGTCCGGCGGCATCTGCTGTCGCGGAGCCCTTTCTTCAGGAAACGTGGGCGGCGTAGTTTGGGGCGGCGACGTCGGAGGCGGCTGTCCCTGTTGCTGGGCGAGCATTGCTGGGGCTAAGAGCAACACCAGCCCGAATAACATCTGCTTCATAGAAACCTCCTCTGCTTACCTATTTTTGATGCCCGAAATCGGTACAACGCTTACAATTGACCCCACCCAAATCTCTTTTGAATGGAGTGGGTTACGCTCCGAAGTAGCGCTCACTTCGCGCGTTCTTTATCCATCTCCCCCCTAGGCGCGTGCAGCCAAGGCAGAACACTTCTCAGCAACCGGCAATGAACCTCGATAATCGAAAACCTTGGAGTCTCTCACAGAGGCGTCGGCCGTGCACTCCAGGCTGCGAGGACACTTAGAATTTCGTGCGGCGCACCTGCAGAAAAGCGGATGTTGATCGAAAAAGGAGGCGGACAAATGACTTTTGATGCCAACCGAGTTAAGGCAAACTATGAATACTTCGCCGCAAACTGCAAGCCGAGAAGCAGAGAAACGACGTACTGAAGGCGGTCGAAGCGGGCAAGTTCGACTTCGTGATTCTCGATACGAGCGGCCGCGAGGCCTTCGCTAATGGACACATTCAAGGCGCGTGGTGTGTTCCCGAAGGCGAGGTGAATCAGGCCATCCAAGCCTTGCCGAAGGATCGGGAACTCGTGACCTATTGCTGGGGGCACGATTGACACCTCTCCGCAAAAGTAGCTTTGCAGTTGGCAGAGCACGGATTCTTGAAAGCCGGCGGCATACGGTATTCGATGCGGCTGCAGCAAGCAGTTCACATCACAAGATGGAAGGGCGGCGTGACCCCCGGAAGCTTCAAGGCGTTCCGCCTGACTTTCCCAGTCCACATCGTCACGTCTCAAAGATCCTCTTTCCAGCATGCCCTGGAGCGCCTCCCCAGGCGTGCTGGTTGCCCTCAGAAAAATCTGGCAAGCTCATGGATCTACAGGGCTTCTTTCGCCCTCTCAGAGCAAACCTTTCGACACTGAAGCGATATCGAAATAGCAAAAGGAGGATATATGTCGAGGATATATGTCAAGGATGCTCATGCTTGCCTTGGCTCTGCTGTGCTCGACAGCCGGGCTGCAGGCACCGCAAGACCGGTATCCACAAAATCCGCCATCAGGATCGAGCCAAGCGGGAGCCTCCTCAGGTCAAACCTCAGTGTCTGCCAGGCCCCAATGGAACTTTCACGTCGACCGATAACCCGGGAACAACATATCAACTTCAGGGTGATACCTCGAGGCTCAGCAAGCATGTCGGGCATGAGGTTCAAATCACCGGCCCCACCTCCGGATTCGAGTGCCGCAAGTCGAGCACCGGAATGCCGCAGGGCAGTTCGCAGCAACAGTCACTCATCCTAGACAAGGTGAAGCACATATCTGAGAACTCCAAGACAATGAGCGAATAAGAAGCAGCTGAAGAAAAGGGGGCACCTGCCGAAACAATTCTTGGCCTCCGAGGAAAATTAGTTCGGCAAGTGGACGGGTACCATGACTCATTCCTGGCATGACGTCGCTCCTGGTGAACACCTTCTTCCGAAGGAGTTCAATGCAGTCATCGAGATTCCGCTGGGTTCAAGTGTGAAATATGAATTGGACAAGCAAAGCGGGTTGATCAAAATGGATCGACTTCTCTATTCGGCAGTCTACTACCCCGCCAATTATGGATTCATTCCACAGACTCTGGCCGAGGACGACGATCCCCTGGACGTGCTGGTGTTTTCGCAAGAGGCGGTCGCGCCGCTCACGGTGGCGCCGGCGCGTGCGATCGGTCTGATGACCATGATCGATTCCGGCAAGAAGGACCACAAGATAATTGCCGTAGCCACAGGTGATCCTGAATTCAAGGACTACGACAACGCCGACGAGCTTCCGCCCCATCGTCTCGCTGTGCTTCGCAGGTTCTTTCAGGATTACAAGCAGCTTGAGTATAAAGCTGTTGAAGTCGATGAGATCACACCGGCAGAAAAAGCCTATCCCATCATTGAGGAAGCATTGCACCGCTATAGCACTCAGCGTCGACGTGGATTTCAATCGCCTGTCTAGCGATTGCTTAGAGCGCCAGGCATATGCGCGTCTGGACCCGGCAAGACAGCCGCTACTTGCCACAGATACGCAGTCTGCCGCCGCATCCCGAGAGAATTTACAGCGACTACGCCGGCTGGGTTCCGGGTGCTCACGCTGGCGAACTCGACCGCTGGGGGGGTCAAAGCACAGCTTCAGAATGCCGACCTGGCGGATTACTTCGAAGAATCAGTTTCTGTGGATTCCATGCGGGCAATTCAAGCCAGCTTTGGGCGTGTATCGCAGCTTCGTCGCTCACCTGAAGGTGCAGCCCAAAACCATCCGTCTTGCGGCCGCTCACGCTTGGGATGTCTTGGGTGCCCTGCAGGCGGGGATGGTCAGCTGCCTTTGTGGCACCTCCTGAAACTAACCCGACTTTACCTCGTTTTGGAGCATCCCGGCGCGCGACGTAGAACGGATCCAAGCTTACGCGAATGCGATCTCTGGGTTTTGATTGCATTCCCTCCAGCTCCTCCCGAACGGCGTCGTCAGGTGAATTGATGAGTTTTTTCATGGCCCTCTCCTCCTTACTTTCACTTCGTTAAAGACCGTCTCTGCGGATTACATGAAGTGTGCGGAGCGGATTATTAAACCCGCCAGGCCACCCCCGATCAAAGGCCCGATCACGGGTACGACCGCATAGCTCCAGCCAGAGCCGCCTTTGCCTGCAATGGGCAGCGCGGCGTGCGCAATGCGCGGACCCAGATCACGGGCGGGGTTGATCGCGTAGCCCGTAGGTCCGCCCAGAGAAAGACCAATACCCCACACGAGGGCGGCCACCAAGTACGGCCTCAGGCCTGGCGTCAAGCCTGTCGCCGCCGCCGGCTTTGAGGAGATCGCTGCCACCACCAGCAGAAGCACCATGGTGCCGATAATTTCGCTGATCAGGTTGGTCGCGAAGTTGCGGATGGCAGGCATCGTGGAGAAGACGAGAAGCTTGAAATCTTGGTTCTCAGTCTCTTTCCAGTGTGGCAGAAAGTGCAGCCACACCAGTACGCCGCCGACAAACGCTCCCGACACTTGCGCAATCGCGTACGGCACCAGTTTTGAATAGTTGCCAGAGGTGACCGCAAAACCGAGAGTCACGGCGGGATTAATGTGGGCGTCGCTGCTGCCGAATGCGATGGCAGTGAAGACGCCGGACATAACGGCGAAAGCCCACCCGCTTGCAATAACCATCCAACCCGCGCCTTCCGCTTTGGAGCGCTTCAGCAGGACATTTGCCACGACACCATCACCGAGCAGAATCAGTATCATCGTCCCCATGAACTCACCTAAGATAGGCGGAGTCATTTTTGACCTCCTTTCTCTCGCTTTCAATTTGCAATTCGCACGGCGCACTTCTTATGTGGGTGACGTTCAGCGTGGTTGTTTAATCCACCCAATCGAACGTACAGGTCACGGCTTTTTTCCAGAGCCGGTACAGCTCCTCCCGGGCTCCTTCATCCATACTCGGTCTCCATGTCTTTTCGACAGACCAGTGGGAGCGGAGATCATCGATGTCCTTGTAGAAGCCTACGGCCAGTCCGGCGGCGTAAGCAGCTCCGAGAGCTGTGGTCTCCTTGATTACCGGCCTTACGACCGGCTTGTTGAGAATGTCCGACTGGAACTGCATCAACAGCTCGTTCTCGATCATGCCGCCGTCGGCCCGCAGCGCATCGAGTTCGATCCCGGAATCCTTCTTCATTGCTTCAACGACTTCGCGAGTCTGGAACGCAGTGGCTTCCAGAACGGCGCGGGCGAGGTGCCCCTTGGTGGCGTAACGAGTGAGGCCGGCAATGACGCCACGGGCATTTCCCTTCCAATAGGGCGCAAACAACCCGGAGAATGCCGGGACGAAATAGACACCGCCGTTGTCTTTCACGGTGCGCGCAAGCGTTTCGATCTCAGGACTCTTTTGGATAAGCCCGAGATTGTCGCGAACCCACTGCACTAGCGCACCCGTGATGGCGATGGCGCCCTCCAAGGCATAATGTGCTGGCTGTTTGCCGATCTTGTAGGCGAGCGTAGTCAGCAATCCGTATTTCGATTGGACTGGACGGTCGCCAGTGTTCAGGAGCAGGAAGCTTCCGGTGCCGTAGGTATTTTTAGCTTCACCCACGCTGAAGCAAGTCTGGCCCACCAACGCTGCTTGCTGATCACCCAAGTCCCCCGCAATCGGCACGTCTTTGAGGCTAGCCAACTTCGCCTTGCCGTACACCTCGCTGCTCGAGGCTATGCGGGGCAGCATGGCTGCGGGAATCCCGAACGCGTTCAGGATGTCTTTGTCCCAATCGAGTGTTTCTAGGTTCATCAGTTGCGTCCGGCTGGCGTTCGTAACATCGGTCAGGTGAATGCCCCCTTCCGGACCGCCGGTGAGGTTCCAAATCAAAAACGTGTCGATGTTGCCGAACAGCACATCGCCTGCTTCTGCCCGCTTGCGAGCTCCCGGCACGTTCTCCAGAATCCATCGGATCTTTAGCCCACTGAAATAGGTCGCTAGCGGCAGACCTGTTTTGCCGCGGAAGCGGTCCTGTCCGCCGTCCCGGGAGAATTCATTGATGTAGTCGGCTGTACGCGTGTCCTGCCAGACAATGGCATTGGCCACGGCCTTGCCTGTCTTGCGCTCCCAGACAACCGCGGTTTCGCGCTGGCTGGTAATTCCGACGGCAGCGAGGTCCGCCGGGCGAAGCCCCTTTTGCTGCAAGGCATCGGCAATGACTTCCTGGGTGCGCTGCCAGATCTCCACTGAGTTGTGCTCGACCCAACCCGGCTTGGGATAGATTTGCTCGTGTTCCTTCTGGGCTGTCGTCACGATCTTCCCGGAAGCGTCGAACACCATGAAGCGGGTACTCGTCGTGCCCTGATCGATTGCTCCTATGTATTTCGCCATTCCATTCTTCCTTCATCTGCGCCCGCTAGGCGCAAGCCTTACCCGGCATGTTCTAGATCCACGTGCTCGGGTCTTAGACCGATCGTTTGCAGCAGCCTATTGGTCTTGTTGATGTAGTCCTCGACTGCCTGCTGCATTTGCGTTCGAGACCAATCCAGTTCCTGCGCAAGATACGAACCGACAACCGGCGCGGCCTTGATCGCAAGCCTCCAGTCGAAAAGCTGCAGGCCAATGCGCCGGGCTAGAATGTCCCCGATGGTCATGGCCATCTCCTGACGGATGCTGTAGACGATTTCTGCCTGGATGGGAGCCAGACCTTCGACCAGAGGCGAGGCGAGGTGAGAGTTCTGTTTTGCGAGATCAAGAATCTTTTTGGCGCCAGCGCCAAATTTTTCCGAAAGATGTCGAGTGGTACCTGGTGAAACGCGATATCCAGTCGCCAAAGCCTCCCCGAAGCCAGGTGTCCAGCCTTGGGAACCGCTGAGTGGATGATGGCGCGTTATGCACTTTGCTACCGAGCCTCCAAGGTACTGCTGAACAGCGTTCGTCGCGTCTTCAGCCATCGCGCGATAGGTGGTCCACTTGCCTCCAAGCACGCTTATGAGTCCAGTGCCCTTGTCGAGTTCGACCTCATGATCGCGGATCAGCTTTTTGGTGTTGCGCGCCCCAGCGGAACTTACCAGTGGCCGTAGGCCCGCAAATCCACTGACGATCTGGTCCGTTGTGAGCGGCTTAGCAAGATAACGGTTTAGGTGCCGAAGCAAGTACTCCGCTTCCTCGCGCTTGACAACCATCTCATCCTGGAGAGTTGCTTCGTCGTCTGTCGTACCCACTAGAAGTCTGTCCAGCCACGGAATGGCGAAGATAACTCGTCCGTCATCGGTCTTTGGGATGAGCAGCGCGTCGCCGTTGCAAAACCCCTCAACCGGAAGAAGGATATGGACCCCCTTGGTTGGCCGCAGCCTTTGCTCGATGCCAGGCGAGGCAAGTTGGCGAATGCTGTCGGAAAATGGTCCAGTAGCGTTGACGAATGCTCGAGCACGCACGGTGAGGCGCCGATGGGAGATTCGGTCCTGTACCTGCGCCGCCATGAGCCTGCCGTCTGAAGCTTTTTCAAATCCCACGATGCGTGCATAGTTGAGCGCCTCACCGCCGCATTCCGTCAAGGTTTGAATGAGCGCTATGTCGTACCGGGCGTCGTCGAACTGGCCGTCGGCGTACGCGACGCTCCCGACCAGACCTTCGGGCTTGAGCGCGGGGATCCGCCTGATTGATTCTTCGCGAGAAACATATCGGCTGGGAAAGAGCAGGCTCTTGCCCGAAATCCAGTCATATAGCTTCATTCCTATCCGGTAATACAAAACCTCGTAGTTGCTGAAGCATGGAACCAGGAGTTCTAGCGGCTTGGCGAGGTACGGAGCATTGTGCAGCATGAGCTTGCGCTCACGCAGAGCTCGTCTTACGACATGATACTGACCTACGTCCAACTCAGCGATCGCCTGCCGCAGGTACCGCACGCCTCCGTGGACGAGTTTGGTGGAGGCGCTAGAAGTCGCGGAGGCGAAGTCCCCCGCGTCAAACAGGACTGTCTTTAGGCCACGCAGCTGTGCATCCAAGGCGCAGCCTGCCCCTGTAGCGCCTCCGCCAATGACACATACGTCGAATGTTTCACTTTCAATTCTTGACAGCGCGATGGAGCGAGTTCTCATAAGGGTTTGTCCGCTCGCTTGCAGGTATGCATCTCAGAACCCGATCACGTTCCGAAAACCAAGGGCAACTGCGTTCCCTTGACGCCGAGCACCTAGATCCACCCAGTACTGAACCACCGGCTGCACCGTCAACCAGGGAGTCGCCTGCGCGCGATAGCTCTGAAGTCGAACGCCGTTTCCCCCTTGCCGATGTTCACTCCTTGAAGGGCCTGCACCCGCCGAAACTCATCGCTCACCCGGTTGTATACGAACCCAAGAGCCGCGGCGTCGTCGCCACGGTTCGGAATCAGACCGTTGTAGCCGAAACCTCCGGTAATCTCAGAGTTGACCTGATTGACGTCGTCAGGACTCCAATCGAATCCGAAGTGCACATCTAAACCGCGCTTCGAGCCAGCCTCTGCGCGATACACCGCCTGGTCAGCCATGCCATAGACCAGATAGTTGCCGACCCCGACTTCCTGGTTACGCAAATCCTTAAACTCTCCGTGATTGTAAAGTGAGCCGAACTTGTAGAGACCCGGGTAGTTCTTCTCATCCTTTGGCGCCGGCTTGATCCGACCGGGAAGGGGCGCATAGGCTCCTTGGGAAAGCTCGGGCGAGTCGACAACAAAACCGACTTCTGAGGCTTCTACCGGCGTGTTGAAGATGTCGAAGTGGACACCCGTTGCGTCATCGAACGGGTTTCGATTTCCCGAGAAAATCGCGGTCCTAAAGTTAAAATTGTGCGTTGGCCACACGCGGACTTCTGCTGCTGGAACTCCGGCAGGATCAAACGGGGAGAAAACGGCGCTGAACTCGTTCCCAAAGGCAAAGCCAAGCGGTTCCAGCAGGTGCTCTTCAAGGTTTTGCTGCCCCCCATAGTTGTCTTGGGCGCCCCACTGGCCAAGCTTCAAGAACAGCCTGTTGTCGAAGAGCGCCTGCTCGAACCAGAACGCATCCAACCGGG
Source organism: Acidobacteriota bacterium (assembly GCA_003225055.1). GTDB lineage: Bacteria > Acidobacteriota > Terriglobia > Terriglobales > Acidobacteriaceae > Gp1-AA122. The sequence continues at coordinate 9,661 of QIAU01000172.1, forward strand.
CCGTCTGCTTGCTAGCAAGGCTGCTAGGGTTGGCAATGCTGCCCAGAGTTTGGCCGCCGACGTTTACTCCCCCCTGCCAAGGGCCGGTGGCGAAAAAACTGAGGCCCTTGAGCGGAGTAAACTTTCCGAAATCGATTAGCAGGTTGCCGCGGGTGCGTTCCCATCCATTGCCTCCATTGACGCTACGCGGAGTGTGCACGGTGCCTATGAAGTCGGCGCTGTACATAAGCTGAAGAGTGACCCCCTTATCTTCTATCTTCTATCTTCTATCTTCTATCTTCTATCTTCTATCTTCTATCTTCTATCTTCTATCTTCCATCTTCTATCTTCCATCTTCCGTCTTCGTCCGGAAGCCGCCCCAATCACCGGTGAAGTGTTTCTGAGTTCCAAGTTTTTCGAGACTGGATCGGGGCGCATCCGAGTCACCCTTCGAGTCTGCGTCTTGCCCCAAGGCCAAGACAGACACGCAGAGCAGGGAAAGCAGCAGGAATCCAAGCAAGTGCCTGGCGCGATGGGGACAAACTCCTGGGTCCTTAAATGACCTATGCGCCTTGGTGTGCACCGTGTGTTCCGTCATGCCATTTCTCCTCTCCAGCGTATTTGCAGGAAAAAAGCCCAAGACGGGCGCACTTATAGCGTTCGTCTTGGGCGGTTTCTCTAGCCTCTCTACCCGTGCGACGGCCTGCATACTACCTGGCGCGACAGAAATATTTCTAACAATTCTTAGTTCGGATTCGCTCATGTGACCCAGAACTTAGAATCGCTGACTGAAATGGATCGCACACCCTGGGGGAACCAGATCTTCGATCTCACGCGCGGTCCGCACCAGTCTCCAACAAGTACCGGCAGCTCCAGGCCAACTACCTGTAACTCGCTAACAATTAACGGCGCCACGACTGCTGGGAGCACCTCAAGCACCTCCGGCACAAAATGCTCGAGGGCGCGGCGAGCTCTTCAAGGCAGCCGAATCGAGCAGGAACGTGCGTTCGATGGAGAAAAGTCCTTGGGCGCGTGCGGCTCCGAGCCGCTCGGAATGCGTCGAACTAAGCCCTGCACTCTTCGCCTGGCCGGTTACGAAACAGTGACAGGTTCGCGGGCAAAACCTGCGACGAGATCGTGATTGACGATAGGCACCTTGCCATTCGACACAACTTGTTCGGTCATTGCCGGGATATTCTCGGGAGTTCCGCACCAAAGATCCGCACCAAAAAAAGACAATCTTGCCCGGTGCCGACAGCGCCGCCATAAGCATTTCAAGCATCCGCACGGCCGGAATGATGGGCCGTCTCGTCCAGAAGCTGGAACGGCTTTTCTGAACCACGACCAGTTCACGCTGCGCCGGGTGTACGTCTGCTCTGTGCTGCCAACACCGTGGTGCTGTTCTATTGAACCCATAAATTTCCTCATTTTGTGAACCCATAAAATTTCCTCATTTTCGATGCATGGCGCGATGCTCAAGTTGACTTGCGAGCGGAGTGTGGCCGTTTGCTAGAGATTCAGTGATTCAGACTGGCAAGTACGGTGTTTACCCGATATTCCATTTGACGTCACTTACTCGAATGAAAGTGAGCCGACCTCCAAGACAAAATTCAGTGGAAGGCGGAACCTGAGGTGTACCCTCCTCGCTCACCGTCAGCTTCCCCTTTTCCAGCACGCCCGCCCTCAGCCATCTCTGAATGAGCCGCACGACGCGCCAGTTCCCAATCCGGTGCTCGACAACTTGACCAGCCAGTTCTGCGACAAAGTGTGAACGACCCCACGACACTACCCACCACAAAGACTTGCGAGAGCATGTCACTATCACTCGCTCGCACCATCCGTTTGACTGGGAGGGCATTGGCTGTCTTTGGGCGATGGCGTTACCAGGGCAAGTTACATCTGATCGTAATTTTGCCGAATGGAAGTCGCTCTCTGATGCCTACCGAGTGGACTGATTTCGATTCTTGCGCACTCTGTTCGCCTGCTGAATCGACACAGAACACTAATCTCGGTTCCGTTAAAGACTTGCTTCGCGCGCGTTGTCGTAGACGCTCTCCTCAACCGCCGCTCCACATAGGTGGCGAGGCGGCGAAAAATCTGTCCGCGAGGAGAGCGCACATTGCAGCGCAATCTGAACTTTCTCGACATCCCCATTCCGGAAACCCAAGCGTGGGAAACGCTGGAGAACGAGCACAGAACGGTGGTGAGCGAAGTTCTGGCGCGACTGATCGCCAAGGCAACACCGGCCGATCCAAGACCGCAGGAAGACCATGATTGATATCGCCAAAGTAAAGTCCTGGCGCGAAGAATGGCAGGCGGGGCGTCCTGGATTTTCCCAGCTCCGCGCAAGCCAGGCCAGCACATCGGCCGATTGAATAATGCACACGACGCTATCTGCGAGAGAGCTGAGCTCGCATTCGTTCTCTATGTTTGCGCCACACCTTCGCAACGCACATGGCCGAAGCCGGCATTGACCTGGCGACGCTGGCAGCCATCCTTGGACACGGCTCAATACGGATCGTGCAGCGCTACGTGCATCCGACGGCCGATCACAAGCGCGTGGCGATGCTGAAGTATGCGGAAACGATGAGGCGGCTCGAGCTCGCAACCCTGCAGTTCGCTTTGCAAGAGAACAACGGGAGAGTCAATTGAAAGTCGAGCCAACTTAACTTTGGGCCAACTCGGACCGCAATTCAGGGCGATTGTCCGCAAATCAGCGCAACGAACGCAAAGGAAGGAAGCGAGCTAAATGCAATGGGCGGAACGCAATGCGAAGAAAAGGTTGGAGGCGCGGGTCGGAATCGAACCGACGTATAAAGGTTTTGCAGACCTCTCCCTTACCACTTGGGTACCGCGCCCTGTACCTAAATTAGCGTCACACACTTAAAAAGTCCACTGCGCAGAGTTAAACCAGTTAAACCGAAGTTCCAGATGGAACTTCGGGTTAAACCTCGCCGGACGGTCACCCAACAAGTTAAGTTCCAGTCGTTATCGGAGAAAAGCCCGCAAAAAAAATGCGGGCTTTTTAGGCCGAAGTTCCAGATTCTGGAACGCCGGTTTAGGGAATCTTTGGAGCGGGAGACGGGATTTGAACCCGCGACTTCGACCTTGGCAAGGTCGCACTCTACCGCTGAGTTACTCCCGCTTATTCTCTCATTCTACAGCACTTCCTCGTTTCACGCCAATTCACTGGTCCCGCATTAGGTCCCGTTTTTCCGTACTCCCCTCTTCCCAGTCGCCTAGCGAGGTCCCGTTCGGCAGGGAACGCTCGATGAATTGCGCTTGAGCCTTTCTCGCCTTGGGGCTGTTGTGCACATAGTGCATCGTCATGTCCACATGCGACTGGCGAAGCATGCGCTGCACAACCACCGGGTCCTGTCCGTTGTCGATCAGGAACGTCGAAAGACCGTGTCGCAGGTTGTGGAACCCGAACCGCGGACAACCTTCCGGGATCACTCCGGCAGCGACCGCTGCAGGTCGAATGTAGTCCTGCGCGATCATGCTGCCGAGCCGGGGTTGCTTGCCATGCAACTTGAAGGACGGGAACACAAAATCCGAGTCCGTGCTGTACGGAGTTTCCTGACGCCAGCCCTGCAACAGGGCCGCAATAGTCTCGTGCATCTCGACTGCCGCCTTGGAAGCCCGTGACTTTGGACGCCCGAGTTGGCCGTGAACCCAATCACGCCGGATGTTGATCTTCAGTTTCTTCCAATCAATATCCGACCACGTCAAGCCTAGTGCCTCCCCGATGCGAATCGCAGTAACCCCGCTACCAAGATCACGAGCACCCGTACCAAAGGTTCTGTGCCGCTCAGAACAGACCCTTCCTCCTCCCGCTCAATCTCAGCTATAGAAGGGAAGGATAACTCTCCTTGTCTTTGGATTGGCCGGTTAACTGTCGGTCAGTCTAGAAGGCATTAGAAGGCATACATTCCCAGGTGATGGGCGCAGGTTGTGTGTCCGCAGTGGACCCGATCAGCTTGAAGACTCTGGCAATCAGCAAGGGGTCTGTTTCATCGCTAACTCGGATGATTTGATTCTAAGTTGTTACGGACACTTCGCCTTCATTTCTGCGCCGCCTCGGAGCAAAACCAGGCGCCGCCCCTTTTTGACCACCACTGGTTTCCTTCACTAACCTGCATTCACCAGAGTTCCGTTCGCAAGAGAAGCCAAATCAGAGACCTATCCGTTGTGCAGCCACAAAGTGATTGTGCACGCCTGGCTTAAGGCGCCGAATGGTGGTGTTCCCAGAATCTCAGCTCTCGGTTGATGGACGTTGATGCAAATCTTCATGTACAACCCTAAAAGGGTTATTTAAACTGCCGGAGGGGGCAGCGTTGTCTTCTTCGTCCATCAGAAAACACGGGGGCACTGGCGCGGCGAGTGACCAGCCCGCGGTCCCCGAGCCTTCATTCGCCCAGCGAGCACGCACCTTAGTGTACTTGGGCCGCATCGGCAGCCTTTCGACCCTTTCGCGCAAGCAGCCCGGGTTCCCGTTCGGATCAGTGATGCCGTACGGGTTGGACGATCGCGGGCGGCCCATCTTCCTAATCAGCACGATGGCCATGCATACTCAAAACCTCCAGGCAGATCCGCGCGCCAGCCTGCTAGTGACACAACCCGACCCTAGTGACGATCCGCTAGGCTCCTCCAGGGTGACGTTAATGGGAAATGTTCTGTCGATACCGGAACCGGAGCTGGCCGAGGCCCGCAAGCTCTACTTGTCACGTTACACCAACAGCAAATACTGGGTGGATTTTGAAGATTTCTCTTTTCACCGCATGGACGTCGTGGACGTTTACTACGTCGCCGGCTTCGGAGTGATGGGCTGGATATCTGCTTCTGAGTATAACCGTGCGCAACCTGACCCTCTCGCTGACTCGATGGCCGAAATCATTCAGCACATGAACGCCGACCACCAGGATGCGCTTGTCCTGCTTGCCCGGACATTTGCGCACATTGAGTCGCAGGAAGCAACGATGACCGCGGTAGACCGCCTTGGCTTTCATGTGCGCTTGAAAACTCAGGATGGCATGAAAGGTGTCCGCATCGCATTCTTGCGGGAAGTGGGTAATCCGGCCGAAACCAGAGAAGCCTTGGTCGAGATGACGCAGGCGGCGCGCTCGGAGGTGTGATGTCCGCAGGAAAAGCATTATTTCGCGTCACTTAGGCCGCCTCCTGGGCTGCCGACTCCCGCGGCTTCGCATTCTCAAAGGGAATAATAGCTCCGATCCCCCGCAGGGAGGCTGTCGATCGGCGTCTAAAATAGGTAAGGGTGGAGGGACTGCCATGTGGTGTCTCTCTCTCGACTGTACCCTGCCGAGGTGCACCGCTCGTGGGGGTTCAACGCCCCCTCCCGGCACCACAAATAACCCTTGGCCCGTTTGGTTGTGCAAAACCCTAGACGATTTTCCATTCGATTCGGTTAGATGATCGAGCAGAGAGAGCGTACGTTCCAGAAGGGCTTCTATCATTCGATGGGTCTGATTAAACCCGGCCCAGTCCATCAGCGATTTGCCAGCGTGGCAATGTCTCCTAAGCCGAGAAGCTTTCGGTCTGCTGTAACCAAGGTAAGTGCCAACACTTTAGCAGTTGCAGCCAGGAACCGATCTGCCGGGTCGGCGTGGCTCAACTGCAATCCTTCCGCAGTCACAACAACCTCATGCGTCAAAGGAGCTTCACGAAACCCAAGCGCCATCTGCTCCACCCAATGAGTAGGGTCTGGATATAGCACAATCTTCCCCTTGCGATGAAGTATCAGAGCTTCCCAAGTGCTCATAGGTGACAACCAAAGTTCATTAGCCTCATTTTCCAATTCTGCCCACAAACGTTTACCTATCAGCTTAGGATCTTTTCGACTCCAAAGCCAAATATGTGTATCCAGGAGGAGTTTCAAGTGCGGTAGGCCCCAAACTCGTTTAGGTCAATCACAGGTTCCATGATGTCACCCACAATTTCAAACGTATCTTTCATTGAGCCCAACCATTCCTTGCGCTTCACCTTGGCGGCAGCCGGGATCAGCTCTGCGATCGGCTCACCCCGCCGCGTAATGATCACTGACTTTTTGGTCTTATTTACCTCGTCGATCACAGCCAGGCACTTTGCTTTGAATTCCGAGATCGCAATTTTGCCCATCGTATGCTCTCCTTTGGTCCCTTCATTATACTATAGTCATCTCCGTTGACCATGACGCATAATTCCACTCTAACGCGATTTGCGCCTGACAGTCCTCCGTCATATTGATTGATAATCATCCAAGCATCAGGCTGTTAAATTAACCGGAGGGTTGTACGTTCGAGTCCTACTTGAGGAGCCATTCTTTTCAACAGGTTAGGTCCTTCCCCGCGTGCTGCTTGCGTGCTGTTTGCGCTGAATGCAAGTCCAGAAACCCCTTCTCCAGCGCCTGGTCAATCCTGCCATCCACCACGTCACCATAGATGTTCATGGTGGTTCTGATTATCGCTGTGACGCATCGCCTTCTGCCTGCGCCAGAAATCCCGGCACGCGGTCACGCTCACCACTTGACCATCCACGATTATAGTCGAATAATTATTAGAGTATGGTCGAACTGGAACCCGACTTCGATCATTGCCGTCGCCTGCTGGGGGAGCGGCTGCGGGAGCCGGCTCCGGGGCGCATTCAGCTCCTTACCGGCCCGCGGCAGGTGGGCAAGACCACGCTGCTGCTGGAGCTGGCTCGCCTGTTCGGTGAGGCGGCCGTCTACATGGCCGGTGACGAGCCTGACGCAGCACTGCCCGGCTTCTGGGAGCGTTGCTGGACGGAAACAGAAGCCCGCGCGCAACGCGGCACAGCCGTCCTGCTGCTGGACGAGATCCATCACTTGCCCGACTGGGCGGCACGCCTCAAGGGACAATGGGACCGCCTGCGCCGGCGGCATCTGCCGCTGCACGTGGTCGCGACCGGTTCCTCCGCCCTGCGCGTGGCCACGGGATCGCGGGAGAGCCTGGCCGGGCGCTTCGAGAGAATGACGCTTAGTCACTGGCCCGCCGCGGCATTAGGCAACACATTTCATCTATCCGAGCACGACGCCGCTTTGAGTCTGGTGCAGTTCGGCTCCTACCCCGGCACGATGGAGTTGAAGAGTGACCCGGCGCGCTGGCGTGCCTATGTGAGGGACGCGATCATTGAGCCGGCAATTGGGCGAGATGTCCTGTCGTTAGGGGCAGTCCGGCGTCCTGCCCTGCTGCGGCAGGTGTTTGCGATCGCAACGGCATCACCGGCGCAGGTCGTGTCGCTACAGAAGTTGCAGGGGCAGCTTCAGGACAAAGGCGCGCTCGAAACCGTGGCTCACTACCTGGCCATGCTGCAGGAGGCATACCTGGTGTCACCGCTGGAGAGATTTTCGACGCGCGCCCATCGGCGGCGTTCAGCGCCGCCAAAACTGTTGACGCTGAACAACGCGCTGTTGTCGGCCATGCACCCCGATGGCCCTCCAGACCCGGCGAAGGAGCCGCAGCGGTTCGGCGCCTGGGTGGAGAATGCTTGCCTGGCCTTCGCCGTGAATCAAGGGCAGAGGGTCATGTACTGGCGAGAGGAGCCGCTCGAAATCGATGCTGTCTTTGAGGGAAGCTGGGGTAACTGGGCGGTTGAAGTCAAAACCGGCAGCTTCGATGTTCACTCCCTTAAAGGGTTGCTGGAGTTCTGCCGCCGAAACCCAAAATTCACCCCCCTGGTAATCACCGCGCCAGGGAGCGAGAGTATGCCCCGGCGTCACGGGCTGCGCAGCGTGACGTGGGAGGAATTCCTTACGTCCGGACCGCCAACAATATGAGCCTCCGGCAATCTGCCCTGCGAAATTGCAGGGTTCGGGCGGTATCGAGGAAATCAGCGGCGGTGTCTAACACTATATTACTAACCTGCAACATGTTTTCCGTTTGCAAAGACTTTTCATGGTGTTTAGGCGGCGACAGCGGTTAGTTGCGCGGTTACGGGCGTGAGTTGGGCAACCGTGGATCGCAGAGCGCTAAGCCTTCGGCTCGGCGCTTGAAGTCACTGACATCGAGGGCCCACTCGTGCTGGTAGGTGGACCAGTAGTAGGAGATGGGGTGTTTGCGGAAGATCTGAGCATGAATGGGATTGAGCTGGTGAGCCCGGACTCACGCTTGCATTCGGTGGCGGTCAGACGTATTTTGTCGGGCAGAGGGGGGCCCGATAATGGAAATTTCGGCTTATAGCAAGGGGCCCATTCATGGCAAAAACCGCAAGGCTTAGTGCGGCACTGCTGACTCTCGTCTGTCTCTGGTGCCGGGGGGCGCAGGTGCCTGCGCCGGAGTCGCTCGAAGCGCTGCGGAAGCGTGCCGAGAAAGGCAGCCCGGAGGCCCAGACGGCCTTGGGCACGATGTACCGCAACGGTCAGGGCGTACCTCAGGACCTGGGCGAGGCCGTGCGGTGGTTCCGCCAGGCGGCCGTCCAGGGCTACGCCGCGGCCGAGAATAGCCTCGGGTTCCTCTACGACTACGGTGGGGGAGTTCCCATAGACCACCAGGAAGCGGCCGGCTGGTACCGCCAGGCGGCCGTGCAGGGCTATGCTGAGGCACAGCTCAACCTGGGCTGGCTTTACGACAGCGGTCAGGGCTTTCCAATTGACCACGCTGAGGCGGCGCGCTGGTACCGCAAGGCGGCCGAGCAGGGGAATGCCGACGCGGCGTTCGACCTGGGGGTGATGTACGAGGAAGCGCAAGGCGTCGCGCAGGATTACGTCGACGCCGCCCGCTGGTACCGCAGGGCTGCAGACCAGGGGATGCACATTGCTCAGCTTAGCCTGGGCCGAATGTACGCCAGCGGCCGCGGCGTGGCCCGCGATCGGGCTGAGGCCGCCCGCTGGTACCGTAAAGCCGCGGACCTGGGCCTCGCCTCCGCGCAGTACGCGTTGAGCCTGGCATATTCCAGCGGCCTGGGCGTGCCCCCAGACCAGGTGGCGGCATACGAGTGGATGGACCTGGCCGTCTTTCGCGCGCGTGGGCCGATCCGCGAAAAATACTCCGCTGCGCGCGATGCACTGACCGCCGGAATGACCCCCGAACAATTGGCCGAGGCGAGGCGCCGAGCCGGCGAGTGGAAGACGAAATGGCCGCACTGAGGGACCGAAGTCCTTTTTCTATTCACTAGAAATCGCTCTTCCACTTCCATCCGTCGGATGGGCGCGTGATGGCCCCCATGCGCAGCCTATGGTCGGCGGAGTTGCGGCTGGGATTGCCGGTGATAATTACATGGTCGCCCGGTTTGAGCGTGTCCTTCTCAATTCCCTGACGGCTCAGTTGGCCGGCGGTGCCCCACTCGGCGGCCTACGTGATCGTCTGTCGCTTTTCGCCGGGAGTTTCCACCAGAACGACCGAATGCGGATTGCGGAACAGGAACTCGACCACCCTGCCCTCAATCTTCACCATCTCGAGAGAGTAGGTCGAGGCGAAGGCCTGGTGCGCCCAGGCGTGACGACCACAGAAGAGGGCCGTGCCGATCACCAAAGCCCACAGCCCGAGCTTAGCCCATTTCGGCATGACACGCTCATACCCGAGTGATGCATACAGATGCGCCACAGCCGGCGCTCCGCCCATCCCGGGGAGATTTGGCTATGATGGGCTCGCCCTGGAACAACAAGGAAAGCGCTTGTGAAGCTCGTGATGCTGTAGGCGAATTTCGAGGCGAGGCGTGACTCGGGACGAACCCCTTACATTCCGGGAGAATGTGGATAAGGGATTCCGGGGACTACAACGTGTTCTCGTCGGTCCTCTTCGTAAGACGTGAATACGCGCCCGGGTGCGGGCTGTACTCCCATCACAGGGAACAAATTGGACGAGACAAATGCGCCCTGAACCGATTCCGGTTCCGTTAGCCAGCTATATCCCCGCCCGCCGCGCTGCCCACGGGCGCACGGCAGACATCAATCGTTAGCTGAGCCATGAAGCCATGGCTGACGACATAGCGGACCTCATGAAGTATCTCAGGATTGAAAAAGCCGACGTGATGGGCTATTCGCTCGGCGGCGGCGTAGCCTTGCGGACAGCCCTCCAGCGTCCAAACATGATCAGAAAGCTGATGATTGTCTCGGCTGCGTTTAAGTGCGACGGATGGTACCCCAAAATCCTTGCCGCCATGGCGCAGGCGGGGTGGGCGACGGCTGCGCAGATGAAGCAGAGTCCCATATATCAGACCTACGCTCGCGTCGCGCCGAGCCTGGCAGATTGGCCCGTACGGTTCACCAAGCTCGGCGAGTTGCTGAGCAAGGACTATGACTGGTCGAAAGACGTGGCTGCGATCAAGGCGCCGACTCTGCTCGTGGTGGCCGACGCCGATGCCGTCCGCACTGCGCATACCGTGAAGTCTTTGAGTTGCTGGGTGGGGCAAGAAGGGCCGGCTGGGATGGTTCGGGATGTCCAATGGCCACCTGGCTATTCTGCCGGGGGTGACGCACTACAACATTCTCGCATCACCCGTACTGGCATCAACGGCCACGCACTTTCTTGATGCCCCCATGCCCAGGGCGCGGTAAGGTAGGCGGAATTGGGAGCTGTCGATCCGACTATTCTTCGTTCGACGTATAAATAGAGGCGGGATTCGGATCTAGTGGGGGACCGCCCAAATCAAAAGATTAGGAGATAAGGCAATGAGAGTCATGGTCATCGTAAAGGCCAGCAAAGAATCCGAGGCTGGCGTTCTTCCGGACAAGGAACTCCTTACCCAAATGACCAAATACAACGAGCAACTTGTTAAAGCAGGCGTCATGCTCGCTGGAGATGGCCTGCAGCCGACCTCGAAGGGCAAGCGGGTCAGGTTCTCCGGAGACAAGCGCACCGTAATTGATGGGCCATTCACCGAAACCAAAGAACTGATCGCCGGCTACTGGCTGTGGCAGGTGAGGTCGATGGCAGAGGCGGTCGAGTGGCTCAAGCGTTGTCCTAATCCTCACCACGAAGAGACCGAGGTCGAAATTCGTCCGGTATTTGAGGCGGGTGACTTGGGCGAAAACTTCAGTCCCGAACTGAGGGAAAGAGACCAGCGCCTGCGAGAACTAATTGCGGCAAAGAAATAAGCGAGGCTTCTAATCCTCGTGTCAAACGAGGGATCCCTGTTCGATGTAATGACGGAGCCGGAGACTCCGACGTTGCACGAGGCCGACGCGAACTGAACTCAACAAGAACCAGAAGACGATGAAATTCCTATGTATTTACAAATCCAGCAAGCCCGAAGGCACTCCCCCAACCCAGCGAGAAATGGCCGAGATGGGGAAGCTTATCGAAGAATCCGTGAAGTCCGGAATCCTGATATCGACGGAAGGCTGTCTGCCCAGCGCCAAGGGCGCGCGCGTGCGACTCTCATCAGGAAAGTTCACGGTGACCGATGGGCCGTTCACCGAGTCCAAAGAGATCGTTGGCGGCTTCGCTCTGATCCGGGCAAACTCAAAGGAAGAGGCCATTGAACACACCAAAGACTTCCTCAAGATCGCGGGCGACGGTGAGACCGAAGTTCGCCAGATATTTGAGCCCACGGACTTCGTTGCTCCGGGCAGCGAACCTAACCATGAATCGCTGGTCTCCCAGTGGACCGGAGAATCGGAAGAGGACTGAAGCGGTCAGACCGGCCGATGACCGGGTTCGGTCGCAAAGCGTGGAAATTCAAGAAGGGACGCCGTCGGAATACGCCGGTTGGTCCCGTCTTCCGTCAATCCAACTTGCGCGGATGGTCTGAACATGGTGTGATCGGTAGCAGTGACGGCTACTGATACACATCGTGCCATCGAGGCGGTGTGGAGGATCGAGTCGGCGCGCGTGATCGCCGGACTCACGCGCATCGTACGCGACGTCGGCATCGCCGAGGAACTGGCCCAGGACGCCCTCGTTGCCGCGCTTGAGCAGTGGCCAGAGTCGGGCATTCCCCAGAATCCCGGTGCCTGGCTCATGGCCACCGCGAAACATCGCGCCATCGACCAGTTTCGCCGACATACCCTGATCGACGGCAAGCACGAGATTCTTGGCCGCGAACTTGCCGAACGTGAAAGCGAAGTTCCCGACCTTACTGCCGCCATAGATGACCACATAGGCGACGACCTGTTGCGCCTGGTGTTCATCGCCTGCCATCCCGTGCTCTCGACCGAAGCCAGAGTTGCCCTGACCCTGCGCTTGCTGGGGGGCTTGACCACCGAGGAAATTGCTCGGGCATACCTGATCGCGGAAACCACGATCGCCCAACGAATCGTTCGGGCGAAGCGCAATCTAGCCGATGCGCACGTTCCCTTTGAGGTCCCTCGTGCAGCCGAGTTCACCTCGAGGCTGACCTCGGTGCTGCAGGTCATCTACCTCATCTTCAATGAGGGTTACTCAGCAACCTCAGGCGACGACTGGATAAGGCCGGCGCTGTGTGAAGATGCGCTACGTCTGGGCCGCATTCTGGCCGAACTGGTGCCGAAGGAACCCGAGGTGCACGGCCTGGTGGCGTTAATGGAAATCCAGGCATCGCGTTCGCGGGCTCGCGTGGGCGCATCGGGAGAACCCATCCTGCTTCTCGATCAGGACCGCGCACAATGGGACCAGTTGCTGATCCACCGTGGTCTTTCGGCGCTTGATCGGGCCGAGCAGCTTGGCCGGAAACGTGGCCCGTATGCAATCCAGGCGGCGATCGCCGCCTGTCATGCGCGGGCCGCTACCCCGAAAGATACTGATTGGGCGCGCATCGTGGCTTTCTACGACGAGCTGGCGGAAATTGCACCGTCCCCGGTCGTTGAGCTGAATCGTGCGGTTGCCGTCGGCATGGCATCGGGTCCGGCAGCGGGCCTCGAACTAGTCGATCCCCTGCGCGATGATCCTGTACTTCGAGCCTACCATCTGCTGCCGAGCGTCCGTGGCCACCTGCTTCAGAAGCTCGGCCGCCTCGAAGAGGCTCGCGCGGAGTTCACCAGAGCAGCATCCATTGCGCGCAACAGACGCGAACGCCACTTGCTCCTGGAGAGAGCCCGGGCCTGCGGCAACGACCTAATGAAATGAACAAGACGCCTTCAGGCCAATAGCGCGGCCTCCCAAGCGCCCGGTCCGCTACCTGCAGTGCAAGGTCTCAGCTGCTCGGGCATAAGGAACCCTACTGGAGCGAACTCGCAAGCCTCGAGAATGGGGCGTTGGCATGCTGCCCGATAAACCGGATGGTGCCGATCACGAGAGTGAGAATCGTGGCCAGCATTGCCGCCCATGATCAATCGCTCCACACCAGTCGCGGACGACGCCTTTCAGCGTGAGCATTTGTCGTCCTGCCAGCTAGGGAATCGCGAGGAACACTAAGCAGAGCCGGAGACCAAGCCCAGCATGAGAACGAGGAACTGTTGAAGCTGAGTTAACCTCTTACCCGAACTTCAATCTTTACACGTCTCACGTCACCCAGGATCATCTCTAGCGCTGCACGTCCAGTTCTGTAAACTTCGCCGTGGTTGTTAAATCGGTGGCATGCGACGTCAGAAGCCACACAGGGTTACTCACTTGAGTCCAGAGCCTTCAACAATCGTTACGTAACGATCGATGGGGAGGTCGGTGAAGTTTTCCATCTGCCCACTGGGTTCCGGCCATCGAATCTCTAACCGGTCAATCCTTGTGCGTTTGCCGACGCCTTCTTCGAAGTCGCAGAATTGGGATCCCTGATACCTTACGAGCGGCCTGCAGTCAATTACTTATTGCTGACATTGCCGGAATCGAACAGACTTCCCCATGTTCGTATGTGCAGATTCGTAGCCGATTGAAATGGGACCGTAAGTTTTCGCATTTGGGCATCGTAATGATAGTCTGCTCCCTCGCGCAAGGCGACTCCATTTCTGGTCACGCCGCCCGGATTTGTGCAGTAAACCTCCAGAGTGCCGTTCACGCCCAAGTCGCCAAAGTCGATTCCCAGTTCGGTACCTACAGAGGCGACGGTGATCTTCTGGACGCCGCTGCCCGTGAAATAGGTGAATTGACTCGACAGCTTAGTAGACGGAAACACCTCGATTCTCAATTTCGGACCCCAGTTGTTTTCCCAGTTGTTGTTGAGCCTAACGATATTGCCCCGCGGGATGATGGCTCCTGCACGTGCAAACAGAGGAATAGTGTCCAGCGGGGCGGCCGCCGTAATCGTAGCTTCGCCCTGGTAGACCGTGCGCTTGTCGTCGTAGTTTATCCACCTGCCGGCCGGCAGGTAGACTGTTCTATCGGCAGCCTTGGGCTCAGTCACTGGCGCTACAAGAATATCGTTCCCGTAAAGGTACTCATCCCACAGGTCCGCGAGTTTGTTATCGCTGGGGAAAGCAAACACCAGGGCCCGCATGACCGGCATACCGGTCTGCGTGGCTTGGTACATGTAGGACCGCGTGTAGGGGATTAGATCGTGGTGCACCGAGGCATACACTCTCGCGATGCCGACCAGTTCATCGTCATAGTCGTCCCACAGCGTCCGCTTGGGCCCGAGGAGTACCTCCATCATCGGACTAAAGGCGCTGAATTCCAACCAGCGTGCCAATAACTCCTTGTCTTTTTCTGCGGGCGCAAAGTAGCCTCCGGTATCGGAGCCCCACATTGGGAAGTTCATAGCCCCGGCGCGAAGCCCGTTCTTGATGGAGACCTGTAGCCCGGAAAAGCTAGACCAGGTATCACCATTCCAAACGGCAGTATATTTTCGGCTGGTGTCGTTGACATTCCGCGAGAAGGTGAAGTAATCGGCACCGTAGGCTGCGCTCAGCCCTTCGGCCGCCAACTTGGGAAAGAGAACTGCCTGTTCGTTCTGGAACGAGTCCGGCATTTCGTTCTCCTCCCCACGATCGATCTTGTAACCCTTGATGCCAAGGCGAACGTAGGCGTTTAAGTTATCTGCCAACCAGTTGTAAACTTCGGGTCTTCGAATATCGGCGGCCGGCCATTTCAAAGGGAACAGGTAGCCTTTGGTAGAACCTTCCTGAAACAGACGGCTTGAACACCGGTTCGCAATCCACAGAAGAAGATTCATGCCGCGCACGTTCAGATCACGAATCATCTTCGGCGGGTCGGGAAAAGACGAGTCAAAATCCATGTTTCCCCAACCCAAGTCTCCCGATCCAAAAGGCCTGTCCAGCCAAATTGCGCCAGCCGGTATGTGCAGCGCACGCAACCGGTCGGCATCTTGAATCACTTTTTCTTGAGAGTTCGCAACCCCCCGCAGATCCTCGTGCTCGTCGTCTCTCCACCAAATACTGCCGAACGCCCATGTGGGTGGCATGAAGGCGGGTCCGGCGATATCGTTATATAAGCTCAGGATCTTGGCGTAGGAAGGCCCGTAGATGATGTCATACTTAAGTTTCGAATCTCTGAACGAGAAGCCAGTCTTGCCTGCTTGAGCGATTGCGTAACGCCCTTGCGCGAGAGTCTCTGCATAAATGCCATACTTCTTTGAGGTCATGTAAAAAGGAGCTCGCGCACTCGCGTGGTGAACGTAGAGCTGATTCCCGAGGCCAAGAAATTCTCGATCCGCACCTCGGTTATCAAGGTTTCCCCCGAAGGGATACTCCCAGATGCCGTAATAGTGCTCACCCTGGTCGTTGAACTCTTCGGAAATCTCATCCGGAGTTGCCTTTCCATAGGAGATGAGCACTTGTAATACCTGAGGCTTAAGAAATCTGAAGCTCACCTCCGCCCGGTCGGGCGTCCCGAGAGGCAGGGGATATCTCCCCGCGAGTTCGAGCCCTAGCCTGGCGCGCAAAGTGTCGGCGGTCTTATTGATATCGGTTGCGTCTGTGACGGGATAAAGTTCCACGCCGAAGGTCAACGCCGTGCCACTCTCTGAAATCAGCACCTCGCCGGTGGATCGCTCCAGCACTCGATACGAGTACGGACTCGTGCTCACTTCAAGGCGCAATGCGGAGGACTCCAGAGTCTCTACCGCCATGCAGATCTCTGAACCTGCGACCGTGGTGATGAGCAGAAGTACTAGGCGCGTCCAACACCGGAAGGTTGTTTCCATGAGGTGCTCGCACGAAAGGAGCTGCAATCTGGCGTTCCGGAAGGTCATCAGTGTTTTGCCGAGCCTGCAGTGCATGCCGCCTGGACCTCACAGTTGCCTGATCTAGGGCGACAACCCTGATGTTGGTTTTTGGTAAAGTGAGCCATGGCCGCGAACGATAGGCAGCAAGGCGCGGAGTGTCAAACCGGAAATATTCAAGAAAAAGTTTAACAACACTAAAGAAAGCGTGAGAGGTTAAAGCGACCGCCAGGGGGCCACTCGTTTACCTTCAGTGTGCTGCACAGTTCATTTTCGGGAAAACGCAAAATGGATATCCATCAACTCAAGCTGTTCCTCGCCGTTATGGAGTCTTCCAGCATGACCAGCGCGGCCGAAAAAGTTCATCTGTCACCCGGCGCCGTCAGCCTCCAGCTCCACAATCTTGCGGACGAACTGCACACAGAACTCTTTGTGCGCTCTGGAAAAAGGTTGATTCCGACTCCGGCTGCATCGCGCCTTGGCGAGCATGCCAAGGACCTGGTTAAGCGCATGGAGCAAATCCAGCAGGAGTTTGAGAATGAGCTCTCCAAAGATGTGCGGCCGTTTCATTTTGCTACCGGCGTCACCACGCTGATTTACCAGCTTGGCCGCCCCCTTAGGCAACTACGAAAGCAGTATCCCAACGCACAGATCAGGGTGACGGTGGGTGTGACGGAGGAAATTGTCGCCGGTTTGCACGATCGGCGTTTCGATTTGGGCCTGATCTCGTTGCCAGTTTGCGAAGAAAACCTCACGATGCTGCCGTTGTTCGAGGAGGAGCTGCTGGTGCTGCGTCCGTCGGCAAAAAGCGTGGGCGGCAGCCACGTTGCACTGATGAAAGCTCCCGAGCTGGCTCGGGCTCCTTTCCTGCTCTATCCCAAGCGCAGCAACATGCGGCAAGTCATCGATAAATTTTTTCAAGACATTAATGTGATCCCGCGGGTGGTCATGGAAGCAGCCGATACCGAAGCCATCAAGAGTCTGGTGGAGGCAGGGTTCGGCTACTCGATACTCCCCGAACATGCATTGCGGAAGCGGAACAGGTTTTTCCAAACTTTTCGAGTGGAAGGACATCGCTTGAGCAGAACCTTAGCGCTTGCGATGGCACGCACCGACTATCCTCGCAAGCTGACCAGATCGATTGCGGAATCTCTCCAGAAACTTCTTTTGGAGTAGGAGGGTTCTTGCCGCGGATCAGTGGGCAACAGAGCTTGCCACGTGTGTACCCGTCCATTTTTCGAAATTTGAGCGAAACAGGCGGTCCACATCACGCTGGATAAGCTGGCGGGTGATAGCGCGGCCATCGCGGGCGAGCAGTCGGTATGACTCTGCCAGGACGCACGCCAGAGTGGCGCGGGTATTTCGCCATTTGTAAATGACCTGCTCCAGCACCCGCGCATCGGAATGTTGCGGGATGAAACTGGTGCCCAGCATTTCTATTCGCTCACGAGTGATCTCTTTCACGATGGAAGGATTATTTAGGAACCACCAGCACCCGAAGGGCATAAGATTATTGAATTTTCTTGCGTAGACACAGAGTTCGTGCTGGTTCTCACGGCTAAGCAGACTCACCAAGAAGCGGTTCTCAGGAAAATGTCGGCATAAGCTCTCCACCGAACGGAGATTTGCTTTGCCCACCGCATCGCCCGCCAGGCGGATCCGGGGATTAACCTGGTAGCGAACCCCAATCATGAGAGAGAGCGGCAGGTTGAATTCGCGGCACGAAGGGAGAACAGCCTGGCTTAGAATTCTGCTCTGGACCGTCTCCTCCGGGAATTGGAAGCTGTCGGGCAGCGAAACTGCCATGTACACGGGGCGCATACGCTGGTACCAGTCCGACAGGAATCGCCGGATCCCAACCAATGTCCTTCCCGAGGCATCGCCTTCAACGGCATAGCCCTGCTCGGCCAAGGTCTGCCAATGCGCCGGCCAGTCTCGGACGATGCGGTCCAGACGCAGCACGGCGTGGAATTGGGGGTGGGCTTCGTAACCGTTCATCCAGATGCGCTGTTCCTCAGAATGCAACGGATCATTCGTCATTGCCACCGTGCTCACACCTGCCATCTGGAGCACTCTTGTAATGTGCGCGTCGATGTTCTGAGCGTAAAAAAACGATCGCGCCTCTTCCAATCCACTACTCTCGGTGGGCAAGTCGAAGGCTCGTAGAACAGCAATAATGCCCCGCGTTGCTTCCGAGATGGGGCTGTTTTCAACGAACAACGCTCGCCAGATCGCCTCCGCCCTTTCCTTCTTGGAGAGTTCCCAATAGCGCTCGGGTGACATGTCGGCCGAGCGGAAGAATTCCGCTTCCAGGTAATGGTAGGTCAGCAGTTCGTCGATTCCCCATAACCCCAGATTGCCGAACGCGGGGGCGAACAGGTGGGTATGGATGTCGATGAATTCCGTGGAACGCAGAACGTCTGCGACAGTGGATTGGATCTGAGCGACCGGGAGCCCATCCGGACTCGAGGTGCCGTCACCAGAACCTGAATTTACGACTGATCTGGTTTCCATTCCCCTGCCTGCATCTGTGGCTCAGCCGACTGGGATCTAAGGCCAGAAGCCCCAGCCATAACCTCGGGCGCCAAAGCTTGCTAACTCTTCGACTAGGAGAAGCGTGCGATAGCCTAAGCGTCGCGCAATATATAGGGGTCAGTTGCAGGGTTGTCAAATCAAGAGTGATAAACGATTGCTTTAAAAAGACTCAACGCGGCGGCGGCCCTCACCCTTTATAATCGTGCGCCCAGTGGCGGTCGATGAGGGAATGTGGAATGGGTCATCCTGGGCTCGATCTCACAAACAAAACTGCCGTAGTGATCGGAGGTACCAGCGGCATCGGGCTGGCGCTGACCAAAGCCCTGGCCCAAGCGGGAGCAAACGTGGTCCCGTCCGGTCGCCGTGCCGAGCTCGTGCAAAATGCTGCCTTAGCAGTGGAAGCCCTCGGTTGCTCGTCCCTGGCTCAGATTTGTGATGTCACTGACAGCGCCAGTCTCGATCGGCTCTTGCAGTCAGTTTGCAGAAAGTTCGGGAGTGTGCAGATTCTTGTGAACTGTGCCGGCCGGACGAAGCGGATGCCCACGCTTGAATTTCCGGAATCAGAATGGGCGGGAATTCTGGAAACCAATTTGAACGGAACCATGCGTGCCTGCCGCGTCTTTGGCCGGCACATGATCGAACGGCGCTATGGACGTATCATCAACATCGCTTCGCTGGGGTCCTTGCTTGGTCTTTATGAGGTTGCTGCATACTGCGCAAGCAAAGCCGGTGTAGCCGCACTTACCCGATGTCTGGCTGTCGAGTGGGCCCAGTCCGGCGTATGCGTAAATGCGATTCTGCCCGGCGTCTTGCGTACTGATCTGAATGCCGAGTTGCTGGACGGAACCGAACGCGGGCGCGAATTCCTGCTGCGCACGCCGATGCACCGCTTCGGACGACCGGACGAGCTTGCCGGTGCCGCCGTTTTTCTCGCATCCGATGCCGCCAGCTTTGTGACCGGCCACTTGTTGGTAGTGGATGGAGGTTTCCTGGCGAGCGGGGTCAATCAGTAAGATTTCGTCACACTGCCTGGACGACCCTGCCCACCGCCGCATGCTCGACCATCGGCAGATTCCCGCGGGCACAATGGCCAATTTCTGCTATTCGAGTAGTTTTGGCCACCCCGAACAACAATAAAGACGCAGATGACCCAGCGAGACCGGCCCACTGGAAAAAGCGCGTGGGCAGACTGGCGAGCCACAAACATTGAACCCGAAATGTCGCGAAGTTCGGGGGAGCATGCGTTTTTATTGAGGGTGCCTAAAATCGAAGCCCAGTTTTTATAAGTTGACACCTCGTAAGCAACCTACTTACTCTCCTATCTCCGTGAAATCGCTTTCGATAGAGTGGCTTTCTCGGGTGAGAGCCCCTTTGAGATAGCAATCCATTTCAGGAAGCTCGGCGCGCCATGAATATTTCTCGATGGGTCGTGATTACGGCGTTACCCGCCTGTCTCGCATTGTGCTCTACCGCGTCAGCGCAGACCGCGGCTGCTCATTCAGCCACTCAGTTGGCCCAGACGCCGCCGATGGGTTGGAATAGTTGGAACAACTTCGGCTGCAATGTGAGTGAGCAACTCATCCGGGAGACTGCGGATGCCATGGTGAGCAGCGGCATGCTGGCGGCCGGCTATCACTACGTGAACATCGATGACTGCTGGCAGGTCAGCCGCGCCGCTGACGGTACGATCGTCGCCGATCCCGCCAGATTTCCCTCCGGCATCAAAGCTCTCGCCGACTACGTACACAGCAAAGGCCTTAAGCTTGGCGTCTACACAGACGCCGGCCGCTTTACCTGCGAAAAGCGCCCGGGAAGCCTGGATCACGAACTCCAGGACGCGAAAACCTACGCGGCATGGGGAGTGGACTACGTTAAGGTTGATTGGTGCCATTCCGAAGGACTTGATCCTGAAGTGCAATATGCGAAATTTCGTGACGCCCTGGCGCAGGCAGGACGGCCCATCGTGTTCAGCATCTGCAATTGGGGGGTAAAGGCGCCTTGGAAGTGGGGGCCGGCGACGGGCAATCTGTGGCGAACCACGGGCGATATCAGCGACCACTACGACCGCATGTCGGTGATCGGATTTTCCCAGAACGGCCTGGAGAAATTCGCTGGCCCGGGACACTGGAATGATCCCGATATGCTCGAGGTGGGCAATGGCGGCATGAAGCCTGACGAATACCGCACCCACATGGCCCTGTGGGCTCTGCTGGCCGCTCCGCTTTTGGCCGGGAATGACGTCAGGAACATGCCCCCTGAGACGAAGGATATTCTCATGAATCGCGAGGTCATTGCCGTAGATCAGGACCCGAAGGGTGTTCAGGGGCACCGGATTTGGGAGGAAGGCCCGCTGGAAATCTGGGTGAAGCCGCTGGCTGATCGAAGCCAGGCTGTGGGTCTGTTCAATCGAGGCGAATCCGTACTCAACATGACCCTGAACTTGAAAGCGCTGGGCCTGACGGGTCCGGCCAAGTTGCGCGACCTTTGGCAACACCAGGATCTTGGCCCGGTCGAAGACTCGTACACCTCCGAAGTTCCGAAACATGGCGTGATGATGTTAAGAGTGTCGCAATAGCCTTGGGCATGGGTCGAGCGAATCCAGAGGTGCCGATGCTGTGGTGTGCCTCAGCCGGTGTTGAAGCTCCGGGCAAACACGCTGTCGCAACGTCTCCACCAAAGTCATGCCCAGTTGAGGGTGAGTCTTGCGTCACCTGCCATATGCCAAAGGTGGAACTACCCGGCGCACATTTCAAGTTCACCGACCACCGCATCCGCATCACGCGACCGGAGACCGATGCCCCTACTAGACGGACTAGTAGGCTGCGGAAAAATCACGAATTGCTGACCCGCTTAGACGGCGATGATTGGATCAACGACTCCGGCAGTGTGCCCTAAGATGAACTTCATTTCCACAGCGGAACCGTGATAGCCACTTGGTCATGCGAGGGCACGACCCGCGGCAAGCCACAATGTTGAACTACATTTCATCCGAGGAACGAATGGCGCACGATCACCCGCTCGCGCCTTTCGAGCGGCTGCGTCCGTTCAGTATCCCAGTTGCTTATCGACGATATTCAGTAGAGTTTCTCCGCGACGAAATCTCTCCAGCTGAGCAAGGAAGAATCGCATGGCGTTGTCGAGCCAGTCGGGAGTGTGGTCCGCACAATGCGGGGAAAGTAAAACGTTTTCCAGAGTATAGAACGGATGGCCGTTGGGCAGCGGCTCTTCATCGAAGACATCCAGGGCAGCGCCTTTGATTCTCTTCTCAGAGAGGGCTTTGATCATTGCACCTTCGCTGACTACGGGCCCTCGGCCGATGTTGATCAGTACTGCGTTTTTCTTCATGACTGCGAATTCCGCCTCGCCAATCAGACCGCGAGTTTCCTCGTTCAAAGGTGCCGCTACCACGACATAATCGCAACGCGGAAGCATTTCAAGGCGCTGATTCGATCCGTAGATCTGGTCGACAACCGGATCGTGTTTGTACTGTAGGGATATGTGTCGCTTCAGTCCGAGGACAGTCATACCCAGTGCGCGGACCCTGGCGGCAACTGCACTTCCGATATCGCCGTATCCGACAATGCCCACGGTTTGGCCAGAAGCCATTGTTACGTTAAACGGCTCCCACAAACCGGTCATTTGGTTGCGAATCATGCGGCGAAAGTCCTTGGCGAAGTATAGGATCGCCGCCAAGGCAAACTCGCCGAGCGACGGGCTAAAGACACCACTGCCGTTTGTAAGCGTAACGCCGCTGGCGATCAACTCGGGGAACAGCGTCCGCTCCAGACCGGCCGAACGCGAATGGATCCAACGCAAACGGTGCGATATCAGGAACACTTGGCGAATCAGAGAAAGACGGCCTGACCAGTTTAGAATGACCTCAACCTCGGCTGCGACCTGCTCGAAAGCGCGCGCTGAGTCTCCGACCACGATTGTTGCAACCTGACGCAACTCGTCTTCGAGCGGCAAATACGATTCGCCAGGAGCAGTCAACACCAGAATCGGCCTCTCGTTCATGACATTAACGGCAGGAGGGATCTCCTACCCGGGACTCGATGCCAACCGCAAGCATCAGGATTGCCGCCACCAAAAAACTGCCGACCAGACACAGAAGACCTGCACTGAAGGATCGCGTTCGCGCAACCAAGGATCCGATAACGAGCGGACCGACGAAGCCGCCGAGGTTGCCTACGGAATTGATCAAGCCAATCGATGCAGCCGCCGCTGACTTGCTCAAGAACTCAGTCGGTACTGCCCAGAAAGCCGGATGGAATGCATAGTATGCGGCGCCCACCAGGATGAAAGAGACCAGTGCGAGCGCCAAGGCTTGTCCAGAGCGGATGGCAAGAAAGAGAAACAAACCACTTAACAAAAGCGGGATGGCTGCATGCCAACGCCGCTCCCGGCTACGGTCCGAATGCCACCCGTTCATCTGTTGGGTTAAGAAGCCTGCCAAGTAGGGCAGAGCAGCGAGCAGAGTAACTCGCAGATCGCTCTGTCCGGATAAGCGTTTCAGCATGGTGGGAAGCCAAAATGCGATTCCGTAGTTTCCCGCTACCGCAAAGAAGTAGCAGAAGGTAAGCAGAATAACATTACGATGACGCAACGCTCGCCAGACGCTGTACGAGCCCAGGGTATGTTTCTCGCGTTGCTCTTGCTCAAGTCGTATCGTGATCCATTGGCGCTGGTTTGGGGGGAGCCACTCTGCCTGATGTGGCCAGTCCGTCAGGTAGAAGACGGTGATCACGCCAAGAACAATCGCAGGCAGTCCCTCGAGGATGAAGAGCCACCGCCAGCCTCTCAGACCTAGCCAATGCAGTCCCAGTAGTAAACCTGCCAGCGGCGAGCCGATAACATACGAGAGCGGCATAGCCGCATAGAAGGCGGCGATGGCCTTGGCGCGGTCGGTGTTCCGAAACCAATGCGTCAGGTAAACAATGACCGCGGGGAAGAAGCCGGCCTCTGCAGCACCTACTAGGAATCGCACCAGATAAAACGCCCGAGCGGTGTGGATGAACGCCATCAGCACGGTCAAGACTCCCCACGAGAGCATAATTCGAGCAATCCAGCGACGTGCGCTCCAATATTCGGCAATCAACGCGCCAGGTATTTCCAGCAAAAAGTAGCCAACAAAGAAAATGCCGGCGCCAAGACCCATCGCACGTTCGTTCAATCCCAAGTCGCCGGGCATCTGGAGAGCGGCAGCGCCGACATTCATGCGGTCAAGAAAGGCCACGATGTAAAGTGCGAATAGAAAGGGTAATAAGCGGCGGGCAATGCGGCGCCTGGTCCGCAGAGAAATATCGTCAGGGCTGGCAATCAATGGGTTCGGAGTTCCTTTGTCGATGCCCGGCTTGAGCATGGAGCGTTTTGGAATCCTCGCAAAAATGACCTGTCAGGTTTACTTTGCTTGGCTGACCGCGGCAGCGATGGCTTCCCCCAAATCCTGAGTAGACGCACGGCCGCCAATATCGGGAGTGCGAATTTTGGAATCTGCTAAAGTGAGCGAAATGGCCTTCTCAACTGCATCGCCAACATCCCATGAGCCGAGGTGTCTCAGCATTGGGGCACCGGACCAAATCTGGCCTATGGGATTGGCAATTCCTTTTCCAGCCATGTCCGGGGCAGAACCGTGAACCGGCTCAAACATCGAGGGGCACTCTCTTTCCGGGTTGAGATTCCCCCAGGGGGCGATTCCGATTGACTCAACGCCAGCAGGACCGAGATCGGAAAGAATGTCTCCGAATAGATCCGATCCGACCAACACGTCGAACCAGTTCTTCATCATGACTCCACAGTGGTTGGCCCGTGTGGTCCCACAGAATAGCCAATGAGAAGCTCGTCGAGTCCATCACCGTCGATATCGAACGGATACGGAAAGTGTCCGGTCTGACCCTGTCCATGCCAAAGCGGCTCAAGATTCCGGTTGAGGATCCCGAAACGCTTGTATCTATCCATCCAGGTCACCAAAACGCGCACTGCGCCCAGCTCGGAATCCGGGCGTAAAGAATCTTTTCCAAGAGGCTGGCTCTGGATTGTCGGAACGTAACCGCTGCAATTCGGCGTCACGCCCGCGGATCCCTTCCGTGATTCTGGCCTTTGCTGTCGGCGTGGTCGATACCCGAAAATCCTGAAAACGCGCCGGGATGTTGGCTGTTATGCCTGCTTTGCCCCTCGGCAGCTCTTCATCTGTGACCTGGAATAGCAGCCGGTTATCAACATAGGCCTTGATATTGTGACCTACGGCTTCCACCCTAAGAACGTAATACTTCTTGCCATCATAAGTGAAATCCTTGCGGCCCAGTTCCCGCCATTCGGCGACTCGCAACAATTTTTCTAGCGGGAGACGAACCGCGAGCCGCCCCTGAGTCCCGCCAGTTAACGCAAAAAGATAATAATGCAGGTTGGTATGATAACGAAAAACGACTCCCGCCATGTCAGTCGTGGAAAGCGGCTTTACCTTCACCTCTACGCTACAGTCATGCCATTCCGGATCGCCGGTCAGCAGAATTGGGTTCATCTGCCCGGATTGCTCATTTGCCAGGTGCTGCTCGAGGTAAGGATTTCCATCTTCATCGCCCACGATCCAGGCGTCCAGGTGGCAGATAGCGTTCGCCCATGGACCGAGAGAAACGCCGCAATTAGCAAGATAGTGATGCTCCTGGATTGCCCCGTTGAGCTGACCGACCGGCCGCGACAGCCAGCCGGGACGAAGTCGGGAGAAATCGTCGCGAAACAGATCGGCACCGAATGCTTCTTCCGCGAGAGCGGAATCGGTTATTTCGGCGTGCGGCGGGTTGGGGATTATGCCGTTAGATAAGGCCGCCCCAGCGGCGGCGGAAGTCATTTTCAGAAATGTTCGCCGGTTCATGAGTCCGCTTAAAAACAGAAATCGCGGGTGACCTTAATCGGATTTCAGTCACTATCGTTTACAACGAACGGCAGCCGCTAGAAAGTCAGATAGGGCATGTTCGGCTGCTGAGCGGCCAGCGCGGCTTCTCGTAAGCTACGCCTCTCCAGCAGTCGAGCGGTCAAGAACCAACTGACTAGCAAAACCCCAAACCGCAGATACGGCAAGGCAAACTCTGGCAACAAAGAAACCGTACGTTTACAGAACAGACACAGGTAGCGGCGCACCGGAATCGACCCCTCAAACCCTACTTCCACCAAGCTGCGACAGTAGAAACCGTGAGCACGGAGAGGACAACCGGCTTGGCATTGCGGACAGCTGTCGGGACGATACGGATCGGGATCGGAAAGTTCTTGCAGATACTGTTGGATGGCACCGCGGTAGAGGTGTAGCATTTGCATTGAGGGACCTCCCTCCGGGAGCTGCTAACTCCCGTGATTGGTTTAGGCCGGAGGGCTTCACCGCCCTCCGGGTGCTAACCACAGAAATCCTACACCCGAAAACATCAGCTGCACTGCATCGGGATAAGAACTTATCCCGCGCGACCCACTGGAGCTGCACATTCGGCTCCGACATCTTGTCACGATCGTTCTCTTCCAGGTAGGACTAAATCAGAAAAGAGAGTTGTTTGGCGGGGGCAAGTAATCCGAAAAATTACAATCATACAAAATCTGGATGGCTGTTTACCGATGGATGGCACGGTTGGCTGCCGGTGGCCTTGGACGTTTTCTTCTACCCTGTCTTATGCACAAGTGTTGAGGCAGGGTGAGGCCTGTGCAAAGAAAAACCATTTGGAGACCCTGAAAATGCTGTTGTAAAACAGAGCGGCCGCGAAGTTCACGCTTCGCGAGCCCATTTCCAGGAGTCACCCAAATGGTGATCAACCAGTCCAAGCATACTCGTAGACTGCCCGTCCCACAAGGCTCTGGGAAGTCTTATTCGGAGCCCAATAAAATCGCAGCGAATACGCTCTTTGACTTCTCCGGCAAGAATCTAACTCCGTATGGTGGTTTGTTACCGGTAGCCACCATGCTGGAGAAGCTGGGGTTTAAAAAGCTGGTGGAAGAAACCCTGAGCGTGCATCGCATTCC
>QIAU01000230.1 GCA_003225055.1 Acidobacteriota bacterium
CGGGTGTGGTTCGGACCGGTAACCTCACCGCCGGCGGCGGAGCTCGTCTAGAATTCCCGCTGTCGGCCGGCCTCGGCGGATTTCCAGGATGTCGACAGCGCTTCGTGCAAGGCGCGCCGCTCCTCGCTGGTGAGGTCATCGCCCTCGTCGTCGGCAACCAGATCGACAACCGTACCATCGGGCAAGGTCGTCGGCTCGTCGAGAACTAGCCGCCCTTTCTCGACACGTACCCGCAGAGGGCTCATAGGGCTACTGTATGGGATTCCAAGGTGCTCGACAAGCGTTAACGCGCTCGGCGGAGGCGTCGGTTTGACGCACCAACGGGCGATCCCGTTCGTGGTTCAAGTTCGCTGGTCTCGACCTTCGTTTCAAGTGGAGGAGGAGCCTTCTTCGAGAGGACCCAACCTCGAGGATTGTCGTGCACTGAAACTCTAGCCGGCCGATTCCATACAGGAGGCGCAGCCCAGGCTGTTGCGATAAATTTGCAAGGTGAAGGTCGGTTGACCGCAAGCGGGGCAGGCGGGGGCTTCGATGGCTTCCGACAGCGGATTCCACACGGCCTCCAACTGGCCCACGGGGCGATTTTTGTCAGTAATGGCCACGGATATAAGCAATTTCGGCAGCTGTACAATCATCAGGTTGGCCGGCTTGACTTGGACGCGAAGGGCGGACTTTTGGCGCAACTCGGCGATGCGCAAGCGTTCTTCCCGGTCGATCGCTTCGCGTCGCGCAGCGATCGGAGAAGGGGCGGCAACATCGTCGCCGTTGCGGACCGGCTCGTTGGCTTCCTCGCGGAGCCGGGAATAGTACGCCGACATCCGCTGGATTTGCGTTGCTACCCGACTGCTCCACTCGCGGCGGCGAGTGTTGGCCAAGGCGGCGACGGTTGGCGCCACGCGGTCGCGGGCGCAGCGATATCCCGCGATTATGCCGGCATGTCGGGCTTCCGGCAAAAGGGCTTCCGGTAATTCGGACAGACCACTGGATGCTAGCAGCAAGTCCCAATGCCTGACCTCCCGCAAGCTGTGCAGATCGATCCCCATCAGCAAGATCTCTTCTTCCTTCTGATCGCTGACAAAAGTCGCCTTGAACCAGAACAGGGCTTGCGGACAGTTCATCGTCCGCACGCGCCGAATGTTCCCGATGGCTGTCGGTGAAAGCGAGATGGCCTGGCGGAAGCGCGATTCCAAGCTTTGGGGATGGAGGTTCAGCCCGATGCGGTAAAACCGAGCACAGCGCCATCTTTCGGCGGCGTCGGCCAGCAGTCCATCCAGCAGCAGCGATCCCAAACTGGCCAACTGGGCTTGGGGATGCTCCGGCAAAGCTTCGGGGTCGAAGGCTACTCGAGTGATTTCCGATCCAATAAGAAGGTCATAGACCCGTGGCTCGATTTGGTCCCAGGCGCCACCGCGAGCTTCCGCATAATCGCGGACGAACTGTTCCAAAGGCGAGAGGGGTTGGTCGATCAGGCGACTCACTTGTTTATCCTTCCGGAGCGAATCGGTTGCCGAACAATTTTTCATCCTGGCTGCACTGCTGGAAATAAGCGACTTTGGCCGCCAAGAGGCGGTTGCCAAGCATCTCCATGCGGGCGGCGAACTCGTCGGCATTGGCGGCAGCGGCCCACTCGTCGGCCACTATGTCCTCAAATTCCTTTTCCTCATCCAGGTTGCCCAAAATCATGTCCACTTCACCGATGACCAGCTCGAACATGTTTAGCTTGGCTTCCAGGAGATGAAGTACGGCCGCCTCCACGGTGCCGGCGGCCACGAAATTGAAAACGTAAACGTCACGTTTCTGTCCGATGCGGCTCAGGCGGCCAATCCTTTGTTCGATCTTCATCGGGTTCCATGGCAAATCGAAGTTGCACAGGCCGTGGGCAAACTGAAGATTTCTGCCCTCACTGCCCGATTCTGTGCAGATCATCAAACGCGCCGATTCGCGAAAATGCTCTATGGCCCCTTCCTTTCCCAATCGTGACAGACCGCCGTGGAATACGGCCACGTCGTGACCGGCTTGGACCAGACGGCATCGCAGCATTTCCTGAGTTGCGCGGAACTGTGTGAAAATCACGAGTTTGTCGGGGAATTCATCCAGCAACCGAAGCAGGCGATCCACCTTGGCGCTTTGGTCTTGTAGTGACGCGCGGCCCGCCAATTCCAAAATGGATTGCCGCTGGCAATCCGGCAGGATCGGTTTATCCAGGAGGTTTTCGAGCATCGCGGCGGCCGCAGCACTGGAACTGCCCAGGGCCATTTGCAAGGTGATCAGCGTCATGCGGTTGAGAGCGGTTGTTTTTGTCTCGGCGCGCAATTGGTCGCGCACTAGGGCCGCGACGGCGTCATAAAGGGCTTTCTCGGCCCCTGTCATGGCGACTGATTCCGTGCGGGCAAATCGCTGGGTAAATTGCAATCCGACCGTGCTACGGCGGTTGCGGACCATCACTTCGCTTAACAGCGTGTGCAGTTCATCCACGTTTTTGGGCGTCAGCTTGTCTCCCTTGGAAATGAACCGCTGCGAGAAATCCCGTTTGGTGCTCAATAGACCGGGCTCGAGCAAGGTGACAAGGTTGAATAATTCTTCCAAGTTATTTTGCACCGGGGTTGCCGTCAGTAGAAGAATAAATTGCTTTTGAATCTCGCTGGTGAATTTCCAGATGGCCGTTTGGCGGTGTGCTGCGAAACGATCACGCGGTCGTAACACTTCCATGCGTCCGCCTCGCGCTGGCGGAAGGCGGGATCATCGTGACTGATTAGCTCGATGCCGAACTTCCGCCGAATTTCCCCCTGCCACTGAGTGATTAGAGACGGAGGAGTTAACACCAGCACCGAGCGCACTAGGCCGCGCACCAGCAGTTCGGACAACACCAGCCCGGCCTCAATGGTCTTGCCCAAGCCCACTTCATCGCAGAGCAGGGCGCGACCTCGCAGTCGGCGCAACACGGTTATCGCCGAGCGGATTTGATGTTCCAGCAATTCCATGTCGCGCACCATGGGCAGCGTAATGAGCGAGTCAAAGCCGGGATGGCTGGCCAGTTTGACGGCGCGTAAAGCCAGTTCGAAATCGCGCGGCGTGATGGGTGGTGCGGAGCGCCGTA
>QIAU01000211.1 GCA_003225055.1 Acidobacteriota bacterium
CAAGCTGGCAGGGCGCATTCCACTTATGATCCGCACCCTGCTAGGAATAAATGTTCCGGGAATTGGCTTTAATGTCGTCTATCAGCGGCAGCCAGATGGAGTGTGGTTTCCTGCCACTCTTGGCACCGAGTTCCGGATTCGTGCCGCGTTCGTCATCAACCGGCAAGTGTCCGTGTCGTTGGAGAACAGCGCATTCGAGCACACCCACGTGGTAAGCAGGATGAAAGTGATTGGGGAAGTGGAGTGAACGGCGACGCATGCCACCTAGTCCAAAATTTCTCCCTGGGTCGTGCCTGTTATCGTAGTTGGCGTAACATCGCGATTTCGCTCATTGACCCACTGGCAGTGGTTTTGTACAAACGCCTGACTTCGCCTGCCGTCAGCGAAAAATCGCAGCCTTCGGGGTGAGGTGAGGCATAAAAAGGGGGAACACCCTATTTGTACAAATGGAAATCGACCTGAACCCCTAATTCGACAGCCACCGGAACACCCTTCTTCAGAGCTGGTTCGAATTTCCACTGCTTGACCGCTTCGATTGCTTTTGCATCGAGGTCACGGTTGAAGCTCTCCAACACCTTAGCGCTCCGTACTGTTCCATCCTCCCCCACAACAATTCTCAATATGGTTGAACCCCTCTTCGCCACCTTCTTGCCCGAGCGTAGTTGCCTGATCTGTTCCTCGCTAAGGCTTGGTTGAAAGGACGAGATCACCCGCGGAGCTTTGACGTCTCCTCCGATGTGGTAGACCTTCTGCGGCTTTCTGTCCGAGGTTGATGGTGCGATCTGTGTTGCATTAGCTTGGATGGAATCGTGTTGCGCGGACTGACTAGCCACATTGGTGGGAGGAATTAGAACTGCCACGGCCAACATAGCTCTAGCAAGTTCTTTCTTCATTGACTTTCCAAGAACCCGATTGTAGCGCGACTGGTGGGCCACGAAATGGTGACTGGCGAAATCTCCCGGTTACGCTCATTGTGGGGTTCTCTAGTCTCTAGTACGTTCTAGTAGGTTTACAGCAACCATCCATTCCCACCATGGAAAGAGCTGGAGCTCCTTTAGTCGAGCTACCAATCCACCAACCACCAACTGAGGTAAACTCTATCGTTAATGAACACCTACTCATTGCGAGATTGTGCTACGGATGCTATCCGATTCTGGGAGCCCCGGCGGGTACTCTACAACCTCGTGTTGGCGACAATAGTGGGTATTTACTTCGGCATCACTTATCCCATATCGAGGACGATGCTCACGCTCGATTTCTGCTTGGGTCTCTTCTTGTTGGCTGTCGTGGCAAATGTGGCCTATTGCGCTGCTTACATTGTGGACATTTTCGCCCAATGTCCGGCTTTCGCGAACTCTGGCAACGATCTCGCTGGCTGCTCTTTGCAATCGGAACAACGTTCGCCGCGATCACTCGCTTTGTTGCAATGGGCATGTTTGCAGCGGGTGGACATAGCTGAGCACCGGAGAGGTAGCGTCGCATAAGCAAGGTCAGTGAGCGCAATCGCCTGTTTTCTACAACTGAGAAGCAAGGGTTCCGGCACGCCCTTTGCGAGAAGCCCTCGTCTCCAGTCTCTGGCTTGTAACTGCCAGAGGAAGAACATGGTTGGATGTTTCAGCGCCGATGCGCCATATAAACACCCTTGTGCCTTTATACTCAAGGACGGAGAGTCTCATGCTCATCTGCGAACTCTTACTTCCCGAATTCGACGAAGAAATGAAAAAAACGCGCACGACCCTGGAACGCATTCCGTTCGACAAGAAAGACTTTGCGCCTCACCCCAAGTCAATGCCGCTCGGCAAGCTGGCGCCACATGTAGCGGAGCTGGCAGGTTTCGGGGTTACGGTGTTGACAACTCCCGAACTGGATTTTTCTACTGGAGGCGGGCGCACGCGGCCGCTCTTCGAGTCGGCAGCCCTGCTGAAGGCTTTTGATGAAAACGCGGCGAAGGCCCGCGCCGCGTTGAAGAACACTTCGGACGATGCTTGGACCCAGACCTGGAAACTGAGTTTTCAGGGTAAGACGATCTTCAGCGGCTTGCGATTTCTCGCATACCGGCAAATGTTTTTGAATCACCTGGTGCATCACCGTGCCCAATTGGGTGTGTACCTGCGACTAAATGACAAGCCGTTGCCAGCGACATATGGACCGTCGGCGGATGACACGATGGGTTTTTGACATTGTTACCGCTGTCGATTTCGGAAACATGTGGGGCATCTGAGAGGTTGGTCGAGCAAAGATCCTGTCCCTCCTCCAATCGATCTACACCGCACGTGCGGAAGCGCTTTTAACCGGATTGTGAGTGTAAAGGCCTGATTACGTCAACTATGCTGGTCGCAGGCGGGACAGGGGTTCCGGTATATTTCAACGATGCCTAAACTTGCAGTGTTATCGCTCGTGCTTCTTGCAGTTTTTGGCACTCTCTGGGGTGACGCTGCTCCGGCTCCGTTTTCACTGGCTGTGGTTCCCAGCAGGAGCTTTGGCGACGGTGGCATCGTCTCCATGAGCCACGACAGACCTCAGGACTTCTATGTCGTGCTTACCAATGTGTCTGGAGAGTCTCAGGTTGTTTGGGAATTGTGGAACAGTTGGGGCTACCAAACGATTTCATTCGAGTTGGCGACAGCTAACGGAAAGAAGTTTGTTCTTTCGAAGAGGCCAGAAGCATTCACGAGAAACAACCCCACCACGTTTGCAGTTCAGCCGGGAGAGCATCAGGTTTATGCAGTCCATCTTGATAAATGGTGGGTCAGTAACCCAGCGTTCACCAAAGCGGACGAGATGCCCATCACACTCAAAGCCGTTTACCAAGTGCCCCCGACGCGGGAGACCGGCGAACACAAGGTCTGGACAGGACGTGTGGAATCCCACAGCTACCACTTCACGTTGAGACAGTGGTAAGCCTCCCCATCATTGCCGTGGGTAGTTGGCGTAATATCGCGATAGCGCTCATTGACAGG
>QIAU01000212.1 GCA_003225055.1 Acidobacteriota bacterium
GGCTCCTTTTGGAGTCAAACTTTGACGGCCGCAAGAGAATACCACGAGACACGGTGGAAGGGAACAGGGGAGTCGAAAAAGTCGAAAAAGCAGGCAATTGCCGCTTTCGAGTCCGAGACTCGGGGCTCCGGCCCCGTTTTGGGACCGCTTGAATATTCCCGGGAAAATTGCCCGCGCAGCCTCTTAGCAAATACCTCTCCAAGCACATTTTACAAGAACCTAACTTGACCGGTCCCAGAGGCTCTCCCAAGCTGGATTTTAAGACCAGAATCAGCCTTTTTGGATGATTTGTGAAAAGGACCACAATATTCATCTCTTTGCGCGGTTGCCTTCGCACTCTGGCTGGGCTCACGCCCGTCATAGCGCTGCTTCTCGCTCTTACTGCTTTTGTTCCCAGTGCGCTCGGGCAAGCAGCGCCGGAGGAAGAAGCCAGGCCCATACCGCTGCTTACAGGGAGCGCGGGCTTCCTCACTGGTTTTACCGGCGGCCAGCCCGACTTGCATCCCCTTGTGACGCCGCTGGTGCTGTTGCCCATCGGGCCAAAGTGGCTCTTCGAAACCCGAGCCACGCTCGAAACGGACCTGGTTCAAGTGCCGGGAAGAAGCGGGTTCCACAGTGGCCCCGTTCAAAAGGAAGTCGAATACGCCCAACTGGATTTCATTGCGAATCCATACATAACGATGACCGTGGGCCGGTTTCTGACGCCTTTCGGGATATTCAACGAGAGGCTGTATCCGGTGTGGATTCGAAACTTGCAGTCCGATCCTCTCATCCTGCCGATCGGAATCGGCCCCAGCAACGCAAGCACCGGTGCCATGATGCGAGGAGGCTTTAGGGCACATCCTCAATTCAACATCAATTACGCCGTTTATTTTTCAGCCCTTTCAACCACAAGTCCGGTGGATTCCGACCGGTTTGCAGGTGGACGGGCGGGGATTTTTGTACCGAAGGCGCGGTTAGAGATTGGCGGATCCTTTCAACATCTACTGCAACAAGAGCGCTCGGATCTGTTTGGATTTCACCTGATTTGGCAACCGACGCGATTGCCCCTGGATATTCGCGGCGAGTACGCTGATTCGAAAAGAGGAAGTGGATACTGGATTGAGCCCGCTTACAAGCTGAGCCAGCTTCCGTTCCTGCAAAACGAAATGCGCCGCACGCAGCTCGTGGCGCGATATCAGCAGTTCTTCACGGGACCATTGCCGAGCGACTCGCTTCCCCCCGTGAACACGAAACAGTTCGAATTCGGGCTGAACTACTACTTCCTGGACGGATTGAAGGGCAGCAGCAATTACGGCCGGCAATTCAGCAGCGCCGGAAACGCTAACGTGTGGACATTAGGGCTTACGTATCGGTTTGTGGTGCCCCTTGGGCCCACGGGGAGCGCCCGATGAGGAAAACCTGGATTCTACGGTGTTGCCTGGCGGCCGTTGCTTTGTTGGTGCGCTCGGCGATGGCTCAGGAACAGGAGAAAGCGGAAAAGTCTTCGGGTACGGGAGCCGCTGCCGCCGCAGCAACGGCGAGTTCCCCGGACATGCATAGCCCAGCTCTGCCCAAGCCTGGCCGAGAGGTTGTCGCCGAAGAGCGGGCCGCGCGTCTTGAGGGCGAAAAGAGATTCCGCACAAACTGCGGCCGCTGCCATCAGCAGCCGCACAAATTTCCGCCACGAGTCATGGCTACGGCGATACGCCACATGCGAGTTCGCGCCATGATCACCGACGAAGACATGAGGTTCATTCTGCGCTACATGACCCAATGAAGGTGAAATGCTTGTTTGCGATGATAGGGGTAGGATGTGTATTGGCGATGTGGATGGTTACCAGTGTGGATGCAGGGGGCCAGAGCGCGCCTCCGGCCGCGCGGGTCATTGAAGTCCTGGCGGACCACGACAGCCGGTACAAGATGGCGGACCAGAAGCGGCCGTCCATGACACTGAAGGCAGGCGAGCCGGTAACGCTGCGCATCACGGCCAAGAAGGCGAAAAACGTTAATCGCGATGGCGCGATTCACGGCTTCACGCTTCTGCGCGCGAAGGATCGCAGCCCCGTTCCCGACTGGGATTTCCAGTTAAAGCCGGGCGTCCAGGAGTTCTCCGTGACGGCCCCGAGCGAACCAGGCGAATACGTAGTGGTCTGCACAGTGATCTGCAGCCAGGACCATGAAGGGATGAACATGAAGCTTGTCGTGCTGCCTTAACGGGATTTGCGACGTGCATGCGGCTAAGGATAAGAGGTTACAAAAATGACCAAGAGATGGAATACCATTTTCCTTGCCACAACGTTGGCTGGGGCTGTCTTGTGTGCGGCCCAAGGCCGCGGAGCAGGCGAGAAGACCTTCAAGGGCGAAATTGCCGATACGCAGTGCGCGCTGAATGTTCATTCGTTGAGCCAATCCCACAAGGAAATGATGCAAATGAAGCCCGAGATCAAAACAGATGCCTTTGGCGCTCAGCAGGAATTACCAAGTCGGGCTCCGGAGAAGTGACCACCAGCAGGAACACGATTCAGGAACCAGTTTGAAATTGTGCGCATTATCCCGCACAAAAGAGAACGCGCATACTCTTGGCGTGCGGCGAGGGCCCTGTCAAGGGCGCCCGTAGGGCGTTCATCTTGACCCTTGACAGGCCCGAGCCGTTTCACAGAATCGCAGAGGGAACGAAGCGAAACGAAGTTCAGTGAAGCTTCGTTCCTTGTTAGTCCGATTTTTTCTTTGTTGAATTCGAGTTTGACGCTGCACGGCCTGTTCGTGGTGGATTTCACCCTTGGGGATCGCGCAGTGGGGGACCTTGAATGTGGATGGTGTGGCAGCAGTGGCGGAGGCGGCTCAAGAGCGCTTCGGCCATGGG
Organism: Acidobacteriota bacterium; assembly: GCA_003225055.1. GTDB lineage: Bacteria > Acidobacteriota > Terriglobia > Terriglobales > Acidobacteriaceae > Gp1-AA122. Next base: position 2,846 of record QIAU01000212.1, read on the forward strand.
GCGGTTGCCCAGGAAGTTAGGCCATTCATCATAGGCCAAGTTCGTTGTAATAATTGTCGAGTGGCGACGATAGCGCTCCTCCATCAGTTTGAAGAAGATGTTCGTCTGTTCCGGTTTTAAATTTAAATAACCT
>QIAU01000213.1 GCA_003225055.1 Acidobacteriota bacterium
GCCCGGCAGCCACATCGTCCTTGCCGATGGGAGAGTTCACGGGTGCAATCTTCCATTACCTTGGGCGCTTTCGAAGAGTGACCCGCGCTGGCCCGGCAAGCTTGACCAACTACTTCGTGGAATCACCACGACGCGCCGGCTTCTACTGCGCCAGGGGTTAGGGTAAAGACGATTTCTAAATTGTCTTGCGTCCTTCGGCCTTTTCCGATTTTCCTCAGAGATTTCATCTTCGAATCCTGAGGAGTCCGCTTGAGCAAGGCCCGCAGTTGTCCTTACTGCCAACAGTCATTTCTGCCCTCTGTTTACCGTCCCCAGCAAGAGGTCTGCGGTCAGCCGGAGTGTCAACGTCAGCGCCGGGCCGATTATCACCGCAAGAAGCTTGCGATCGACCCCGTGTATCGCCAGGTGGTGCGCGAAAGCCAGAAGCAGTGGTGGGATGAACATGGCGATTACCTGAAACAGCACCGCCGACAGAATCCGCAACTGATGGAGAACAACCGTCAGCAGCAGCGGCATCGTGACCAGAAGCGTCGCCTGGGACGTCTTGTCAGGAACAACTTAGCTTTGGATCTAAAGCATTCGGCCTCAGAGGTTTGGCTGTTGGGGCGCAAGGTGCACGATCTTGATAGGAACAACTTAGCTTCCGCGCAAGTCCTTATCCTGCCGTCAGTTGACCTGCAACGGGCAAAGCCCGGCCCATCTTGATAGGAACATCCCTATTGGCGGGCGTGGGGAGCGGGCCTATATCCGTAGCAGCCGAGGATCTGACTCAACGACGATGCGACTGGAGTTTCACCAACTCGATCAGCGCGGGCAGCATTTGCGAGTGCAGCATCCGGCGCGGCAGAAGCAGTTGTTAGCTTCGCTGGCCAGCTCGGGCCAGCAGACGCCGATTGTGGTCGTAGCCGTAGCCAACCAGCCCGACCGCTATCTGGTCATCGATGGTTACAAGCGCAACACTTGATTGAGCTGGCGTTTTAACGTATCGAGGGTACCAGAGTAGTTACTTGTGAGCTTTAATGTGTAGTGTACATTATATACACTACACAACATGAGCTTCATCCGCAAGGTCAAACGCAAGGGCCGCGTCTACCTCGCCGAGGTTGAGAATCGGCGGATCAACGGCAAAGTTGTCCAGCGCCATATTCGTTATGTCGGTCGCGAAGCCGACGGCAAAACTATTCTCGCCACTTCTTTGTCCGAAGCCGAGGTGGAACAGGTCAAGCTCTACGGCCCCTTACTCGTACTTCATCATCTGGCCAAGAAGATTCATCTCCCCGACCAGCTCGGCCCCTATAGTCAAGAAATCCTCAGCCTGGTCTATGCCCACTGCCTCGATTACCGCAGCCTCAATCACATGCCGCAGTGGTTTGAACGCACCGACTTAAGTTTTCTCTTGGATCTCGACGGCTTAACCGAGAAACGCCTGCTCGGTGCCTTGGACTATTTGGAAGGTTTAGATGCCGAGGCCTGGCAGCAGCAGATGTTTGAATCCGTTTGCCGCCAGTATCGCCTCCGTCCTGCGGGAGTGGTCTATGACGTCACCAATACCTATCTTTACGGCAGCAGCTGTTCGCTGGGCAAGCTGGGAAAAGACAAGGAAGGAGTGAAAGGCCGGCCCCTGATCCAGATCGGACTGGCCGTCACGCAGGAGGAAGGCTTGCCGCTGTTCCATAAAGTCTTCGACGGCAATGTGCACGATTCTCGTACCTTGCGTGATTTAGTCACGCAGTTCGGCAATTACCGGCTTGGACCCGGGCTCTTCATCTACGATCGGGGCATCGTTTCCAAACGCAACCTCAAGGACATCAAAGACTTAGGCTGGGATACGCTGTGCGGCGTGCCGCTCAATCCGGCCCTGAAAAAATTCTGGCGTCCCTGGGCAGACCCTAAGCGCATGTTGCAATTCCCCAACCGCGTCCCTGTCGGATCGGGCATCTTCTACACCGTCCTGCGCCCCTACGAAATCGATGGCGTGCGCGGCAAACTGGCGCTCTGCCTGAACCAGCGCCGCCAAGAGAATGCACGGGAGTCGCGCCGCAGTGAGATCGTCTATGCCCAGAAACTACTGGCCGAAGGCAAGGCCATCAAACCCGGACTGCGACCCTTCTTCGATGCCCAGGGCCGCTTACGCGCCGACCAGTTGACGGCCGCTGAGCAGTTCGATGGCTACTCTTGTATCTTCTGCACCCGTCAGGTGCCGCCCCAACAAATGCTCCCCCTGTACTTCGACAAGGACCTGATCGAGAAAGCTTTTCGTAGTCTCAAAGGGATTACCCAGCTGCGTCCAGTGCGCCACTGGCTGGCCGAGCGGGTGCGCGCCCACGTCTTCCTCTGCTATCTCGCGTACTTACTCTTATCCTTGCTTCGCTATCACTTGCGCAACACGGAATTCACGGCAGAAAAGGCGTTGATCGAACTCAGCACTATGTACAAAGTTTATCTGCGCGATTCTCAACATCGCTTCCACCTCTCGCGCACGGTGGCTCTAACCAAAAATCAAGAACTCATCCTGAAGGCGATCGATAAGTCGCTTCTGAAAACCTAGCGTAGTGTACATTTTTGCGGTGGAATTCAGGTAATAAGTGGCTCTTGCTTGCGGCCGAAATTAATGAGCGATGACCCTTGGAAGGTTACTTCACTTTGCAACAATGGACACAAAAAGAGCCGAAAGGGCAGGCATGGCATTTATTATACCTGCGGTGATCACTGCCTGCAGAAGCGCTTACAGGATTTCCTCGATTTCAGGAACAGGATTACGGGATGCGCACACTCATTGACACGATTGAAAAGATCGGTCGTAGTGCTGCGTAGGCGCGAAGTTGCCCTTGGGGTATTTCTTTGCGACGTTTCGCGCCGCTGACAGGCGGCGACCGGAACGCAGCCCTAACCAAGAACTTTCCAAAATCGACCCGAGCGAAG
>QIAU01000251.1 GCA_003225055.1 Acidobacteriota bacterium
AATGCTCCCCCTGTACTTCGACAAGGACCTGATCGAGAAAGCTTTTCGTAGTCTCAAAGGGATTACCCAGCTGCGTCCAGTGCGCCACTGGCTGGCCGAGCGGGTGCGCGCCCACGTCTTCCTCTGCTATCTCGCGTACCTACTCTTATCCTTGCTTCGCTATCACTTGCGCAACACGGAATTCACGGCAGAAAAGGCGTTGATCCAACTCAGCACTATGTACAAAGTTTATCTGCGCGATTCTCAACATCACTTCCACCTCTCGCGCACGGTGGCTCTAACCAAAAATCAAGAACTCATCCTGAAGGCAATCGATAAGTCGCTTCTGAAAACCTAGCGTAGTGTACATTTTTGCGGTGGAATTCAGGTAATTTGCTGTGAAGCTCTTCGCCGACGCTCTGCCCGCGGTGGGCGGGCGCGCTGTAGTCGTCGTCATCATCGTCCCGCGCTCCGGCTCAGCCGAGGCCGGGGCATGAGGGAGCGCGCTCTCATACACGTGGCTGGCCCTCCCGGCTCTGGCAAGACAACTTTCGTCGAGGCGATGCTGAGCGCTGGTGGCGGACCAATCCTCGCGGCGCGATGCATCCGGGACGATGCGCTCCGGCAGGCGCGGGAGACAGCGCCCGTGACCCATCCGGAGCTCCGGCGGTATAGGCAGGCGGGAGCCAGCGGCGTCGCCCTATTCACCTTCCCCGAGAACGACCTCGGCTCTGACGCTTTCTTTGTGACGAACCTGATGACGGACTACTCGCGAGCCGTCCTCCTGGAAGGAGACAACCCGCTCGGATTCACGGACCTTGCAGTATTCGTGGCACCCGCTCCAGCGGATGACGAAGCGCTTTTCGTGCGGCGCACGCGGAACCTGGTCGCCACGAAACGCGCGAGAGCGGCGATAGCGGAGCGATACGCGGGCATCCAGCACGCACAGCTTGTTGTTGTCAACATCCGCAGTGAGAGCGAGCGCAAGCGGGGAGAGCAGATTGTCGCCGACGTGGTGCGGCTCCGGAAGGAAGAGGATCTGTACGATGACATCCTCGGCTTTTGCGGTAGCAGGATCCCGATCACAGCTGTCGTCGCTAACCTGACCGATCCGGATGATCCAGGCCGGAAGAAGGCACTGGCGCGCGCTCGGCGCGCTTTGCGCTCGAGATCGTCATAAACGGGCGCCGTGGCTGCGGTCTCTCCGGCTGTTCAAAAAACTGAATTGAATGAGAAATTTTCCGGGGTTTTGCACCATTTTGCACGAGAGCAAGAATCAGAGGCGTTCGTAAGCTAAACAAAACAATGGCTCCTCAGGTAGGACTCGAATCCGCGTGAAAACGTAGATTCAACAACATACTGGACCACGGATGACACATAAGTCCTCGAAGAGCCTTCGTAATCACGTAAACAGCACGCGAATAGCACGCTGACAGTGCGGGAAGCCAGTGCCTGAAAACCTCCGTGCAGGCAGGAGGTCTGGAGATGTCAGTCTTCAACCGACTGATCGGCGCCGTTAACCGTGCCGTACGCTGTGCACCGCATGGCGGCTCCCGAGATGTGGAACTCCAATGGCAGTCGGGAGAAGTTAGATGTTTTTTCGGACAAAAAACCGCCAAGGCACAGTCCTGCTGAAGCCGAACCGGAATACGATCTAGCAAGGCAAATACTATCTCGGAATCAGGTACGATCCAGGAATGCTCTCGTCTAGAGTTGCAAGGACCGCACCATTCGCGCTCGCAAGTTTGCCCAAGTGACCATCGGTGATTTGTTTAGGCGCTCTGACCCAACCGGGAAGATGAGAAACATCGTGTTCGTCGGGAATGAACGTGAGACGAGACGTACGTGCCTGCTTGAGGCGCAGCAACAGTGTACGAGCTTGAGCGACGGTAAATCCGTAGGCTGGGGCTTGGGCCAGCACGCGCACAAATCCGAGCTCAGTGATTGAGCAGCTCGCCAAGTTCGGTGAATTATGAGACCGCACCCATGAAGCAACACGATCGTGGAATTCGTGATTAATGAACCCCAGAGCGACTAGAGCATTCACATCGAGCAAGTAGATCATGGGAAGCTTGCCAAAATTTCTTCAACTTCCTTGCTGCTCAACGTCGGCGCGTTCGGGCCCGCACTTAAAGCGGGCAGTCCAGTAACGGGATCAGTCACAAGTTTGACTCGAAGCGGCCGTTTCTTGCGCGGCGTCAACACGATCCGCCCGTTTTCTATATTGGCGTCCAGGGGATCACCTGCCCGAATGTCGAGTCGGCGGCGAAGCGGGCCTGGAAGAACGACTTGCCCTTTCGTGGAAACTTTGGTCTGCATGGTAAGATGATCTTACCCCATCTTGGGTTCTCTCTCAATCGTCATCATCACTTTTGGCGATATGGTGGACGGAAGGATCGGCCAGGCACTGGAGAAGGTGTCCGGGCTGATTTTTGCAAACAGCACGCTGATAGCACGGGGGGAATCCTAAGGCATTGAAAGAATGGCTCCTCAGGTAGGACTCGAATCCGCGTGAAAACCTAGATTCAACAACATACACGGCCACGGATGACACCTAAGTTCCCGAACCTCTCTGTTGATTCCGCAAACAGCACGCGAATAGCACGCAGACGATGCAAAAGAGTAGGCTTTAGCATCTCTGAGCGCCCGTGGTAAGCCGCTGACGTGATCTGAAAACTCACGATTCACTTCCTTCCGCGCAGAATGGCCGCCATCACACGCGGGCTGCGGCCTCCGTGAAGCACCGCAAGCACGAGGAGTGGCTTTGCATCGGGCGCATAGGCGATAAGATGGTTGCGCACGGTCTGGAAGCGCAGCGGGCGTGATGTGAGATCTGTCCGTTGGTGACCCTGGTTGGGGAAGGGGACAAGCCTGCGGATGGCATCGAGGATGTCTTCACGGACGCTCCTGGCCGCCAAAGGATTGTCCTTTGCGATGAACTC
>QIAU01000252.1 GCA_003225055.1 Acidobacteriota bacterium
GACGGTAGCGCACCAGTGTCGGACAGTGCCAGGGAAATTCCCACCGCACTCGCACGCAGCGCCACGGCGCGACCGCTAAACGTAGTAGTGGCCTGTGCAAAACTGGCGACAGGGCCTAAAGCCAAGACCGCTGCCAGACAGATCGCGATCATGGGGGTGTTCTTCGCGTTCATTTGCATGTTCGCCTCTCTCCAAATGAGTAGTTTCAGTTTGTGATGGAAATCGTTGACTGGCTGAGTTTCTTGCGAAACAATCCGGCTCCGTACCAAATCCCGGGCGGGATGTCACGTGCAGTGTCTCTCGTGCAGCAGACACACTAAGCGGCATGGCCATCCGCGGACCATCCGGTTTGTACTGTAGGGTATAGACCTGACCCCTGTAACGCGGACATTCTTGTCCGCAGCCTAGCCACGCCGGCCGGGTGCCCCACTTTTGCGCACTTTCCGCAAAGGTGGGGAGCCGAAAACACCTGCCGACTGACGGCGAACAGCCCGTTCACTCGGGTTCCACGGGCCACATTTCGCGTCGGCTGAGTTGCTGTGAGCCAACCGTCTGCCTCGCACTAACTCTGGGCGTCAGCCATGTGGTAAAGAGGGGGATACGTTTGGGCAAGTTCTTCCGGTGTCACTCCCATTTACCACGTTCTCCGATCAATGAGCTGCACCTAACTCTCGCGTCATTAAGCCGGCGATGCGGACTTACGAAGCTCAGGAGCATGCAAACAGCAGCACCCAACCCAGCTGCACGCATGGCGGACCATCCATTCTGACGATCTGGCTCCCTCGGCCGCTGTGTCCAGCTACACATTTGTCCCCCGGCCGCCCAGCGCGGCTCAGTGTGGTATACAGTGTCTCGCAGCTCAGAGAAATCTATATGCGACGTTTGTTCGTGTACAATCACTTCATTGCCGCCGCGGCGGGCCTTTGCATCGTTCTAACCAGTACCACCCATGCGCAGAATGCAGTGGGTCAGCAACCCGTGCCGCTGCCTCCGCCGCTTGATCAGCCTTATGCCGGCACAATTTCTCTCAGCGTCGATCTGACGAACGCGAACGCTCGCGTCCTGACGGTGCGCGAGATAATTCCCGTCAAGCCGGGCGACATGACGCTGCTCTATCCGCAGTGGCTCCCCGGGACGCATTCGCCTTCGAACCCAGTCGGCAACCTGGCAGGGCTTGTTATCACGGCCAATGGTAAGCGTGTACCCTGGCTGCGGGATCGCTTGAACATGTGGGCGTTCCACGTCGAGGTGCTGAACGGCGCGAGCCTACTCGAACTCACCTTTCAATACCTGGCTCCGGTCAAGCCGCAGCAGGGCCGTATTTCAACCAGAATCGCCGATGTCACCTGGAACAGCGTGCTTCTCTATCCGGCGGGATATTTCGCGCGGCAGATTCAAGTTTCTCCCCAACTGAAACTGCCAGATGGCTGGAGGTTCGCTACTGCGCTTGATGTGAAGTCACAGAACGGAGACGTGGTTCAGTTTAAGGATGTTCCGCTGAATACGTTGATCGATTCGCCTTTGTATGCGGGCATCAACTATAAGCGCGTGGACCTGTCGACAGGATCAGACAATCTGGTTTACCTCGATGTTTTCGCAGATAAACCCGAGCAACTGGAGATCACTCCGGAAGAACTGCAGTACCACAAGAACCTGGTGATTCAGGCGCAGAAGCTTTTCAACTCCCGTCACTACGGTCACTATGACTTCCTGTTCTCCCTCAGCGACTCAGTTGGCGGCAAGGGACTGGAGCACCACCAGTCAAGTGAAGATGGCACCCGGGCCAACTACTTTACCGATTGGGCCGCAGGCGTTGCTGGTCGCGCTCTTCTGCCGCACGAATACGTGCATTCCTGGAACGGCAAGTTTCGCCGCCCTGCGGACCTCTGGACTCCGAACTTCAATGTGCCAATGCAGAACGATTTGCTGTGGGTCTATGAAGGCTTGACGAACTATTACGGCAATGTCCTGACCGCGCGTTCCGGCATGCGTACCCCTGAGCAGGCACGCGATGTGATCGCGCAGATCGCTGCGACTTTCGAAATCAGCCCGGGACGAACCTGGCGTTCTTTGGAAGACACGACCAATCAACCCATCATCTCGTATCACGGAGCCGTGCCCGAATTTTGGCCCGATTGGCAGCGTTCCTACGACTACTATCCGGAATCGGACCTCATCTGGCTTGAGGCCGATACAAAAATCCGCGATCTTAGCAACGGACAGAAATCCCTCGATGATTTCGCCAAACTGTTTTTCGGGATCGATAATGGAAGCTACTCCACGGTTACTTATACCTTCGAAGACCTCGTCCGAGTCCTGAACACCGTACAGTCATACGATTGGACAGGGTTCTTCCGCACACGGGTTTACGAGGTCGAAGCGCAGGTACCGGAAAACGGTATTGCGCAAGGTGGTTATCGACTGGTTTACAACGACAGCGAACCGGAGTGGATGAAGCACATGGACAAGTCTCGCCCGACGAGCTTCGCTACGTCTCTTGGGTTTTCGGTGAAGGGCGGCGATGGCGACGATAGCAGCGACAGCGATCAGCCCGGAAGTATCGCAGACGTGGCGTGGGATGGGCCGGCATTCAAGGCAGGTATGACCCCCGGCATGCAACTGCTAGGCGTGAATGGTCAAGCTTTCAGCGTTGCCAATCTGCGCCAAGCCATCGTTGGCGCTGAGAACAGCAAAGAGCCCATCAAGCTTCTGCTAAAGCGCGAGAAGGAGTTCATTACCCTGACCGTCGATTACCACGGCGGACTCCGTTACCCGCACCTGGAGAGAGTCGAGGCGACACCCGACCGTTTAGAAGCGATACTCGCGCCAGTGAAATAGGTCCGGCCACACGGCCAATCATTCTCGCCGCGTCACCGCAAACGTTCGCGGGCATCAATCTCGAACTCGCCGTAGAGATCGCGTAGTGGCTCGGCTTTTCGGCTACGGGGTGTATCACTCGAAGCGCGAGGCGGTCTTCGAA
>QIAU01000012.1 GCA_003225055.1 Acidobacteriota bacterium
GCAGAGGAAGCTTGCTCAAACCGTTCGGCTGAAGCTGAACTAAGAAGAGCTTCGAGTCCCGGTTTGACATCCTCCCCTCCGTGAAGGGAGAGGATTCCTACCGGCTCTGTACGCTCGCGCATACGATGCCCTCGGTGGGTCCTGACACGACGCATTTCGAGCATGCCAAGATGACGAACAGGCTAACGAGGCGAGTCCCGCCTCTTTGATGTTTATAGCAGCAACCCAATCCGCATTAGCTGAGAAGCCACACTCGACGCACACGAACTTGGTTTGCGTCTTGCGGTTTTCCGCTGCTGTGTGCCACTCCGGATACTTGCGGCTGGTGTTCCGGGGCGATACCGGTACCAGAAGACCGCCCTTCCACTGCGTCTTGTATTCCAGCTGGCGGCGCAGTTCGAACCGGCTTGCGTCCAGAATAGAACGGTTGAGTCCCGACTTCGGGCGAACACTCTTTCCCGGCTTTGCCTTCGTGCCCCTGGCGGAGGCAGACATATTCTTTACTGCAAGGTCTTCGACAAACACGACGGCGTGGTTTTGAAATGCTGCGCGGCAAGAAGAGAGGGAAACCTTATGGAAACCCTATATGCAGAGGAAGTCAATGCTTGGGAAGCACAGGTTGCACGGTCTGACCTGGCCGCGAAGAAGCTCACGCTGGACGAGGGTCTGTGGAAGATACTGCGCGAACCCAGCCGCGAAATCATCGTGCATATCCCCGTGCAACTGGACGATGGAACTCTGGAGATATTCACCGGATTCCGGGTGCAACACTCAATCGATCGGGGGCCAGCCAAGGGTGGCATCCGTTACAGCCCCAACCTGACCCTTGACGAGGCGCGTGCCCTCGCGAGTTGGATGACATGGAAATGTGCCCTGGTGAACATCCCGTTCGGCGGCGCAGCTGGTGGGGTGATATGCGATCCAGACAAGATGTCTAAGCGTGAACTCGAGCGACTCACCCGAAGGTACACTGCGGAGCTCATTGAGGTCCTGGGTCCGGAAAAAGATGTCCCTGGTCCTGACATCAACACGGACGAACAGATCATGGCCTGGATCATGGATACCTACTCCATGCATGTGCGCCACACGGTCACTGCCGTCGTTACAGGAAAACCACTGGAATTGGGCGGTTCCAAGGGGCGCAATGAGGCCACGGGACGGGGGTTGATGATTGTCTGCGACGAGGCTCTCAAAAAGCTCAGCATGAACCGGGACCAGACGCGCGTAATCATCCAAGGCTTCGGCAATGTGGGCTCTAACGCTGCCCGCCTTATGCATCGGCGGGGGTACAAGATCGTTGGTGCCTCCAAGAGCACAGGTGGTCTGTACAACAAGGACGGTATCGACATAGGTGCGTTATGGGAGTATTACCAGCGCAAGAACACATTCAAAGGCTTTCCCGGCGCGGAAGAGGCCGATCCTGCCGACTTGTTGGTGAGGGACTGCGACATACTCATTCCAGCCGCGGTCGAGAATCAGATCACCAGCCGAAATGCCGACCGGCTGAAAGCCCAGATCCTCTGTGAGGCGGCGAACGGCCCGACGACAGCTGAGGCGGACGAGATTCTGGCCGACAAGCGGGTGTTCGCTATCCCTGACATCCTGGCGAACTCGGGCGGCGTTACCGTGTCCTACTTTGAATGGGTACAAGATCGCCAAGGCTACTTTTGGCTGGAATCGGAAGTCAACCGCCACCTCGAACACGTCATGCGGAGTGCCTTCGCGGAAGTTTTGCAGTACGCCGAGAGTCACGGAGTGAGTAACCGGATTGCGGCTTACATGCTGGCAATTGACCGGGTCGCATACACCCTACGCCAGCGGGGCATCTACGCCTAGCTGGCGTAGGCGCCTCGAAGCCAGGGAGCAACATGCATCTACGAAGCCGAGTTGACGGTCGACGATCTCACAAAGATGTCCTGATGGATTCCAACGGCACAATTGTGGAGGTAGAGGAACAGGTTGCAAATCGATTCACTCCCCGCCCCGGTCAGAGAGGGTCTGCAAGCCGCCCTTCGCCTTGAATGAAGTCCATACAAGATACACTCACGTGAGGGCGTCTTGCCATTGTCTGTGTCGGCTGCCTATAGTGTTTCGTAACAGTCTGAAACGCCGTCCCCTCTCCAGACCCAATCCCCGCCAGAGAAATAACCGAGACGGCTTCATGAAGAGCAAATGTGCCAATGACGACCTGTCTCAGCAGCGGGGTTCAAACTACGCAAAACCACAGGTGTGCCCATCGCGGATTGTCTCAACCAAGGGGTCCACCCCAGTCGGTGTGCCGTCATTGTGCCGTGCGCTTTGAGCCCCTATGAGCCGACTCATGGTTTCTTGATACCAGTGTAGTGTGCTTCCGTGCGGGCGAAGTTACCGGCAAGTAATCTTTTCCGCCCGACTAGTAGGTTAAGAACCCTTCCTGCGCCGGTAAAATACCGATTAGTTACCGAAGGGAAACGACTAGCGTAATGATATTGATAGCCGACCTGGGCTGTAATATGCAGACGGAAGGTTGAAGTTAACCACGTTCCGAGTGCCTCCGCTTTCACTCGAATTTCTTCCACCAAAAGAGGTGCGATTTTGCTTCAGCTCAGAATGTTATTCTTGCTAGCCACGCTGCCGCTTCTGGCCGCCCATCCCCTGATAGCCAAGGACACTGAGGAGAATTTCGCGGTGGGAACTTGCAAACCTAAACTCACTAGCTTCACCACGATCCAGGACGCTGTAAGTAAGGTTCCCCCACGCTCAACCGTTCTAGTGTGTCCAGGTGTCTACCCGGAGCAAGTCACGATTTCACAGCCTCTAACTCTACAGGGCATTGCGGACAGCAACCTCGACCAGATCGTCATCACGGTGCCCACTGGCGGTCTGGCCCCCAACGTGACGACGAACATGTTGGACGGCCCGCTCGCCGTCGCCGCCCAGGTGCTCGTCCAGAATGCCAACCCTGTGAACATCACCAACATAGCGGTAGATGGCACGGGTGGTGACCAGGTATGTGCTACGTCGGGCACGGGGCTGGCAGGGATTTTCTACGGCTCAGGCTCTTCCGGCAGCATAAACCGGGTTAGGGTCAGCGGTCAGAAGGCCAACGGTCAGTGTGGTTTCGGGATCTGGGCAGAGAATGCTGGAAGTCCGAACCAGTTTGTGACCATTCAAGGCAGCAGCGTGCATGATATCGATAACGCTGGCATTTTCGCTGGCAGCGGACCGACGCCAACTCTCGCCGTCCGCATGAAGGACAATGTTGTTATTGTGCCCGGAGCCGCCGCTGGCATTGTATTGAACAACGTCAACGGTGAAATCACCGGCAACGACGTGAGCAATGCTCTGCTCGGCATCGTTGACTTGGGTCCCGCAACCCATGTCTCCTCGAATAACGTGACCTCCACATCGTTTGGGGTAACGCTTCTAGCTGGTGGCACGGTCCAATCCAACGATATAATGAATTCCGATACCGGAGTATTTCTTTTGGGAGACGGTCCCGCAAACATTCAGTCCAACCAAATTACGTTAGCAAGAACGGCGATTGAGTTCAGTTGCCACGCCGCCACTGTGGCCCGCAACACGATCAATGATGCCGTCACTGGACTGGACCAGGTTCCGGCAACTTTCACCGGAATGAATACCTTCGCCAACACTGGAACGATACGCACTGACTGCGCCGCCGCAGCGCCACGAGTGAGTTCAATGCAAGCGGTTTCCCAAAAACTGACTCGGTTGGGCTTGCCCCCCTCGAAGTGGGGCACACCCGCTAACCCGCCGGGCTTGCGCCCCTGACAGCGGGGCTGGCCGCGGGAAACTTTTGTTCAAGTGTCTCGGGCATTTTTTCTCCGTTTTCGTACAACTCGAAAACGCCAAGATTCTTGATCTTGAAGCAAACGTTAACGATCTGGCGGTATGACCCGGAGGGGCATCCGAGACGAGATCGCCGTTTCTACGCCAACTATGTCCCTGCCGTCCAGGTACGACGTTGGTTCCGTCTTCAGAATCGCGGCGGATCTTCAGGCGATGTTTTCCCGCGAACTCTTCCAGTTTCCGCGATCCAACTACCTCACCGTGAGTGTAATCCCTGTTCCCGACAGCTATCGTCTCGTTGCCATTTCAAGGAGAAGAAACTCCCCAGGGGGCTGGTGAGTCACTGGGAAGATTTTTAGACCGATTCGGCGCCGGGGTTCACTGGCAGTCATTGTGCAGCACGCTGGGTGCAGGCGGTCCTTCTATGCAGGGGATAGCGCTTAGATATTCGTAGATGGCCCGGAGGTCATGGTCAGTCATGTTGTGATGGATAGGCCATGGCATTACTTGGAGAAGAGCACCATCGAACGGAGGCGGCAGACAATTTCCGTTGGCTGCGCCAGTGCAGGTTGGATGGAGGTGATCCATGTCAACGCCACTCCTCATGATCTGAACAAACTCTGAAAACGTGTGACCTCCTTCAGGCAGACCACTCTTGTCCGGTGTCAAATTGCGCGAGATGATGTGTGGAAATGGACCTGGCCCGGGGAAGGGACCGAAATCCCTGCCGCCGCCCAAGTAGGTCGACGGATTGATCGTAGTCGGCTGGCCAAAGTATGGGTTCCCAGCGGGGGCGAATTCGGTACTCGGGTCGGAGCTGTGACAACCATTGCAGTCTGCCACTGCGTTGACCAGATAGCTGCCCAGTCCCACGAGCGCTCGATTCTTTCCGGCCAGATTGAGCGGGACTGGCGCAATGTCGAAACCGCGCTCAATTCTTGATTCCTGATCATCCCCGTCGCCCCGGGCCTGTACGGCTGGAGAATTCATCAACATTCCGGTAGTGACGATCACGGCTGATACCAAAACCGCCGCCCCTGACGTGACAAGTTGTCTTGTCGCCATGGTGCTCCTCCTTCTGATTTTTCTGGATCCAGTCTTGCGAGTTCCTAGGGGAAGGCGTCGAGTATATACGAATACTTGGAAGGTGGCGCGTTGCTCTTCCGGTAAATCACGTGGTCGAAAGCCCATGCAGCAGCGTCCTTCGTTTTACGCCACTGGGTCGAGCCTGGCCAGAAACTTGGCATAGGAGCGAATACACACCAGCTTGTCGTTCCCCAGCCCACGCATTTTTTTTGCTCAGGCGACCTTCTCGGACAAGCTTGCCGAGGACCTCAGTAAGAACCGACTGCCTATAGTCGTATTTGCGATCGATCTCCCTACGGCTTTGGGTCAGATAGGACTCCGGGTTCCAGAGGTCCACCGGTTGCTCTATCTTTCCAGCCATCTCCTTTGCGGTCCGGATGACTGCTTCAAATTCCCGCTCCAGAGCTCGGTCAAAAGCTTTGCGAGCTATGCCTTTTTCGGTATGTGACCACTTGAGATCACGCGTCAGCGGATGGGAGGAGTGGGATTTGGAAATGGTCGCGGGGAAGGCGCCCAGGTGGAACTCTTGCTCGCGCCTGACAACTGTATGGCTCTTCTCGATCTAATGGTGCGCTGGGTTTATGTAGACGCAACGCGGGAGATAGGTTCGCAGCGCTACTGTTTATTCACCTGCGAGAAGGCAAAAGCGGCAGCAATGGGCGGCGCGTGGGAAGTAAAACAATTTGCGTATTTCTGCACTTGAACAAAACTTGGTGATAAGCAAGGGTCGGATACTTTTCAATCGTACAAGACGCCCGCCGGAGAGGCCGTGAATAGGCGAGTCCGCCGCGTCTGCTGAACATCGAAACTACGCGCAAAGCGCTGCCGCGGCTTGCGCTTGTTTCCGAACGGACATTTCGTTCTTTACCTCGGCCCCTGGGACATCTCGGGCGTCCATCGCTTGATCGCGGCCGCGATCGTGTGGGCGAGCACCGGGTCGCCTTCGATCGACCAATCCAGCTTCTGATAGGTGACGGTCTGGTCGTTCTTCGCGTGGAAAAAGAGGAGCGCCCTGACCGCGGGATACTTCTTGGGGAAGTCCGTGAGAGCGTCTCGATACCATCCCGCTCGGTCGCCACCCACGGCCAGCGAACCGAACTCCGCGACCATGATTGGTTTTCCAAACGACGCTAGCCGCCGATACTTCGAGCCGAAGATCTCGTGGAAGGTCCACCACTGTGACCACTGCTGCCCCACCGATCCGTAGTTCAGCGCTCCGGTCGCAACCCAATCGACGTATTGGCTGCCGGGATAGTAGGTGTCCCAGTATGGGTACGCAACATGCGGTGACCACGTCCAGATCACGTTGCGTGCGCCCGCTCGTTCGAAGCGCTCCCGCACATGTCGCCACGCGGCGATGTGTTCCTCCTTGGTATTGTTTTGCGGGCCCCAGGGATAGCGATACGGATCATTCATTTCGTGCGCGAACCGCAGGAAAAGCGGCTTCCCAAACCGCGCTGCGTCGGCAGCCCACATGTCGACATAGAAATCGTAGTCGCCACGCGCCACCGCCGCCATCCCGTGCCGATCGCGCACATCGCGAAGCGGCAAGAACGGGTGGCGCGTGTTCTCGAAGTCCGTGAGCCATGGCTCCCACGTGATCACGGGCACGGACCCCATGTCGCAGATCGCCGTGGCCAACTGGAGCGGGAAACGCCGCTCGGGCTCGTCGCCCCATGCGGTATAAACGTGCACGAGCGGGAGCGTCGTGCCAATGGTCCGTTCGAGATCAACGACACCGCCGAGCGTTTTCGGCAGGGCGCTGTCGTAGGCACCGAGCAGGACGGCGTCCGGGCGTCGGAGACGATCGGCGTCCGTTCGGTACCGCGTGAACCAGGCGAGCTCACTGCTCCGCCCCAATCTGCCGTCGAGGCTTTCGCGAATGCGGTGCTCGATCGAACCGACAGTCGTTCCCAGCAAATCGAGGCCCGCCGTGATCGGTCCCTCCGACTTGGAACTGAACCAAGTCAGCAGGCTGATGACCGCGATGTTACTCGCCAGAGCAATCCCCACCAGGGCCAATCGGTACACTCGTGTCATGAAGCGCCTCCGATCCGATCGAGGTCCACATCGTCCCATGGGGCACCTCGGGGTGGCCGACGCGCCTGCCAGGCTGCGTACAGCGTTCCGCGCGATGCGAGGGCCGGAAGCGTTGCGAAGCCGATCATCCCCCAGATCGCTTCACTGCTAAGTTCGAGGGCCGCTTCCGGCGTAGAGCGCAAGCGGACATAGACGATGCGGGCGACCGTCGTGCAGAACGCACCAAGCAGCAGGAGGTGCGGCCATGCAAGCCGGAGGAACCTGCCGCGCGCCGCCTCTTTCGCTGTCGGGATGTAGGGAACCTCTGCGCGAATGATGGCAAGGACCGTGCCCAGCAAGACGACTGGCCAGCACGCCCACTTGAGTACGAGCCCGCGCCAATGCAACCCGCGTTCAGTCCCCGGGTCGCAGAGCCAGCGCTGTATCAGCACGTAGATCGCGACCCCCAACACGGCAACCGGCGTCGCGGCCGTGAGGAAATCAGCGAAGCGCATGTTCGCTGGCTGAAGGCCGGTCCAAAGATAAAGGTACGGGAAAACGAGATACAGTGGCGTGGTGACGCCAAACAAGTAGTAGGTGCCGATCGTGAGATAGGAAAGCCGCTGGCGCCAACTCAGCCTCCGAAACAGTCGCGGCATGTCGGAAAAGACAACCTCATAAACCCCGCGGGACCATTTGAGTTGCTGCCTGTACAATGAACCGAGATCCTCAGGCACCAGGCCGCGACTGACCACTTCTGGCACGTAGACCGATCGCCAGCCCGCGGCGTGCAGACGGATAGCCGTAACCAGGTCTTCGGCGAGACCGATGCCGTGCCCGCCGATCGAGGAGAGGGCCACCCGCCGGAACGTACAGTTGGCTCCGATAGCAACGCTGGCGCCGTGACCGTAGAGACCCATGAGCCCCGGTCCATAGAAGGCATACGTCTGCTCCGCCGCGCCAGTGGCGGTGAACGACCGCGATTGATTATAGTATGCCTGCGAAACCTGCACGAAGCCCACACGTTCGTCCAGGAAGTGGCCGAGCACCCGGTCGAGAAATTCAGGAAACGGAATGTGGTCCGGATCGAGGACGAGGATGAAATCCTCGTCGGTGCGCATGAGTGCGTGGTTGATCTTTCCCGCCTTGGCCCCGGGGATTCCCACCAGCTCGAGCCAGACCGCCCCGTTCCGGCTGGCGACTTTGCGGAAACGCGCGTCGCGCGTGTCGTCGAGCAGGTAAGTGGTATGCGGGTACCTGATGCGAGCGCAGGCGGCGAGCGTTTTGTCAAACATTGCGAGAGGCTCGCCAGGTGAACTCGTGGTGAAGACGGCTACTCGCAGGCCCGGCGGCGCACGCCGATGCTCGGGCTTCGCGATGGCGGCGTAGTTGACCCATCCCAGGACGATTCGGCTCACACCGTACCAAAAGGCAAGCGACAACAGGGCGAACAGCAGGGGCTCTGCAACGTGGTCGGAGCGGAACCACCAGTCGGCGAGACGAAGGACCGCGGCGGCTCCCGCACCAGTGAGCATCATAATGAGGATGCGGTCACGGAACCGGACATCGGCCGACACGCGATGCCGCCAGAACTGATCGACTGCAGTGCCGATGCGCACGGTCGGTGCGGCCCCTACTTGTATCACCAGGCGGTGCCCCTGGCGGTCTTGAAATGGTACGTGATCTGGAGGCCGCCCGTGGCCCAGGAGTAGAAGGCCGTGTGGCCGACTTCGCCCGTCGGTTCAAGGGTTAGACCATCGCCAAGAGCGATCGCGAGAGAGGCACGGACGTTCCACGGAAAGAAGCTTCTGGCATATGTGCTGAGCACCGCCTGGCCGCCGGAAGCCGTCAAGAACGGAGCATCGTCGGTGGCCCGAACCGCGTACGACCCGTTCAAGTGGAGTGTCACGCCGCGGGAGGGCTCGAGCGTGAACGCGGCGATGGCTGAATGCGTGACGAGATGGCTCGGCGTGTAATACGGCGCGTAGATGCCTGCCGTGTTGAAGCGCGGGTCGCCGGGGGGATACGGTTGGTTGACTTGCGCGAGCACGAAGCGACTCTGATTGGCATTGCTGGCGGAGAGCGCATAGCCGGCTTGGATCTTCACAATACTATGGTGGACTACCGGCGCCAAGAGCCAGCCGTACTCCGTCCGGATCGTATTGTCGTCTGGGTAGCGTTCTTGCTGGTAGGCGGCCTCGCCTAGCCACCCCCGCGGATCGTCCCAGTGGACTAGCCCCGCTGCGGTCTGCACCATCACCGGCGTGTCGAGGCTGGACTTCGTATAGAGATAGGGCGTACGTTCTATGCGACCGCGGAGGGTGACGCCGCCAGGGAGACGGAAGCCCAGCACAGCTCGCCCGGTCCAGTCCCACGTATTGCCGTTTTGCGCGCGGAGGACACTACCGGCGGCCAGTTCCGTTTCGAGCCGCGCCCGGGGCGCGTAGTGTGCGACCGCTATCTCGGATACCCCGACGGTGCGGGGAGCACCGTCAATCCAATACTGCATCGGCTGCACGCGAGCGGACAACTTTGTGAGCGGCGTCGGGAACCAGCCCGCCTCCAGTCCGAGCGCTAGGCGATTTAAGGGCTGGTCGTCGTGCCAGCCACCAGAGGAGATGCGGACCCAGGGTGCAGTGCTGGTCAGAATTTCCCGCAGCAGGCGCCTCGCTTCCTCCTGGTGGTTCGGGTCTGACTCGAGCGCAGCGTCAAAGAACCTTCGAGCAGTGGTCAGATCGCTATCCCAATACGCAAGCATGCCTAGGAGTGTCTCGGCCTCCACTCGTGTCGCGGAAATGCCGAGCAGGGGCGACAGGAGTTCGCGAGCTCGGGCGCGCTTTCCCGTCTCGGCAAGCATGCGTCCGTACTGGAGCCGCAGCGTGGTGTCTTCAGGGTGTTGAACGAAGGCTGTGTCATAGACCGCCTGTGCGCCCGCGATGTCCTTATGCCAATAGAGCGTTTGTGCCAATAACCGTGCTACTTCACCATCGTCCGGCTTCTGGGCGATTTGGGTGCGTAGAAGTTTTGCCGCTGCGTTGAAGTCGCCCACATCCCGGAGGCGCTGTGCTTCCAGGAGCACATCCTGCGTCTTCACCTGCGAGCCAGTAGTCGCTGGGCTGACGTCGGGCGGTGCAACGATGGGAGATAGCAGCATTAACTGCCGGCTAGCGACTCCAAAATCCTTTTCACGCTCAAAATCGACTTTCACATTCGGCGCTGACAAGCGTCCCGGAGTCAGTGGTGGTAAAACTCCACGTGGTTCGGGTGCCACGCTCACTGGTGCCGAGCCCAATTTCACGATGATCGTGTTGCCGGAGGGAACAAGCTGGTACTCGCTGGGAGCTGCGAGGTCAAGTACTACGCGCGTCACCGGCGGGTTGGATTCAAACAGACCTGCACGCACTGCCTTTATCCCGCCCTGATTCACGGTGAGGCCCTTCAGATGGCCGGCGGGTACGGCTCCGGGAAAATCAATCACGATGCGATCTGGTCCGCTCAGCACTCGGGTCTGTGGCGCGACCGGCTGGCTGGAGGTGATTTCCACCTCGATCCCGTTTTCACTGTCTAGAATGGCTACGCGCCGGATCGTCGGCATCCCGCCTGCGGCTCGGGCAGAAGAGAGCCCGAGGAGCAGAACTGGGCACAATAAACACAATGCCAGTGCCCAATCGCACGAGGGCCAAGGGATTTTATTCATGCCAAGCACCCCCCAACCGGCGGGGCCGGTCACGACAGCGAGGAACAGGGGTTTGTTCCTCAGAAGGACGAATATCTTGCAATTCTAGCCGCCCAAGGCTAGGCTTCGGCCCAGCCATGACCAAACTATTTTCGCCCCGCCCGAAACAGCAGCGCTTTGTGTAACTTGCCTGGCCGTTGAGGCCTGCCTGTGAAAGGAATTGGCACCCGCAATGGTGCCCAACCCGGGGGGCAGACCGAGGCAACCCCGCATCACTGTCGCACGCACCGCAGCTCTGGGGTGTTTCGGCCTGATAGTGCCGTTAGCACATACTGTGGCGCAACGGAGCTACTGCTGCACCGTGAAACTCGGGTTGTCCAAATACAACATATGTTCCGAGTTTGCAGATCGGCCTTAGTGACCTCGCTTTACTTGCCTCGTCCCTTGCAGGTAGGTACAGTCGTCAGTCGGATCGATCAGCGCGCTGTAGTCCCCCCAACGTTTGAAGGAATTGAATTGCAGGCCGCCGCCGTTAACCAACACCAATGGCCCAAACATCGCGCCCGCTGGATCGCGCCTCACGACCCTCGCACAGATTGACCAGCTCCGCCAAGGCAAACACCTGCGGTCTCCGACCGCTGCCCTGTCGAACGACCTTGAGGTGGGTTGGCAGCCCGTAGAGGACTCCATCGTATTGCGCCAGCGCCCGGTTTGCCTTTTCCGATAAGCGGGATCGGCGGCTCCCATTCGAGCGCGACCGGGAGCAGTACTTGTAGATCAGCAGGAAAAAATACCGCGAACGAGCCTAAAGCTCTTTTCCCGAGACGAGAATCGTCACGGACATGTGATATCGGAGTGGGAGGAAGCGACGACGAGGTCGACGCTCGGTCCCGTGACATGCAGTGCGTTGACCGTCGTCGATCCGGTATTTCCCCCCGGAGAACTCGTCTGCTCGTTGACGATAACGCTGATGCCGCCTGGCACCGAGATGGCAAGGTTCGGGTTGGCGGTGAGGACTGGTTGACCCGCGACGACGAGCCCGACCAGCTGGGAACTCCCGCTGGCGGAGGCCTGTCCGTTGCTGCAGGTGGCGCTCGAGTTCGACTTCACCAGATCGGCAGTAACCAGGCCACCCAAGAGATTCAGGCTGTGGAGCGATGATTGCGACTGACTGCTGCTGCCGCTGCCGGACGTTGCGCTGCTCAGCACGTCAGCCGAGACCAAACCCTGGACACTGACACTCGCTACAGCTGTCTTCAGACTCCCGCCGCTTGACGGTAGCGCACCAGTGTCGGACAG
>QIAU01000253.1 GCA_003225055.1 Acidobacteriota bacterium
AAGCTGCTCAACGTCCACTACACGGAACTGCTGACCACCGGCAAGGTTGACACGTCACGTGGACGCTACGGATATGGATTCGGAGATCAAATGATCACCGGCACACGCTGCTTCGGCCATGTTGGGGGGCGCCCGGGATGAATGGCGATTTGGAGATCTACCCCGGACCGGACTACGTGAACGCCCTGTTGGCCAATATGGATCACTCACTGGCTACCGAGGGCAGGGCGATTCCGTTTAGGGTGTAGGCCCCGGGCAGAGTCAAACTGTCGACACGCGTTTTTTGGGGCAACCGTCTTGGCGGCCCCGCTTTCCGCACCCAAGCGCCGCCAGGCGCGCGAGCGCAGCGAGCAAACGGTTTCCCCGCCACGTGCCACGTGCTAACCTAATGGTGGGCGGGGCCGTAGCTCAATTGGATAGAGCAAGAGTTTCCTAAACTCTAGGTTGGCGGTTCGATTCCGCCCGGTCCCTCCAGTTTTCTCCTCTACGAGCATACGCGGGGTGCGGAGATGCACAGGTGCCGCGTCACCGACTTGTCCGATACTTGGGGAAGTGTCGTCGCATGATGCAGCGGAAATGGGTGGCTCTACTGGCTGCCATTTGGGTGGTCCCCGCGCTCTGTTTTGCTGGCGATTGGGAGCTCGGTGCCGCGGGAGGATTTGGTGTGTATCACTATGCGAGTATTTCTGCCCCGGCTGGTAGCGCCAGGGTTGGATTCGGGCCTCGCTTCACCTTAGCAGGCATGGCCGGAAAAGATTTTTCCCACCACCTCGGAGGAGAATTTCGATTCAGCTTCCAGGATGGCGACCCGGAGCTGACTTCAGGCCGCCAGAGAACTACTCGGGACGGCTACTCCGAGGCAGCCCACGCTGATCTGCTGGTTCATCCGTGGCAGCTAGCCTCACACCTGCAACCATTTCTCAGCCTCGGTACCGGCTTCAAGTATTACAAGGCCACACCGCCCACCGCCGGGTTACCACTCCCAAACTTCGCCACTCTCAACATGGCAAGTCAGGTCGAAACCCTGATTACCTTTGGGGGCGGACTCAAGTATGCCGTCAGCCGCCACTGGCTGTGCCGTCTGGACTTCCGTGATTACGCCACTCCCTTTCCTGGCAATCTGATCACACTTGCGCCAGGCGCGAAATTAAACGGGTGGGTCCACAGCTTCGTGTTCCTAGTGGGCGTCAGCCATATGTTTGGGAATCGCTGAGAGGACGCCAGGTTTACAGCAAGTGATCGGTGCGTGCGCGAATAGGACGGGCTGTGTTGGAGTCCTGCCTCGCGTTTTCTGGCACGGCTGTTCGGGAACGGGGCACGAAGAGTTCACGCGGGAGCTCGAGAAGGAACTGACCAGGCGGGAAACGGAGCCACACGAAATTATCTCCTTCAAAGTGTGCAAGAACCAGACCCAGTGATCGAACAGGCGTTGAGAACCCCTGCGTTGATGCTGCCGCGATAAGTCGTGGGGCTACTGTTTGGAGATGATCTGTGCCGATTTCTTAGCAGAAACGAATCTGGATAATGGAGATCCGGAATACTGCTGCACCCAGTTCGACAATTTCTTCAAGTTCTTACCCGGTGAGCAGAAGCAGGAATTCCCGACAAGTGAATCAGAGGGCTTTATGAATCGGATTCGGCCAAAGGGGCCGATACTGCACTCGTGAACAAAGAAGTGCTGCAACCCTGACTACCTTAATGTTATCCTCAATGCTCCTTCCATTCCAAAGGTATGCACCGCAAGATCTTAAGCGTGGTTAGAGTTCCGGAATGAGACATCCGATCGCGCGTAGAATGGAAATCAAGAAATCAAGATAGAATCGCCTCCAATTGATGTTGATTGTTTTGCTGTTCTCGTGCCTCAAGTCTTTGACGATGCGCGCTCGAGGATGCAACATTTAACAGTTCAAGCGGTTTGAGACTGGTACGCAGATGATGGTCGCCGAATCACGGCGGTAGGCTAATCCCTGGCAGGGCATCTTATGAAGATTGCGGTTATTGGTGCAAACGGACAACTTGGAACTGATCTGTGCCGGGTGTTGGCTCATCAAGACATGGCAGTAGTACCACTTTTGCATCGCGATTTGGACGTCACGGATGTCGCGCAAGTGGGTCAAATATTGGATTCTATCCAGGCGGACGTCGTCATCAGCACAGCTGCCTACCACAAGGTCGAGGAGTGTGAAAAGCAGCCGGCGTTTTCGTTTGCGGTCAATGCCATCGGTCCGCGGAACCTGGCGGTGGCCTGCCAACGCCACAATTCCGTGCTGGTGCATTTCAGCACGGACTATGTTTTCGATGGCCAACGACGCGAACCCTATACCGAATCCGACTTGCCCCGGCCATTGAATGTGTATGGAGTCTCGAAGCTTGCCGGAGAAGGCATGATTGCTCTAACATGGGAGCGGAGTTTCGTCATACGCACCTGCGGGCTTTATGGAGTTGCAGGCAGTAGCGGCAAGGGCGGTAATTTCGTTGAGACCATGTTGGAGAAAGCCCGCGACGCCGAGATGATCCGAGTGGTAAATGATCAAGTGCTGACGCCTACTTTCACCGGGGATTTGGCGGAAGCCGTGGGGCAACTCATCCAAGCCAAAGCCTATGGACTGTACCATGTCAGCGCAGAGGGACAGTGTTCGTGGTATGAATTCGCCCGGGCAATACTTGAATTGGGAGGTCTAGAGGTAAACCTCGTGTCTGTCAGCACGA
>QIAU01000254.1 GCA_003225055.1 Acidobacteriota bacterium
CTTTCGACATATGGTTGGATGACCGCCAGCGGCGCACCCCCGACGGTGGACACGAAATAGCAACAAAGTAAAAGAATTTTTTGGAAGCTGACCCTTTTCGCCGAAGCGGGGTGAGGGAATCCCGCCCACCCGCGGAGCGCAAAGAGAGCGACTATGACTTCTGTTTTGCCGCTTTTTCTTGCCGAGCCCTCTTGGTCCGGGCCTTGGCAGCGGCTTTCGAGGCTTTCGTGGCGATTTTGCGGCGCTCCTCTGGCGTCAGTGATTTGGCTCGGGCAAGACCGCCGCGCCTCCCTGCTTCTGCCGTGTCCATGACGGAAAATATTACACCTTAGCTATAAGGTGAGCAAGATTTATCTCATTTTTTCCTTGACACCTTAGCCCTATGGGGAGAGAATTTACCTCGTAAGACAATAGCGGGCCGACTGGGTGCTATCAACACCCGATCAGCCCTGACCGACACAGCCTACCTAGGAGGCCATGTGGCTCACACGACTTTAGCAGCTCTTTCCCTCTTAGAATTTCCACAACTCCCGTTTTCCTTCGACGTCGAGCGCATCGGCCGGCGAATCAACCAAGCCGTTGGCCGGTCGTTACTTACCGCATGCAGCTACGAATCTCCAGAATCCAGCTACGGCGCCTGCGACGGCGTTCCATGCGGCGCCGTGGCGACAGTGACCGAGCGGGAGTACTGCCTGGCGCACTTCCGGGAGGTGACCCGTGGCTGACACCGTTCGCCATCAGTGCGCGCGCTGCTACTACGCCAGCGACACCGAAACCGTTTGCCCGGCGAAGTGCTGCCAGGGCGCACAAATGCTGCCGAATCCCGACGCGCTGCTCGATTCGGAAATCTTCACGCACGCGTCCTGGGCCGCGCAATGCGAAGCCGAACGGGAGGCGCCCCGTGGCTGACTCGTCTCTGCGCATCTTGGGATTCCTGCCCTAGACCATCATCCTCATGGCCGCGCTGCTCCCGTTTGTGAGCGCGGTATTCATGCGCCTGGCGCTGCGCTAGGAGGAATTTATGCCCGATGCCTATCTCACATTCAACCGCCTTTGCGAGAAGCGCGACCTTGCCGCTTACCGCGTCGTTGCCGAGCTGCGCCTGATCATGGATTACCTCAAGGCGCAGGAGTACGACATGATTTCAGGAGTAGCTGAAGCGCTCGACGCCTACAAAGCCGCCGACCGCCAGATCGACGAATTCCGCAAACTTTACCAAGGAGAAACCAGCTGTTCCCATCAAGCGTGGGCTTTACGGTGCGCAGGGCACCGGCAAATCGACTTCGGCTGCCTTGAAGGCCGCCGCGATCTCGATAGTCCGTTTCGAGGTAATCGCCCAAATACACACCGGGCAGAAAGATAGGGATGAGGATATGGATATGGAAACGAGTTCAGCGCGCAAGAAGAACCCCCACGTCGACTCCGGCAAAGTCAAGAGCGACTCTGGTGGGTTAGCGAAACGTTACCGGTTTTCTGTCGAAGCCGGCGATCTGCTCTGGCTCGACGGCCACTGGTACGTGACTCATTCTGGCCTCATTCGTCTGGCGCGACGGAATCACTGCACCGGCATACATGTCGAACCAGTAGCACAGTTCTCCGATCCGGCGACTTCACGATGGGCGTTCAAAGCTACGGTTTACAAGTCGCGAACCTGCCGGGGCTTTGTCGGATACGGGGATGCTGATCCTTCGAATGTCTCGGATGTGGTCCGCGGAGCCGAAATGCGCGTTGCAGAGACTCGCGCTGTCAATCGGGCTCTTCGAAAGGCTTATGGAATCGGCATCTGTTCGGTCGAGGAGATCGGACCTTCTGTCCGGCCGCAAGTCTCTGCGGAATCGAAGAAGCTCTCGCCACAACCTGCCAACGGAAACGGCGGTGGTCCGAAGGTCCGTGATCGACTCTGCCAGATTATTCGACAGCACCAACTCGACGCCACGCTGGTGAAGTCCTATGCGACGGATTTCTGCTCCGTCAAGAGCCTCCACGAGGCCACCCGCGAGCAGGTCGAAAATTTCGTTGAGCATCTGGCTGATTGGGCCCAGAAGGATCGCAACGCCCTGCTCTGTCAGCTCAATAGCTATCTCGGGAGCAAGGAAAGTGCAGCGTGAAACGGCGATTCCAAGGGCTGCACGAGGCCGATCCGAGTATTGGCAACGAGTTGCCAGAAGGACTTTTCTTCGTGCGGGTCGCGCGCGCCCAGTACCGGTGGCACCCCAATAAACCCCAATACCTTCGGACCACCAT
The DNA here is from genome assembly GCA_003225055.1 of Acidobacteriota bacterium. Lineage (GTDB taxonomy): Bacteria > Acidobacteriota > Terriglobia > Terriglobales > Acidobacteriaceae > Gp1-AA122. The sequence goes on from QIAU01000254.1 coordinate 2,245, forward strand.
TACGGACGAGCAGCGGCGAGAATTCAGCCATTTAATAGAAGATACTGTCCGCCGAATCCAGTCAGCTGAGTTCTTGCAGTGGCATTGCTTTCCCCAGAACCCGTGCACGACGTGTCCCTTCGTAGGGCTTTGCCTCGACAAGACCGACTTGGTCGGAGACGGCCCTCGCGCGCAAGCCAGGAGTCGATCTTGGTCTGTTTGACGAGTTTTCGTTTTAGACCCATGCCGAT
>QIAU01000250.1 GCA_003225055.1 Acidobacteriota bacterium
TGGAACACTGCCATGATGGAAGGTTCTGCACGCGACCACCGAACGCACCCTCCCATCCTGGAGAGCAGGGAGATCGTGGTAGCCCTACTTATTATATCGTCTGCTTGGTTCATCTGGTATTTAGCATGGGAGCGATACTATCTCTCAAAGAGGCAAGTTGCTGAGTTGGCCACGTACTTTGCTATTGCACTTACCACCCTTCTTGGGACTTCTCGCCTTATCATTACGCGCAGATCCCGCCGGGAACGTGAATGGCCTCACCCACCCCTGGTTATTTCCCGAAAGCGCGACGAGCGCTTCACGCGACGTGGATGGGATCAGGACTCAGTGATTCTTGGTTACGACATCCACGGCCAGCCCTGGTATTGGCCCGACCGAGTCAGAGTGATGCACGGCATCATCTTGGGGATGACGGCAAGCGGAAAAACTACTTTACTCAAGAACATCATTACCCAGGATCTCGCCCGGGTGGTTGGCACGCCGGAACATCCTCACCGGATCCCGATGGTCATCTTTGATGGCAAGGGAGACCTGGAGTTCTTCTACGACATCCTTCCGCATGTGCACAGGGCCGGGAGGCTGCACCAGTTGCGGGTATTGAATCCGGCACGACCGGGCATTTCTGTGCAATACAACCCTTTCTTCTGCAACGACGAAGACTACATGGCTGTGGTAAACATGGTCTTCGGCTCGTTCAACTTGCATGATGAGTTTCTCGCCAAACACCAACTTAACTACCTAGCAGACATCGTCCGCGTACTCGTGTACACGGGCTTCAAGTTCAACTTCTATGACGTACTCGTCATGGCGATTGACGACCAAGTATTGCGCGAGCAGGTCGGGAAGGTGCGCAAGCGACTGGAACTCGACGCGTCCATCCCCACTCAGCGGCGCCTGAACGTCGAGATGTCCGTCAAGAACCTGCTGCAATCGCTTCGGGATCGCGAACGCGTACAGAAGATCCAGGGTTTGCTGAACGAGTGCATGACCTTTCTCGACGACGAACTGAGTGTCATCACCGGGCCATACGAGGAGCTCCTCTCCATTGACGAAGTGATTGAGCAAGAACTGATCCTGTTTGTGTCGCTGAACGTCAACAAGAACACGGAACCGGTCCGCGCACTGGGCAAGATGTTGCTACAAAACCTGCAACTGGTTGTGGGCAAACGCTACGAGAGCGAAGAGCAACGCCACCGCGGAGACCGGCCACTATTCAGCGTGGTTCTGGACGAGTTCGCACCGTTTGGTTATCGGAACTTTGCGCAGATCCTGCAAACCGCGCGTGGTACCAGCACGGCGTTTCTGTTCTCTATGCAGAGTCTGTCCCCGCTCATGCAAGTTGGCCGCGGATTCAAGGAAGATGTCACCTCCGCTCCGAACACCACCATGACCTTACGCACCAGGGACGAGGAGACCGCGCGTTATTTCCTGCGTGCGTCTGCTGAACACACTGTTACCCGCCGCAGCTTGTCGATGCAACGCTGGAGGTTGTTTGGTTACGAGAAATATCAACAGACGGACCGGGCTGTCGAGAGCGAAGATCGCGAGACACGCGCGTTAGATGAGCACATCAAGAACCTGCCGAAGGGACAGATGGAGGTTCTGATGACAGACGATACACGCGGAACCCTGCACACACTGCTACATGTCCGTCCACCTGCCGACGTCAGCGTGCCGGGATTTGAGCCCGAGTTGTATCCCCGGCTGCGTCATTCCCGGGAGCAGTCGACGGGTGCCAACCTGCGGTTCAAGACTCCCGAATTCGCATCGGCCGTCCGCTTCACCAGGCGCGCAGCCGGAGGTTGGGCAGCATGAAATCGGGATGCCGTGTGTTTGTGCTTGCAGCGCTCTCGTTGGCACTGGTGGCCGGTACTTCTGCGCAACAACAAAGACAATTGCCAGCACAGCAGAAACCCCGAGTCCACAGGGAAGTGCAACCGCAGGCGCACACTCGCCCTTACCCAGGGCGTGACACTTGGTACGAGTTCCTGCTTAAGCAATTCAACCCCGTCAACCTAGACTATGGCGCCTCGATCGAACAACGTCGTCAAGCCTTCCTGGAGGCACGTGTCAGGAACCCGTATTTTGGATACAGCCTGTTCGCGACTCTGGCATTGTGTCTGATGACTGCGGTCTGCACGAAGATGTGGATTGACCACCGGCGCGCATTGTGGGCGACGGCCGAGTGGATGGCGGATGTGTACAACCACGACTTGTATTCGCGGGAGGCGGCCAGAGAGGCGATTCAGCGCTACAACGACCACATCGAGCGCTGTAATCGGGTAATTGAGGCTGGCGAGTCCGGGCACTCGACATTGGGTGCCGGTGCAGCCGAGGCTGAGACTCTGCGCGCCGAGTTGCAACGGGTGGGCGATGAACTCACAGCAGCAAAGCGAGAAAACGAGATCATTCAGGAACAGCTGCGAACCAAAAGTGCATTGGTGGCGCAGATGTCTCTACGGCTCGACGGGCTTGGAAAGAAGAGCAGCGGGAACGCAGATGCCACGCAAGGGACGGATCTCCGCGAAGCTAATCCCGATCTGTTGAAACACATCAATGGCCTGGAGCAACAGTTGTACGCAGAACGTCAGGCGCTCGAACAGCAGCTTGTGTTTTGGCCTTTCCAGCGGCACGGCTCTGCACACTCGAATACACGATGAACCGCGCGAGACGGGTAATTAGGATCGAGCCCGGAAACGCCATTGAAGCGCAGGTGGCCAACGATCCGTAGCCGCGTTCGCAGGTGTCTATTTCACCAGGACACCAAGTAGTGTTGTATTAGACCGAATACGCCAGGTGCCGTCCGCGTGTCTCGCCCTTTGGGAGCGATGACGGCAAATGCTGCCTAGTCCTGTAACAGCCACTCGTATCAGAACGTACGCCAAAATTGGAGGGACTACGATGCCATTGCCGCCAAAATGCAAGCAGAACGCCAGGTCAATCAGTTCCTATACCTGACGACAA
>QIAU01000013.1 GCA_003225055.1 Acidobacteriota bacterium
CGCAAACGAATGGTATGAACCTGGGCTTGCGCCCACTCCGTGCCGGCCAGAGCCAGACGCCGTAGCGCGTGTATCAGGACGTAGGCCAGCGAGGAGAAGTACAGTCGCAACTAGTTGGCGCGCAAATGTGGTCGGCAAACAGGCTCAGCTGCTCCTTGATGCGGTTCTCCATTTCACCCCGGGCGCAATAGAGCTTTTCATAAAGTGCACTGGTGTCCCACGACTCCGCTGACAATGAGCTCACGGTGCCCGACGAGGAGGAATGCTCGATGGCTCATTGAATGCTTTCGGCCGAGCCGAACCGTCACGGGATGGGATGTTCCCGACAGATTTGCGTGCCGACCGCTCGCTCTATATTTGAACCCACCATCACCTTCTTGTTTTCGGAGGCTGAATCGCCACGTCTAGAGCCGCCCCATTCACAACTCCGTGGAACCTGGTACGCCTGCGCACGAGCGCCGGAAGAATCCACCTGCCATTAACCTGCCGTTGACACTGCTTTGCATGTACTAAGATCAATAAAACTGCCTTCCACTGCCCTCTAAGTTGTTGGTTATGCGTTTGCAGGTGATTTCGACTCGCACACGCTTCCGCCAATTTTCAAGCACTTACAGTAATTGGGGTTGCGTGCTGTCTGCGTGCTGTTCAGCGCCAATCCCACAACTCTGCTCTGCGCCTGCTGCATTTCGTCGACACATCAGCTTCTGCTGAACGCCAATTGCTTCCGCAAGAACAAAATCTCTGCGCTCACGGCTGCGCGAGGACGCACCGTAGCCAAGACAAAGCCCGTTCAATCCAACCACGGTTCCGAGATGAAGTTCATCGCACCGCGCAAGAAGGGGCCGGTAGTTGCCCAAGGATCCGTCATAACAAGTCAGGATCGCACGGATGCAGCTTTATTGAGAACCAGTCCTTTTTCACTGCCGCCATCCTGCCGAAGATTGTCCCACGGGGGCAAAATCTAGGCATTTTTCACTTGGATGGATTTTTTGCGGAGCACAGCACCAAAGTGCCATCGATTAGGTTCGCTTGAGAACTTCCAAACGAGTACGCGGATCTTCTCCCACCATGGTGAGCAGACTGCCTGCGCGAAATGAAATGGGCTCTCGTTTCTATGAACGCCGTGGCGCTTGTCTGATATGAATCATGCGTATCGCGCTGATTGAAACGGCTTTTGTGGCCATGGTCTTCAATAAGGGCTTCGAACAAGGAACGTATGAAGTGGAAGTTTTAGTAGTGCACCATCTTCTCCAGCGCGGGTTTATTGCGAATGATCAATGTGGAACCCTTCAATTCGAGCAGTTTCTTCCTCTTGAACCCCGAAAATAGTCTGCTGACCGTTTCGCGGGTTGTGCCGATCATCGCGGCGATTTCCTCGTGAGTGAGTGTCAGCTTCACCTGGGCAGGACCGTTCGTGTGTTCCGCACCGGCGTTCCAGGAAAGGAGCAGCTTGGCAAGTTTCTCTGCGGGCGAGTTGGTTAACCCCAACGTGCGAATCTCTTCGTAGGCCGTGTAATAGTTTCGGCTGAGCTGTTCTGCCACGCGCAAGGCGACTTCCCCGTGCTCTCGCAGAAATTGGAGTAACGCATCGCGAGCGATGAAATTAGCTTGACCGGGCTCGAGCATTTCCGCCGTGACCTCGTAGGGGCGGCTGGAGATCGTTGCGTTCAGTCCAAGAACATCGCCGGGCTCGGAAATCTTGGTGATGATGGTCTTGCCTTCACTGGAAGAGGTGGAGAGTTTCGCCTTGCCGGTGCAGAGGACAAATACTCCACGCGGTTGTTGGCTCTCGATGAACAGCGTCGCTGACCTTGGATACGTGGCCGTGGACTTAATCTCGTTCAGTTTCTGCAAGGCGGCGAACGGCAAATTGCAAAACAGATGTTCCTCGCGGACCGGGCAGGTCAGACAGTTATCGAGGATGTTCAAGCCGTACGGAGCGCGCATAAGATGCCGACTTTACCAATTGTAGCACTGCCGTTGTGATTGGCATCACGAAAAGGGGTGACTCGACGCACAGCAGAGGAGAAAAGCGCCGATGGACAATTTGAGTGAACGAGGCTGGAAACTAGTCCTGATTGGGAGGTTGCCATGGGACCCTCGACTGAAGGAGAAGAGCCGGAGGTTCAGGAACAGATTCAGGTCCGGCAGCCACGGACGACGTGGCGAATCGTTGCCCCGGTAGGAGAGGCGTCGCTGTTTTCCCGACAGTCTGTTGGGCTTGATCGGGGTACTGCCTATCGTGATCAGTCCGAACCCGACGGTTCCAGGGCAAGAGGAGCGGGCGCGTACGCTGCGCTTCTTGCAGAAGGCTTAAGACGGTATGCTTAGTATCCCGCGCGCTCTCGGTTCGAACAGAAGTTTAAACCGCGGGTGCAGGTCGGTGAATCCCGACTGAGTTCAATCGGGTTCTGCCGGTCTTCTGACAAAAAGGAGGTCAGGAGGGTGCTGTCGTCGCTAAAGCTGCTGCAGGACTCCGCCATCACGCAGAAGGTGACAGCTCCAAAGAATGCGGTCACCTTCTCCGGCAGAAAACGTTCTCTGGAGGTGTCTTATGAAAACAATGGAAGCGGGCAAGCGGATCGCGCTCAAAAACATCTTGTTCGCCACCGATTTTTCCCCGTGCTCTAATGCGGCGTTACCCTATGCCCTGTCTGTCGCGCGCCGGTATGGGGCAACGTTACTTGCGGCCCATGTCATGCCCACGGAGTCCGACATGTTATTCATGTCACCTGAAAACTGGTCGGCGGCGGCCGAGGAAGAAGACAAGAGGATACAAGGATGTATCGAGCAGCTTGAGAGCCAGCTGCACGGACTCCCCCACGGCGTGCTGACGCCGAGAGGGAAGGTCTCGGATGCACTCGCCCAGATCATCGAAGGACATGACATTGATTTGCTCGTGCTCGGTAGTCATGGACGCAGTGGCATTCGCAAACTGGTCATGGGTTCCGTCGCCGAGGAAATTTTCCGGCGCGCTGCGTGTCCTGTTATAAGCGTCGGCCCGAATGTATCCCGCAAGCCCGACCGCGAGGCTGAATTTCATCGCATCCTATTCGCCACGGATTTCAGCCCAGAGTCGTTAGCGGCGCTACCCTTTGCGATCTCTCTAGCTGAAGAAGATGTGGCACAACTCGCATTGCTCCACGTGGCGGTGCAACCGGCAGTGGGCATCGTGGACCGAGAGGCAGTCACAGCGTCTCTGGTGCGCCGTCTAAGAGAGCTAATACCAACCGAAGCCAAGCCCTGGTGTGATGCAGAATGTTTGGTCGAGTTCGGTGGACGGTTCGTTCCACCCGCAGAGCGCATTCTGGAAGTTGCGGAAGATAGGGCAGCAGACTTGATTGTTCTCGGTGTGCGCCGGGTGCACAGCAATCTGCGACTTGTCACGCACCTGGCTAGCACCACGGACCAGATCTTGACACAGGCCGGGTGCCCCGTACTCACCGTGCGTGGCTAATTCACGGTCGAGCGGTTCTACGCTTGACGATAACGCCAGATATGCGGGTGATGCAGAATCGAGAGTTTGCCATGACGACCACAGATCCAGATCCGGCCCTTCGACCTTATCCGTGGCAGTATATTTCGTCGTGGACGATGAGAGACGGAACTCAGGTCACAATCCGGCCTATTCGTCCAGAAGACGAGCCAGTGATGGTCAAATTTCACGGAACGCTCTCAGATCGCACCGTGTATATGCGCTATTTTTCTTCGTTAAGCCTTGCCAGGCGGACTGCGCATGAACGATTAGCCCGTATTTGCTTTAGCGATTACGAACGCGAGATCGTGCTGGTGGCGGAGCACAAAGATCCCCAGACCGGGGCGCAGCACATCCTGGCTGTAGGCCGGCTGAATAAGCTACAAGCAGATGGAAAAGCGGAAATTGCTGTCTTGGTTTCAGACGAATACCAGCATAAAGGTCTTGGAACCGAGCTGCTGCGCCGGCTTGTTCAGGTCGCACGAGATGAGAAAGTGCGCCGCCTCGTAGCTGAGATGTTACGTGACAATCTAGCAATCCACACCATTTTCAAGAGACTGGGCTTCCGTTTGCGCTTAGTGAATGACCCTGGGTCGGTCCAGGCGATTCTTGACCTGTAAACAGAGTTTCTCCCCCGTGCAAGAGCGGAGACTAGAAGATAAGGAAGAGGCAATTGGGAGGCAGGAGGGCGAAGTGATAGTTCCGAAGAATTGTTCGAGCCGGCAGCTGATCGCATCGTGGGAGCACCTGGTTTCCCGCCGCTTGCAGGTTGAGCGTTGTTCTCCACTCCTTCACCGTGCGCCGGACTCTCGGTCTTGTCCGCTCCATGGGACTGCACGGCCATCAGAGCTCGTGGGCGCCGGCGCGTGCGCTTCCCGCTGTTTTCTCCTACTCGCTGCTGGGCTACGGCTACGGTTCAGGTGAGGCGGCTGAGTGTGGTACGGGATTCAGCGCCGCATCACGAACTTCGTGGGCTGTCTTGCCCAGCAGGAAAGGCACAAGATCGGGGTTGCCGATGATGATGGTAGCCCCCTGCACCTGAATGGGATCCGGCGGCATGTGAACGGTCCCGCTGGGCAGGTTCATGTCGGGCGGCAGCGGCTTCACCGGAACAACGCTTACCGTCAAGTCTCCCGCGGGTAAATCACGCAACAGGAAATCTCCATTTTCATCGGAGGTTGCAACACCATAACCGGCACTGAGTTGAATACCGGCCATGGGAACAAGGTTGTAATCAGCGCTGCTAGTCTGACTACCAGAGCCTGGCTGCGCTGCGGGACTCGCCTGTCCTCCGGCTTGTCCCATTTTTCCCGCCGCTTGTCCCCCCGATTGTGTGCGCGTTCCCGATTGGGGAATGCCTGCGATCTTCAGGTTTCTCGGATCATTGGGCGGCGTTGTCTTGTCCATGGGGACCTTCAGGAAAACTCGTCCTGCAATGGAGCGCAGGGCGCGGGCGGGTATATCCTCCACCACGGTGGATACCGGAGAGACGTGCACCTGGAACGACTCGCCAGGCAAAAGGTAGCTCGGCGGTAAAGTATTTGCGTCCACTGTGAGCTTGTAGTCACCGGGCGGGACATCATCAATTTCGTAAGTGCCGTTCGGCTCGGCAACAATCGTGCGAGTCTTTCTCCCATCATCCAGAACCAAGTGGACGTTCCCCAGACCTCGGGCATCGGGCTCTCGTTTGCCATCAAAGCGAAGGTCGTTAAAGATGCTCCCCATCAGGCGGGCAAAATCCACCACACCGAAATCGGCAACCACGACCCGCTGGCGGATGAGATCCACTTGAGCTTCGTTCCTAGTCGTCATCCGCACCGGTCCGGGGAATTGATCAAGCCCGATAGAAACGCGGTGCTCGCCCGCGCCGACACTGAAGCGGTATCTCCCCAGTTCGTCGGTAAGCGTGGAGTCTCCATTTTCCAGCTTCACGCGGATCCCGACCATGCCCTTTTCTCCAGCATTGAAAAATCCATTGAGATTGTTATCGCGAAAAACGCGGCCTTCGATAATCCGGCCACCGTGAAGTCCGGGCAGCAACGAAGACACTGGTAAAGCACCAAAACTCTTGTTAAAGCCAAAATAGAAGATCGTCGTGCGCTGAGGGGTCAGCGAATTGCTTAGGACGCAAAGGTTGGAAAGTCCGGAATTGAGCTGAAGCGTCCGTAGCCTGGTAAGTAAGGGAATAGCCTGCGAAGGGCGTCCAGGAATTTGCTTGTCCTGAAGTGGCACGAGCAAAAGAAAAGTTTGGGGCCAGACTCAATTTGTTTCCCAGGCGGAACTGGCCGCTGGCGGAGACGGAAGTGCTAATCGGAACCTGAGCACCCAGCAGAGCTTTGACCTCCGGCGGCAGGTTGTTGGATTCTACAAAAGTGACTGGGTCCTGCAGGAACAGGTTCTGCAACGCCGGCGACAAGAGATTCAATTCCGAATTCAACTTCTGCACCAGGGAGGGATTCCTGCGCTCTTGCTGGAATGAAATCTGCATGTTTCCACCCTTCACCGGAAAGACCAGGCCATCGCGGAAAGAAAGCTGGTCCTCAGAATTCAATTGCAGAGTATCCTGCAACGAACCGACGACAACCTGTGCGTTGTTCGCGCAACGGGGCGTGAACTGATAACGCCAGAGGGTATCAAAGCGGTTGCCCGTGGACGGCTGATTGGCAAAGCCTCCGGTATTGCGGCTGTGGGTATAGCTAAAGTTCACGTCCTGGGCAGGATTGATTTTCCATGCGAGTGCCGGAGTCAGGTAATCCGAACTGCCGGCGTGCTGCACATTATTGAAGCCCTGCGTCGCTGTATGCTGATAGTAAACAGACTCCGCCAGGTGGTGCGCAGTGGTTAGCGTGAGTCGCTCTTCATAGATCTGGTTCCGGAAAATAATGAAAAGACCTGGTTGAGCGGGAACAAAGGCGCGGAAAGCGATCCGGCGGCAAAGAAGACAAGGTTCGGGCTGATGTAATTGACCTCGGCGCGTCCCATTCCACCGTGATTGCTGCTCCCGCCTGTGCCCTGGAGTGTCCACCTTTCATTCAGCGACCAGGTGAAGCCGCCGGTCTGCATGAGGTCATTTTGACGTTGCCCGCTCAATCCGACGAAAGTGGTGGGCGTATTGATGTAGCTAGTAGTTGCGAACAACCTGAGCTTGTCTGATTGCTTGCGCAGAAAAGAAAATCCGCCAATGTCGCGTGTGGAACCGAGTGTCAAGTAAGCAGTTTCACAGAACACCTCCCACATCAGAAAGGCTGACATTTTGTTTACAATGGTGCCGTGTGCAACATCACAGTTCTCTGTGACCACAATCACGTGATGCTTGACTGGTCTGATTTATTCAGACTCTGCGAGGAACAATTCACGCGCTCAAGAGAGGGTATCGTGTGCTAGCTAGGATCGGCAATCCCCGATGGAGCCATCGTCTACGACGAACTGAAGTCCGCAGCCGATCTGCCAGTGGGGTGAAAGGAAGAGCAGAAGGGCGGTATGTATCGGCTGATAAAGCGGAACGATCAAGCAATGTTCGGGGTACGCTTTTGGTCCGCATTCCTCGAAGCCAGGCGACAGACTAACTCCCCGCGCGAATTCTGCTTGCTCATCGATAGAAAGGCGCAAGCCTAAAATTCTGGATAACCCCGGCGGTGTTCGTGCGAGTAGCATTGAGAAGTCGAATGCATTGACATGCACGGGGACTCATCTCTAGCCAGCACAGGATGGCTCAAAAGAGCCGTACCAGGTCTTGAGCTGCCGTAACATCATCAGGCGCTTGGCCCGCTTTTAGCAATGCTGACCAATGTCCAGAGAAACAACACAATTCCGAGCCCAAGGAAGGCGCAGCCGATCACCAGAAAGCCCATGAATGCCAGGGGATGAATCCAGAAGAAGCTGAGAATTTCGATAGCGAGACCGACAATCAGCAGAACGCCGGCAGCTCTCAGCCGCAAGCTAAGCTTGAATGGGGGCTGCGAATTTACTACGGTTTCCAAAACTTTACCTCGCTCAAGTGGTCGACGTTGTGGACCGTATCATGACAACCGGAGATCAGGCAGGAGGTCGCATTGTCTCGCAGCTCGTCAATCTGTGCCGCATGGATCGGATTTTCCAGAAAGACGCGAGCTTCGCCGTGGCAGTGCAGGCATTCCCGGTTGTTATATGGTTCATATAGATGAATGGGGACCTTTGGGCCAGTCACATATTGCGCCCAAACGTGGTGAAAACCGCGAATCTTGGCCTTGTAATCGCCGTAAAGCGTGTAGTCGGTGTGGCAGGTAAAGCATGCGCGATTCCGTGGGACGCGATTGTTCTGGAAATGCCAGGCGGGAACCCAGTTCTTGTCGTCCACGTATAGGCTGCGGCCGTAAGGCTCCATTATGTGGCAGGAAAGGCAGAACCGCGTGGTCTTTGAGCGCTCCATGTGCTCGTTAAAGCCAGCCCAGCCGCCAATGGCAGGCAGCAGAAAAAGGGCAAGAAACCCAAGCACCTTACCGCTGCGCGTACGAGTGACTCCCGGCATCGCCACGATCACTGCGATCAGAATGATCGTGACGACCAGGAACATAACAAGAATGGCCAGCGGCGTCATGGATGCGATTGCGGGCGGAGAGAACCGCCGGTTCTATTTCTTGCCAAGTTCGCGGACGTATTTCACTAGGTCCCGAGTCTTCTCGTCGCTGAGCTTTCCTTCATAGGCCGGCATCATGACTTTGCCATCTTTACTGACTCCATCGCTGATGAATTTCGCGAGCTCGTCGTCGGTCTTCTTCTGCACCTCGGATGAGTGAGTCTTTGGTGTTCAGTTTCTTGCCCATTGGCGTGTCCCCGATGCCGGTCGCGCCATAGCACATCTGGCATTTAGCCTTGTAGTCCGCCGCGCTTTGCGCGACAGTCGACACCTTGAACACCGACACCATCAACGCGAGAAGAACCATGGCCGCGATTCGAAGTTTGCTCATGTGAGTCCTTTTCCATCCTTTATAGCGAAGCGCATACACACTGCATTGAGTGTGGTCCCATTCGGCGTCAGAAATGATACTCGAGTGTAGCGGTGACGATGTGCGCACGATACGACGGCTGATCGGCGCCGAGAAACAGATACCGCGCCGCGGCCGTGTCACCCACCACAAAGTAGGGGTAAAACGGGCTTGGCGATTTCACTGCCAATGTCGGGCCCACATTAACATAGCGCGGCAAGCCGCAACCAAAACAACGCGATCAGCGTTCAGCTATCAGTAGTCAGCGATCAGCTTTAGCCGTTGCACAACCCCCTGTCGTTCGTTCTATCCCTAAAGTCGTAGTCGCCTTCCGGAGCAAGGGTGACTTAACCATGAAGGCGTTCCCCGTCTGCGTATCATTACAGGTTGTCCAAGACCTAAGAACGATACGGAGGAGAACGCCCATGCAAGAGTTTATCGCCAAACACCAGGAAAAGATCGCCGGCACTGACCGCTTGGTATTTCGCGGACATCTGCGCTCCATCGGTTATCCCGACGGCATGATGAGCTATCTCTGGACGAACCAAGTCCTCCTTAAGAACTTTGGCGACCATGTGGAGAAGGTGACTGAACGCCTGAAGGAAGCTTCCCTGGCTGAAGCGAAAGCTTCCGGACGCCCCGTGCGGTATCTGAACTCCAGCCACCTGGATAAAGAAACCATCGCCCGCAAGATCCTGGCCCAGGATGGCGTGCGCAGCGGGCTGGTCTGCGTGCTCAGCTGCCTGGAACCCTGCTCGAAATTTGAGATCCATCGCAATCGCCTGACGAAAAAACTGGAGCTACAACTGCGTCCCGGCAAGTGTCTATTTCTCTACCACTACCAAGTCCACCCACTCTTCGGCTTCCTCAATGCCCGCATCCAAACTTGGTTCCCCTTCTCCATTCAGATCTGCCTAAACGGCCGAGAATGGCTGGCGCGCCAGATGCAAGCCACCGGTCTCGATTACCTGCAACAGGACAACTGCTTCCCTTGGGTTGCCGATTGGACCAAAGCTCAGCGCTTGCTGGATCGTCAGCTCAAAACCCGATGGCCCAAGCTGCTCAACGGCATCGCTCGCCAGCTCAACCCCATCCACACCGAGATCTTCCATAAACATCCCATCTCCTACTACTGGTCGACTTACCAGCACGAGTGGGCCATCGATGTGGTCTTCCACCACGCGGCCGACCTGCGGCGCTTCTATCCACGCTGGGTCAACCATGCGATGACCACCTTCTCCAGCCCCGATGTCATGCGTTTTCTGGGCAAACACCTCACCTTGAGCGGCCAGATATCCCAGAAATTCTCCGGAGAAGTGATCAGTGACTTCAAACGCCGGGCCGAGGGAGTACGCGTCAAACATAGCGTCAATGGCAACTCCGTCAAACTTTACGACAAGGCCTACACTGCCAAAGGCAGCGTCCTGCGTGCCGAGGCCACCATCCACAACGGCGACGACTTCCGCGTCTACCGGCGCAAGGAGGGCGACCGCAAAGGCCGCATGGCCTGGCGTCCGCTCCGCCGGGGCATTGCCGACCTCCACCGCCGAGCCCAGATTTCCCATAAAGCAGCCGCGCGCTATCTCGATGCTTTCGCCACCGTCGACGACACGACCACGCTCGACGAACTGCTCCAGCAACTGGAACAACCCCGGCAATGGCGCGACCGCCGAGTGCGTGCTCTCCGTCCCTTAGCCGATGACCGAGCCCTGCTATCCGCCATCAACCACGGCGAGTTCGCTATCAACGGCTTCCGCAATCGCCATCTCCGCGCCATCTTCTTTCCCCACACCACTGACGACAAAAAGGAGATTCGCCGTCGCTCCGCCTGGATCAGCCGCAAACTTCGCTTGCTGCGGGCTCACGCTCTGATCACCAAGATTCGCGGGACCCATCGCTATCAGCTAACTTCCACAGGACGCAAGGTCATTGTGGCTATCCTTAGTGCTTTACGATCCACGCTTGCCCAACTCACCCCTGCCACAGCTCAACTCACAGCCGTTGCTGCCTAGAGCCATGCACCCCAAAAATCTTCGCAGGCCGCAAACATTTTCCGGATTAGTACTA
>QIAU01000126.1 GCA_003225055.1 Acidobacteriota bacterium
AACAAATCGAGATAGCGAGCCACGGTCTTGCCGTCGACACCGAGACCGCGCGCTAGCGTGGCCGCATTCAACAGCGTTGACTGATTGTGCGCAAGCATGGTCCAAAATCGCCGCAGAGTTTCTGCCGGGACCCTGGGACCGAATTGCGGGATGTCGCGCTCCAGGTAGGTGCGGATGAAATCCAGCCGCCACTTGAAGCTACCGGTGTCGTTGTCGGCGAGAAAACTTGGAGGGAATCCGCCGCGCAGCCATAGGCGGTCGACCTGATCGTGTTTGACCTCGAGTGCATCAAACGGGGCCAGTTCCAGAAAGGCAATCCGGCCAGCGAGGCTCTCTCCTGACTGTTTTATCAGATCGACCGAAGCCGATCCGAGGAGTAGGAAGCGGCCAACCTGCTTGCCACGCCGCCGGCCTCTGTCAATCAGACCCCGGAGGCTCTGGAAAAGCTCGGGTGTCCGGTGTACCTCGTCGAGGATCACCAACGTGTCCTCATGGTCGGCAAGGTAGCCCTCGGGGTCCGTGAGTTTCACGCGGTCAGAGGGACTCTCGAGGTCGAGATACAGCGAAGGGCGTGTGTGGGCAATCTCAAGAGCAAGGGTCGTTTTTCCGGCCTGGCGTGGCCCCAGCAATGCGACGGCGGGATTGCTGTCAATCGAAGCAACAAGTTCTTTATGTATGCGGCGCTCAATCATCCTTGCAATTATGGAGCATTGCGCCATTTTTGCAAGGTATTTAAACCTGGTGAGCTTATACTGTCTCGGATACCGTACCGTACGTACCGTACGGCCCTCTCCACGGACCATTTAAGCGGCCTCTTGGAACCAAGTTCGAAAATCGTTCTGCTAGGGCCGACCAATCAATTCGGTCCTGAATATCAGGCACTTGCGAACATAGCCATCCAACACTTTTGAACTGCATTGCCTCCTATTGGCTGATCACACGAGTTCAGCTGTGGCAAGCGCCAATCAGGACTGCAAGCTGGCGCGGTTGCCGAGGCCTCCGTGGACGACTGCGGCCCAGTTAGGCCTTCGCCGTGATTGCGGAGATGTCCAGTTTTGATCCAGGAACTCCAGAACCGCTTGAATCCTAGCGACAATCGCAACCGCCATTCGTATGCCATGCAGGGCGCGTCGAATTCAACTGTCGGCTTCAGCAGAGACTTGCAGAGACTTATGGTTGCCCCAGCAACCGAGCTTGGGTACGCAATTGGCAATGCCGACCTTTCCGGGGATATGGCGTTACGCATCGAAAAGGCTTTTGGAGTCAAGATGGACACGCTCATGAGGATGCAGGCTTCCTACGATATCGCCCAGACCCGCAAGCGGGAGGGACAAATTCATGTTCGGCGAATTCATCAGGCAGCCGATGCTCCTGCATAAAGGGTTGTGGTTTACAGCAATCCGCCTCTTTTGTTTTCGATCCGGGACCGGGCGCACGCTGCCGACCGGTTGCTTGCGAATGAGCTAGCTAAGTTTCCCATGATCCTGCTGGCTCACAAGGGATCATGAAAATGCGCTGACGCGCAATCAGTCACTTACGGCTATTTTCGAGGGAGCTAGAGTGTGAGCGTTCTAGGTGATTCACGCCTGCTGTGCTGAAAGCTTACTGCAAAATTCATACAGCCAAAAAGTTCGAAAATCGTCTGCCAGAGCCGACCATTCTAGCTCTAGCCGGTAGACACGGGCCATCAGTCGTCCTTTGCCCCCTGAAGCAATGACGGCCTGTGGAGCAGCCTGTCCGGGCTGAAAAAGGTTTGGCAGATGGAAGTCAGGAAAGCACTCGCGTTCCAGAGTTGCTATGAAGCAAGTAGCTCGGCGAAAGACCTGAGGCTTTGAAAGCGCACTTTCAATGCTCCATAGGTGCGGGAGAAAGCACGCTCCACATCGTGTGCGAGGACAAGGTTCTCGCCTTCGGGGTGTTGGCGTCGGAGCGCGATTAGATTGGCAGGATCGAAGTTGCTCGCGGACCATTTGCACTCGATGGCGAGGGGTTTCTTTCGGTTGGTCGCCACGACAAAGTCCACTTCATGCCCGCGCTTGTCTCGCCAATAGAAAACCTCGCGATTCTGTGAGCGAGCCATAATTTCATTGAGCACGAAATGCTCCCATAATACGCCGAAGTCGTCGTTTCGCAAGTCCTGCCAGCCACGGTAGTAGCAGGTGAATCCTGTGTCGAAGCCATAGACTTTAGGTGCGGAGACGATTTCGGTTGGCCGGCGACTGCTGAACGGACGAATCACATGTGCGACAAATGTTGCTTCAAGAACACGAAGGTAGTTTGAAATGGTGGGACGGCTCACTTCGCAAGGGCGGGCAAATCGAGTGGCATCAAAGATGCCGCCGCTTTGTGCCATGACTAGCTCGGTGAATCGCTGGAACGAATCTCGCCTCTCCAGGCGAAAGAGCTCCTGAATGTCCTTGGCCCAGTAAGCGTCCATCCATTCCTGAAAATCTCGTTCGGGGAGCTTGTCGGGCAAGAAGAACGGAGGCAACCCACCTCGCAGAAGACGGTTTTTGATGTCGGTCCGCTTGGCATCGTCCATGTCGGGAAGGCACATGGGAGTTAGCCAGAGGTCTCTTTTGCGTCCGGCTAGCGTGTCTCGGAATTTTGTCGACGCACCTAGAGTAGAAGAGCCAGTTGCCACTACATGCGTATACGGATAATGATCGGCTGCAATCTTGAGCAATTCCGATGGGTTCTGCAACCGGTGGATCTCATCCAAAACAATCCGCTTGCCCGGCAAACCGTCGAAAAAGCTTTGGGGGTCGAGCATCATCTGTCGGACGCGAGGCAGTTCGCAGTCGAAATACTCGATGTCAGGGAGGCTCTGGCACAGGCACGTCTTTCCGACTCGACGAACCCCAGCGACCCAGACTACAGAGCGGTCCTTCCACGCTTGTTCGAGCAGACCTAGCCAGAAGTGTCGTCGTACCATATGAAACCATGCTTACACATAGTAGCGCCAAACGCAAACGCATTTACGCTTGGCCAAGGAGCCCCTTAGCGGGTCACATGGTTCGACAGACTCGAATGTGATCGGGATCTCGGGTCAAGGAGGAGTAGTCCTACTCAAGAAACAGGTTCTGCGAATATTTTTGCGGTGGTCGGTAGGGCGGCCGCAGCGGTCCGTATGGAACGACCTGTCACAGACTATTTTGGACCCTCGCTTTTTGGGCACCGAAGCGCTGATTCGTCGGAAGCTTCCTCCGACAGAAGACGCAGGTTCGGCACGAAGACCTACCGCATAAAAGTGGACGAGGACTCTCCTTTGGCAATGGCCACCTCTGGCAGGCTGAGGGGTACACCCGAGAGTTCTCGCTAAAATCGTTTGCTAGGGCCGACCGACCTCAATTGGGTACCACGAGGCGAAAGACGTAGTCTCAATACGTAATCGTCGTTTCCGCCGCCGCTGTAATTAGGTGTAATTTTTCGGATTACTTGCCCCCGCCAAACACTCTCTCTTCTGATTTAGTCCTACCTGGAAGAGAACGATCGTGACAAGATGTCGGAGCCGAATGTGCAGGTCCAGTGGATCGCGCGGGATAAGTTCTTATCCCGGTGCAGTGCAGCTGATGTTTTTCGGATGTAGGATTTCTCTGGTTAGCACCCGGAGGGCGGTGAAGCCCTCCGGCCTAAACCAATCACGGGAGTTAGCTCTCCCGGAGGGAGGTCCCTCATGCAAATGCTACACCCCCACCGCGGCGCCATCCAACAGTATCTGCAACAACTTTCCGATCCCGATCCGTATCGTCCCGACAGCTGTCCGCAATGCCAAGCCGGTTGTGCTCTCCGTGCCCACAGTTTCATTCTCCCGCCCATGGATCGCGAGCCAAGCCTTTGGAATAAATAAATTCACCCGCCAGCCACTGCTCGAAAGGTGGCGAACTGGAGAAGGGAGCTCGAGCAAGCCGTTGCAGGATGCCCCTTTTGGCTGATACGTTTGCCACATGGATTCGGTTTCCCTTGCGCCGATCCTGACTCCGCACGGGCGTCTCGCGTTGGCGGAGGAAGATGGCGCGCCACTTCTTGATCCCGATCTTGCGCGACGCTTGCGCGACGCTTTCGCGCGTGGGCCGGGTCACGGTCTTCTGCAACTCGGTGCGGGTGAGGTGGGGACCGCGCTGCCTCCTGCTTTCTCGTTTTGGCGCGAATTCGGCGCGCGATACGTGACCGCCCTTTGCACGCAGCCAGAAGCGGAGGCGTCTCCACAGGACGCGTATGTGCCACCCCCGCCGGACCTAGAACTGGAGTGGTTAGCCCTGGGCGCGCCGACCATGATGGGGGCAGAATACCTGGCAGCCCGAGTGCTCCACGCTCTCTGGCAAGAAACGGACGCGGCCTTCCGGCTGGAGCTGTCCGAGTGGAGATGCGGCGTTCAGGAGTTTCTCAAGAACCGCAACCCGGCGTGGAACCTGGTCGGGCGGGTGCACTTCAACCTCGCCGAAAATCGTAAGGATGAGGAGGCACCGTTCGCATTTCTCGCCACCTACACGACGCGTCTTTCCGCCCACGCCAAGGCGCAGCATCTTCCCCTGGGCCAGGCGATGCGCGAGTATGCGGGCGCGGCCAACAAGGGTCGTCTGTTGTCTCTGCTTCTGCCCGTGCAACGTGCGGCGGAGAGCTGTCCGTGGCTAAAAGCCATGGTTGACGCGGGTGAAATCTTCCATCCATTGCGCTGGCAGCCCAATAAAGCTTTACAGCTCCTGAGAGATGTCCCGCAATTGGAGAGCGCGGGCGTGGTCGTGCGGATGCCAGCGAACTGGCGGTCGAACCGACCTCCGCGTCCGCAGGTGACGGGCAGAGTGGGCGGCAGCACGCCGTCGGGCTTGGGCAAGGACGCGCTCCTCGATTTCCGCATGGAAGTCACACTCGACGGCGAAACCTTGACGGCGGAGGAAATCAGGGAATTGCTGGCCAAGTCCGACGGCCTGGCGCTAGTGCGGGGACGCTGGGTCGAAGTTGACCATGAACGACTGGGTGGTATGATCGAGCACTTTGGCGCAGTTGAGCGCACGGCCGCCCAAAATGGCATCAGCTTTGGGGAGGCCATGCGCATGGTCGCCGGTGCCGCTGTTGGCGCCGATGGCGCGTCCGGCGGCACCGATCCTGACTGGGCGCAAGTGGTCGCAGGTCCCTGGTTGGCAGAAACCTTGAACGGGCTGCGCAGTCCTGAAGGGCTGGCCCGCATTGACCCCGGCGCGGCACTGCATGGGAACCTGCGGCCCTACCAGCAAGTGGGCATGCGCTGGCTCTACCTCCTGGCGAAGCTCGGGCTGGGCGCATGCCTGGCTGACGACATGGGACTAGGCAAGACCGTTCAAGTGCTCTCGCTGCTGCTCGTGCTCAAGACGCAGGCGAATGGCCAGGGGCAACCAAACCTGCTGGTTGCTCCCGCCTCGCTGCTCGCCAACTGGGCGTCAGAACTGGAACGCTTTGCGCCGAGCTTGAGGGCCCTGATCGCCCATCCCTCGGCAATGAACGCGGCCGATCTGAAGACGCTTGCCCCCGAGCGTCTGCGGGAAATGGATCTGGTCATCACCAGCTATGGATCATTGCTCCGCATGCCGTGGATTGCCGAGGCCTCATGGCAACTGGTCGTGCTCGACGAAGCGCAGGCCATCAAGAATCCGGACGCGAAGCAGACTCACGCTGCCAAGAAGCTCAAGGCACAATCGAGATTCGCGCTTACCGGCACGCCTATCGAAAACCGCCTGGGAGATTTGTGGTCCATTTTCGATTTCATCAACCCGGGTCTGCTCGGGTCGGCAAAGGAATTTACCCGTTTCACAAAACATCTGGCGGACCGGCCGCACAACCCCTACGGGCCTTTGCGCGAACTGGTACGACCGTACATACTGCGAAGGCTGAAGACCGACAAAACGGTGATTTCCGATCTGCCGGACAAGACCGAGGTCAAGGCGTTCTGCCAGCTTACCCGGAAACAAGTGGCGCTCTATCAGCAATCGGTCGAAGAACTGGCGGAGTTGCTCGATAACACTGAGGGTATCCAACGCAAGGGTCTGATCCTGTCGTTCCTGATGCGGTTCAAGCAGATTTGCAATCACCCGTCCCAGTGGCTGGTCGACGGGGCATGGAACGAGGCAGACAGCGGCAAGTGGACGCGCTTGCGGGAGATCGCCGAAGTGATTGCCGCCAAACAAGAGAAGGTGCTGGTATTCACTCAGTTTCGCCAGGTAACGGCTCCTCTGGCAGAGTTCCTCGGATCAGTTTTCGGTCGCCCGGGCCTGGTTCTCCACGGAGAAACCGAGGTCAAGAAGCGCAAGGATCTGGTGCGGCGCTTCCAGGAAGATGAATCCGTCGGATTCTTCGTGCTTTCACTCAAAGCCGGGGGTGTGGGCCTCAATCTTACCGCTGCCTCTCACGTTGTGCATTTCGATCGATGGTGGAATCCGGCTGTGGAAAACCAGGCGACAGACCGGACTTTTCGTATTGGACAGAACAAGAACGTGCTGGTACACAAGTTCGTGTGTCGGGGAACGATCGAGGAAAAGATCGACCAGATGATCGAGGGCAAGCAGCAGCTTTCCAGGGAATTGCTCGAAGGCGGCGCAGACCTGCTCTTGACCGAACTGAAAGACGAGGAGTTGCTCAGGCTGGTTGCGCTGGATCTCAACCGCGCTCTCAAGGAGAACTGACCCGTGTACTATGAATGGGGATGGAAACGGTATGTATCAGTGGTGGAGCGGCGGCGGCAAGCCGCCAACAAGATCGCGAAGCTCCGGAAGAAAGGGCAGACCGTTTCGCCGGTCCTCATCCAGGGGAGGGCCATCGCCAGGACGTTCTGGGGCAAGGCCTGGTGCGACAACCTGGAGCGCTATAGTGATTTTGCTAACCGCCTGCCGCGCGGGCGGACCTATGTGCGCAACGGTTCGGTTATCGATCTGCAAATCTCGCCTGGCAAAATCGAAGCGCTGGTCAGCGGCTCGGACATTTATACCGTGGCTATAAGCGTCGCTTCGGTCACGAAAGCACGCTGGAAAGCTATCTGCAGGGACTGTGGCGGAGCGATTGATTCCCTCGTCGAACTTCTGCAGGGACGTCTCTCCAAGGGCGTCATGGAACGGATCTGCCGGCAAAGAACTGGCCTGTTCCCGTCGCCTAACGAGATCAAGCTCTCGTGCAGTTGCCCGGACTGGGCTGAGATGTGCAAGCACGTCGCAGCGGTCCTCTATGGCATCGGCGCACGGCTCGACCAGCAACCGGAACTTCTCTTTAGACTCAATCAGGTGGACGAGAACGACCTCATTGCTAAAGCCGGCGACTCGCTTCCGCTGGCGAACAAAGGACCTGCTGCGGCAAAGGTCCTCGGCAGCGGCGAAGACCTCGCCGAACTGTTTGGCTTGGATATACAACAGAGCACGGCGGGCAACAACAAGCTGTCCGATACCCCGACCGCAAGAAAATCGAAGGCTATCACGGCCAAGGCTGCAACCCCGCGCCCGCGGACAAGAGGAGGGCAGGCTGCAAAGAAGCGTCCGCTCGCGCACGGTGGAGAGTACCGGGCCTGACGCCGCCAAAGGCGCTGCCCGGAACCATGCAGACAGAAGACCTGATCAGAAACTTAGAGGATGGGTAGGGCCCCGATCTAGCGTGAGTTTACCTGGGCATCGGCTCCGCCTGACAAATAAAAACTCAAGATCGCCGCGGATTTACTGGGTATTTCGGCTCTCGCTCGCATTCGCAATTGGTATACACAAACAATATCGGCCTATTGTGGGTGCGTTTGTCTCCTGTTAACTCGCTCTGCTCGGAATGACAAGAGGAAAAATGTAATGACAAGAAGGAAGGGGGCTGACAGGCGGCAAGAAGCGCGGAATGACAACAGGTACTTCCGACGAGTTCATCGGCAGCAGCTTCAACAGCGGGGTGCTGAGCAAGGAGGACATCATCCCATAGGGCTCAGGGCCTGGCGGGTTTGCGAGCGCGACTCCGGTCGAAACGACTGCCCGAGTCTTTGGCGACACCGGCGTGCTGATGGGGTTATCAATACAGCCGGCGGGCCCCAAGCAAAGCCGATTCGCGTGACGCTGGTTTGTCAGAAGAGGCCGCCGGGATGGCCGATCATCGCGGCACAATTGGCACCTATGTAGAGACCGGTCCGGATGGGCGTGTAATAACACCGTCTTGGGCACGCAAGATCCTTCGGGGAGCGCGCGCTCCCCGTCAGAGTCTGTGACTTTTTGGGATGAAGCGATTTTTCCGGTACGTAACTGCTTGTTTTCCGCATCGCTCCGTGCGAGAAAAACGAGAAAGTCACCAACCCTCAAGATGACAACATCCAGCCGAAAGCCACTTACGACGCCATCGGCGTCATTCCTGGAAGTGCTCGCCCAGAATCTTCACCAGCGAATTGAAGCCGCCTGCCAGTTTCTTGCGCAACTGATCAACCGAGTTTTGCGCCAGGTCCTCGAGGTTGTGCTCGAAGGAGCGCAGGGTCTTGGCGACCTGGGTCTGCAGCGACTCGGAAACCGAGGCTTCGATTCCCTTTTGAATCACTTTCAGGTGTGCACAGGCGTCTTCCAATTGCTTTGCGAGTTCCTTCGCGCTGTGGGTCTCCATGTCCTTGAGACCGGACTCGATTGCGGTCTCGAGTTCCTTGCGCGCATTGGAAACGATTTCGCCTGCCATCTGGCCCAAGCGCTTGTCGAGGCCCGACTCCAGCCGCTGTGCGGCTTCGTCCAGCTTGGCGATGCGGCCGCTGAGACCGGCGACTTGCTTCTCAACCCGTGTGGATTCTGCGGCGACGCCAGCTTGAATCTGTTGCATCTCCCAGCGGTGCGCATCGTGCTCTTCGTTCAAGCGCTGCTGCAGGCCTTGCAAGAGTTCTTCGCTGCGCTGGTCGAGCCGTTTGCCGGCCTCTGCCGCTTGCTGCTGGAACTCTCCTACGCCGGTGCGGATGTGCTGGCGGACGCGGTCCGCGATCTCCGCAGAAAGTCCTTGCGCTCGTTGCGTAATGCCCTGCAGCTCGTTAGCAACCCACTGACGAAATTCGCCCTGGCCTGCAGTTATCTTCTGGTCGATGGTGGCTTTGGCCGCGCCAAGTACCTGCTCGGACTGCTGCCGGGTTTGCTCCAGGGCGCGGGTCCCTAAGTCTTGCCGAAGGCGCTTCCACAACTGCTCTTCGAGCTCCGGCGGAATCTGCGACAGGGACACGTCGAAACTGCTGCGCCTCTGTTCTCCTTTTGGCAACTTGGCTTTGAGCTCGGCTATCTCCGCCTGCAAGGGTTGTACGATTTCGGCAATGATGAGCTTCAAATGCTCGTTGGAAACCTGCTTCTGGACGCTGTCGAGCTGCATCTTCACCACAGGCGGAAGCTGATTGGGCTGCTCGCTCGCCTTGGAGTTTGCGGCTAACTGCTTTCGTCCGGATTTCGATTCACTCGTCTCAGGTAGGCCTGGCACGCGTACCCAGTCCTCAGGACAAGACTTCAATCCCCAGAAATTTTCCGGCCGCTCCAAACGCGCGCCCAGCCGCCAACCGGACTGGTTAGGCCCCATCGGCTGGCAAGAGACGACCTGAGCCTTGATTTGGCGGCCTTCCTCGCTGTGCAGGTGCACAGGAACGCCGGTCTCCAGTTTAATAGGCGAACGGATGGCGCAGCCATGCGCATTGACGACCAAGGTCTCGCAGATTTCGGAGAAGCGTGCGCCAGGAGCCAAGCTGGTAACAAGGACGGGGATGTTGGCCGGCACTCTGGAACTGCGCCGCCGGGTTTCGAGAGCGTTTGGAGTCTGCATAGTGTGCGCCTCTTGTGAGGAGTAAACACGCCGCCGGCCCGGCGATCAGGCCGCGCTTTGTGCTCTGAGTAACTTAACGCTAAGTCGTCAGCAGTGGCGCACCCGGAGGTCTCGTATGTGCTTGTTCGACCGGCAAAGACGACAGTGGACTTCAGTAATCGATCCAGGGAGCCCAAGTTGTGATCGCAATTGAGCGAGAGCCTGGCCTGCAGCAGCGGGTATTTCAGCGAAGGCGTGTCAGCCAGGTAAAAAACAGCAGACCGGAGAAACAAATTGCGCCGATGCTATGAATACGCAGTGCGCGATAGGTTGGGAACCAGGGGAACATCAGGAATTCGAATACCGGCTTTGCCTTCTCGGGCCACAACAGGCCCGCCATTCCGATTGCCAAACTGATTTGAACGAGCAAAGGAAGGCCCAGCGCCTGCATAAACGACTCCGCACGGAAAATAAGTACCGACAACCTTTCTGAAAGTGTGCCCTGGGCAGCTTAGCAACGTCAAGAGCGAACTCTAAGAGTGTGTCAACCGCAGCACAACCAAAACTCTATGTGACAAAAAATGTGACAAATCGACAGCCATACTTGCTAACCAGTAAGAGCGCCGATTCTCTGAAGTTCCGCAGGATCGACAGCTGCAGGGAGGATCGGGGGTTAAGCCAACTTCGCGCCGGTCCGCTACTTTCCCGGAGAAATTCTTCGAATCCCGCTGGCGAGTAGATGGTCAGATAACGTGCTGGTGCGGCCGACGTTACCATGAAACCACGGGGACTATTCCTGGGGGGCTAGCAAGGTGTGACCTGGGGAAGCTTCAAAGCGCGATGCACCAATCGGACACGAAATTTTCCCTTCCAACACGTAGAACCGTTCCTCTTCGCGACTATGGACGTGGAGCGAAACTTCCAGGTTAGGCGGCCACAGAACCTCGAGGAGTGAAAATCGGCCCTCGGCCTGTTTGCCCGTAAGCTTAATCAACGCCAGATCGCCGAACCACCATCTTGCTTTTCCGGCTTGCCGCGGAAGGGATGCAATTCTTTCCGAGGAAACGCCTGACCTGCTCAGGTCTTGGGCGCTCACGGGTCCAGGGCCACAACGGAGGGGATGTCACCAGATGTCACCTGACAGCTCAGCTTTTTCCACCGCGGAACCAGCAGAAGTACCAAGAACATCACTTACCGAAAACGGTGCGGCTGTACACAATGACTGTAAGGATTGCTTACGTGCCACGATTTTGAATCTAGGAGAAGTGAAATGGCCGCTCGGAAGGTGATCCTCTACTTTGACGACCAGAAAGCTGCGCTACGTTTCGCCCTGGCGGCGGGGTCGGTCATGTCCGGGGAACAGCAGAAGCGCAGCGTCGAAGAACTCATCCAGGAGACGCAGCGGGCCAACCGCATCAAGTTAGGGGACTCGTTCAATCCGGCCAGCTCGCACCCTTCCCGCGAAACCAGCGCCACGTCGTGAATTTACTTACGAAATGAACATCGAAGTAGGAGCAGCACCGGTTCCCGCCGTACCCTGCGAAGTAGCTTTCAGAGCTCCCGTACTTGAATCGATCATGAAACCGGAAATATTGTTCGAAGACTGATTCCCCACGTAAAGAAAAGTTCCAGCAGGGTCCACCGCCAGAAATAGAGGAGCCGTGCCCGCAGCGAACGGGGAGCCCGAAATCTGTGTAGGCACCCCGGTAACTGCATCGAGGGTGAATGCGGAAATGTTGTTCGAGCCCAGGTTTGCGACGTAGAGAAACTTTCCCGAAGTGTCGAACGCCGCCGAAGACGGATTGGTGCCGGCCGGGAATGGAGAACCCGGCATCACGCTCAAGGCGCCGGATACCGAATCGATGCTGAAACCGGTAAATGTGGTGGAAGTCTCGTTGGTCGCATAAAGGAAGTGGCCGCCGGGATCAACGGCAATCGACGAGGGATTCGGCCCGGCGGCGAACGAGACGCCCCCGGTCAGGGCTCCCGTGCTTTGAATGCCGTAAGCGGAAACCATTCCTGAGGTTGCATTGGCAACGTAAAGAAACTTCCCCGAGGGAGAAAGAGCAAGGGCGAGCGGGCTAGTCGTCGGAAACGGAGAGCCCGATATCTCGCCGAGAGCGCCGGTGCCGCTATTAATCGAATACACCGAGATGCTATTCGATCCGGCATTGGCAACGAACAAAAAGCTGCCGGAAGGGTCAATTGTCAGCGCTAGAGGATTGGCCCTGGTTGCCATCCGGGGCGGCACCTCGGTCAATTCACTGGAAGTTCCAATCGTATACAGGGCGAGGGTCGCATCCCCCGCATTCGCGACGTATGCAAATTTCCTGGAGGGGTGGACGGTGACCGACGAAGGCGCGTTCCCCGTGACAAATGGCGACTTTGGCATGGCGCTCAAGGTGCCAGATTTGTTGTCAATGTTGAAACCCGCCACGTGATTGCTCACTGGAACCGTAACGTATGCGGGATGCGCGGCATGAGTACTGTGACCGCAACCGAGCCAACCGACAATTGCCAGCGACATGAAAACCACAACCGTCAATCTGGACAACATTGCTGTCCCCTAGCCTCCATTCCGATTACGGAGTAAAGCGTTCCGCGGGGAGAACGCTCCAACCAATTCAACACTGGGAGTCACTATAAGTTACTATATCGGATGGAATAGGTTCGCCTAATGGCGCGGCTCAATGGGCGAGTCGAACCAGGCTGTGCCACATTTCGGAGTCGGTATCTGGAAGGAAGTAGCCCACGACGATTCCCATCGCCCCTTGCGGCAGCTCTTTGCCGCTCTGGTTGTCATACCTGGCAGTGACCTTCACCAGGTCGTCCTTGCTGAGATGATAGCCGCCTTGTTGAACGAAGAGGGTCAGCGGAATCGAGAGTAGGCGGCCTTTCTCGTCGAGGCTGGCGTCGAGCGTGGCAATGTTCTGTTTGCGGGTCAGATTCTCAAGCACGAGTTGGCGCCCGTAATCGTGCAGGTGCCCGCCAACACCAAGCAGGATCCCCGAATAGTCGAGCCTTAGCGTCCCGGAAGTGACATTGCGTCCCAGCTTCAAATCATAGTCCGAATCGCCACACTGCTGGACATCGAACCAGGCGGGATAGACGCTCTTGAGCTGTTCTTTGCTCGCCAAACGATATTCGATTTTCACTTCCAGATAGGCATTGGCATAGCTGGTCTCGGTGGGATTGTGAAACATGCTGCTCAGGCGAATGCGATCCTGGGGGTGAACGCGGTATCCAAAACCCGGCACCGCCTGCCAATCGTTCATCTCGCCGCCGGCTCCGAAAATATGCTCCTCATGCTGGGGACAGAGGAAGTCGGAGCGGTTCGTATTCCAGTACGCGACGTGGTGCAGCATGCGCCCGGGTAGCAGGTTGCCGCTTTCGTCGACCAGACGGGGATGGTAAGCGATTAACCAGCCGTCGAGCGTAATAGGGAAGAACTGGGTGGCAGGCTGTGCAACCTGCATGTGCGTCGAATGGGCCGGCAGATTCAGTGGGCCGAGGCGGACGGTTAAGACCTGTGCCGCTGAGTCATCTCTAAGATCCAGTTTAGGCGTCGACGCGGGGCGACGATGTTCGGCCATGCTGTGGTGCTGGGCAACCGCAAGCGGTGACACAAGCAAGACCAACAGAGGCACGCAAAGGCTTTTCATCAATGTCCCACAGAAATCGATGGCCGCACTGACAGCCAACAAATCACGCCTTCGCATGGCGGCTGGAGAGGATGCCGAGAATCTCCTCCAGTCCGTGGCGGATGTGCGCCAGATTTGCGGGCGCATGAGTGGGAAAGGGAAGCGGAGCTTGCTGTCTCTTTTCGCCCTGAGCTTCGGACCGGAGGTACTGGCGCGCGCCCGCGATGGTAAATCCCTCTTCGTAGAGAAGCTGCTTAATCCTCAAAACACTCTCCACGTCGCGACGGCGATACATTCTTTGCCCCGTATTGCTCTTGGTCGGCCGCAGCGAGGGAAATTCGGTTTCCCAAAACCGCAGGACGTAAGCGGGTAACTGGCAGATGCGAGCAACTTCGCCGATGCGGAAATAGAGCTTCTCGGGAATAACGATTTCGCTGCTCTTCCTAATTTTCTTCCCAGATTTATTCGTCATGGCTCGATCCGGCGGGCAGCTTGTGGGCCTGCCCCCTTCTGGGGTTAATAGCACGATGCTAAGCCCGATACAACCGAGAAATTCAAGCTCTAAATCCTTGTGATTGCCGAGGCGTAAACAGAAAAGCCTCCACAGAGGTGCTTCTCCGAGGAGGCTGAAATCAAACGGGCCGTGCGAGATCGTCTCGCAAGCGGTTAGTGTTTCTTTTTCTTCTTCGCCTTTTTCTTTGGCATGTGTCCTCCGTGAACGTTGTCCCTTGCAAGGGGTTAATCTAGGGGTCCCTTGTTCTCAGTTTGTGCCCATATAGCGGATGAGCTTGCCGTCTACCCCAAGATATTGGGGTAGATTATCTGAATTGTCAATAACTTTCTGAGGTACCGGGCCGAGTGACGCATCGGGGGGCGGCGGGCGTAAACTTTCTTGCAACGTGAGTGATCCGATCGAACTGGAAATTTTCAAGAACCTCTACCACTCCATTGCCGAGGAGATGGGAGCAGCCCTGCGGAGAACCGCCTTCTCTCCCAACATCAAAGAGCGACGCGACTATTCATGCGCGGTGTTCGACCGCGCTGGCGAAGTGATTGCCATGGGTGATCACATGCCGGTGCATCTAGGGTCGATGCCGATGTCGGTGCGGGCGGCGATTGACCGGCTGGAGCTGGGGCCGGGAGATGTGGCGATGCTGAACGACCCTTTCTTTGGAGGGACGCATCTGCCCGACATCACGCTGGTTGCGCCGGTCCACGTACGGGAAAAGAAACCTGGGCGCGGACGCCCGCTCCGCACCGCTGAAGCAGATTTTTATGTGGCGTCGCGGGCCCACCATGCCGATGTTGGCGGAACCTATCCCGGGTCCATGGGGTTGTGCCGCGAAATCTACCAGGAAGGAATGCGCGTCCCTCCCGTTCTGCTGGTGCGCGCCGGCAAGACCGATCGTGATGTGTTGGCCCTGATCCTCAGTAATGTTCGAACTCCGGGCGAACGCGAGGGCGATCTGGGGGCTCAGATTGCCGCCTGTCATACGGGAGCCACGCGGCTGCGCGAAATCTGTTCGCGATACGGGGTTGAGCGCGTGCAGCGCGCCGCCAGCGATTTGCTCGAATATTCGGAAGAGATGACGCGGGCGTTCCTGCGGAAGGTCCCGCAAGGTACATTTCGAGCTGAGGACTTTCTGGATAACGATGGAATAAGCGATCGGCAGGTGCGGATTGTTGCGAGGGTGAGTATCGAAAGAAGTGCTGGGAGGCCGGGTCGGAGACCCGCCCCCACACAGCCGCTAGTGATTGTGGATTTCACTGGCACCGATCCTCAGGTGGAGGGCAGCCTGAACGCCGTCGAGGCCATTACTTACTCGGCGTGCTTTTACGTGTTTCGCTGTCTGCTGGCCGAAGATGTCCCCGCAACGGCGGGGCTGATGCGTCCCATTCGTGTAATAACTCCGCCTGGGACGGTGGTGAATGCGCGTCCTCCAGCAGCCGTGGCGGGTGGAAACGTGGAGACCTCGCAACGCATTGTCGACGTCCTGTTGCGGGCCTTGGCACAGGCCATTCCTGATCGCATCCCCGCGGCTGCCTCCGGAACCATGAACAATCTCACCATTGGAGGGATCGATCCCCGGACAGGAGAACCTTTTGCCTACTACGAGACGGTTGCCGGCGGAATGGGTGCACGGCCGACCAAGCCAGGAGTTTCCGGCGTGCATACCCATATGACCAATTCTCTCAACACTCCCGCCGAGGCTCTGGAATATGCATATCCCCTGCGTGTCCGTCGCTACTCCTTGCGGCCGGGTAGTGGCGGAGAGGGAAAACATACCGGAGGAAATGGCATTGTGCGGGAGATTGAGGTGCTCGGGGATGCGGAAGTCACCTTGCTGGCAGATCGCCGTTCGCGCGGACCTTATGGCCTGCGCGGCGGCGCCGATGGGAAGCCGGGGCGTGCGCAGGTCGTGCGTCAGGACGGCGCAACTGAGGAACTGCCGGGGAAGTTTAATGTGCGGCTTCGTCCGGGAGAGCGGATTCGGATCGAAACACCGGGAGCGGGTGGTTTTGGGAGGGCGGACAAGTAAATGGGGAATCGGGGAGGATGCTATATGCATGTCATCAAATCGGTCGGAGTGCTGTCCTGCGCAAAAATCGCCGGCGCGATTCAAGCGGCAATGGGGATCATCTTTATGCCATTCTTTCTCCTGGCCGGGCTGGTGGGGGCGTTTGCAAATACGGAGACGGAACGAGTGTCATCGCTGGTTTTCGTTGTGTTCGCCATCTTTTTTCCCGTGTTCTATGGCGGGTTGGGCTTCTTGATGGGCGCACTGAGCGCCTGGGCGTACAACCTGGTTTCGAAGTGGACCGGCGGCATTGAACTGGAATTGCAGGCACCCACTGCCGCCGTAATTTCCCCGGCAGCTGCCTGGACTAGGCCGCTATGACCGACTCCCTCGCTACTCGCTATCTCGAAGAGGCTCGTCGCCAGTTCCGTGGACACAAGCGGCTAGGCGAAGGCGCCATCGCACAACTGAAAGACGAAGAGCTCTTTGTTATCCTCGATCCGGAGGCCAACTCAGTCGCCATCATTATCAAGCATCTTGCCGGCAACATGCGCTCGCGTTTTACGGACTTTCTGACCACCGACGGCGAGAAGCCGGACCGCCACCGCGACCAGGAGTTCGAGGCGAATGCCAACACCACGCGTGCCGAGGTCATGCGCTGGTGGGAGCAGGGCTGGGCGTGTGTTCTCTCGGCCATGGAATCTCTCGAACCCGAGGATGTGACCCGTACGGTGACCATTCGAGGTGAGGCACACACCGTCTTGCAGGCGGTCAACCGGCAGATTGCGCACTACGCTTACCACATCGGACAAATCGTGTTTCTCGCCAAGCACCTGCGCTCCCGCGAATGGAAGTCGCTGAGTATTCCGCGCGGGAGGTCAGAAGAATTCAACCGCCAGCCCGTGACGGAACGGAAGAGAGGTCCGTCGAGTCCGCGAGGGACCTAGCCGCCGAAATGGGTGTTAGACTTAATAGTTTTGATGGTTATTATTCCCCACTCCTAAGGTGGCGTTCATGCCCGATACCATGCTGGCGGTGGTCAAACCGCAAGCGAAGCCGGGAATTGAAATCCGCGACGTTGCCCTTCCCAAAATTGGCCGAACCGACGTACTGGTCAAGGTGAAAGTTGCCTCCATCTGCGGGACCGACCTCCACATTTATAACTGGGACCGCTGGGCGCAGGGACGGATTCATCCACCATTGATTCCAGGGCACGAGTTCTGCGGCGAGGTGGTGGCTTACGGTGAGGAGGTCACCAGCGTCAAGGAAGGCAATTTCGTTTCCGCTGAGATGCACGTCGCCTGCGGCAAGTGTCTGCAGTGCCGTACCGGCGAAGCGCACATCTGCCAGTTTGTGAAAATCATCGGGGTCGATGCGGACGGGGCGTTTGCTGAGTACGTTCGTATTCCTGAGTCGAATATCTGGAAGCTTGATCCAGCAATACCGCAGGAGTACGCATCGATTTTGGATCCATTGGGGAATGCGGTGCACACAGTGCTGGCCGGCGAGATCGCGGCGAAGAGCGTGGCCATCACCGGATGCGGGCCCATCGGGCTGTTCGCCATAGCTGTGGCTCGCGCGCTGGGGGCGGCCCAAGTGTTCGCCATCGAAGTTAATGATCACCGCCGCGGCATCGCGAAACAAATGAAAGCCGACCTGGCGCTGGATCCCTCCACCCAAGATGTGCGCTCGATTCTGATGGATCGAACCGGCGGGCTCGGCGTCGATGTGGTGTTGGAGATGGCCGGCCATCCCAACGCGATTCGAACCGCTTTCGACATCGTGCGCCGCGGCGGACGAATTTCCCTTCTGGGCCTGACCTCCAAACCCATCTCCCTGAATTTTTCCGAAGACATCATTTTCAAAGGCCTGACCATTCAGGGGATCAACGGCCGGCGCATGTACCAGACCTGGTACCAGATGACAGCGCTGCTCAAAAGCGGCAAGCTGGATTTGCATCCCGCGATCACCGATCGCATGTCCATGACGGATTTCAGTAAAGGGATGGAGCGGCTCACGACGGGCGAGGCCAGCAAGATCCTGTTGTATCCAAACGGGGCGAAGTGATCCATTTGCAATTCAGGCTGGTGGCGCCCCTCCGTGGCTCGCACGTCTTATGAACTGCTTCCCACCCACCGCTTACGCGGTGGGCTAACGAATCCCGCCGCTCCGCGGCTTGACGGCGCGAGCATCCACTCTTGTGCTCGATTCATGTTCAGCGCCGGGCTTGCCCTGCTAACCCCGCATAGGTCAGCGTGGCGGTCTCCCCGGAATCGGGAGGGGAGTATTAAACTATCTCCTGTTATGCCGACTTCAACTCCTACCCGCACCAATCCTCTTTCCTTTCTCACTGACCAACTGAACCACCTCAAGGCCAAGGGCACCCATTTTCGTTTGCGCGTGCTAGAAGACGAGCAGGCCCCTGGGTGCACGTTTGATGGCAAGCAGGTCATTAATCTGGCATCGAATAATTACCTCGGCCTCACCACGCATCCCAAGTTGCGCGCGGCGGCGATGGAAGCCACGCGTCGCTATGGGGTGGGGTCGGGCGCCGTGCGCACCATTGCCGGGACCATGAAAATTCACATGCAACTGGAGGAGCAAATTGCGTGCTTCAAGAATGCTGAGGCGTGCGTCGTCTTTCAATCAGGCTTTGCCGCCAATGCGGGAACCGTTTCAGCGATCCTCGGCAAAGACGATTTCATTATCTCGGATGAGTTGAATCATGCCTCGATCATCGACGGAGCCCGCCTGTCGCGGGCCAGGATTCTGGTATTCCGACATAAGGATTTGGCCCACGCCGAAGAGCATCTCGCGAGCGTCAAATCTCAGCCCGGTCGAAAGCTGGTGATCACCGACGGCGTCTTCTCCATGGATGGCGATACTGGAGCGCTACCCGGTTTGTGCGATCTCGCCGAGAAATATGGCGCCATCATGATGGTGGACGACGCCCACGCCTCCGGAGTGCTGGGCCGGAATGGCCGCGGCTCCATCGATCATTTCAAAGTGCACGGTCGCGTGGACGTTCAGGTCGGGACGCTCTCGAAGGCTATCGGCGTCCTCGGAGGATATGTGTGCGGCTCCCGTGACCTGATCGACTTCCTCTATCACAGGGCGCGTCCCTTCTTGTTCTCGACCTCGCATCCGCCGTCGGTTGCCGCGGCCTGCATCGCTGCCTTCGACGTACTCGAAAAGGAACCGGAGCGCATCGAGAAGCTTTGGGAGAACACGCGCTTCTTCAAGAAGGAACTGGGCAACCTGGGATTCAACATCGGTGGCGTGAACACGCCAGCCAGCGAAACTCCCATTACGCCCATCATCATCGGCGATGGCAAGCTCACCATGGAATTCTCTCGCGAACTGTTTAAGGAAGGCGTGCTCGGCACGGGCATCGCATTCCCCACGGTTCCCGAGGGTAAGGCGCGGGTGCGGACCATCATGACCGCAACGCACACGCGGGAGCAGCTTGAACAGGCTCTCGATGTGCTGAAGAAAGTTGGGAAGAGAATGGGAATTTTGCAAAACTGACGGGTTGTCGATTTTTGAACTGACAAATGGATTTTCGAATTCCTCAATCCAAAAATCCGCAAAGTCGAAAACCCCTTCATCCTTCCCGATGCACAACCTTACCGGCCACGATTGTGGATATGACTCTCCCGGTCAGCGGCCAGCCATCGAAGGGCGTGTTGCGAGATTTCGAGCGCGACTTGGCCGCGTCAAAAATCCAGCGCTTCTTGGGATCGAAAATTGTGACATCGGCAAAACTGCCACGCGCCAGGGTGCCCCGGCCGCGCAGATCCAAGACTCTGGCGGGCCCGGCGGTGAATAGCTCAACAATTCGCGCCAGTGGCAGCTTGTGATCCCGGTGCAGCTGCGTTATCGCCAGCCCCAGCGCCGTCTCCAATCCAGTTACACCGAAGGGAGCGCGCTCGAACTCCACCTGCTTTTCGTGCAGCGCGTGTGGGGCGTGGTCGGTGGCGATGGCGTCCACGGTGCCATCCGCTAATGCAACCAAAATGGCTTCGCGGTCGAACGCCGAACGCAGGGGCGGGTTCATCTTGAAATCGGTGTTGTAGTCGCCCACGTTTTCGTCGATGAGCGTGAAATGATGAGGCGTGATTTCGCAGGTCACACGCACCTTGGCGCGCTTGCCACGACGGACAGGCTTCAAGGCCTCCGCGGTGGAGAGGTGCGCGACGTGAAAGCGGCCGCCTGTCATCTGCGCTAGTTGTACATCGCGGTCAACCACTTCCGCTTCTGCGGCTACTGTCATGCCGCGCAGCCCGAGGCGGAACGATGTAGGGCCTTCGTTCATGGAACAATGGGCGGTCAAGCGCGTATCTTCCGCATGCTGGATCACCGGAAGATTCAGCTGTGCGCCCGTGCGCAACGCTTCGCGCATGACGGCTTCATCGAGGATAGGCTTGCCGTCGTCCGTGACAGCTACTGCGCCTGCTTCTTGCAAGCTGCGAAAATCGGTCAGCACGGCACCTTTGCTGTGGTGGGTGGCGGCTGCGATTGGGAAAACATTAACCAGGGCGCCGCGCTCGGGCTGGCGGATCCAGTGTACCCATTCCGGGGAGTCAACCACGGGAGAGGTATTCGGCATGCAGCATACCGACGTGAACCCGCCAGCAGCGGCGGCGGCGGTGCCGGTCGCGATCGTTTCCTTGTGACTCTGGCCGGGCTCGCGCAGGTGAACATGCAAGTCAATGAAGCCGGGAGCGACGATCAGACCGCGCGCGTCGAATTTTCCTTCGGCGTTACCCCGGATTTTGTTCGGCGGTGCAATCTCGGCCACCTGGCCATCGCGCAGCAGGAGGTCCATGGGGCCATCGATCCTGGAGGCCGGATCAATGATGTGACCGCCTCTGATCAGGAGGGAAGGTGTTTTGTTTTGCGCCATGATCGTCTGTTGCCGCCCTCTACGGAGCTGGCACATTTTTTCATACGAGACCCCGCGCCTGGGCGCGGGGCTAACGAATTAGGCCCACCGAGATTGCGGTCTATCGGGGCTGGGCTGATCCGTTGAAATCCCTGGCCTATCTTGCCTTTCCCATTGCTCTTGCCAGGATCGCCATGCGAACCGGGACACCGTTGGCGACTTCCTGTACGATTACTGACTGCGGACAATCCGCCACGTCGCCCGTCAACTCCAGACCGCGGATGATCGGCCCCGGGTGCATAACGATGGCATCGCGCTTGGCCAGCTTGAGGCGTGCCGCAGTCATTTGATAGCGGGCGATATAGTCCTCCAGCTTTATCTTGCGGCCAGCCAGTCTTTCCTTCTGTACGCGCAACAGCATGATGACATCGGCTCCCCGAACCGCTTCTTCGAGGTGCCGAGTGAGGCGAATGCCAGGTACCAAAGTTGCCGCAACTTCCGGGACGAACTCGGGCGGGCCGCACAGCGTAACTCGTGCTCCGAACTTGCTCAGCAAGTGACAGGCGGAGCGTGCGACCCGGCTGTGATAAATATCGCCCACAATTGCTACCTGCAAACCTTTGAAGCTCCGCTTATGTCGCAGGACGGTGTAGGCATCGAGCAGCGCCTGCGAAGGATGCTCATGCATGCCATCGCCAGCGTTGATCACCGCAATATCGATGTTAGCCGCCATCAGATGGGGCGCGCCGGCACTCGGATGGCGGAGCACGATCGCATCGGCGCCGACCGCACGCAGGGTGTAACCCGTGTCCAGCAGCGACTCGCCCTTTTCGATGGACGAGCCGCTGGATTGAATCAACACGGTCATCGCACCCATGGACTTCGCGGCAACCTCAAAGGAGCTGCGGGTCCGAGTGGAAGGCTCGTAAAAGAGCAGTACCACGCGCTTGCCCTTGAGCAAGGCTCGCGGCTTGGCGGGATTCATGCGGCGGGCCAGCTTCAGCAGCCCGAGGATTTCAGCCGCTTCGAGATGTTCGATACCCAGTAACGAACCACGTGCAGCTTTCGTCATCGGTAGTCATTGGTCGTTTGGCTTTGGCTTCACGCCAACGATCCACATCACTCTTCAGCTTTCGCGTTCCATGAGCATGACTTTCTCTACGTTGTCCACTTCACGGAGTCTGACCTCAATGATCTCCTTGCTGGTGGTCTGCACTGTGCGGCCGATGTAGGTTGCTTCGATGGGTAATTCGCGGTGCCCGCGATCGATCAGCACGCAGAGTTGCACTCGGCGTGGGCGTCCGTACTGAAACAGGGCATCCAGGGCTGCGCGCGCCGTGCGGCCGGTGTATAGAACATCGTCCACCAGGATGATGTTCTTGCCCACGATCGGGAAGCCCATCTCCGTCTTCTGCACGACCGGTTTGGGACCGAGGGTGGAAAGATCGTCCCGGTACAGGGTGATGTCGAGCGTGCCGACCGGTACCGGGCCTTTCTCAATGCGCTGGACAATACCGGCTAGGCGCTGCGCGAGCGGCACCCCTCGCCGGCGCACGCCGACCAGCCCTAAGTCGCTGATTCCATTGTTCTTCTCGATAATTTCATGAGCCAGGCGGACGAGCGTGCGCTCGATCTCCGAGGCGGACATCAACTGCCCTTTTTCGCGGACACTGGATTGGCGGCCGATGGACTTGGAAGCCATGAACGCTGCATCATACGCGGGCTCAACCATAACTGGCAAGACAAGGCAGCAGACAAGGCAGCAGACAAGGCAGCAGAAGCAGCCGAAGCCAACAGAAGCCCAAGAAGAGTCAGCAGTGCGAAATTCACAGATACGGGTGCTTCGACTCGTTTTGCGTCCTTCGTTCCGAAGCACACAATCCTGACTTGGCATGACATGTCAGCCGGACAGGACCTCGATTACTCTGCTTGGAGCACTCAGCGACTCTTCCTGCCCAGCGTCACTCCTCCCAAGAGGCCACCCAGAGTGGAGAATAGGAGGAAAGAGATGAACGTCGCCACCAGGGCCAGGGCGATTACCAGCGGCAACCCTTCGGAGGACTTGAAGTACTGCAACATGGCCTGGGCCTGCGGGTCGGGATTGCGAGCTGCCGCTTGATCCAGAGCTTGAAGCATTTCCGCGTGCAAACGGGTGCCGGTGTGAAAGATGAGAATTCCGGCGCCCCGAATAACACAGAAGATGGCAAAACCGAGGCCGCCACTCACAAGTCCGAGGCGCGCTCCCATACCGGCGGTGATTGTGCTGAGTCGGCGCCGCCGATAGAGCGCCACGGACAGAAAGCCGCCAACCAGCATGCCTACACCGAACAGAGACAGAGAGAAGAGCGCCTCCAGCAAACCGGCGAACACCGCCAACGGGAACGCCTGAGACCAACTGATCCTGCCCCGCGCGCCCGGAGCGGGAAGAGCAATTTCCGAAGACCATCCGGGCGCGGCATTGATCTGTGAGTCCGGTTGCGGCAGAGAAGCAGCATCGGGAACTGCTCCGGGGACCCGAATCTGCGGCGCACCGCATTTCTTGCAGAAGGCGACACCATCCTCGACAGGCTCGCCACAACGATGGCAGGGATGTTCCACTAACAGTTCAAATTAACGCACCGCTTCGGGCATGCGCAAGGTCGACCAGATCGACGAGGATCGGGAGCGGCTGGCACCGGCGCTTTGGCTTAGATCATGTTGTCCTTGCTACGAAGCTGCACGCGTACCAAGGCAAACTTGGTTTTCTTGCCCTCAGGTTTAATGGCGACGATGCGCTGATTCTCCTTCAGGCCGACCTTCAGTTCGGTAGTCCTGCCGTCGCTCTCGTTGTCGCATGTCAGTTCATGCGATTCCTTCGCGGGATTATCGTGATGAACCGAGACATGTCCACCGGCCTGCCAGGAGCTTTTGCAGTCCAGCACCTTGCCATATTTCTTGAGCTCGGTGGTGTAGAAGCCAATGAGTTTTTCCGGCGGGTCGTCGGAATCGAACTCCTGGGCCACGACTCTGAGGCCAAATACTGAACTGGAGATGTTTACGTTGGCGCTCTTGTCCTCGCCTTTCGATTCCTCCTGGGCGGGCCGTGCACCCGGGTAGACCGGCAAGCCGATGTCCTTGACATCCGCTTCCTTGCTGACGTGAATGCCGCCGAAGGGCGTCTCGATGTCCACCTTCTTGTCGCTTTCGTCAGCGTTTTTCTTAACATTCACGCTGCACGCCGCCAGCAAGACGAGGCTGAAGCAAGCTGCAGCCAGCAGTGAACTAGTGCACAGAGCTTTGGAGCTGGACATGATTGGGACCTCCGCGAGCTGTCAACGGCTGCCGCTCGATGCCGGCGCCGCGCTGCGCGATGTTGGGGATCGTGACTGGAAGATGGCCGCGCAGCGGAATCTCCGCGAAGAGAGATTTCACAGCGCTTATTTCAGAAACAGTGGCATTGGAAAAAGTGCAAATGTAATTCTGGATCGCGGGAAAATCTGAGGCGAGATACGGATTGCCCATAGCAATCACGGCAGTCTTCTCGGCAGCATGCTCCAAAACTTTTTGGAGCAGACTACCGCTGGCATCGGCCATGGCGACCGAGTTCTGTAAGGCTCCGTTTGCGGCCTGAGCCACCTTACCGGCTGTGGGTATGACGTACACAGCGGCAATCACCTGGTGTGCCTGGTCCACAGCCTGCAGAACCTCGTCGGACATTGCGCCCGCCGAGCGCGGGTCCACATAAATGATATTGGCGTCCGGCACTCGGGCTCGAAGCTGTCGCTCGAACACGCGACCGGATTCCAGGCGCATGTCATCGGAAAAAATAACCGCGACTAGGCGGTTGTGGACCTCCTCCATTCTCTGATACGGAAGCCCGGACGCAACAGTTCCCTGCTGTTTCAGCGGGAGGAGCTTGCCATTGTCACGAACCAAGGTAACGGCATCGTCCGCCACCTGCTGACCGGTCGCCAGGTTCTCCGGTTTGTCCACTAGCTTGGAAACAGCGTTGACGTCTACACACCGAGCCTTTTGCAGTCCCAAAGAAGCTTTTGCTTTCAAGATTTTAAGAACTGTGACGTCGAGCCGATCCGAGGGAATCTCACCGTCTTTGACTGCCTGCAGCACGGCATCGTAGGAAGCCTCGAGGTCAGCCGGAATCAGGAGCATATCATTGCCCGCTTTGAACGCATCCACCGCCGCCCGGCCAAGGTTGCTCGCATACAGACGGGTCAAGGCCCCCATATCCAGGGCATCGGTGACCACAATCCCTTTGAAGCCTAACTGCTGCTTCAGCAAATCCCTAACGACTGATGGTGACACAGTGGCTACCCGGTTGGGATCAGGCTCAAGCGCAGGAATGGAAACGTGCGCCACCATGACTGCGTCCACTCCAGCCTCAATCGCTTTGCGAAATGGCGGCAGCTCGACCGATTGCAACCGTGGCAGG
Organism: Acidobacteriota bacterium; assembly: GCA_003225055.1. Classification (GTDB taxonomy): domain Bacteria; phylum Acidobacteriota; class Terriglobia; order Terriglobales; family Acidobacteriaceae; genus Gp1-AA122. The sequence continues at coordinate 25,213 of QIAU01000126.1, forward strand.
TCACCACTCACGCGCGCAACCCCGAGATGGGAGTCGGTGGCGGTATCGCCGTGCCCGGGAAAATGTTTGGCGGTGGTCAGCATACCCGCCGCATGAGCGCCGCGGATGTAGGCTGCTACCATGTCGCCCACCTGCTGCGGATCTTCGCCGAAAGAACGCGTATTGATGATGGGATTGGCGGGATTCGAGTTCACGTCCGCGATGGGAAAGAAATTCCAGTGCACCCCGATGGCGCGCGCCTCCTCGGCCGTGATCCGGCCCAAAGCCTCGGTGTAGTCCAGCTTGCCCGCCGCGCCAAACGCCATGGCATGGGGAAAAACAGTCGTGCCGTAAAGGCGCATAGAGACGCCCCGCTCAAAGTCGGCGGCAATCAACAAAGGCAACTTGGAATCGCGCTGCAACTGGTTGAGCAGCATCGCCGCTTCGTAGGGTTCGCTCTTAATGAGGAATGGACCGTCGAGTGGGACCGTCATGGCAAGCGAACCAATGTGGTCACGACGGATGGTGTCGCGGAGTTGAGCGTAATCCGGGCTGTCCAGGTTCAGAAAGCGGGCGCGCACCCAGATCATGAATAACTGCCCGACTTTCTCCTCAGACGACATTTTGCGCAGTGTCTTCTCTGCCCATTTCTCGCCATCGCGGTCGAGGCGAATGGGGCCCGGGTGCTGGTATTTCTCCTTGGCCAGCGCGAGAGGTGGGACAAGCCAGATTAGTAGAAGAAAAAAGCCGAGTTTTCGAAACATACCCAGACGATAGCAGAAGCGCTGGCCCCGTGTCAGGGAAGTCTGGCTTCCAGACGCTTCCAGAAGGGACTCGCGCACCAGCCACAGCTCTGTTTGTCCGGCTCACCTCAACCGTCCTGTTTACCTCAACCGCTATTCCGTTTATTTCTACGAGCTTGCCGGTTGAGAAATCTTTGTTGGCCGCTTTAGCTGCCGTGCATTGTCCGGGTTCCGCCTGCGGGCGACAGTGGCTGGTGAAAGGAGGCTGTTATGGCGAGCTACTTGATCGATTATTGCAAGCAGGTTGATCCCGTTCTGCTGAAGGTAGGCAAGGACGGAAAGCAGTCGTTCTCGGGGGCGATGCGCCGACAAGAAAGCTTCACGGCAATCGTGGAAAAGCGGGCCTTGCTCTGGCTGGCGGAGCGGACTCCGGCATGGCTCAGCTCAGATCACCTGACATTACTGGGCTTCGGGGCGCAGTTGCTGGCCGGCGCAGGGTACGCTCTGGCTCGCTGGAACCGCTATGCGCTCTTCGTTGTCATTGCTGCGCTGGTGTTGAACTGGCTGGGCGACAGCCTGGATGGCACGCTGGCGCGTTATCGGCAGCAGCAACGTCCGCAGTACGGCTTCTATGTCGACCATATGGTGGACAGCATTGGTGCCCTGACCTTAATGGGGGGCTTGGCCGTCTCAGGATTTATGCATCCGGTGATTGCCATCGCCTTATTGATCGGTTTTCTGCTGCTTTCTATTCAGTCCTATCTCGCCACCTACACGCTGAGAGAGTTCCGGCTTTCCTTCTGGCGCTTCGGGCCAACGGAACTGCGTATTCTGCTGGCGATCGGGAGCATCGCGTTGTTCTTCCGGCCAGTTGTTCAAATCTTCGGAAAGCGCCATCGGCTGTTCGATGTCGGTGGAGTGATCGGTGTGATCGGCATGGGTGTGATGCTGGTCGTGTGGACCGCTCAGAACATACACAAGCTCTATACCCAGGAGAGAATTCGATGAGCGGGCGAACAACGGCAGCACGATGGTTAAAGTTCAACGCGGTGGGTGGGATCGGAATGCTTGTGCAACTGGGCACGCTCGCGGCGCTGACGAACGGGTTGCGTGTGAATTACCTCCTTGCCACGGCCCTGGCTGTGGAAGCCGCTGTGATCCATAACTTCTTGTGGCACGAGCGCTTTACCTGGGCAGACCGAGTGCACATTTCAGCCCACGAAAGCGTAATCCGGTTTTTGAAATTTACTCTGACCACCGGCTTGTTTTCGATTCTAGGAAACGTTGCGTTGATGTGGTTGTTCGCAGGCATGATTGGCTTGCCATACGTTGCAGCGAACCTCATCACGATGGTTATCTGTTCGACAGCCAATTTTCTGGTGAGTGATTGGTTCGTTTTTCGCAGGCTGGAGACCAGGGTCTATTATGGAGTGTTGGGACGGCTGTTGTGACGCCAACGGAAATTGGTTACCGAACGTTACGCGGGTAATTGCGAAACGGACGGCGCGAGCGCCGCCACCGGCTGCGGTTTGGCCAGTCCGAGAGAAACCAACGCGTTTGTCGCAGCGTCTGTGCCCGAGCGGACACAATCAGGAACACCAATGCCGCGATAGGCGTTGCCAGCAAGAAAGAGACCGGGAAGCTGGGCCAGCAGACGTTCGATGCGATTGAGGCGTTCCAGGTGTCCGACCCCATATTGGGCCATGGCGCTTTGCCATCGGTGCACCCGATAGAAGAGAGGTTCAGCCTGCAGGCCGAGGATCTCGCCAAGTTCCTTTCGAACGGCGGCTATGATTTCCGCATCGGGCCATGCGAGCGCTGCCTCGTTGCGTCTCCCCCCGACGAAGCATCGCAGCAGCGCACGATCTTCGGAAGTGCGATGCGGAAATTTATTGTGGACGAAGGTGCAGGCCAACATGCGCTTGCCTTCGCTCCTTGGGACAAGGAACCCGAAGCCGGGCGGAAGAGCAGCGCGCACTTTCTGATCGTAAGCGAGATTTACGGTAATCGAAGAAGTGTAGGCGATGCCCTTGAGTTCGGCGGCCAGTTCGCGGCTGGCGATTTCCAAAAGGGCTGCGGTTGTGTGCGCCGGGATGGCGAGAATGACGGCATCGAAATGATCTGACTGATACCCAGCCGAGAGGGTCCAACCATTGTCTTGCGCTTGCACCGAGCTCACCGGTGAGCTGGTGATGAGCGCCGATGAATTCAGCCGGCTGACGATGGCATCAACTATCTGCTGCATGCCGTTCTTTAAGGAAGTAAAGAGCGGACGAACGGGCCCCTTCGCCTCAGTCATCTTCTTTCGGGAAGTCAGCATCGCTCGGCCAAGACTCCCGTGCTTCGCCTCCATATCGGCAAACTTTGGGAGCACCGCGCGCACGCTGAGATATGCCGCTTCACCACCGTACACGCCAGAGAGAAGGGGATCGGCAAGGCGGTCCACCACTTCGGCTCCGTAGTGGCGCTCGACGAGTGCGGCAACACTTTCATCGCCATTAGCTTTGTGCGGCGGATGAAACCACTCGCGCGCCATGCGCAGCTTCGTGCTCACGGAAAAAAGCGGAGAAAAAAGCGTGGGCAGGATCTTGGTGGGAACCATGAACATCAGACCGTCTGGCATCTCCACCAGCCTGCCATTCACCATGATGTAAGTTTTGCGGTCTGCATCATTGGAACCGATGAGTTGTTCGGCGAGGCCGAGTTGCCGGCAGAGATCAATTGCCCAAGGCTTTTCCGTTAGGAAAGAATCCGGGCCGGCCTCGATGAGACAGCCCCCCATGTGCTCTGTGGCGAGCACACCCCCCAGTCGTGGGGAGCCTTCGAAAAGAACGTACTCCAACGGGATACCCGAGCACCGGTTCCGTTCGAGCGCGAAGGCTGCGCTCAGGCCGGAGATTCCGCCGCCGATGATGGCGATGCGTTTCATGGATCTGGGGGGTGCCGCCTCTACGGAGCTTGTTCCATCTCCCCGGTTTACCCAGCGCTCACGCGCGGGGCTAAGGAATGTCGCCCTGCCGGGCTGCGCTCAGCCCGCTCTGCAGAATGTCCCTCCACGGCTGCAGGTTTTGCAATTGCTGTCTAAACTGACTTCTCCCCGGCTACTCGTCCCCGCGAAACGGATGTCGTCTGCTCACGAGCGCATTGCACGCAGTTGCCCCGTTCGTGACTGTGCTACGTCGGCAAGGGCGGCGATCAGAGTCGGAGAATCGTTCAGCGATTCGGCGCGCCAGAGGCGCATACCTTGTTTCTCCGCAAACTGCTTAAAGGCAATGTCGATGTCATAAAGAATCTCAACGTGATCGCAGAGAAAGCCAACCGGTTGAATGAAGACCCCGCGATGTCCGTGCTGCTTCAGGGACAGGATTGTGTTTTCTACCGTGGGGCCGATCCAGGTGCCACCGGACATCCCCTGGCTCTGGAAGGCAAAAGTCCAGTCACGGGTGGGAACTGCCGCCTTGTTCGCTACCAGGTTCGCAGTTTCGTGAGCCTGCTCCCGGTAGGGATCGCCGTCCGTGATGGTGCGTTCTGGGACGCTGTGGGCAGTGAAGATGATGGGAACCTTCATGCCCGCTTCCGCACACACGCGAGTCCAGCCGGCGGTGAGCTTCTCGGCAAAAGCTTGGATCAGCAACGGGTGGTCGTGCCAGGATTCCACAAAATCCAGCGAGAACGGCGCGCCCTTTTCGCCTATGGCGGCACGGCGGTAGAGTCCCACGCTGGTACGAGAATTTTGCGGTGCCATGCAAATAGCCACCGCGCGTTGCACGCCGTCTTTGGCCATGGTGCGGACCACGTCGGGAATATAAGGATTCCAGTTACGCATGCCGACATAGACCGGCAATCCGAGGTTTTCAGCCAACAGTGCTCCCTGGCGGAAGGTGATTTCCTGAAGCGGGGAGCGGCCAATGAGACCATAACGGTGTTTGACCTCATCGATCACTTGATCCGGGACAGGGCGGCCGCCCGTCACGCCGCGCAGAAATTCCGCAATGCCGTCCACGGATTCGGGGCTGCCGTGGGCAAGCAGGAGGATGGCGGCTTTGTCAGCGTCAGCCAGATTCAACTCCCGTTTTAGATCCGTGTGCGTGGGTCTCCGACCCGCCTCCACCCGTTCTCAACTCTCACACATCTTAACTAACGGGACGCGGCAGACGTCCTCGTCGAGTACTCGTGCACGAAGGCTGCCAGCGCCTTCACGTTTTCTACCGGCGTCTCTGGCAGAATCCCGTGGCCCAGATTAAAGATATGCCCTGCCCGGCCGTTGGCCCGCCGCAAGACGTCTTCCGCACGCACCCGAATTTCTTTCCAGTCGGCGAACAAAACAACCGGATCAAGGTTTCCCTGCACAGCTCCTTTAAATCCCATGCTGCGCCACGCATCGTCGAGCGAGATCCGCCAGTCAACCCCAATGACCTCGGCCCCCGTTTCTTTCATCGCGGGCAGCAGCGCCGCCATGTCTGTGCCAAAGTAAATGATGGGGGCACCGGTTTGCTGAAGTTTTTTGACCAGCTCGGCGGTGCGCGGCAAGACGTAACGACGATAGTCCTCCGGATTGAGGCAGCCGACCCAGCTATCGAATACTTGAACGGCATCAGCGCCGGCGCGCACCTGTTCGCTCGCATATTCGGAAGTCACCGCAACCAGCTTGCGCATTAGCTCGTCCCATGCGGCCGGCGAGTTGTACATCATTTTCTTGGTCTGGATGTAGTTGCGCGATGCCCCGCCCTCAACCATGTAGCTGGCGAGTGTAAAAGGAGCGCCGCAAAAACCAATTACCGGCAGGCGCGATCCAAAATGCCGGCTTACCAGCCGGACAGCCTGAGCTACGTAGCCCAGATCGCCTGCACGATCGATGCGCAGCTTGTCGACGTCTGCGGAGGTGCTCACCGTCTTATCGATCTTGGGGCCCTCCCCGGCAGCAAAGTGAAATGGAATGCCCATGACCTCGAGGGGCAGCAGGAGGTCTGCGAAAATAATCGCGGCATCGACGCCTAAGGCCTCCACCGCCGTAACGGTGACCTCAGCCGCCAGCTCCGGTTTCTTGCAGATCTCGATTAATGAGTGCTTCTTGCGGACTGTACGGTACTCGGCCATGTAGCGTCCGGCCTGGCGCATGAACCACACAGGCGTGACCTCGACCGGCAGGGCCTTGCAGGCCCGCACGAAGCTCGATTGGGAGGCAGACATGAATCTTTCAATTTAGCATTTTTGAGGGCGAGCGTGCCCGATCCGGCCTGCTTTAACGGGCGTAATAGCCGGAACGGTGGAAAAGATGGAACTTCTTGGGACCAAGCACGCTCAGGCGATGAAATAGCCCGTCCGGTCCTTGGTTGGCAGGTTTGTACCCGATGGCGTACTGGCTGCGTAGCTCTTTGGCGATTTTGGAAAAGGCGCTGGCCACATCGCTTTGGCTGTCAGCCCGCAGCAGGCGTCCGCCGGTGGCTTCAGCAAGGTGCCTCATAGAGCGGTCGCCCTCTTCCGCCAGGCTGATGGTGTACTCGGGATTCGTACTCAGGACGTAGACCACCGCCTCGACGCGCAGCGCACGTTCCACAGCTTGCTGCAAACCTATGCGGCTGTGATTATCTTCTCCGTCGGTGATCAGGATGATGGCCCGGCGGGAGGGTTGATTGTCCTTGACGTGCATCAGCTCTTGGCAGGCCACGGAGACGCCGTCATAAACGGCAGTTTCGCCTTCAGGTTTAAGCTTTTTGAGGCCTGCCGACAGCAGATTCATATCCTCGGTGGCCGGTTGAGCAACGGTAACCTGCTGATTAAAACCAATCACGAGCGCGAGGTCGGAATCATGCCGCAGGACACGATGCAGGAATGCTGTAGCGGCTTTCTGCTCGAAACCGAAGCGGTGGATGATAGAACTGCTGGTATCAACGACCAGGGCTACCCGCAGAGGCAAGTCGGTTTGTGGCTGGAAATACGTGATCTTTTCGACCGGCCGATCGTTGTCGAGAATAGAAAGATCGCTTTCCGTCAAATTGTGGACGAAGTGTCCCCAGCGGTTGGTAACCGTGAGTACCAGATTCACCTCCTGTACTTCCTTGCTGACTGTGAACACCGGAGAACCGAGTGGTCCAGAGTTGCCGGCCAGCTGCGCGGGACAGGTAACAACCGAGAAACCGAGGACAAATAACAAAATCAATAGAGCAAGAGTCGTACGGTTGACCGCATCTGGGGAGAATCGCTCGGGTTGGCCGCTCCGGCACAATTCGCGGAATCCACAACGAGAGGCCTGATCTTGCATGGGCCGTCCTTTCCATCGGCTTTGGATGCCGCGCTTGCAAAGTTGTTTGCTTACACCATGAAGAGTCTTTGATCAGGAATTTACAATAGAAGCGAATGCCGCCGCGGCGCGTTTGGAGGCAAGCTTCATCCTGACGGGGCTGGTCGGAAGGCCCTACTCCCAGTGGTGCGGCGATTTGCCGAGGCTCGCCAACTCGCGGAGCGTCACCTTTTCGATGTTGAACTGGCCGTCCCCGTGATCTGGCGAAAGATTTGGCCTCGCCGGCTCTTACGCTTCGGCCCTGTCGGGAACCGGTCGCACGACCGCGAGACGAGCGTTGCGGCCTCCAGCTTCCCTCGATCGTGTCGCGACGACCAGCTTGTTGACTTACTCCCTTGACCGCCGACAGTCTCATCTTGTACCAGTTAAGGAGGGGTTTCCATCCTCGAACTTCCGGCACCGCTCGTCCCAGGTAATGGATTTCAGCGATTGTTCGCGGCTATACCCAGGAAAATCGATGCGAATGATGCCTAGTCCTCAGCCCCGCCGATTCCGCGCACGCGGGCGGGACGGGGCCGTCGTTTTTGGCCCATTCCCGGATTTCGTCGAGTTCGGTGAGGGCCGTGCTGTGGGTGAGCTGGTGGCCATTGTGTCTTCTCCATGAGCGGGTTTGCAGTTTACGATGCCGCGCGCACGACGTGTGAGGTTTCATTCAAGTGCGGGAAACAGAGCGCATCTCCTCGTTGCTCTGCTCATGCACAGGCGGGGGTGCCGTTGAGCAACTCGGAATCCGGCAAACGGAAAACCTGGTTTGGGTGGCTAGTTTGCGGCGGCAGAACGCGCCTGCTCGGAAGTGTCCATTACCACGCGATTTCTGCCGCGTTCTTTGGCGCGGTAGAGCGCCTGGTCGGCCGCTTTGATTACCTGGTCTACCAGGTGGTTCTTAGTACTCGGTTCCGCTACTCCGATGCTGACCGTAACGGAAACATTGCCACCGGGTCTCTGGAACGCTCTGCGGGTAGCCGCCCGGGAGCGCCTTTTGATGGCAATGCGGCGGCGATCGGAACCGCGCGGCGTCTTCCTGCGATCCCGGCCGCGCACCCGGAACCTGGACGCTGCAATGGTCTGGCGCAGGAATTCCAGGTGTTCCATGGCATCTCTGGCCGACTTACCCGGAAAGATGACAGAAAACTCCTCTCCTCCGCAACGATAGGCTTTTCCTCCGCCGGTCACCTTGGCCAGGCGGGAGGCCACCATGCGCAGCACCTCGTCGCCGATGTCGTGGCCAAAAGTGTCATTGAATCGCTTGAAATGGTCCACATCCACAACCGCAATCGCATAGTGTTCCCCTAGTTCCAGGACCGCCTGATTGAAAGCGCGGCGCGCCGGCAAGCCGGTGAGTTCATCGTGGTAGGCCATCAGGTACGAGGTCTCTACCACCGAGGCCACCAGCACCAGTGCGGCGGTTGCGAAATAAGCAGTTGCGGGTTTGCCGGTCCCGCCCAGTTGTAACGCCCTGGAGGTCAGCAGCAGAGCCCAGAAAAAACCGCTCTCGACCGGTTTCCGATAAAGCACAAACCGCAGAAGCAATACGCCCAAACACAACAGGAATGCCAGTACCCCCAGTTGTGGGATTTTGATCCACGCGGGCCAATGGCGATTGAGAAGAGTGCACTGAAGAAGGCGGGCCGCGGCAGCATGCTCGGGGCGGCAGACCAGCCCTAGGAAAACCGATTGCAGGAAAATCAACACAGAGCGCGATGCGACAGCGGGAGTCGTAAATCCCTTCTCGCGTATAAAGGCTAAAACTACGAAATTCAAGGGCAACAGAATGGAGATAGGCGCAAACCCCTTGTCCGCAACCCGAGGGGACAGGGCAATCGTCCGCTCACATAGCGCCAGTATCGTTAGAAGAAACAAAATCCGCGTGGAATGGAATCGCCACGCGAGAATCAGCCCGGCGGCGAAGCTAGCTAGGTAGTAAAAGATCACCACCGAGGCAGCAATCGAAGCGAGTTTGTAATCCAGCAGCACCAGTGTAAGCAGAAGAATGCTGCCCGGCACCAGGAATACCTTGATCGTTGTCTGATTCCAAAGATCCAATGAGAACTGATCTCCTTGTGGCCTAGTAATTTTCCTTAAGAATTGTCGCTGCGCTCACGAAGGCATTCAGAAGCCGGCCAGATGTGAGACTGGGCAAGCTACTGCCCTGAGCACGCCAACTGCCAGTCGACCGCCAAACCGTATCTTAGGGGCACCGCCTGTACCTCGGGTATGTACCAAAGGACATGACCCAAGCATCTCTCGGCAAGGACAACGCTCAAGCACGTTGGTTCCGATTCCCGCCGATGAGGAATTGAGATTCCGGCCCCCTTCTCGTTCAGTTCCAACCTGAGCCGATGTCGTCTGCCACGCTTCTCACCAAAGGACGTGGCCGGTCTCGTTTTTCCTTAGGGTACGGATCTCCAAGTTCGCTCAACTCCCGGCGCGACCCCAACCAAGCTCCGCGCAGAGTTTGTGATTTTTCTGATTTAAGCGATTTTTCCGGCAGGGAAGCTGCTGGTTTTCAGCATCACTCCGCGGCAGAAAACGAAAAAGTCCCAAACTCTCAGGTTGACAGAATTTGCAGAGAGGGTCCCAAGTCTGGCGGGGAGTTGCAAGGGTTGTCCATTCCAGTCGCGCTGGTTGTTTCATCTGCCAGAGTGAGACTTGCCACTCAGCGGGAACTGGTCAGGATTGTCTGTTCGGGGTCAACGAGAAGGCGCTTTAACCCTGGCAGCGCGTTCAACCGAAATGAGGTTTCGGGCCCGTCAGCAAAAATCCGCCCTAGAAAAACCCGCCGCTCGCCTGGCATTGCGGCATAGATAGGCACGGAGGTGATGAGTTCCTTCGGCGCATCCTTCTGCAGAATTGTGCCGGTGACGGCCATGGAGTTTCCCCTGGGAATCATTTTGACACCCTGCAATTCGAAACGAGGCAACGCTGTGCCGTTCACCCAGCCCTCATAAAACCAATCCAGCGACTTCCGGCCTTCGTATCTGTCTGACGGCGGCAAGTCCTCCGCAAGAACCTGCAGAAGCTGCCACGTGGTGATTGGTTTTCCCGCGTAGCGTTCCCGAACTTTGCGCACGGCGTGCACGAACGGTTCTAGGTCTTGATTGGGGGCCTGCCTCTTTTGCTTATCCGCAGCCCAGGAATCATTCAGGATGTGCCGCAGCATATGAAAGAGCCACGTTCCCCGTCCGTAGCTGATGGCTTCATATCCGTCGGGGAACTCCGACGAAGATAATCTCACGCCCAGTGTAACCGGGCCAGCATCCTTCAACACGGCGCCGGCTTTATTCTTGCGCCGCAAATCCTCACGGTATTTGTCCATGGCGAGCCGAAAATCGGCAGGATTTTCCGATTCCAGTAGCATCAGTGAACAGTAATTCGCCAAGCCTTCAAACAGCCACTGGTCACGGTAGCCCCTCCAGAAAACCAGATCCCCCCACCACTGGTGGGCCGTCTCATGCGCCGTGATCTGCCGGTTGAGAATTTCATGGGCGGTGCTGAGATGAAGATGGGATCTCTCCTCTGGGGTCAGGAAGGCGAAGCTGGAGAGGAAGACCAGGCCGGGCCAGCCTTGACTGATCGGGCCGGGCATTTGGGTCAACTGAAGAGAGCTGTAGGGAAAGGGTCCGAAGCGCTGGGAGAAAAACTCAGCAGCCCGCGCCGCGCTGTTGGCCACCGCTTGTGCGTTGCGGGCAGGCGAGGGTGGTGGCTGCGTCAAAACGACAGTCTGCGGAGGTCGCGGACGCACCGAGGGCAGCGTGGGGACTACGACAGCCTGGTTCTCGACCGTGGGAAAGGAGCGTTCGACACCCGCGGCGGCGTAGGTTTCAATTGTGGTATTTCCGGCTTGCGCGACCGCTTTCGTGTATCTGCCCAGGTTAAAACCGGCAAGCGGGATCGGACGTTCTGTAACCCACCGGCTTGCCTGGTCTTGTTCCCTTGTGGATCCGAAAACTTCTGCAGGCCGCTCTTCGCGAACACGTTTGCCGGTAGCGAGCAGCGTCCAGCCCGCTGGGTATTGGAACTGCAGGTCGAAATCAGCGGCCGCTAAACCACGGTTGGGGTACCAGATTCCGCGTGCGCCGACATAGAGCAAGCCACCGCCTGCTTCGGAAAGCACGTCGCCGGCATAGGAGAACGTCAGCTCCATCTTCTGTCCGGCTCTTACCGGCCGGGGAAACACCACGGCTAGGATGTCGTTGCCTCGGCGTGCCAGTTGCGAGCCCTCCAGCGCCTGGTTCTGAATAAGCTCAACCGGTTGTCCATTGACTTTCACCTCGCTGACCTTGAGGAACCGCGACAACTCGAACAGCAGCGACCGGGCGCCTCCCCGAAACACCTCTACTTGCAAGGAAGCGTCGGCATGAAGAGTGGTGGGAGGGTTTACCTGCGCGCGAATTCGATAGCTCCGGATCGCAATCTCATCCGGTTGCTCCTCTTCGGCTAGCCTGCGGATTTCTGCCCTTGGCGGGGAGAAGGACGCCCAAACGTTGTAGTAATTGATTGCCTGGGCCCGCTTCTGCTGAGCGATCGCAATCTGCTCGTTGGCGGTCGAGTCGTAGTAGGCGTCAAAGGCGCCGAGCGTTATGCCTTGTACTCTGGCATGTAGAAAGTCGTCGGTGACATTCAGGGAACTTGCCCCAGGACTGGGAGTTTCCGCGAGTGCAGAAGGCAAGAACCTGCTAAAGGTCACAAATAGACGCAACGCGTCCCACTCCGCCAAGTTGTGGGCGGTTTCGTTCCATTTCGAGGCGAAGTCCTTGCCCTCTGGTAAAGGACGCAGAGCGGGCTGGAGGGCGCCAAAGGTGTCGTCATTAAAACGAAGGTAGGCGGTTTCAAACCGCTCTTCGAGGATGGGGGCTCCCGTGAACAGCATCATGGAGGCGCGTTCCGCCTGATTGGGCGGAACCACCAGGATTTCGCCCTCTCCTTCGAAAAAGGCTCCCGTAACCCGGCCGTCTGCGTCTTGGGTGAAAGCGATAGTTCCGTCATCCAGGCTGATATGCAGTTGATTACGATCGAGCGAGGCTTGACGGAGCTGGTACACTCTGCCGGCGTCCAGTCCCACGCTGCGCAGCCGCAAATACAGTTGTTCGGCCGCTTTCTGGTTGCTTTGCGTCTGAATTCTAACGTTGGTGGAAGCCGGAAGCTGTTCCTGCTGACCAACGGTGGTGCCAGTCAGGACGACGCAAATAAACACCAGCAAGGACTTTTGGGCAATTCCCCTCGGTACTTCAGTCACTACGGCTGCTCCTCCGCCGGTTGCTAGAATGCGCTCTTGTGAAGCTTCGTGTCATCTTATTCTTCCTCGCAGCCGCGTGCGGGGCCAGTTCGGCAGACGTGATCCACCTCAAAAATGGCCGCAAGATCTGGGCCGACCGGGTGCACGAAAGCGGGCCACATCTGGAATACGACGTAGGCGACAACTCCTACGCCATTCCCGCCACGCTGGTTGACCGGGTGGAAGCAGGCGGTGTTGCTCCCGGAATTACATCGCCGCAAAATCCTAACCACGACCTTCCGACCTTTGTTCCCAACACCGAGATTGACGTTGATGGAGACCTGCCGTCGAAAATTATTCACGACGGACACGTCGACACCGACGAGCTTACTTCTCTGGAAAAAGCAGGCAAGCCCCCTCTCGCCGGGGCGGGTTATTTCATCGCCGGCAAACACGAGTTCGATCGAGGGAATTTCTCGCAAGCCCGGAGCTACTTCGATACTGCATTGCATTTTCAGCCGGACAGCCCCACCATCTTGAGTTATTACGCTGCGGCGCTGGTCCGCATGGGCATGGCCAAGCAGGCGCTTTCTTACGCGGAGCGTTCCACCCGGCTGGCTCCAAATTCGGCCGACAGTTTTGCCGTCCTGGGTTTCGTTCAGTTTTCTCTGGATCGAAGCCGGGACGCAATTCGTTCCTGGAAGCGTTCCCTGGAGTTGCGGCCGGATCCGGCCGTCGAGGAGTACATTGCCAAGGCCGAGCGGGAGACCAAGGCCGAGGCCGAATTCTCCGAGCGTGCCAGCAGTCACTTCACCTTGCGCTACGAGGGTAAGCAGACCTTGGAGAGATTGCGCCACGGGATCTTGAACACCCTGGAGACGGAATACGATGAACTGGTTCGCCAGCTAGGTGTGGCGCCGCGGGAAAACATCCCGGTCATCCTTTACACCAACGAAACTTTCTTCGACGTGACTCACGCGCCCTCCTGGAGTGGCGCGGTGAACGACGGCAAGTTGCGCATTCCCGTAAATGGGGTTGAGTCGGTAAATTCCGAGATGGCGCGCGTGCTGAAGCACGAATTGGCTCACTCGTTTATCAATCAAATTTCCCACGGACGCTGCCCGCAATGGTTACACGAAGGGATTGCACAGGCCGTCGAACCGAAAACCGTAAGTAGCGGCGGCCACCGTCTCGCCCAGCTTTTTGCGGCGGAGCGCGAGATTCCCTTCAATGCTCTCGAGGGCAGCTTTATGCGCTTCTCGACGATAGAAGCGACCCTCGCCTACGATGAATCGCTGGCGGCGGTGGAATACATCGATGACACATACGGCATGAGCGAGTTGCGGCGAATCCTGGAAAGGATTGGGGAGGGGACCCCAGCCGAAGTGGCCCTACGCAATACGATTCACTCCGATTACGGGCAATTGCAGAGAGAAATAGGCAAGTTCCTCGTCAGCAAGTACGGTTCCTAGCTTAGCATCCCGGCCGCAGTCCCCAACAAATTCTGGACACAGCCGCTTCAAAGTAATGTATTGTTTCTACCTCAAGCGCTTCGCGGGTTGCTATGCAGCTGCCTTTTCCAAGAAAGAAAAAAAGCCTGGCGCCAGCCGCGCCACAGCCGGCGCCAATCGCCGTTCCTCGGATGAATGAAGCTGAGATGGCGGCTGTCTACCATGGGAAGCGCATCGGCGGAGATTTTTACGACTTCTTGCGGGTTAGCCCTCACGTAGTGCTGTTTGGATTGCTGGACGTTGCGGGACGTCATCAGGAAAACCAGACTATCGTTTCGGCCGCACAAAAGACCTTCCGAACCATGGGCACAGAGTTATTTTCCGGCGATGACATTAACGAGTCCAACGCCATGCTCGAGCTGTCCCTTCAGCTCAATCGGACGATCATGCAGACTGCCGGTGGCGTGCGCTCCTGCCCGGCGTTCGTGGGGGCTTACAACGACCTGCTAGGGACCGTCTGCTACAGCAACGCTGGTCACACTCCCGCCTTGCTGCGCGATCACACCGGCATTACGCAACTGCCGGCTACCGGCCTCCCGTTTGGCCTTTTTTCGCACGTGACTCACGATGCGCCAACCGCTGCTCTGGAAGCCGGAGCGGCGCTATTGTTGGTCTCCCGTGGAGTCACGGAAGGGAAATGTCGCGGAGAGGAATTCGGCCTGGAACGCGTCGAGAAGGCTCTTGAGAAAGCCACGCTCTCCAATGCGGAACAGCTCTGCGGCAAAATACTGGACAGCGTGGAACAATTCATGTGCGCGCCTCCGACCCACAATGATGTCACGGCGCTTGCCCTGGTGCGTCTGTCTGCGGCCAAAGCTGCCAGCGCCTAACTGGCCCCGCTGATCACGGATGCCTCGATCTTCTCCTGCGAACGACTTTTCGGTCCTTGGGCGGCGGGGGCGGAGGGGACGTGGGCGACAGTTCCTCTGCAGTGACGAAAATCGGTTCAATGTCAGTAGGAACCGCCGTCAAGCGGTCTAGGGCGTGCTTCACAACCGGGCGGATCACACCCCAGTCGTCCAGCATCTTTTTCGCTCCATTGTAGTTCCCTTCGGCTTCGATGGTGAGCAGGTCGTGATCCAGGTCGCGCACGGCATCCTTTACTTTTGCCATATCCACGCTAAAGGTCCCATCGCCGTGGGACACGAACGCGCCCTTGTCCAGTAGGTAATTAAGCTGCACGGCCATGCCCTTGCCGTGAGCGTCATTCAACCCGAAGCGGAGACTGCGAAAGGCCGACGCCAGAAAAGTCACATATAGCTGGCGCTGCGCGGCTTCGTCGGACGCCAGCACGTTGCCCAAGCCCATTTCCTGGTTGTGATCCATCATGTATTGCAGGGCAAAAAGCCCCGTGACGTCGGCTTTGGCTTCTTCGATCGCGCCAAAGAGTTCCTTCAGTTCCTGTCGCGGGCTCGTATCGCGGCCATCCACCTTAATTTGGTGGGGACCCAAGCCGTGCATCAACTCGTGGGCCACGATATGGGTGAAGAACGAATCAAAACTCACGTCCAGCATGGCGGTTCGGGAGAGGGTCTTCATGGCGACCGGCACCAGAACGGTATGGAACTTGGCCTCCTGCACGTTCTTCAGCATCACACGCTTGCTGCCCTTCTGCTGGACGACCCGCTCGTCGTTCGGCAGGTTGTAGGCTGCAGTCTGCACGCCGTGCGCGCCGTCTCCCGCACTGAGAATTTCGTTGACCACTCGAATTGGGGCGGCCGAACCCAATTTGGGATTGCGGTACGGCGGGTCAAGGGGAAGGTTGTCCTCGATTTCCTGCAAATGTTTGCTGAAAGCGGAGAGCTTGGTGCTTTGCTTGTCGTCCCGCAGGTTGATGTACGCTTCGAACGCTGCCTTGTAGCCGAACAACTCATCGTTATAGGTCTCGTAGGGGCCGATTGTGATATCCAGCGGAGCGTCCAGATCCATCCAGGCCACGTCACTCTCGTAGTAGTCGTTGGAGAGAAAGGCATCGGCGCGCGTGGTTAGAAACGTCTTCAATGAGACATTGTCGGTGAGAGCGGCAGCCTCGCGTAGTAAACGCGCTGCGCGCGTCAGGTCGTCCTTGTATTCCTCGTTGTAAGGCGCGATTACCATCGAATCGCGCAGCGTCTCGCGCGGCCCGAGAAATCCCTTAGGCTTGGGCGCCTGGGTCTGGTAGCGGATCACGGTGAAGAAGCCTTTAGCCTGTTCCTGCTTCTCGGGCGTCAACGAAGAAAGCCAGCGCTCAAAGTCCTGCTTGGTCATGTTTTCCGGATAGAAGTTCGCGCCCAGCGGTTTGCGCCGCGGTACTCCCGGAACAAAGGCCCTGTAATCGTCAAGGTCCGACCAGGGTCCCTTGTTGATCCAGAAATAATGCAAGCGGGCGCGGCCAGCGGGAGTCTTGTCCTTTTCCAGCCGCTGGTAAAGAGCCAAATTGCCGCTCCACAATTGCTTCAGGAAGATGTCATCGAGGACACGCGCCGACTCAATCAACTTCACCAGCGCCTGACGATCTCCAGAAGAAAGGCCCGAGATATCGAGGTGCATGGGAGCGGGCGCGAAGCGGCTGGCCATCTTAGCCAGCTGCCCCGGGTTAGGGATCGTCGTCTGTCCTACGGCAAACCCGGCCGTGGCCTCAAGGATCAGCAGACAAAAGATGAGCTTCATAGGAAAACGGATACCGATGTGCCTCTGGCATGGCCAGAAAACTGACAATGATAACAGGTGATAACCGGGATAACCGGAGAAGCCGTGGCCGCAGAGACGCTCCCCGATGTACAATTTCGGAGACAATTCCAGGAGCTGTCGAATTCTGAGTAGCCATTGACCGCTGAATTCCCATGAAAAAGCGTTTTCCCCTATTTCTAATTGCCTGCCTCGCGGCCGTGCCCGCCGTCTTGAGCGCGGATTCGGTGGTGGTGGAGGAGATCATTGCCCGGGTCAACACCCAGATCATTACCCGCTCCGAGTATCTCCGCGAAAAAGAACAGCTCAAGCAGGAGGTGCAGCAGCAGGAGCCAGGCAACGCCGACAAGGCCTATGCCGAGCGGGAAAAGGACGTGCTGCGCGGGCTGATTGACCAAGATTTGTTGCTGGACAAAGGCAAGGACCTGGGAATCACGGCGGATACCGACCTGATTAAGAGGCTGGACGAGATTCGCAAGCAGATGAACCTGGAGTCCATGGAAGATCTGGAAAAGGCAGCGCAGGTGCAGGGCGTTTCCTTTGAAGACTTCAAGCAGAACCTGCGCAACAGCATCATCACCCAGAAGGTGATTGGGCAGGAAGTCGGGTCCCACATCCAGGTTACTAAGGAAGAAGAACAGAAATTTTATGATCAGCACAAAGACGAGTTGCAGCAGCCTGAAACAGTTCGCCTAAGCGAAATTCTGATATCGACGCAGAAGGCAGTGCCGGGCGACAAGGCTGCCCCGGCTGATCCCGACGCCCAGCAACTCGCCGCCGCCGAGGCAAAAGCGAAAGATCTCCTCGATCAGATTCAGAAGGGCGCAAGTTTTGAGGATGTCGCGAAGAAGAATTCGGATGGTCCTACGGCGGCGCAAGGCGGGGACCTGGGCGAATTCAAGCGCGGCGTGCTATCCAAGGAACTGGAAGACAAAACCTTTGCCATGAAGCCGGGCGAGGTGTCCGAGGTGATTCGCACCAAGCAGGGGTTTGTAATTCTGAAGGTTACTGAGCACGCGCAGGCAGGCGTGCCACCACTAAAAGACGTCGCGCCCAAGGTTCAAGAAGCTCTTTACATGCAGAAGCTCCAGCCGGCCTTGCGCGAGTACCTGAGCAAGCTTCGCGAGGACGCATTCATCGACGTCAAGGGGGGCTACGTTGACACCGGCGCCAGCGCCAAGCAAACCAAGCCGGTCGAAACCACCGTCAAGGAAGCATCTGCTAAGAAACTCAAAAAGAAGAAGAAGTTCGGCCTGTTTTAGTTTAAGCTGAGCACAAATGGGGAACCTGCCAGGGGATTCAGTCCTGCGCCCGCATTCCCCGCCCGACGTGAACAGGCATGAAGGACTTCTACATCTCCGACGCCCCCCAGAACGAAAACAAGGTCATTACCTCCAGTTTCGTGGTTGCCGTCAAGCAGGTGAAGCCGCGGAAGACGGGTGAACCTTACTTGGCGCTAACGCTTGCCGATCGCAGCGGTCAAATTGAAGCCAAGATGTGGGACAACGTGGAATCCTGCATCGACGCTTTCGAGCAGGATGAGTTCATCAAAGTCAAAGGCCTGATCAACAAGTACAACCATCGCTTTCAGCTCACCATTCACAAGCTGCGCCGGCTGCAGGAATCGGAAATCGATTATTCCGATTACCTGCCCAAGACCACCAAAGACATTGATGAGTTGTGGAAGAAATTAGGCGAATTCGTGGCCAGCTTCCGGGACCCATACCTCAAGGCGCTTATTCAGGCCTTCATGGCCGACCCGGAAATTGCCGACGCGTATCGCTCGGCCCCAGCAGCCAAGGCGCTGCACCATGCCTACATCGGCGGACTGCTGGATCACGTGGTCTCGCTGCTTCAATCCTGCGATCTGGTTTGCCGCAATTACCGGCACATCAACCGCGATCTGCTGCTGGCGGGGGCTTTCTTGCACGATATTGGAAAAATCCACGAGCTGACCTATAACCGCACCTTCTCTTACACCACGCGTGGGCAGTTGCTCGGGCATATGATCATCGAGTTAGAGATGCTGCAATCTAAGGTGCAACTGGTGCCGAATTTTCCACCGCAGCTGAAAACCCTGCTCGAGCACCTGATCATCAGTCATCACGGACAGTATGAGTTTGGCTCGCCGAAGTTGCCCATGTTTCCCGAAGCGCTCATGCTGCACTATCTCGACGATCTCGATTCCAAAATGGAAAGCATGCGGGCACACTTCGACCGTGAGGCGGGGCAGGAAAATCCCTGGACCAGCTACAACGGGTCACTGGGTCGCCCGTTGTTGAACTCGAGCAAATTCCTGCTTCAGGCCGGCACGCGAGTAGGTCCGGTCGGCGAGAAGCACGCTGCTGCAACGCCGGCAGAGACACCGACTGTGTCTGGCTTGGAGCCGAGCAACGGCAATCAAGGTGTTGCCGCGGCGGCTGCATCGCCTGCACCCGCCGAAAAGAAGTAGTTCATTGGTTAACCCTTAGCCACTTGTTTGCCTGTAGATTAGGGTCTGAAAATCATATAGAGGAGGTCTGTGTGCACTCGCGTTGGATTGCAATCGCAATTGTTCTTTATCTGTCGTTGGCTCTGATTGCTTGCAGTAATAAACCATCGGAGACACCCGGCAATACGGAAAACCCTCCTGCCGGCGCAAACAAAGCCGAGAAGGAAAAGAAAGAAGCGGCCAAGCCTCTGGTTGTGCCGGCCGGCGCGATGATCACGGTTCGCCTCAGACAGGCAGTCGGTTCGAAGATCAGTCAGCCGGGACAATCGTTTTCTGCAACCGTAGCCGCTCCGGTTGAAGTCGACGGTAAGGTGGTGATTCCGTCCGGCGCTAGTGCGACGGGCACGGTTGTAGATGCCAAACCTCTCGGCCGGTTCAAAGGTGGCGCCGTTCTTCGGCTCAAGCTGGATTCCGTTGAGGTGAAGGGGAAAGAGCACCAAGTCGAGACTTCTGCGTTGGTTCGTTCGGCGAAAGGCAAGGGTAAACGTACGGCCGTAATGGCCGGGGGCGGAGCCGGACTCGGCGCCCTGATCGGCGGCCTGGCAGGTGGCGGTAAGGGAGCCGCTATCGGAGCCCTGGCGGGAGGTGGTGCGGGCACCGCGGGCGCTGCTTTCACCGGGAGCAAAGACATTGTCCTGCCCGCCGAGTCCGCTCTGAGCTTCAAGTTGGAGCAGCCGCTGGAAATCAGGTAGCAGTTTCCGGTCTCAGTGCTTGGTTCGCGGTTCCCCGGTTCGCAGTGCTGAGACTGAACCTTTAAACGAATCGACCGGCCCCCGCAAGGTAGAATAGGTTCATTTCGGGCGGTCTGGCTTGCTTGAAGGTGCTGAGAACTGACCACCGAGGACGGAGCACTGATCCGATGCTGGATTTCTCTCGCTTTAGCTTCCTGACCTTCGACTGTTACGGCACTCTCATTGACTGGGAGAGCGGCATCTTCTCCGCCCTGCGGCCGATCTTGTCGGCTCATCGAAAGTCTCTCGACGATGCTCGCCTTCTGGAAGTGTACGGTGAACTGGAGGCGCAGGCGGAAAAGGGATCTTTTCGCAGCTATCGCGAAGTTTTGCAGTGCGTCGTGCGCGGGTTTGGCCAGAAGCTGGGGTTCACGCCCACCCGTGCCGAGGAACGCTCCTTGCCAGGGTCATTGCAACATTGGAAACCGTGGCCCGATACAGTCGCGGCCCTGCAACAGCTCAAGGCGAGGTATCGGCTGGCCATCGTCTCGAATGTGGACGACGACCTGTTCACCCCGACCGCAAGGCAGTTGCAGGTTCAATTTGATCAGGTCATCACCGCTCAACAGGCGCAATGCTACAAACCTTCTCTCGGTGTTTTCCAGCTGGCATTAAAGCGAATTGGCGCCTCGCCTGAGCAATTGCTCCATGTCGGGCAAAGCATCTATCACGATGTGCTCCCGGCGCAGTCGATGGGCATGAGCACGGTGTGGGTGAATCGACCGTCGCCGCGGGTAGGAATAGGAGCGGTTAAGCGTGCGTCGGGGCTGCCTGACTTGGAGGTTCCCAATCTGGCTGCCCTCGCTACCGCCGTAGGGGCAGGCCCGCGAGGGCGGGCGCCCTCGCGGTCATAAAGGGTTCTCCCTTACGCGCTGGCGGGAAGGCTCACGATTTTCTTCCGGATCGCGTAAGTTACGAGCTGGGCCTTGTTGTGGATGTCGAGCTTCCTCATGAGGTTGAACTTGTGCGCCTCCACGGTCTTGGCGCTCAAGCCGAGGATGTCGGCAATCTTCTTTACAGAATTCCCTTCTGCCAGCAGCTTGATAACCTCACGCTCACGAGGTGTAAGGACGGAATCGGATTTTGTCCGTCCCTCGCGCCCGTTGAGGCGGAGCTCTTCCACCACTTTCCCCAGCACACGCGCGCTGAAGTAGTTTCCGCCGTGATAGACCTCGCGCACCGCGCCGAACAGTTCCGGCACGGGGGTATCTTTCAGGACATATCCCGAGGCGCCTGCCCGGAAGCACTCCATCATGTAATCTTCGTCTTCGTACATGGTCAGGAAGACGATCTTGGTTGCCGGAGCTTCCTTCTTCATCATCCGGACAGCATCGAAGGAGGACAGCCCGGACATGCCAATGTCCATGAGAACGATGTCGGGGCGGAGCTCACGAACCTTGGCTAGGGCCTCGGAAGCATCTCCCGCTTCCGCAACCACCTCAAAATCCTGCTCTCCCTGGAGCAGCCGGCTCACCCCCTGCCGGAGCAGAACGTGGTCGTCCACGACTAGGCATCTGATTTTGTTCATACCTGCACACCTTAAGTAAAAAAGTATTAAACCGCGCGCGAGCAAATTAGACAGGCCAGAGGGACTTTAGAAGTGGCAGCCTAGCGAGCAGAACGGCTGGGAACGACAAGTTAATTCACTCTACTCTTGTCTTTTATTTTACCCATTTTGCCTCGCAGGTGCTACTGCCAAGTGTTCGATGTGTTCGATGAGGGGGATGGGGCGCCCCTGCAGTTTTTTCAGTCCTATCAGATACAATCCAAGATTTACATGCTGCGCTACTTCACGACTGGGGAGTCCCACGGCGAGGCGCTGGTGGCCGTGTTGTCCGGGTTGCCAGCCGGCCTCAAAGTCGACCAGGGGTTTTTGGATCGTGAACTCTGGAGACGCCAGCAGGGTTATGGCCGCGGCGGACGCATGAAGATCGAGCGCGATACCGCCCACATTCTGTCCGGCGTACGACAGGGAATGACGATCGGATCGCCCATCTCTATCTTGCTGGAAAACAAGGACTGGAAGAATTGGCAGGAATCGCTTCCGGTCGGCAAAGGGGATCTAACAAAGCATAAGCGGGTAGCATCGCCGCGACCCGGACACGCTGATCTGGCAGGGGCCCTCAAGTACAACTTTCCTGAGGCTCGCTATGTATTGGAACGTGCCTCAGCCCGTGAGTCGGCGGCACGGGTTGCCATTGGTGCTGTGGCGAAATTGTTCCTGCACGAGCTCGGCATTGAGGTGCTGAGTCACGTGATTGCGGTCGGGGCGGCAACGATTGGTGATAAAGAAATTCCCTGGGAGCAGATCGGGCCGCTCGCCGTCCGGGAAGAGATCTTGCTCAGTTGCGCCGATCCGCAAGCCGAGCAGCGGATGAAAGAGGAAGTCGACAAGGTTCTGAAAACCGGGGATTCGGTGGGTGGGGTTTTCGAAGTCGTGGCTCACGGTGTTCCGCCGGGACTCGGCACGTACGCGCAATGGGACGAGCGGTTGGATGCGCTGCTGGCCGGAGCCGTCATGTCGCTGCAGGCAGTTAAAGCCGTGGAGATCGGAGTGGGAGTAGCGGCGGCGAGTTCCCCGGGCTCGGCGGTGCATGATGAAATAGGTTACGAGAAGGCGTCTGGGTTTTCGGGATTCACGCGCTCGCGGAATCATGCTGGCGGAATTGAAGGTGGCGTTTCCAACGGCGAGGAAATCCGGCTGCGCGGCTACCTGAAACCGATTTCAACCTTGCGCCGTCCGCTTCAGTCGGTTGAATTCGCCACCCGCGAGCCGGTGAAAGCTGCCTATGAACGATCCGATGTTTGCGTGGTGCCGGCAGCCGGAGTCGCGGCCGAAGCTATGGTCGCGTTGACCCTGGCCCGCTGCGCGCTGGAGAAATTCGGCGGCGATTCTATGGGAGAGACTCGGCGCAACTTTCAAGGTTACTGCCAGCAGATAAAGAACTACTAGATGATCTATCCCATCGTTAAGTTTGGCGATCCTGTTTTGGAGAGACCGGCTGCGGCTGTCAAGGTCTTCGACGACGAGTTGGAGAAACTGGTCGAGGACATGTTCGAATCTATGTATGCAGCTCATGGAGTAGGATTAGCCGCGCCGCAGATCGGTATCTCCAAACGGCTGGCTGTCGTGGATGTCACGTTTAAGGAAGACCCAAACGCCAAGCTGGTGCTGGTAAATCCGGAAATCATTCACAGCGAAGGACGGCAAAGCCAGAATGAAGGCTGCTTGAGCATCCCGGAGTTCCGCGAACCGGTAGCTCGCCCTCGTCGGGTCACAGTCCGGGCTCAGGATGTGCACGGCAATCTTTTCGAAAAAACTGGCGAGGACCTATTGGCCCGCGCCTTGCTGCACGAGACCGATCATCTCAATGGCAAGCTCTACATCAGCCACCTGAGCGCCCTGAAACGCGATCTGATGAAGCGCAAGATCCGCAAGCTAATGAAGGCCGGACAATGGTGATGAGTGGCCATCCTTATCTTGAGCTGTTATCTTGAGCGCAGCGCAGGCCGCCTGCATTTCTCCAGCGCCGGTCTGAAACCCACCGAGCCATGAACCTCGTTTTCTGCGGCACACCGCGCTTCGCTGTCCCCACGCTGAAAAAGCTGGTGGAAGCCGGATTCACGGTCCACCTCGTCGTCACGCAGCCGGACAGGCCGCGCGGGCGCGGGCTTGAGCTGGCTCCTTCCGCGGTCAAGGAATGTGCGCTGGATTTGGCCCTGCCAATCCTTCAACCCGACAAAATCAGGAACAATGAACAGTTCCGAAATCAGCTCGCTGAGTTGAAGCCGGACGCTGTCATCGTCGTGGGCTATGGGCGCATCATTCCGCAGTGGATGATTGACCTGCCGCCGCTGGGCAACATCAACCTGCACGCGTCGCTTCTGCCGAAGTACCGTGGTGCGGCGCCCCTCCAGTGGGCGATTGCATCGGGCGAGACGGTCACCGGCGTGACCAGCATGCGCATCGATGCCGGCCTCGACACCGGCGAAATCTTGCTGCAGAAGGAAATTCCAATCGCTGCGAACGACACGACAGAAACACTGGCTCCTCATCTGGCGACGGTCGGAGCCGACCTGATGGTCGAGACGCTGAGGGGGCTAGACGCGGGAACAATTGAGCCAAGGCCGCAGGATCAGTCGAAAGCCACCCTCGCGCCGATTCTCAAGAAGGAAGATGGCTTGATCGATTTCCAACGCTCGGCCATCGAGACTGTCAACCGCTTGCGTGGGTTCCAGCCATGGCCGGGGGCTTACACGAAATTCCGTGGCAAGAGCCTGGCAGTGGTTGCGGCAAAATCGTCGGCTGTGTCTGCTCCCCTCGGCGAAATCAGGTTACAAGGAGAGCGAGTGTTCGTCGGCTGCGGCGCCAATACTTCGCTGGAGCTGCTGGAAGTCCAGCTGGCGGGCAAGAAGCGAATGTCGGCGCGCGATTTTCTGCACGGTTATCATCTAACCTCCGGTGAACGGCTGGGATAGACTCACGACGACAATTTTGTGGGGACGGATCTCTGACCCGCTTCCACAGGCATAACTATGATTTCTGTTTCCCCGGCTCGCGCTGCCGCTTTCGACATCCTTCTCCGAATCGAAGAGCAAGACGCCTACGCTTCCGAACTACTGCACGCGGCGCACTATAAGAAGCTGTCGTCAGCCGACCGTGGATTAATGACCGAACTCGTGATGGGAGTTCTACGCTGGCGGTCGGTTCTAGATGGCACGATCTCCCAGGCGTCGTCCCAGAAAATCCAGAGACTCGATCGCGAAGTGCTCACCGCGCTGCGCATGGCCGTGTATCAAATGCGCTGGCTGGAGCGGATACCCGCGCGGGCGGCGATCCACGAAAGCGTGGAACTCGTGAAGCGAGCCCACAAGCGATCAGCGGCACCTTTTGTCAACGCGGTGCTGCGCAAGTCGGACGTCAAGCCACGGCCACCGTCCACTTCGGAAGCCGGTTCGCCGAAAGAACTTGCTTCGCAGTATGCTCATCCCGAATGGCTTGTCGAGCGATGGATCAAGGAGTTCGGCATCGAGAGCACTCGCCTAATTTGTCAGCACGATCAGGAGATTCCACCAACGACCATTCGCCTGCGTGTTCAAGATGCAGAAAGGCAACTGCAAGAAAAAGGGATTCGATTATCGCCGGGTTTGCTGCTGCGGTCGGCGCGCCGCATGGAATCGGGAGATGTCATCCAGACGCAGATTCGCGGCGAGGGCCCGATCAGGATTCAGGACGAAGCCTCGCAATTAGTTGCAACCCTCGTGGGAACCGGCTCGAGGATTCTCGACTGCTGCGCTGCTCCTGGAGGCAAGACCTCGATATTGGCTGACCGCAATCCAAACGGCAGGCTCATCGCAGCTGAACTGCATCTGCACCGCGCTCGCTTGCTGCGCACGCTAGTTCGTGCAGCCAATGTGACCGTCGTGGCTGCGGATGCGCGCCAGCTCCCTTTACGCACCGAGTTTGATCGCGTGCTCGCCGACGTGCCGTGTTCCGGGACTGGAACCCTGGCGCGGAATCCGGAAATCAAGTGGCGCCTGAAACCCGAAGACCTGCAAGATCTGCAAGCAAGGCAGAGGGCCATTCTCACGTCGGCGTTGTCGCGAGTCGCTTCTGGTGGCAGGCTGGTTTATTCCACCTGTTCCCTCGAGCAAGAGGAAAATGAGAGCGTGGTCGAGCAAGCTCTAGCGCAAGACAAGTCATTTCGTCTGCTCGGCTGTCGCCAGGAACTAGAAAGACTCGAGGAGCAAGGCGAACTGGTTTGGAAGGACCTCGGTTCACTTATCAGGGGGCGGTATCTCCGCACGATTCCTGGCAGGCATCCCTGCGATGGATTTTTTACTGCAATCCTCGAAAGAAAGGCGCCCAGCGATTGACGCAGGTGCGCACGGATCAGCGGCTTACTTCAAAATTCACCGCCGAACCAGCCGTGATCTTCTGCCCGGCAGTGGGACTCTGCGACACGATCAAACTCGCCGGCGAAGGCGTCGGTGCGAGGGTTGGCGAAGGCTGATCAGCCGGAGTCTGGCCGGCGGCGGTTAGGGTGACGGTTCCTACCTGCATCCCCGCGCTCTGCAAGATGTTGGTTACAGATCCCAGCGGCTGGCCGACAAAATTCGGCATCACGTATGCCGGTTGTTCGGGTACGGCCGTTATCAGCAGGCTGATGCGGGGTGCGGAAACCCCGCTGGAATTTGGCGGCGGGGTTTGGGACAAAACCTGGTCAGCGGGTGAATTGGGTAGGCGAATTAGTGCGGTTGCTCCGATGTCTAGGCCGCGGCGCTGGATGTTGATCTCGGCGGCGCGCGGGGTTTGGCCGGTGACATCGGGAATCGCGATTCGCTGCGGTCCCAAGCTTTGCGCGACGCGCACCTGCCAACCCCGGCGCACCTTGGTTCCGGGGGCGGGGGCCTGGGAGACGATCCGTCCTTCCGGGATGTTGGGACTGTAGTACTGGCGTTCGACGTCCACGCGTAGACCGTTGGCTGTCGCGGCTTTTTCCGCTTCCACGGGCATCATTCCCACCAGCTTCGGAACTAAGACTTCATGCCCGTGAATCGCGAGGCGCATGGCCGTCAAGGCCGAAACCAGCGCTACCATCAGGAGTACCAGCGCCAGCATCGCCAGCTTGAAGAACGATTTCACGGCTCGATTATAGCTATGGAATGTCAGGTCCGGGTTTCACGACTCAGTCCTCGATGTTTAGGCCCGGCAGGGCTGGGGTGTGCGATTGTCCGTTGGCGTCACGCAAATCGCTTCATTCAGCGGCCTTCCTGGGCAGGGTCGTCATGAGCACTACCACTCTTTCACTCTTCCTACGGAAAAGGACTCATCTCACGCGGCAGGAGATCGATCGCAGGCACAAAGAGTTCATCTTCTCGAGGTGACCAACTACTACGCCGATCCGGTGCCGACGGATCGCGCGGGTTAAGCATGTCCGGGATCACTCCCGGCACGCTGATCCATCATCGGGAAGTCAATGCCGTCCTGCGAGCCGACATCGAAGAGGGAGCAGATGTTGGGGTGGTCCAGCGCGGAACCGTCTTGGCTTCGCGTTCGAAACGTAGCTTGCGGGCAGGATCAGGGGAGAAATGCGCGGGGAGGATCTTAACGGCAACGGTGCGATCAAGACAGGTGTCGCGGGCGCGGTACACCCCGCCCATACCGCCCGCGCCGAGCGGCGAGTGAATCCCATAAAGTCCGAGCTTTGTGCTGGTCGCCACAGTCATAGGGGGGCATGATGATAGCCCGGCAGTGAATGCGCCCGGATTGTGTCCAACCCGGTGTCTTGAGTAGTAAGGAGCCAGCAGTTAGCGAACAGGCATGCCCGGTTGACTACTGACTTCGACTTGCTGGCGGGCGGACCGAGACTCGCTCCCCGCCGGGGCATTGTTCTCCGCCTCCTCACGAATGTGTTTCAGAACGCGCAGGTGAATGCGGTGGATGATAGCGTCTGACCACCAGCGCCAGTAGGCAGACGGCCAGAGTCCGTGGCGGTACCAGGTGGTGCCTTCGAGCCGAGTCCATCCATTGGGCAGCGGCGTTAACAGGAATTGTCCGCCGTTGGAGACCAGGAATCCATGCAGGTGCGGCGGCGCGATGTGTGAATACGGAGTCCATTCCTGCATCGGCGCCGGATTGGAGGTTACGGAAAACCTCAGCCGGTGTGGCGCGTCCCAGACGTCGATAGGCTCGACAAAGGCGCCCGTAGAGAACACGCAATCGCGTTCTGCGCCAGGACCGCGGCCGAGCATCTCGGCGCGGATGGGATAGGCGATGCCCACGCGAAACAGCCATTCCGTCGGGGGCGGGATCTCGGAGAAAGCGATCACATGCTGCCAGACTCTTTCCGGCGGTGCGTGGACGTCGATGGCCGAACGGACAACGAAATTGGACGGCAGCGGGGCGACTACGTGTTCTGTCCACTGCACGCCGGGAACAAAGATGAGCAGGACGGAAAGGAACGCCGGGCCACCCTCATGAAACCAGCGGCGCCGCTGCACCAGATAGCCGCAAGCGGCTCCGAACACGGCGAGCGGCAGCGCGATGGGCATGGCCATGATGAGACAGGCGATGCCCTCGAAAGCGAGTGCCAGCAGGCCCAGGCCCAGCAGCGCGGTGGCCAGGCACGCAACGCCGACACAGCCGCCGAGGCTGCGTGGCTGGCGCATCCCGTAAATCAGCGCCGCGGCGAATCCTATTGTGAACGGCAGCGCCACAAATAGGCCCCAGCCGTAGTTCATTAGCATTCGTACCCCGAGCAGCACCATGCCGAGTCCGACCGGAACCGTAATCAGCAACGCGACCGCAGCACTTCCCAGGGCGCCTTCGGGAAGTATCTGCGTGAGGTACGGGCGCTGCGGCCATTTCGCCTTCTGCTCGGTAAGCGGAAGCTCTCTTTCCGGCAACAGGCAAAGTACAAGGAAAAACAACAGGTTGAGAAATGGGACAAAAAACAGCGCAACCAGCTGCGGCGGGAGCCTAGCACTGCGCAGACGTTTCATCGTCAATACCACGCCCACCCAGATGAAAGGAAGCGCGAGCGTCACCATGGTTTCAAGGAACCCAGCCTCTTTGCTGCGCAGGTCAGTAATGCGGGCAACGTCGCGCACCGGCACCCAATAATTGAAAAGCTCCCAGCGTCGATGAAAACCGTAAAAGGAAAGCAGGCGATCCAGGTTGTGCTTGAGGGCAAAGCCCACCAACCCGACCAGAGCATAGGTCGCGCGGTCAATCGTTCCACTTGGGCGCCATAGGTCGGCGAATGTGATCTTCATAAAGAATCCTCCCCGAAGTTGCTCAACCGCCCAAGCGGGCCTGGTTCATTGGGCAATGCGGCGCCGGACACCTCCAGCGCCGCGCTCCCCACTGGTATCCGGCTCGCAGGACGAACATCATTCCGGGAATTCCCGACACCCAGACCAGTGGGCGCGCCCACCACAATTCGTGAGCCACGGCGAGCAGGGCGTCGGCGCCGGAGTATTGACTGCCGTCCTCGCCCACAAAGCGGATGGCGCGCAGCAATTCATCGGGCGAGAGTCCGAGCAGGGCTGCGACTCGCGGGTCTTGCAGCGGAGCCACAGCCAGGCGGCAACGTTTCATGGGCCGTGCTAACCACCGCGCAATCCGAGTACAGAACTCGCAGTCGGCGTCGAAGAAAAGCCATCCGCGGGCGTGGCGTCCTTTGCTGTCCGTCAGTTCTGATGCGAGCGAGATCATGGCTCCCTCTGCTTGTTTCCTGTGCTGAAGAACGACTTCAATCTTCCGCGCAACCGGGCTATCCCCTTGAGTGTGTCGCTCGGCAGGTTTACGAGTTCTTCGAACAGGCCGGATGTGGTCGTGAGGAATCCCAGCATCTCTTGCAGTCGTTCACGGGTGTAGGCGCTGCCCGCTCCGGCTTTTTTCAGCTGGTTGACACACTCCTGTACGACGCGCAGGGTTGGATCAATCTCACGGCGCTTCCGCTCTTCGGCAACGATCCGGAAAATCTCCCAGACATTTTTAACGGATTCGAAATGGTCTCTGCGGTCACCCAGCACGTGCACCAGGCGGACGATTCCCCAGCCTTGCAACTCGCGCAGACTGGTACTTACGTTCGACCGCGCCACGGCTAAGGTGCTGGCAATTTCCTCCGCATGGAGAGCCCGGGGTGAGATGTACAGCAGCGCATGCACCTGGGCCACAGTGCGGTTGATGCCCCAGCGGGTTCCCATTTCGCCCCAGTGGAGGATGAATCTTTGTTCAATCGACGAAAGCGACATGGGGGTTCATTCCTTTATTTCTGTATTAACAGAAATTACAGCATAGAAGTAAGAGACGGTCAAATGCCCTCGTATGCCCTCGTATGTAGGAGATGGCCCGGACTTTCACGATCGGTGAATGCAATTCTAAAGTCGTCGTCCTGACAAGAGCGTCAGCTCTCCTTCACGGGGTAACGGCCGTTCAGGATGACGACATGAAATCAGGGCGAGTTGAAGAGCCGCCTGCACACGAACTTTCACAATGTCCATAGCTATCCTTACAATGCTCGAAATAGCTTCGGGCTTTATGTCATCCGATGCTGGATGAATCTCCCAAATCGGCGACCGGGTATTTAGCTCTGGTGGATGGGACCATTTATGCGAGTCCGACGGAAGCACCCATCGCCGGAGGGGTGGTTCTCATCCAGGACGAAAAGATCGCCGCCGTGGCACGCCGGACCCAGGTGCAGGTTCCTTCAACCGCGCAAGTACTAGATTGTTCGGGGGGCACGATTACGGCGGGGTTTTGGAACAATCATGTTCACTTCTTTGAAAGAAAGTGGGCAAATGCGGCGGAGATCCCGGCCGCCGAACTCAGTCGCCAGATTCAGGACATGGTCACACGGTACGGGTTTACCAGCGTGTTTGACCTGTCGTCCATGTGGGAGAACACGCGGCGGTTGCGGGAGCGTATCGAGTTGGGGGAACTGCCGGGGCCGACAATTCGCACGACCGGCGAAGGCCTGATTCCCCCGGGCGCGGTTCCCTCCGAGGCAGTTCTCGGCGTTCTGGGGGTTATGAACTTTCCCGCTCCAGAGATCGCGGACGCTTCGCAAGCGACGGCGGCAGCCAGGAAGCTCCTGGAGAAAGGCGTGGACGGGATCAAGCTATTCGCATCCTCGCCGCGCAGCACGCCCCTCCCGGAGAGCGCGATTCGAGCCGCGGTGTATGAGGCGCATAAGGCGGGCAAGCCTGTCTTTGTTCATCCCAATAGCGGCGCGGATGTGCTGACGGCGGTTCGAGCTGGCGTCGACATTGTCGCTCACACCACTCCGTACTCGGGCGACTGGGACCGATCAATTCTCACCACCATGCAAGAGCGAAAAGTGGCGCTCATACCGACACTGAAGATCTGGCTGGAATTCATGCGCCACGACCGCATGTCGGCGCAGGAGAAGGCGGCCAAGGCTGAAACCGGGCAATTGCGCGCCTGGGTTGACGCGGGTGGGACGGTTCTGTTCGGAACCGATGTGAGCTATATCAACTACGATCCCAGCGACGAGTACGCCTTGATGGCGGAAGCGGGAATGAGCTTTCGCCAGATTCTCGCTTCCCTGACTACCGCGCCCGCCGAGCGGTTTGGTGATTCGAAACGGGGACGAATTGCGCCAGGTTTGCAAGCTGATCTTGTCGTCTTGAAGGGCGACCCTGCCAGAAACATCCGAGCCCTGGCTAGTGTGCAGCAGACGGTGCGGGCTGGAAGAATTATCTATCGAGCGAGCGACTGACAGGCGGCAACCTTCATCTACGTCGTCTCCGCAGGATCAGGCGGGCGCGACCGCGCTGGTTGTGCGCTCGAGATCCTTTCACGGCCTGGCGGCCGTTCAGGATGAGGGCAGGGTAAAGGCTAGTGCGATTCGTCGGTGACGGATGCCGTGTCGGGCGTATCTATTTTCTGAGCGACGGCACTCGCTGGGGTGATGGGCGGAGGCTGGAAGTCGCCCGGGTCGTGGCCGGCGAGGGCTGCTTTCATGAAATCCATCCAGATCGGCAGAGCAGCTCGGGCTCCGGTTTCTTTCGCACCCAGAGGCCTTTTTTCGTCGTAACCAATCCAGACGCCGCAGGTGGTTGACGGCGAGAAGCCGATAAACCAGGCGTCGGTGAAATCGTTGGTGGTCCCGGTCTTGCCGGCCAGCGGATATTTCATGCCGGCTGCAGCGACTGCCGTGCCGTGCAGCACGACGTCCCGCAGCATGGAAGTCAGGATGCGCGCCGTGCGGGCGTTGAGGACGTCGCGCACGTCGGGAAAGTCTTCTTCCAGCACGCGGCCTTCGTAGTCGGTCACCTTGGTGATGTAGCGCGGCGTGATGCGCACGCCATCGTTTGGGAAAACGCTGAAGGCCGAGGTCTGCTCGAACAACGTGATTTCCGCCGAGCCTAGCGCGACTGGTAAGTACGGCGGCATATTTGAGGTGACCCCGAAGCGGCGGGCATAGTCGATGACGGTTTTGATACCGATACGATCCGCCAGTTTCAGTGCAGGAATATTGCGCGACATCATCAGGGCGCGGCGCAAGGTGATGTTGCCTTCGAACTTCTCATCGTAGTTATGCGGCGTGTAGAGGCCAGAGGGAGTTGCGAAGCTCACCGACTCGTCCAGGATGGTATCGTCGGGCGAGGCGCCCTGGTCGATCGCAGCGGTGTAGACGTAGGGCTTGAAGGAGGAGCCGACCTGGCGCATAGCCTGAGTCGCTCGATTGAACTTGGAGTCTTCGAAATCGCGGCCGCCGACCATGGCTTTGATCTCGCCGCTGGCATTGTCGATGGCTATGAGCGCGCCTTGGGCTCCTGAATCCTGCTCGAAACTTACTTTTGCCTTTCCCGGGTCCGAGAGTGAGAGAACCTTCACGTAAACAATGTCTCCGAGAGCGAGAATGTCGCCGATTTTGCGCTTCGTCCATGCGGCTTGGCTGGCCGTCAGCGTTGCCATGTAAGGGCCGAATTTCAGCGTCGCCGAATTGGCGGACACGGCAGTGACCAGCGCGTGAGTGTAGCCGTTGGGTTCGGGATCATTGTCCCAGTCGGGATGTTGATAGTTCTCAACCGGGACGCCCATTGCAATGGCATTCGGCAGGTGGCTTTTCCAGCCGTGACGGCGTTCGTAAGCAGCGAGACCGTCCAGGACGGCCTGGTTCGCCGCCTTCTGCAAATCCATGTCGAGCGAGGTGTAGACGCGCAGGCCGCCCTCATGGACCTGGTCGGCGCCGTACTTGTTCTCGAGATAGCGGCGGATTTCTTCAACGAAATACGGGGCCAGCGAGTTGGGATCCTTTTGCACATTGAGTTGAACCGGCTTGCTCTTGGCCGAAGTCGCCTGCTCGGCCGTGATCTTGCCGTCTTCGAGCATGGAGTTGAGCACGAGATTGCGGCGCCGGAGTGCGCGCTCGGGGTGAGTGATAGGCGAGTAGTAGCCGGGGGCCTTGGGAAGACCGGCTAAGAGCGCGGCTTCGTCGAGCGTGAGCTGCTTGGCTGGCTTGCTGAAGTAGTACTCGGAGGCGGCTTCGAAACCATAGGCGCCATGCCCGAGGAAAATCTGATTGGCGTAGAGCGCGAAGATCTGCTGCTTGGTAAAACGGCGCTCGATTTGAATAGCCAGCAGGGTTTCCTGAACCTTGCGATGGAAAGAACGGTCGGGCGACAAGAATAGATTGCGGGCCAGCTGCATGGTCAGCGTGGAGGCGCCTTGCACGCGGCCTCCGGACATGATGTCGCGGTACGCAGCTCCGGCAATGCGCCACACGTTGATACCCCAGTGGCGGTAAAAATCCTTGTCTTCGATCGAGATCAGCGCGTCACGCAGGACTTGCGGGTAGTCATCATAAGTAGCGACGACCCGGCGCTGCAGGGCGAACGAGCCTATTACGCGCCCCTGGTCGTCGTAGAGGTCGGTGGTGGAACTGGGGCGATAGTGCTCGAGTTCCTCAACTTGAGGGAGGTCGGTGGAGTAGACGAGAAGAAGGCCGATCGAGGTGCCAATCAGCGCGGAGACGAGAATCAGCAAGACAAAGACAATGGGGCCGACGTACTTCCTTCCGGCGGTCTGTACCGGAGAAAGCTCTTCGTAGATGGACTTCATGGCGGTGGTTTTAGCATAGCAGCGTAAACGGACAGTTAGTAGTTGGGAGTTAGGGGCGCGCGGGAGTCGGTGGTTGCGGCACTAATGCGCTGTCCTTGACGGGACGCGGAACATTTAATTTTTCGTTCTCCCGGCGCTTCTGTGCCGAGCTCTCTCCTCCACCGATCCGCCTAAAAATGAGTCAAGAGCCCAGCTCCCATACAACGAAGAACAACACCTGTCACGCCAGGTCAAACAACAGGACCTCGGAGTTTGCGCCTCCTTTGAGGTCCACTGTCTTCTCGTCGCCGATAGCGGCACCGTCGCCCTGATTCAGTTTCGATCCGTTCAATTCCACCGCGCCTTTAGCGACCTGCAACCATCCATAACGGTTTGGGCCGAAGTGATGTGAGACTTGTTGTCCCGGCGAAAGCAGCGAAACATATAACTGGGCATCTTGATTGATCGTTACCGAGCCCTGCGCACCGTCGTGCGACGCAATCAGCCGCAGTTTCCCGCGCTTTTCGCTCTCCGGAAAACGCTTCTGCTCATAGGACGGTTCCAGGCCCTTTTCTGCCGGCAGAATCCAGATTTGCAGCAGGTGTACCGAATCAGACCTCGATGGATTGAACTCGCTGTGCCGGATCCCATAA
Organism: Acidobacteriota bacterium; assembly: GCA_003225055.1. Lineage (GTDB taxonomy): Bacteria > Acidobacteriota > Terriglobia > Terriglobales > Acidobacteriaceae > Gp1-AA122. The sequence goes on from QIAU01000126.1 coordinate 59,080, forward strand.
CCGGCCGTCATGCGCTGCCCATCACCGGGCAGAATGATCGACCCTGTTCCCAGGCTATCTTTGTGTTCCAGCTTGCCTTCCAGGATGTAGGTGATGATTTCCATGTCGCGATGAGGATGCGTGGGGAAGCCGCTCGCAGGGGCAACCACATCCTCATTGATCACGCGCAGGGAACGAAACCCCATAAAGCGGGGATCGTAGTAGCTGTCAAAGGAAAACGTGTGGCGAGTGTTCAGCCAGCCGAAGTTGCCACCGCCTCGTTCTTCGTTGCGCCGGATGGTAATCACGGGATTCCTCGTTATAACGACTATTTGCAGTCGGTTAGATGCTGCTCTGCGGAGAAGGATTCATGCGCTTGGGCTAAGGATTCCGCCTTGCCAGGCGGCGCACCGCGGGCCCAGGCGGCAGGGCATCGCGCAGCTCGCGGATGGTGCGCTTGAAGATGGGATGGCGATGCTCGGGAGCGATCTCGGCCAGCGGTTCCAGTACAAAGCGGCGCCGGTGCATAGCAGGATGTGGAACGGTTAGGGTTTGCGTATCCACTACGGAAGTGCCGAACAGCAAGACGTCGATATCGATAGAGCGCGGCCCTTTCAGCCTGTTCGCCTGCCGCTTGCGTCCCATCTCCTGTTCAATGCTCAGAATTGCCGACAAGAACTGCTTGGGCATCTTCTCGGTCTCCAGCGCCACCGCACAGTTCAAGAACCAGGGCTGTTGCGCGAATTCGACCGGCTCGGTCTCGTAGAAGGAAGAAATCGCCACTACCTTCCCTAATGCGCCCAGGCGGAGAATGGCGTCCTTAAGGTTGGCCTCGCGATCGCCGAGGTTCGATCCCAGCGAGAGATAAACCAGTTTGCGCACGCTGTTCTAGTTCCAGTTTCTGGTTCCCAGGAAAGATTGTCCCGGTTGCTTTTCGGTAGAGGCGTGGCAAGTCCCGTCTCTACCATGGCGCATGTCACTTTCTGCCGCGTTCGACCGCCGTGGGATGCATGGGCTGGTAAAGGCCGACCTCGCCTCCGCTGGGCAGGCGGATTGTGGTTTTTATTCCCCAAGGTTCCTCCTCCACTGCTGAGCACGCAACCTTCCGGGACTGCGACGACTTCATCGTGGCGGCCAGGTCATCGCACATCAAGTACAGCACAGCGCCGAGAAGATCACGTCCACCATGCTGTTGCAGCTTGTGCCCGTCAGCAGGATGAAACGCTGCTTCGGCCGGGGGGAGCGCAAAGATCAGCCAACCCTCTCCCGCATCCACACTAGGCAAGCCCAGAACGTCGCGAAAAAACGTCCGATCTGCTTCCGGCTTTTCGCTGTAGAAAAGGACGTGAGCGCCAATAATCATAGTTTCAGCCTCCCTATCTTGCCCGGCGGACGATTTGGCGACGCATGCCGAAGAATGCTTCCTTCACCTGCAAATTCTGATCCAGCACCACCCCCGCACTGAGAGGACGCGGGCGGCTTCGTCCGGGATAGTCGTACCGCAGATCATAAAAGCGCACCACATAGCCTTGGCGCGGTGGTGAGAGCTCTTCGGTCTCGGTAATTGGCTGCTTGGCCCAATCCAGGTACACGCGCCCGAGATCGGAGTTCTTAGCCGCCAGTGTGACGGGCGTTTCCTCCGGCTTGTAATGGAACTCCATGCGGCCAGCGGGATCAACATCAGGAGCCAGTGAATCAACCAGCATCACGGCAAAGAAATTGTCTGTTTCCACTACGCCATTCCAGCGAAACAGGTTCAGCCAATACGGGTAGGCCGACACGCGAATGGGATCGGCTCCGCGATAGATTTGCGCTTCCAACGCAGCCACTGCCCGGCGATGCTCGAAATCGCGAAGGGCCCACACGAGCACGACTCCAATCAACGCCAGGCTCGCCGCCAGTCGCCCCTTGGGTCCGTGAGCACGTGCACCGATTTCCTCGTTAATCAGGGAAAACAGCGAGGGCAAAATCAGTCCTCCCAACAGGAGGACCAGCAGCACGGGTTCCACGATGAAGACGATGTCCCAGGAATACCACCTCTCAGAAAACGGCCAGAAGGGACGCACGCCGTAGTTGTTGGTGAAGTCCAACAGGATGTGGCTGAACCCCGCCAGGCAGGCGTAAAGGTAGAGCAGTCCCCAGCGAACGGGGAGTCTGGGATCGTTGGTTCGCCTGCCTCGCAATCGCCAGATGAGACACATGATCGCGATCACCAGGGCTGCGACCAGGGGCACGCCGAGAAAGGAATGCGTGAATCCCCGGTGATGAGCGAAACCGAAGACTGGGCCGCGGAGTTGCCCTACGACGTCAAGATCGGGAGCTTCGGCCGCAAGCGTCAGGGTGGCGGTCGCCAGCGGTGTCTTGCGATTCAGCCCCGCGCGCCCGATGCAGGCGCCGGTCAGAAGGTGAGTGATGGGTTCCAATGGGTGATGGACATTGTAATTCACACGCAGGGACAGCCGGCCTCGTCTGTGGTCGAGCGCAGCTCGGTTGTCAATAATTGATGAAGCCGCTGGCCTGGTCCAAAACCCTTGCTGTAAACTGCAAATTCCGATATGTCGCTGATCGGGATATATAGGGGCTGCAAGGCACTGAGAAAAATATCTATGTCCATGGTTTCTGCCCAGGCTTCGGAGGCCACTCGGTCTTGCTGAGAGTTCGCTTTCCCACTCGTCGAGATGTGGCGCCACGATTGAATAGTTAACCCGCCATTTCCTATGGTGCTGAGGAAATCTCATACGACGTCTCATTTGACCGTGGTGCTAGGAATAGGTGCATAGGCATAAGTCGTTATTTTCTTATCGAGAGTCCGAACGCTGTTTTATCGTCCCAAGCGAGCTTACAGGCCGACCGCAATTGACCTCTCTCCTTTTTTCCTGCGTGAATGATCTCTTGTGAACAATGATCTCTTGTGAACCAGGAGCGAGTCGGCACCTGGTCCTCACCCAGACACTCGAGTTTCTAGCGCGGTCGGCTCGGCGAGCAAGGTCAGGACCTTGGGTGACCGATGAGGGCGGGGCCCATCTCTGCGTTTTCTGCAAAGGTGGGAGGGAAGATGGTGCTGTCCCTCGCGACTCGGCACATGTTGGAGTCTTTCGAGTGGGGACCCCTCGACTTCGCCGGTCAACGCTGGCGCGTTGTCCCTTCCGCTCGGGATGACAGGTGATCAGGGCACCAATAACGTTATTGCGTCAGGCACCATTGAAATCTCCGCCGGAAGCGTTCCTACCAACTCGCCGTCGGCCTCCACGAAGACGCGGGTCGCGCACTTTCGGCAAGTCACGTGTGTGCCGTCCCGCAACTCAATACCGGGCACCTGCCATCTCCTCCGTAAGAGCCCGCGAAGAATGTACTGGAGATAACGGAAGCGATTGCCAGTCTTGAACAGAACCAAGCGTATGTGGTTGTTGGCCAGCGCCGCCCCGGGAGCCAATTCCCGTAACATGCCGCCGAATTGGCCAATGCGCACTGCCAGGAGCTCCGAGATGCTGGCCTGCTGTCGCTCTCCGGTGCGGCCTTCCACAAATTCGATATCGAAGAATTCCATCTCGTGTGTGAACCACAGGTGAGTGGCTTTGGCATAGTAAGCCGTCATGCCCAGACGGTCCTTCATCGCGACATTCAGCTTGTAGAACAGATGTGCGTCGATGCCAATGCCGACCGCGACGGTGAAATAACGGCTACTGCATCTACCCGCGAAATCCTGATACTCCACGCGACCTACGGCAAACCGGTGTGGCGCGCCGACAAGCGCACTGTGCGCCGCTCTCACCGGGTTCCTGGGGATTCCAAGATCGTGCGCCAGTGCGTTCGCCGTACCCAGCGGAATGATCCCCAAAGCCGCCTGACTTCCCGCCACGCCCTGCAGGATGTCATGGACGGTTCCATCGCCGCCGCAAGCCAGCACTGTGTCGCAGCCGTTCAACACGGCCTGCCGAGCCTGCTCCCCTGAGACGGCCGCGCCCCTGGTGGGTTCGGCCGTAACCTCGACTCCTGCGGCGCGTAAAACCCCGAGCACCGCTTCGATGGCCGTCGCCCGGCGCTGCCGTTGGCGACCAGAGAGCGGGTTGTAGAGCAGGGCGGCTTTGCGCATAGAGCGAGGGACGAAACAGATTAACAGGTACTACCATCTGGGTTGCTCATCAGCCAATTTCACGACCTACGGCATCGTGAACCTTTCCTGCCGCACCGGGCCAACAACTTATAATCTTTTCGATGGCTACGGCGACCAAAGACGTCGAGAAGCAACTAGAAACCTTGCGCGACGAGATCCGCTATCACGAGCACCGGTACTACGTCCTGGACCAGCCCGAACTCAGCGACGCCGAGTTCGACAGGCTGATGGACAAGCTCAAGAAGCTGGAAGCCGAACATCCTGAGCTGGTGACACCTGATTCCCCGACCCAGCGTGTCGGTGGCAAGCCTCGTGAGGGTTTCGTCAAAGTTCGGCACAGCTCGCCCATGCTCTCGCTGGACAACACTTACAGCGAAGACGAACTGCGGGCGTGGGAGCGCCGCGTGCACGAACTCAGCGGCCGTAAGGATGTGGAGTACGTTTGCGAACTCAAGCTGGATGGCATGTCACTGGCGCTCCACTATGAGGACGGCCGCCTGGTCCGCGGCCTGACTCGCGGCGACGGCACCACAGGCGAGGATGTCACGGCTAATGTACGAACCGTCCGCTCGGTCCCCTTGTCGATTTCTAAAGAGACGCTCAAAAAGGCAGGCATGCCGTTGGATTTCGAAGTTCGCGGCGAACTTCTCATGCCGATCGGCGCCTTCAAGAAGCTGAATGCGGAACGCGAGAAGCAGGGGCTTGCTGCGTTTGCGAATCCCCGGAACTTTGCCGCCGGTACGGTTCGCCAGCTGGAACCGAGTGTCACGGCGAGCCGTCCGCTCGACTATTTTGGCTACATGCTGCTGCAGAAAGGCCGTACCTATTTCGATCGGCACTGGGACACGATCGACGCGCTGGAGAAAGTCGGCTTCAAGACCAATATCAACCGCAAACTCGCCGCCAACATGGAGGAGGTCTGGGACTTCATTCAGCATTGGGAAGGCAGGCGTGAAAGCCTGCCGTATGAGATCGACGGCATTGTGGTCAAAGTCGACCGCACCTCGTTGCAGGAGGAACTGGGTTACACCGGCAAAGCTCCGCGCTGGGCGATTGCTTACAAGTACGCGGCGCGGGGCGCTGTAACGAAGATTAACGACATCATTCCGCAGGTGGGCCGCACCGGGAAATTGACGCCGGTCGCCCATCTCGAGCCCGTTCCGATTGGGGGCACGACGGTAAGCCGCGCGACGCTGCACAACATGGACGAAATCGAACGGCTTGGCGTGAAGATTGGCGACTGGGTACAGGTCGAGCGCGGCGGCGACGTGATTCCTAAGGTGGTCAGCGTGGTCGAGGACAAAGATCATCCCCGGGGTCATAAGTCGTTCCAGATGCCCGAACGCTGTCCAGTTTGCGGTGGCCACGTGGTTCGAACGGAAGGCGAGGCTGATCATCGCTGTGTGAACACCAACTGTCCTGCGAAGCTGCGGGAGAGTGTTTTGCACTTTGCCACGCGAGGTGTGATGAACATTGAGGGCATGGGCGATGCGCTCGTAAGCCAGCTGACGGATCGCGGGATGGTTAAGAATGTCGCCGATATCTACCGATTGACCAAAGATGATCTACTCCAACTCGAGCGCATGGGCGAGCGGTCGGCGCAAAACGTGCTCGATGAGATTGAGGCCTCCAAGAAGCTTCCGCTGGAGCGCGTGATTTATGGGCTCGGGATTCGTTTCGTCGGTGAGCGCACCGCTGAGTTCCTGGCCGAGCACTTTGGCTCCATGGACAACTTGATGAACGCCAGCGAAGAAGAGCTGCAGGAAGTCAACGAAGTTGGACCCCGCATCGCGGCCAGTATTGTCGAGTTCTTCCAGGAGCCTCGTAATCGCGACCTGGTCAAGCAGCTGCGCGATGCCGGGCTGACTTTCGCCGGGAAAAAGAAGCGGCGCGGGATGAAGCTGGCGGGCAAGACCTTCGTGCTCACCGGAACTTTGAATAACTACACGCGCGAGCAGGCCAAGAAGATGATCGAAGATGCCGGTGGCCGGGTGTCCGGCTCAGTCAGCAAGAAAACCGATTACCTAGTCGCGGGAAGCGACGCAGGCTCGAAACGGGACAAAGCCAAGGAACTCGGCGTGAAAGTTATCGACGAAAAAGAAATGGAAGAGCTCGTGGGCGCATACTCATAAAAGAGGCCGGATCAAAATCCGTTCAGGCCCCCTACGATTTTACTTAGGAGCGGAACTCGACGGCGGCCCCCAATCCTTCACGTACAACCCGGCAACCGGGTGAGAGATTTCCTGGGGCTTGGCGCCGGCCAAGTTGGTCAATACGACGATTGTCCACTCATCGTCCACGTAGCGGGAGATATTTCCGGTGAATCCCTGCCATTCACCTTCGTGTTCAAGGAGGCGGTGCCCGCGAACGTCAGGTGTGAACCAGCCAAAACCGTACCCCTCCCTGTTCGGCTGGTGCCGTCGCTGAGCTTCATCCCCGTCCACATCTGCTCCAGGCTTGAACGCTTCAGCATCGTCCCACTTGGCTAAGTCGAGAACAGGGAAAGACAGGCTTCCGTCGGCGGTTGTGTTTAGAGTCGGCGAGACCCACTCCTGGTTCTTCAACTCTCCCGTGACAAGCCGGTAACCCGCGGCCCGGTTGGCAACGAATATCGGCCTCGCTGACGATTCGCTTCGTGCTCACGCCCAGCGGTTCAAAAGATCCTCTCTTTCAGGAAGTCTCCATAAATTCTTCCCGCTGACATGACGGATCAGGACACCCAACGTTAGATACACGAGATTGCTGTAGCTCCACTTCGTTCTCGGCGCAAAGGCGAGCGGAATACCCTCGACAATTTTCATCAGTTCGTCTTCCGTGTAGGGTTGGCGGAAATCGAACTTCTCGGGATAATCGCCGAAACCTCCTCTGGGACTGCAGGAGGTGCCGGACCTCGACTACATTCCGGCTTGGCGGGGGCCCTGGGGGAGATACTTGGTGAGGGAGTCGTCCAGGCCTATCTTGCCTTCCTCTACCATATCAGCATCATGATAGGGCAGCGGTGAACGGTTTTCCCACAGAGTCAGATTGAAAAACCGCCTCAGGTTTGACCGGCACCCGCAATTCGATGTTAAAGCCGTAGCCCCGCTGCTGGGCGATCTTGCCAGACGGGACCACGAGCAGCGCCGGCCGGGTATCTGCCGCTTTTGCTATCTCCGTTTGGACGGAGGGGTCGACCGGAACAGAATTCTGGGCTGGCGCTGAGATCGACAGGAGAATGCAAAGGCCAGCGAGAAAACCGGTCCTCTGGGTCCCGTTCCGGGCCCCAATGCCAAATTGCTAATTGCCAATTGCTTTCTTCATCCTCTCCCAGGTTGTCTCCAGCGTCTCGGGCAGCACCCGGGTCTCACCCACCACGGACACAAAGTTGGCATCAGCAACCCAGCGCGGCAGAACATGCATGTGGATATGCCCGGCAATTCCGGCTCCGGCTGCGGCACCGATGTTCATGCCCAGGTTCACGCCATCGGGCTTGTAGAGTCCCCGCAGCACCTGCTCCATCTTCTGCGACAGGTCCATCATCTCGTGCGCGGTTTCGGCGGGGAGCTTTTGCAGTTCATCGAGATGGGCGTATGGCACCACCATCACGTGCCCCGGGGTATAGGGATAACTGTTCAGGATCACGAAGCACTGCTTAGCCCGATACACAATTTTCGCGTTTTTGTCATCTTGCATGGGAAGCTTGCAGAAGATGCAGCCTTTCGGCTTCTCCGCGCCGGTGATGTAGGCGTAACGCCACGGAGTCCAGAGGTAATCCATGGCAGGGAGAGTAGCAGATGACCGGCTTTTTGCCGAACCTCATGCCGTTATGTGACAAAATCGTCCGCGCAAGCCGTGTTTTTCCGCTGCGCAAGACCGGGCAGCTTGGCAGATCTGAATTCGGCTCTCTTTGCCGTTTGACACTGTTCGGAAGCGGTTGCTATAGTCGAAGAGTTCCTTGGGACGCGGGTACGCTAGAGTCCGGCCGCTGGATTGTCTTGGTTCGTTCGCCAGAACGGACCCAACTTAAACTTAGACGCTCACCAGCAGTCCGCTTAAACCTCCCGCACCCTGACGCAAGTGCAATCAAGTGCAATTTAGATCGGAGAGGCATAAACCTTGTTCGACGAAAACACCGCCCATCACCTGGATTCTGCCGTAACCTTAGAGCACGAACCGGAGGCGCCAGCTGAGGACTCGATGGCTGCTGAACCTCAATCTCCAGCCGAACCAGCCCCAGCTCAAAACAACAGACCCGCCGCGGAAGATTTCGCCGCCGCCCTCGAGACCTTCACCACCGAAGCTGAAGAAGCGGTCGGTGAAGACCGCGTGATTCGCGGCACCGTGTTGAAGCTCACGCCGGCACACGTCGTGGTGGATATCGGCGCCAAGTCCGAAGGCATGCTGCCGCTTGCCGAAGTTCTGGACCATGAAGGCAAGCCTAAGTTCCAGCCCGGCGACGCAATCGACGTCATGCGCGATAAGGGAGAGACGGAGGAAGGCTACATCAACCTCTCTCACCAGAAAGCGCAGCGGATTCATGCCTGGGACGAGATCGAGAAGGCGCTCAATGAGAAGAAGCCCATCAAGGCTCTGGTCATCGACCGGATTAAAGGCGGGCTTACCGTAGACATCCTGGGCGCACGTGCGTTCCTGCCGGGATCGCAGGTGGATTTGCGACCCGTCCGCAATCTGGACGCTCTCAAGGGGCAGACTATTGAAGTAGCGGTCATCAAGCTTAATAAGAAGCGCGGCAATATTGTCGTCTCCCGCAAGCAACTCCTGGAAGAAGAACAAACCGAGAAGCGTACCAAGACCATGGAGCACCTGGAAGAGGGCGCGGTGCTGACTGGCGTGGTGAAGAATCTTACCGAGTACGGCGCATTCGTCGATCTGGGCGGGATCGACGGCCTGTTGCACATCACGGACATGTCCTGGGGACGCCTGACGCACCCGCGTGACCTGGTCAATGTTGGCGACCATATCCAAGTGAAAGTGCTGAAGTTTGACAAGGAGAAGCAGCGGGTGTCGCTCGGCTTCAAACAGCTGACCCCCGATCCCTGGCTTGACGCGGCACAGCGTTATCCGGTGGGCGCGCATGTCAAAGGGCGCGTCATTAGCGTTACCGATTACGGCGCGTTCGTCGAACTGGAACAGGGAATCGAGGGACTTGTACATGTCAGCGAGATGACCTGGTCCAAGCGGATGAAGCATCCGTCAAAGATCGTCAACGTGAACGACAGCGTGGAGTGCGTGGTGCTGAATGTCAACCCGCAGGAGCGGCGCATTTCGCTGGGCATGAAGCAACTGGAGACCAATCCCTGGGAGTCGCTGCACGACAAATTCCCGGTTGGGGCAACCGTCGAGGGCCGCGTACGCAACCTCACCGACTTCGGCGCGTTCATCGAGATCGAAGATGGCATCGATGGCCTGGTACACGTGAGCAATCTGAGCTGGACTAAGCGCGTGAAGCATCCTTCCGAAGTCCTGAAGAAGGGCGACCGCGTGAAGGCCGTGGTGTTGGCGATTGAGCCCGACAAGCGGCGTCTGTCGCTGGGGGTGAAGCAGCTTCAGCCCGATGTTTGGGAAACCTTCTTCGCGCAGCATCGTGTGGGTGACATCCTGCACGGAAAAGTTCTGCGCGTGGCGACCTTCGGCGCGTTCGTCGAAATCACCGAGGGAATCGAAGGACTTTGCCACAATTCCGAGGCGGTCGATGAGCACGGCGGACCAATGCACCTCGAGCCCGGACAAGAGCATGACTTCAAGATCATCAAGCTGAATCCGGATGAGAAGAAAGTCGGACTCAGCATCCGCGCGGTGGGCGAAGAGGCGTCGCGCCAGGAAGTCGAGTCCTACAAACACCCGGTGTCCAGCACCGGAGGTTCCACGATTGGCGAGCTCATGTCGTGGAAGCGCGCCGGCAACGACCAGAATTAATTAGTCGGGCGCGGGCGTCCTCGCCGGCGAGGATTTTCAAGGCTGCTAAATCGGCAGCCTTTTTCATCGGTTACGGTTAGATCGCGGGGGCAGATCGCAGGCGCCAGCATGGGATCGGATTCAGAGGAAAGAACAGCAGGGCGCTCGATTTCGGCAGGTTCCCGAGCGAATCGTCTGCCTCCGCTCGGGATGACACGTCGAGAGGGTTGGGGATCAGCGGCGGGCGGGGATACTCTCACCCCGCGGTAGTTTACTGCGAGTTGGTTAGGCAAGAGGGTAACCGGGTAATTTCTGAGGGGGTTACAAGCGTTGGGTTGTCCTGCCCACGCCGGGTACTACGATGCATCGCTCCAGCCCCAGAGTCTTGACCAGAGCTTGCTGCGCCAGAGTCTGCTGCGAGAGCACATAGGCGGTGCGTGGCGGTCCCTTCCCGCCCTGAGGGGGATAAAGTAAAACGAACTGTTGGATCTGCTCCAGTTCCTCGAGCAGCTGCTCGAGGGACGGGTCGGCCCCAGCAGCTTGCGCCTGCTTGTGCACATACTGCAGCAGAGAAATACCCAGCAGGCAGTAAAAGGCATGCATACGAATCTTGCGATCGGTCCAGTGATACATGGGATCCCAACCCAGCCAGTTTCCCTGCTTCAGTCCACGGAACACGCGTTCGATCTGTTGTTGACCGGAGTAGCCGGCCACGACTTGTTCTGCACTCCAATCCATACGGTTGGTTAGCAGCACGGTCCGTCCCAGGCGTTGATTAAGCAGTTGGGGGAGGGCGGCGGAATCGAAGTCAAACTGCAAATGCCAGCGACCTTCCTGCTCCTCCAGTTGATAGCAAATGAGCTCGGTCAGAAAGGGGGCGGACAACCAGCGCCCGATCTTGCGCCCGATCTGATCTTGTTCCCAGCGCGCTTTGGGCTCATTCAGTTCCTTGGCCAGGCGGCGCAGCGATTGCAACACCCGGCTGAGACTGGTAGTCAGGCTGTGCCATTGCTCGCCCGCGAAGGCGGCTGAGTACTTCACCACGCACAGATATTCGCGCCCATGGAGCAAGGTTTTCTCGGCCGCGGCGCGCACTCCGGGCTGGGCACGGCTGCACAAGGGTAGCTCTTCCACGGCCCGACTGCGTAACGGGGCCGGGGCCTGATTCCAGGGTAAGGCCGAGATCCATCCCACTCCGGCTTCTTCCAACTGCGCCGTATTGGCCAGCGCAGCCGAGCCTTTGTCCAGCACCAGCGTCACCGTCTCGCGCGCGATCTGGTTCTGATCCAACATGCGCGTGATGCGCGCCAACGAGGTCGAGAACTCCTCCCCGTCGGCCACATTGCCGGTATCGACGTGATGACACAGGCTCAACCCATGTTCGCCATCGAGAACGTAACTGAGACCGACTTGCCGCAGGTTGTGTTGGTCTTGCTTGTTGTGCCCACGCTGGGCCAGTTGATTGCGGGGGTGGGTGCTGACGATATAGGTGTAGAAGTTGGCGGTGTGGTAAGCCAGCAGGCGACGACCCACCAGTTGCTTTCCCTTCCACAGTCCCAGTAAACGCACCTGCGCCTGCTCCAAGGGATCGTCCGCCAGGGAGAGCGCTTCTGGGCCTTCCGGCAGGATCTGTTCAAAGGCATCCCAGAAAGCTTGCGAAGTAAAACGCTCGGCCGGAAGCTCCCACAGCGCCGACAAGATGGAAGTGCGATACCAATCGGCCACTTCGGTTTTAGGACCGGGCCGGCAAATGCGGTAAAGGGCGGCCAACAGCAGATAGTGCGCGGGGGAAGGTCCGGAGCGGGGTGCGGGCCAGAGGGATCGCAGCAGGTCCCAGACCCCGCTCTGTTGAGCCGCCGCCCACAGGGCAGCGGGCAAGCCAAATTCGCGGGTGAAAGCGTCCAGGGGGAGGGGGGCGGTGCGATCGCGGACCAACTCGGCCAGTTTCTCGGCGGTGCCGAGGTAGACCTGATGGACGATACGGGGTTTGCCCTCGACGCGAGCACTTTCGACCACGTAGTAATAGAGCTTGTTGCCCTTTTTCTTGGCGACGAGGCTTGGCATGATAGGGTAATACTTTATTGCCAGTACTCGAATATTCCAAGCAAAGTATGCATATTATATTGCACAGTAATCTACTCTATATAGGGCAATACTAAGAGCGGAAGCGAGGGCCTCTGAACCTACTCCGCGTGGAATGACTGAGCGCACTTGCTGGCACTCTTACTCGAACACTCGCAGTAAACTAGAGCCCTCGGGCTAGAGCCGTGAAACGCAGTTTCGCGGCGCTCCGGACGACAAGCAACACCGGAAGGATGATAACCTGCGACCCGACACCTGCGACCTGCCAGCGGAGAGCTTTCTTCACCGCACTTCGGCCAGCTCCAGACGCAGCTTGTGAGTGGCTCGGAAGAGCGTGTTCTTGATGGTGTTTTCGGTGGTGTTCAGGATGACGGCTACCATCTGCAGCTTCAGGCCCTGGTAGTGCTTTAGTTCGAAGACCATGCGTTCGCGGGGCGAGAGCTTGTCTAACGCGCGCAGAATGTGGTCGCGCAGCTCTCGGGTCAACAGAGCTCGCTCCGGACTGACACCCGGACGGTGGTCGGGTATGCGATCAACGATCTGCTGCTCTTGATCGCCTTCGGCTGACGTCTCGGTACTCACCTCCCGCGTACGGAATCGGTTCTTGCGGAGGTGATCGATGCACAGATTGGTGACGATGCGATAGATCCACGTGTAAAAAGAACACTCGAAGCGAAAGCGCGGCAGATTGCGGTAGGCGCGCAGAAAGGCTTCCTGGTAAATTTCCTGCGCATCGTCCTGAGAACCGGTGAGGTGCGTGGCGAGGCGCAGAACGGTCTGGTCGTAGTGGCGAACCAGCTGCTCGAAGGCGTCGGTGTTTCCCTCCTGCGCCTGACGGATGAGCACGGTATCATCCGTGCGCCGAGAGCGATATGGCTCGGCTGGCTCGGCGGTTTGGCCGAAGGCGTAGTAAGCGATTCGGTTCGGGGGACGATTTTTGGCCAGCTCAGCCATGCAAAAGGTCTCAGGTGCCAGGTGTCAGGATCAGAGGCTAAAGCCCCGTTCCGGTTAAACGGTCTTGATCGGCATGCCCAAAGGCATGCCCGCATAAGATTCCCGCTCTCGCCGCAATACGAAGGTGCCGTGATACAAACCTTGCACCGGATTGGGTTGGGTTGCTATCCGAAGCTTGCTCACGAATTGCCGCACCCATCTCCGTTGTTAACCGACGAATTTGTAGCCGACTCCGTGCACCGTCAAGAAGTAGCGTGGGTCGTCGGGCTTGGGTTCGAGCTTCTGGCGCAGGCGGACGATGTGCGCGTCTACCGTGCGCGTGGTTGGAAAGCGGTCGTAGCCCCAGACTTCTTCGAGGAGACGATCGCGGCTTATGGCCTCGCCCGAATGCACGAGGAAGTACTTTAATAAATCGAATTCCTTGGAGGAGACCTCCAATTGCTTTCCTTGGCGCGAGACCTGGCAACTGCGCAGATTCACTTCGACGTCGCCGAAGGCGTAGCGCTCCTGGTCCTTGGGTACGGGCTGGGCGCGGCGCAGCACGGCTTTCACGCGGGCCAGCAGCTCGCGGATGGAGAATGGCTTGGTGACGTAGTCGTCGGCGCCCAGTTCGAGTCCGATGACCTTGTCGACTTCCTGGCCTCGCGCGGTCAACATGATGATTGGGATCGAAGGCCGTTTAGCTTTGAGTTGCTTGCAGACATCGAGGCCGCTCATGCGCGGCATCATGACGTCCAGGATGATCAGGTCGGGAGATTCGGCCAGAGCCCGCTCCAGGCCGGCAACCCCGTCGGGAGCGGTGATGACGCCGTAGCCCTCGTATTCGAAGTTGTCGCGCAGGCCGGCGATCATGTTGGGTTCGTCTTCTACAATCAGGATTTTGGGCATTACCGAAATCTCCGACGCGAAACCCTGATTCCTCGCGGGCTAAAGCCCGCTCGGAATGACAAATGCCAAGACAGCCTATGCGGCACGTCTAAAAGACGCGACCGGATACGACTTCTGAATACCGGCCGAGCTTCGCCCGGCTGGGCAGGCCGAGACGGCTGCCCCTACGTGCTTCTTGTTGCCGCTTGCGCCTTCTCTTCGGCTTGCAGCGGCAACGCTATGGTGAACTTGCTGCCCTCGCCGGGCGTGCTGTTGACCGACACTTGGCCTCCGTGGGCCTGCACGATGTGACGCACTAACGACAGCCCCAGGCCGCTTCCCTTGGTGTTGTGAACCAAGGGATCGCCGACGCGATAGAATTTTTCGAAAATCTTGCTCTGCTCCTGCTGCGGAATGCCGATTCCGTGGTCGATGACCTCCAGCTTCACCGCTCCGTTTTCGCGATAGAGATTTACCCCGATGTACTTTCGGTCTTGCGAGTACTTGAGGGCGTTGTTGACCAGGTTGACCAGCGAGCGCGCCATGGCTTCACGGTCGACACGCAACGGCGGTACAGGCTCGATCTTCTCTTCGAAGGTGAAGCCGTGCTGCTCGATCTGATAGCGGTACGATTCGAGCGTGTTGTGAACCAGGGCGCTCAGATCGGTCTCGCGGAATTCGTATTCCTTGCGGCCGGCCTCGATGCGCGAGAAGTCGAGGATGTTGTTGATCAGCGCAGTCAGCCGCTCGCTCTCCTTGCGAATGATCTGGTAGTACTCCTGGTATTTTTCAGGGCTGGTGATGCGGCCCATCTCCAGCGTTTCGGCGTACAGGCGGATGAGCGAAAGCGGCGTGCGCAATTCGTGGGAGACGTTGGAGACGAAGTCGGACTTCAACCGGGCCAAGGCCATTTCCTTGCTGACATTGCGATAAGTCAGGAAGATTCCACCCGCCAGCAGGAGAGACAGGCCGCCCAGAATCAGATAACCGGTATGCACGAAGTGCTGGCCGATGGCGGCCAGCGTGGTGCCACGCTTCTTAATGGCGAGCGCGAGTCCAGGAAAAGCACCTTCCAGGTTGCGCTCGACTTCAGGTTCGCCGCCATCCCATCCGGCAGAGGCCGCCAAGGGCGTCGAATCGCTGCGAGGATGGATCATGAGCACGGCGTGATTCTTGTCATTTTGCGAATCGGCTGAGTTGTGACTGATTACTGCATCGAGCATTTCGGGAAAGAAGCGGTCACGCAGGTATTCGGCGTCGAAGGTGACCCCGACAATGGCCTTTCTGCCGGTCTCCTCGTCAACCTTCAGGAATGAGGCGGTCGATTGATAGATATGCTTTTCACCGCGTGGGGCCCAGGTGGATTCAAAATAGTAGGGCTTGCCCTTCGTCTTAGCCTTGGCCAGCTCCTTGGCGTAATCGTCGAAGGCGGCTTTCATCCAGGCATCGAACATCTTGTCGAGATCTTCAGCCTCAGCACGGAAGTTGGACTCTCGGAGTCGATCTGGCTGGGAACGGAAGACCATGCCGGCTTGGGGATCGTAAACGTAGATATGCGCGATGTAAGGATGCGCCGCAAGGATCTTGTCCAGAGTCACCGAGCAGGTGTTCCCGGGTGCGGGTATATCGGGGCGCACATCTTCCAATAAGTCGTAAGCTCTCTGGTTAATCTGCTTTTCGGAGATGGCCAGGACCTGGCTGAATTCACGTTGAATGAAGGCTTCGATGCCGCGGTCGCGTTGTAGGTGATTCAGGTGCCAAAAACTCAGCAGGATGAGCGTCGCTGCCGGCAGCACAACCGCCAGTTCCAGAATCAACATCAGCCGGGTTCGCTCATTCCAACGTTTGGGTTTCATACCCTCTTTCGAGTGCCGCTTCTACGATGGTCGGCAGGATAATTCATTGGCAGCAGCACAGGTGTCAAATGGGGGTAAAAAGAAGTAAAAAATTGTGAAATGCTGAAGCGGCTGAACCAGGGTAATTACCTACGTCTAGCCCTTCTTTTTTCGCCTTTAGAACACGACGGATAAAGGCCGTTCCTTAGGAGGGACCAGATATGCAGGCCCGGGGCCCTGCGGCCACCCTACTTCAGTACATGGCTCATCCCCCCGAATCCGCACCGGTCGTCGAATGACTTGCGGCACGCCCTTCTTTAGTTAGCAGGCTCTGACGGCGTACCCTGGTACCCTGGTACCCTGATACGCGAACCCCCAGGGGGATCTCTGCCCAGAAATAGGCCTGAATCCGTTCAGGTCTGGCCAGCTGCTTTCGGTGGGTAGCTTACGGTCAGGTTGCGGCGATCCTCGTCGGAGACTTTGAACATCTTCCGCGGTTGCAGGCTCATGAAGCTGGCGAGGAAGACGTCGGGGATCTGACGGATGCGGGTGTTGTAGGTGTTGACATCGTCGTTGAAGAACTCGCGGCGGTCGGCGATGCGTTCCTCCAGTTCAGAGATCCGGTTCTGGAGCTTAAGGAAATTCTCGTTGGCCCGGAGTTGAGGATAATTCTCGGCCACCGCAAAAAGGCCGCGCAGAGCGCCGGTAACCAGCAGGTCGGCCTGGGCTTTCTGGCCGATGGTGGCAGCGTTCATGGAAGCGGCACGAGCCTGGGTCACGGCCAGCAGGGTCTGCTGCTCATGCTGCAGGTAGCCCTTTACGGTTTCCACTAGGTTGGGGATTTCGTCGTGGCGCTGCTTGAGCAATACATCGATGTTGGCCCAGGCACGGTCGTTATCGTTCCGCAGGCGCACGAGTTCGTTGTAGATGATGACGACGTAGACCAGAACTCCCGCCACAATCAGGAAGGTCAGTAGTCCTGCCAGGATACTTAGGCCCATAGGAACTCCGTTGGATGCGATTGCTAGTGGGTATCTATCAGATTAGGACAGATTAGGACAGATTAGGACTATTTGGTGGTTTTGTAATCCGCAAATTTGGGGATTTGGGCATTCCGACCTCTTCGCAGGAACCGTTCAGCGCCGAGAACGCAGCGCCAGAAAAGGGGCTATTTGGTATCGATTCGCAGGTTGATATTCACGTTCGGTCGGCTGTCGAATTGGCTTACGGTCTTGGTGTCGCTCTTGCGACCGTTGTACTGAGCGTAGAGCTCATAGTCGGTATTGAGGGAGAGCGACGGGAAGCGGTACTGGCCATCCTTGCCCACGATGTAGGTCTTGACCGCGCGGGTGCGGGTATTGGTCAGGTACACGATGGAGCCTGCCAGGGGGGCGTCCTGGTGATCGACCACACGGCCCGTCAGCAGGCGTCCCGCAGGGTTGTCCTTGGTGGACGCGCTGAGGGAGACTTCAAAGCCCAACAGGAGCAGCGTAAGTGCCACAGCTGTTGCCTTTTTCATAGGTTTAGCCCCCTCTACCAGGAACCCTCTATTTTAGATGCAAGCTGATGTCGGCGCGCTCGTCATTCTGGATGTGGACGGTAACCTCCTGCCCGGCGTGTAACTTCTTGCCATCAGGCAACTTAAAGCCCTTCAAATCGGCCCAGATCACGTAATCGACCTGCCCCGCCGGCACCCGTTGGGCAAATTCGCCGCCGTGGTCCGAATACAGCTCCCAGCGGGGCTTTTTCTCGTTGACAGAGCGGATTTTGATTCTCACCCCGTAGACGGTGAAGCCGTCAGGACCAAAAACGGTTCCGTAAATCAGCGCATAGGGTTTTGGAGGTTTCTCGCCCGCGGGGAGCGCCTGGCTGGCACGCGCACGCTGAGCCAATCCAGGCCCAGACGCCAACGCCAGCAAAAGGACGGCATAAAAAAGCAAGGGGGCGGGTTCACGGAGGTGACCACGGCTAAGAATAGTCACCGTCTTCGGCTTCCTCTTCTTCTTCTTCCTCCTCGAACTCTTCTTCCTCGACGGGTTTGAGCTCAATCGGATTGGTGGTAATCACCTCAAAATCGGAGCCACACTCGGGACAGGAAACAATTTCGCCCTCATCGAGCTCATCTTCTTCGATGTCCAGATCGGTCTCGCATTCAGGACACGCGACCATAATTGCCTCCGTTCTATCGACCACCCCTGATAATATTTAGATTCTCCCGGGCCAAGAGGTCAAGTACCGGGATTCGTCCTGAGCCTCGGTCATTCTAGTGCTGTGGGCCAAGCGGTCAAGGGTAAAGCCAACGTCGTTCCTTCGTCGACCAATGTTCCCCAATTTCTGGAATTTACTATCGCGTAGTAGCGCTCTGATGCTGTTGCTGGCGAGCCCGTTGGCCTTCTGGGCACAATCCAGAGTACAGGGCGCGGGCCAAACGTCAAGCCTGGCGGGACCTGCCGATCCGCAGATCGTGGCAGCGTTGCAGGATGTTTCTGCGCAACGAATCCAAAGCAATATCGAGAAGTTGGTAAGTTTTGGGACCCGTCTGACCCTCTCGGCACAAGACCCGGCTTCGATTGCGGCGGGGCGTGGGATTGGGGCGGCGCGGGAGTGGATTAAATCCGAATTTGAGCGCTATTCGAAGGAGTGCGGCGGCTGCCTCGAGGTGAAGACGGATTCGTTTACAGAACACCCTGCCGACCGAATTCCGGCTCCTACCGAGATCACAAATATTTATGCAGTCCTGAAGGGGACTGATCCGGGGAGCGCCAATCGCATTGTGTTGGTGACCGGGCATTACGATTCGCGGAACAGCGATACGCTGGATCGAAAAGGCGACGCGCCTGGGGCCAATGATGACGGTAGCGGCACGGCTGTGAGCCTGGAGTGTGGGCGGGTTCTGAGCAAGCACAGATTTCCGGCGACGATTATTTTCCTCGCCGTGGCGGGCGAGGAGCAGGGGTTGAACGGCAGCAAGCATTTCGCGCAGATGGCCAAGCAGCAGGGATGGAATGTTGAAGCGGTCTTAAACAACGACATCGTAGGCGGGGACAAGAATCCGCAGCAGGATGCCAGCGTGGTACGGGTGTTCTCCGCAGGCCTCCCGGTCGCGGCCACCGAACAGCAGGTTCGGATGATTCGCATGCTGGGCGGAGAAAGCGATTCGCCCTCGCGCGAACTGGCACGCTACATCGCGGAAGTCGGCCGCACGTATGATGCTGGCGTAAAACCCGTGCTGGTTTTTCGGCTCGATCGGTACCTGCGGGGCGGAGATCATTATGCTTTCAATCAGCAGGGGTTTACGGCCGTGCGGTTCACCGAGTTCCGCGAGGACTACAATCATCAACACCAGAACCTACGCACGGAGAACGGAATCGAATACGGCGATCTGCCGAAATTTGTCGACTTCGATTATGTGGCTCGCGTGGCCCGTCTGAACGCGGCCACGCTGGCGTCGCTAGCCGCTGCGCCTGCACCTCCGAGTAATGTCCGGCTCTTGACGAAGAATCTAGAGAACGATTCCACTATCATGTGGGAGCCTTCTCCGGGTGGGCGCGTCAGCGCCTACGAGGTGCTGTGGCGCGCGACCAGCAGTCCGGACTGGGAGCACTCAGAGCGCGTGGGCAACGTGAATCGGGCCACAATGAAGATGTCGAAGGATAATGTAATCTTCGCGGTGCGGGCGGTGGGCGTCGAGGGGCGTCCCAGCCTGCCGGTGGTGCCGCTGCCGGAGCGGTAGACTTAGGCTATATTTAGTCGGAATCGAGTCTGTGACGAGTTTTTATGTATAGGGGACGGACACTCTCGCTGAGCTTGCCTCCGTTTCACGGCTGGGTGAA
This sequence comes from Acidobacteriota bacterium, assembly GCA_003225055.1. Lineage (GTDB taxonomy): Bacteria > Acidobacteriota > Terriglobia > Terriglobales > Acidobacteriaceae > Gp1-AA122. The sequence goes on from QIAU01000126.1 coordinate 78,639, forward strand.
ACGCATTGTGCTCACCTGCGCCATCGTCTATTTCCTGGAAGTCGTGCTCAGGGCTGTGTCGCCGACAGCCTACGACGGTGTGATGCAGTACCTGGGCCTGGTCCCTGGGTCCGTGTTGCACTGGGGGATGATCTGGCAGCTCGTCACCTACGCTTTCCTGCACGGGGGCGTGTGGCACGTGCTCGTCAATATGTTCATGCTTTGGATGTTTGGCGGACAGGAGGAAGAGGATTGGGGAGCGAAGAAGTTCCTCGAGTTCTACCTGTTCTGTGTGGTGGGCGCGGGGCTGACTACCATTGCGGTCGCCTATCTGCCGCTTCCGGGAGGGGGGCCAGGCACGATAACCATAGGGGCGTCGGGTGGAATTTACGGGCTGCTGATCGCCTTCGGCATGTTGTATGGGGATCGCGAGATCTTCATGTTCCCCCTGCCCTTCATGATCAAGGCCAAGTACATGGTGGCCATCATGATCTTCCTCGTGATCATCGCTACCTTCGAGCCGAGCCAGGGTGGAGTCGCCAATTTTGCGCACCTCGGGGGATTATTCTTCGGTTTCGTCTACACCAAATTCCTGTCACGTCGGGGATTGGCGTTCTCCGCTTCGGAGTGGTATTACAGCCTGCGGAATGAATATTACCGCGCCAAACGGCGGCGCGCGGCCAAGAAGTTTCAGGTCTACATGAAGAAGCAGGGGGAGAATCCGGGGACGTTCGACGAATACGGAAATTACCTGCCTCCCGATGACAAGAAAAACGGCGAAGGGAAGTCGGGGTGGGTGAATTGAAGGGCGCGGAGCAGCGTGTCGGCGCCCCAGGAGTTCACGCGGCCACACGGATTTTGAAGAATTCCTGAAAGGTTGCCAGGATCCGGGCGGACAAATCCATCGGTTCTTTGTCCTTCTTTTTGCCACCCAGGTCGTGGCCCGCGCCTTCCAGCGACACCAACTTTGTTTCAGCAGGAATTAGGTTTAGAGCTGCTGCGATTTCTCCTATGGATCCGAAGGGATCGCGGGTGCCGTGTACGAATAACGCGGGCTTGTGGAGATTGACCAGGTGTTGAGTGCGAAGTTGCGCAGGGTTGCGCGGAGGATGAAGCGGATAGGAGAGCAGCAGGAGGCCATCGGCGATCTGGGGTTGTTCTGCGACAAGCATGCTGGCCTGCCGTCCACCGTAGGAGTGCCCCCCGAGAAAGAGGCGGCCGGGAATCAGCCGTCTCATCGCGGCCACGGCGTGAACCAGGCCTGCGCGGTCACGGGCGGCATCGCCCGGACGAGGTGGGCCGAAGCGCCGGGCTTGGCGAAAAGGCAGATCGCAACGCAGGACGGTGTACCCAGCTTCGGCGAAGGCGCCTGCCAGCGCAGCCAGCAGCGGGAACTGGGCACTGGAGCCGGCTCCATGAGTGCATGTCAGGCCATGTCCGTTGGGCTGGTGTGGAATGTGGAGGAAGCCTCGGACGGGAGGATCGGTGGTAGGATCGTGGAAATGGTCGATTTGAGGATTGGAGGGCATGTTCCTCAGGCCCTAAAGCGCAGGCGCTTTGTGAGCTTATTGCCGGGCTGAAGCCCTGCGCCACCCAAAAACCGCGTGGGCTTCAGCGTTTCCTGGGTTTCTTGGTCAGCTGCGTGCGCCGCCGGCGCTCGGGCAGCTCGTCAACGACCACGTGCAGGCGCATGAAATTGGTCGAGCCGGAAGCCAGTTGTGTGCCGGCAACGACGCCCAGAACGTCATCAGCCTTAAGTCGGCCCTCCTCTAACAATTTGATCTCGGCGGCGCGGACCATGGCTTCGGCGGTGCGCTCCTGGTGATGAAAGACGGGGCGCACGCCCCACAGGAGGTTCAGGCGATTGCAGACGTGCGGCATGTGGCTGAAGGCGAAGATTTCGGCCTTAGGACGGTACTTGGAGATCAGCTTGGCGGTGTTGCCGCTTTCGGTGAAAACAGCAATGGCCGCCATTTCTAGGTCCTCGGCGGCGTGAGCAATGGATTCGCAGATGGTCTCGGCGATGGAGAGGCGGCGGTGATTGCGGCGACGCCGCTCGGCGCGATCCTGGGTCATGCTTCGCTCCGCTTCCACCACGATGCGGCCCATGATGGCTACTGCTTCCCGCGGGTACTTTCCAGTTGCCGTCTCGGCAGAGAGCATGACCGCGTCCGTGCCGTCGAAAATAGCGTTGGCCACATCGCTGGCTTCGGCTCGCGTGGGACGCGGATTTTCCACCATTGACTCGAGCATCTGGGTGGCAGTGATCACCGGCTTGCGCCATTCCGCGCATTTTCGAATGACATGTTTCTGGATCACGGGAACTTTTTCTGGCGGCAGTTCTACTCCAAGATCGCCGCGGGCTACCATCACGGCGTCGGTGACTTCCAGAATTTCTTCCAGTTGATCGATGGCCTGAGGCTTCTCCAGCTTGGCCACCACCGGCACATTGCTGCCGTGCTGGCGGATTAGCTGCTGGGCGGCACGGATGTCAGCGGCGGAACGCACGAAGGACAGGCCGATGTAGTCAACCCCGCGCTTGACGGCAAATGCAAGGTCTACTTGGTCCTTCTCCGTGAGGGAGGGCACGGACAAAGTGGCGCCTGGCAGGTTGATGCCCTGGTGCTCACCTAAGACGCCACCGTTGATCACCTCGCATTCGACGTCGTCGTCCTCGACAGCCAGAGCGCGCAACTCGATCAGGCCGTCGGAGAGCAGGATACGGGAACCGGGTTCGACGTCTTTCGCCAGAGTGGGAAAAGTCGTACAGATCAGCTTCTCGGTTCCGAGTACGTCACGAGGGGTGATGACTACCCGCGAGCCTGTCTCGAGTGTGACGGCAGTGTGGCCTTTCAGCGGGCCGGTGCGGATTTTTGGGCCCTGGAGGTCGGCCAAGATGCACACAGTCCGGCGCTCTTTTTTCGCCGTGCGCCGCAGGCGGGCAATGTTGCGGGCGTGCTCGGCCTGGGTGCCGTGCGAGAAATTCAGGCGGGCCACGTCCATGCCCAGACGAAGCAGATCACGAATCGCGGACGCGGAATTACATGCCGGGCCGATCGTGCAGATGATCTTGGCGCGACGGCCGGCGGCAACATCGGCGTGGCTGTCGAGCGCGAGATCAACAATGATGGATGCATCTCCCGTCGAGATGTCGCCGGAAACGAGATCCAGCTTGGGTTCGGTCACTTCAGCCGCTCCCAGGTCAAGGTGTACTTCAGCGGTTGCCCGCGGCGATCCTTTTCGAACAGCTTGATAACCAGATGATTTCCTTGAAAGGCCACATGGCGCTCGACCGAGGTGCGGGCCTCGTTGGGAACTAAGGCTAACTCCCTATGGTGGATCACCACCCCTTCGCTCTCCTCGACCTCATAGCTGCCGCAGTAGGCGTCGTAGCCGTCGATGGCGGCCTTGGCTTCTGCGGGCGTGGCATTCGGAGGATTGCGCCAATCAAAGCGGTCCGGGTTCATTAGTTGAAGGCACATGTGGCCACCTGAATCATAGATGAGATAGCCCGCGGCGCGCGGACCTAGGTCGGGGTCGGAATCAAGCCGGCCATCAGGGTATTGCGCCTGAATCGACACCAACTTCCAGGCGCCCACTAGTTCCTGGCGCAGGGAAGCTTTGGAATCTTTAGCGAACAGCGCGCAAGCCGTGAAGGTCAATACAAGTACAAGTGAAGCAACCTTGATTTTCAGAGCGAACTCCCAGCCGTGTCTGATACGAATCCAGCTTATGGGCAACCGGAACGGGGCAAGCCCGGTCTCTACCTCAGTTCTTGGCTGAGTAACCGCTTATGGCAGCCCTAAGCTGCTCCTGCGCTAGCGCATGGCTAATTTCTGATTTCCCGCCTGCCTCAGTTCACGTCCGAGCACCGCCCGGGGGAAGAGCATGGCATTGAATTCGGCGCCCACCAAGACCACCAGAGAGATCATGTACATCCAGACGAGCAGGGCAATGCCGACTCCGAGCGAACCGTAAATGATGCTGTAATCGGCATAGCGGTTCAGGTACCAGCCGAAAAGTAGGGTCACGCCAAACCACAAGCCGGTAGCTAGCGTGGCGCCGGGCAGGACGCTGTGCCAGGGCTGGGTACGCGGAACGGCATTGTGATAAATGAGCGCGATCACGGCAATGCTGGTCAGGGTAGCGATGACCCAGCGGATCGCCATCCACATGAGCAGGATAAAGGGACCGAATTCGTGACCTATTTGAAACAGAATGCGAGTTTCAATGCGGCTGCCGAAGGCAACCAGGATCGTGGCGAAGGTCATGGGAATTCCAGCGAGGATAACCAAGGAGAAGGCAATCATGCGCTCCTTCACCAGTCCCCAGGTCTTAGGGAGCTGGTAGGCGTTCCGGAAGCCCTCCATCCAGGAGATCATGACGCCGGAGGCGGTCCACATCGTCAACAGCGAAGCCGAGATCAGGAGGCCGAGAGGGCGGTAGCTGCTTCCCCGCAAATAAGCGAGGGCGGTGGCGCTGCCGGCGGGCAAAATGCGGCTCAGCGCGTCGGAAATTTCACGAAGGTAAACGGTGGTTTTGCGGGAGGTAGCGAGAAGAGAACCCAGAATCAGCAGCGCCGGGAAAAAGGTCAGGATCGATGAGTATGCAGAGGCCTTGGCGACGGCAAAGGCGTCGTGCTGGAAGGCACGCCAGACTGCAAGCCGGAGGAGCCGAAAAAAACGCAGCATGAGCTGACTTAGGGTATTGCCGGACGGCCAGAGGCGCAACTGGGAATTGCGCGGATCGGGCTGGCGATCGTTCAAGTACTCTGGGTTGGCGTGCATAGGAAAAAACGGGGCGGACAGGAGTGTCCGCCCCACACCCGTGTAACTATTCGGCCGTCAGTTCTTCGGTCTCGCCCTCGCGGCGCATGAGTTCCAGAGCGCGCTCGGCTTCCTCGTAGGCGGCCGAGACCTCCTCCTGCACCTTGGCCGCAGCCTCTTCCATTTCGGGCGAGAGGCGTACGTTGCGGTAGTACTCCATGCCGGTTCCGGCAGGGATGAGGCGGCCGACGATGACGTTCTCTTTCAAGCCGCGCAGGTGGTCCACCTTGCCCTGGATGGAGGCTTCGGTGAGCACGCGCGTGGTCTCCTGGAACGACGCCGCCGAGATGAACGACTCGGTCGCCAACGATGCCTTGGTGATGCCGAGCAGCAGTGGGCGTCCGGTAGCCGGCTTGCCGCCCTGTGCGATCACGCGCTCGTTCTCCTCGCGGAAGCGGAACTTGTCTACCTGTTCTTCGAGGAGGAACTGGGTGTCGCCGACGTCTTCGACTTTCACCCAGCGCATCATCTGGCGAACGATTACCTCGATGTGCTTGTCGCTGATGTTTACGCCCTGCAGGCGATAGACTTCCTGGATTTCGTTCACCAGGTAAGCCTGGAGCTCTTTCTCGCCCAGAACCGCCAGGATGTCGTGCGGGTTGAGCGGGCCATCCATGAGCTGTTCGCCAGCCCGGATGCGCTCGCCTTCCTGCACATTGATGTGGACGCCACGCGGCACCTGGTACTCCTTTTCGGTGCCGTTGTCGGCCACAACGTAGATTTTGCGCTGACCTTTTGACACCTCGCCGAACTTGACGATGCCGTCGATCTCGCTGATGACGGCGGTCTCGTGCGGTTTGCGGGCTTCGAATAGTTCGACTACGCGAGGCAGACCGCCGGTGATGTCCTTAGTCTTGGTGGTCTCGCGCGGGATCTTGGCCAGCACGTCGCCTGGGTAGGTGGTATCGCCGTCTTGCACCATCAGGTGGGCGCGAGAGGGCATCAAGTAGCGCTTGCTGGTCTTACCCTTGACCACGATAGCGGGCTGCCGCTTCTCATCGGGGGAGTCAGCCACGACGTGGCGCGACAAGCCGGTGACTTCGTCCACTTCTTCGTGGAGCGTGACCCCTTCCTGCAGGTCTTTGAACTGCACGGTTCCGCCAATTTCGGTCAGGATGGCGAAGGTGTACGGATCCCATTCGACCAGAATCTGGCCGAGCTGGACCGGATCACCGTCGTTGACCTTGACCTTGGCGCCGTACACAACCGAATAGCGTTCGCGCTCCCGGCCCTTGTCGTCGGCCAGGGTAATCGAGCCGTTTCGGTTCATAACCACCAGGTCGCCTGCTTTCGACTTCACGGTCTGCAGGTTGAGGAAGCGCACGATACCGTTGGCCTTAGCTTCCAGACGTGACTGCTCGGAAACTCGCGACGCCGTACCGCCGATGTGGAAGGTACGCATCGTGAGCTGGGTACCGGGCTCGCCGATAGACTGGGCTGCAATCACCCCGGTCGCTTCGCCGAGTTCGACCAGGCGGCCGGAAGCCAGGTTGCGGCCGTAGCACATAACGCAGACGCCGCGCTTGGACTCGCAAGTCAGTACGGAACGGATCTTCACTTTCTCGATGCCGGCAGACTGAATGGCGCCGGCCAGCTCCTCGGTGATCTCCTGGTTGATGTCAACAATGAGGTTGCCTTCGTAGTCTTTGATCTTCTCGAGGGATACGCGCCCAACGATGCGGTCGCGCAGGGGCTCGATGATGTCGCCAGCTTCCACGATGGAACCGACGTAGATGCCGTCCACCGTGCCGCAGTCGTACTCGCTGATGATGACGTCCTGAGCGACGTCCACCAGACGGCGGGTCAAGTAGCCGGAATCGGCGGTCTTCAGTGCCGTATCGGCCAAGCCTTTGCGGGCGCCGTGAGTCGAGATGAAGTACTGCAGCACGTTCAGGCCTTCGCGGAAGTTCGCCGTGATGGGGGTTTCGATAATTTCGCCCGATGGCTTGGCCATGAGTCCGCGCATTCCGGAGAGCTGGCGAATCTGCTGCTTCGATCCGCGAGCACCGGAGTCAGCCATGACGTAAATCGGGTTGATGCTGCCTTCTTTGTCCTGCTGCTGCATCACCCCGAACATCTCGTCGGCGACTTTCTCGGTAATCGCCGACCAGATTTCGATCACCTTGTTGTAACGTTCGCCGTTGGTGATGGCGCCGTCGAGGTATTGCTGCTGGACGCTGACGACCTGCTTCTCGGCGTCGCGAACCAGGACCTTTTTGTCCTCGGGGATGACCATGTCGTCAATGCCTATGGACAGGCCGGCGCGGGTTGCGTAGCGGAAGCCTAGGTCCTTTACCTGGTCGAGCATCTTGACCGTGGTCTCGAGGCCAAAGCGCAGGTAGCAGTAATTCACCAACTGGCCGATCCCCTTTTTCTTGAGTAGACCGTTGATGTAGGGCATGCCCTCCGGCAGCTGGTCATTGAGGATGGCGCGGCCTACCGTGGTGTTGATATAGCCGCGCTCCACCTTGAGCGGCTCGGTGTGCAGCACGTCCTGGTCGTCATAGGCGCTGGTCAGGTCGATGATTTCGCCTGAGTAGCGCAGACGGATAGGAGTGAGCGTCTCCACTTCGCCTGCTTCGCGAGCCAGGAGAGCTTCTTCGATGTTGGCAAAGGAGCGGCCTTCACCCTTGGCTCCGGGCTTGGCTTTGGTCAGGTAGTAGAGGCCGAGCACCATGTCCTGGGTCGGCACAGTAATGGGCTGACCGGAAGCCGGGGACAGGATGTTGTGCGAGGACAACATCAACACACTGGCTTCGACCTGGGCCTCGGGCGAGAGCGGAATATGGACCGCCATCTGGTCGCCGTCGAAGTCTGCGTTGAACGCGGTGCAGACCAGCGGGTGAATTTTGATGGCTTTTCCCTCCACCAGTACCGGCTCGAATGCCTGAATACCAAGGCGGTGCAGAGTCGGAGCGCGGTTCAGCAGAACCGGATGGTCCTTAATGACCTCCTCAAGGATGTCCCAAACAATGGACTCCTGCTGCTCGACCATCTCCTTCGCCTGCTTGATGGTGGTGCAGTGGCCGGTCTGTTCGAGCCGGTGATAGATGAACGGCTTAAACAGTTCGAGCGCCATCTTCTTGGGTAGACCGCACTGATGGAGCTTGAGTTCCGGACCAACCACGATGACAGAGCGGCCCGAGTAGTCCACGCGCTTGCCGAGCAGGTTCTGACGGAAGCGGCCCTGCTTGCCCTTCAGGGTGTCGGAGAGCGACTTCAGCGGCCGGTTGTTGGCGCCTCGCAGGACGCGGCCACGACGGCCGTTATCGAATAGGGCGTCCACGGCTTCCTGCAACATCCGCTTTTCGTTGCGTACGATGACTTCAGGAGCGTGCAGGTCCATCAGCTTCTTCAACCGGTTGTTGCGGTTGATGACGCGGCGATAGAGATCGTTGAGATCGGAGGTGGCGAAACGGCCGCCGTCCAGAGGCACCAGGGGGCGAAGCTCGGGCGGGATGACCGGGATCACATCCAGAATCATCCAGTGGGGCTTGTTGCCGCTCTTGCGGAAGGCCTCAACAACCTTCAGACGCTTGGCGTATTTGAGGCGCTTCTGCATCGAGCTCTCGTGCTTCATCTTTTCGCGGAGCTCGCTGCCGAGTGTCTCGACGTCAACCCGCTTAAGCAGTTCTTTGATTGCTTCGGCGCCCATCATGGCCTTGAAGCCGGTGGGACGGAACTGCTGGTCAAGCTCGCGGAACTTGGCTTCGTCCTTGACGACCTCGCGCTCTTTCACCGGGGCGTCGCCGGGCTCGATGACGACGTAAGCCTCGAAATACAGAACCGATTCGAGGTCGCGCAGCGAGATGTCGAGCAGGTGGCCGATGCGGCTAGGCAGACCCTTGAAGAACCAGACGTGCGAGCAGGGCGAGGCCAGCTCGATGTGCCCGAGACGCTCGCGGCGAACCTTGGACAGGGTGACTTCCACGCCACACTTGTCGCAGATTACGCCACGGTGCTTCATGCGCTTGTACTTGCCGCAGAGGCACTCCCAGTCGGTGACCGGGCCGAAGATGCGGGCACAGAACAGGCCATCGCGCTCCGGTTTGAAGGTGCGGTAATTGATGGTCTCCGGCTTGGTTACCTCTCCGTGCGACCAGCTCCGGATCTTCTCCGGGGAGGCCAGGCTGATACGGATGGCGTCGAAGTCGGCAATCGGGTTTCCCAGGTCAAAGGGGCTCGAACGGTACAAGGTGTTCCTCCGCTTCTTGCTCTCAACGGCAGTACCCAATCCCGAGTACTCCGTACCCGGAAAGAACTGCGGTTTGGGTTCCACGGAACCTGAGAGCGCGGGTCCTGCGGAACTTTATTCTTCTCAATCTCAATCTCTATCTCAATCTCAATCTCTATCTCTAGGTCCCTGGCCAAGTACCGGCCCCCATGCACTGGGTACCGGGCCCCGGCAACGGCTTAATCCGCGGCTGCCGCCGCCGTCGGCTTCTTCTCGGCCGCCTTGATCAGCTCTACATCCAGGCAGAGCGACTGCAACTCGCGAATCAGCACGTTGAAGGACTCGGGGACGCCGGGCTCCATGGCGGCTTCCCCCTTCACGATGGCCTCGTAAATCTTGGTGCGGCCATAGACGTCGTCCGACTTTGCGGTGAGCAGCTCTTGCAGGATGAAGGCTGCGCCGTAGGCTTCCAGCGCCCAGACTTCCATTTCTCCGAAGCGCTGGCCGCCGAATTGGGCCTTGCCGCCCAGCGGCTGCTGCGTGATCAGCGAGTACGGGCCAATGGAGCGCGCGTGAATCTTGTCGTCCACCAGGTGCGAGAGCTTTAGCATGTAGATGTAGCCGACCGTGACCGGCTGCTCGAACTTCTCTCCCGTAATGCCGTCGTAGAGCGTCGTCTTGCCCGACGTAGGCAGGCCGGAACGCTCCAGCAGTGCCTTGATTTCCGTTTCGCGGGCGCCATCGAATACCGGCGAGCCGACGAAGACTCCGCGGGTCATCGTGTTGGCGACCGACTCGATTGTGTCATCGTCAAGATCGGAAATTGCATCCAGCAGCACCGTGTCTTTGAACAGCGCCTTTAGTTCGCGCCGGAGCGCCTCCACTTTGCTGTTTTCCCTGATCAACTGCGTGATCTTGTCGCCCAACTCGTGGCCTGCCCAGCCGAGGTGGGTCTCCAGAATCTGGCCCACGTTCATACGGCTAGGGACGCCGAGCGGGTTGAGCACGATTTCCACCGGCGTGCCATCTTCAAGGTACGGCATGTCCTCTTCCGGCAGAATGCGGGCAATGACGCCCTTGTTGCCGTGGCGGCCGGCCATCTTGTCACCCACGCTCAGCTTGCGCTTCATGGCGATGTAAACCTTGACCAGCTTGATCACGCCCGGAGGCAGTTCGTCGCCCTTCTGAAGTTTTTCCTTCTTCTCGTTGACGATCTTCTTGAGCACATCAATCTGGCGCGAGGTCATTTCCTCGATTTCGTCGATCTGCTCGTTCACCCGCGGATCCTTGTCGGCGAACTTGATTCGCTTCAGGTTGCGGGTAGAGATGCGCTCGATGGTGTCGCGATCCATGACTGTGCCCTTGGTCAGCAGGCGCTTATTGGTGCGCTCGTCGTGCAGGTCGGCCTGCACTTCCTTGCCGCCCAGGATGTTTTCCAGGCGCTTCAGGCGCTCGTCGGTCAAGATTCGAATCTCGTCGGAGAGGTTCTTTTCGAGCTTGGCGATCTGCTGCGCCTCGATCATCTTGGCGCGCTCGTCCTTCTCCTGACCTTTGCGGGAGAAGATCTTCACGTCAACGACCGTGCCCTCGATGCCGGGAGGGCAGGTGAGCGAGGCGTCGCGCACGTCGCCGGCTTTTTCGCCGAAGATGGCGCGGAGCAGCTTTTCCTCCGGCGTGAGCTGGGTTTCTCCCTTGGGCGTTACCTTGCCGACGAGAATGTCGCCCGCCTTGACCGTAGCGCCGATGCGGATGATGCCGCTCTCGTCGAGGTCACGCAAAGCGGACTCGCTGACGTTCGGAATGTCGCGCGTGACTTCTTCCGGACCCAGCTTGGTGTCGCGCGACTCGATCTCGAACTCCTCGATGTGGACCGAGGTGTAATAGTCCTCCTTCACCATTTTCTCCGAGACGAGGATCGCGTCTTCGAAGTTGTAGCCGCGCCAGGGCATGAACGCGACCAGCACGTTACGGCCAAGCGCCAATTCGCCGTGATCAGTGCAAGGACCGTCGGCGATCACCTGTCCTTTCAGCACGCGATCGCCTTTTTTCACGATCGGCTTCTGGTTGATGCAGGTGTTCTGGTTGGAACGCTTGAACTTGGTGAGCTGGTAAATGTCGCTGCCTACTTCGCGCGACAACTGCCCGGGGTGATGCTCGCCCTCGACGCGCACAATGATGCGCTCGGAGTCAACCGAATCAATGATGCCGTTGCGGCGCGCCAAAACGACCGCGCCGGAGTCGCGAGCAGTGACGCCCTCCATACCGGTGCCAACGATCGGGGCACGTGCCCGGAGCAACGGTACCGACTGGCGCTGCATGTTGGCGCCCATCAGGGCTCGGTTGGCGTCGTCGTGCTCCAGGAAGGGCACGAGCGAAGCCGCGACCGAAACCAGCTGCTTGGGGCTGACGTCGATGTAGTCGACCTCGTCGCGGCTCACCAGCACGAAGTTGCCCGACTTGCGGGCGTTGACCAGGTCAGCGACGATGCGGCCCTTCTCGTCCAGCTCGACGTTGGCCTGCGCGATGACGTGGCGATCTTCTTCCCACGCCGACAGGTAGAACGAATACGGCTCTAATTCGACTTGCCGTTTGCGGCGATCCTTGAGGTCGGCATTGATCTTTTCCGCCTCGTGCTTCTCGACGTGATCGCCGACACGGTAGTCGCTATCGCCGGCGTTCACGACGGTCACGTAATCAAGCACGCGGCCGTTCTTTACCCGGCGGTAGGGCGACTCGATGAAGCCGTAGTCGTTGATGCGAGCGTAGCAGCTCAGCGACGAGATCAGACCAATGTTTGGGCCTTCGGGGGTCTCGATGGGACAGATACGGCCGTAGTGCGTGGGGTGAACGTCGCGGACTTCAAATCCGGCGCGCTCACGCGACAAACCACCCGGCCCAAGAGCCGAGAGACGGCGCTTGTGGGTGATTTCCGAGAGCGGGTTCGTCTGATCCATGAACTGTGACAGCTGCGATGATCCGAAGAACTCGCGAATGGCAGCCATGACGGGCTTGGCGTTGACCAGGTCATGCGGCATGGCTGTGGACATTTCCTGGTACACGCTCATCTTTTCCTTGATGGCGCGTTCCATTCGGACCAGGCCGATGCGGAACTGGTTCTCGAGCAACTCGCCGACAGCGCGAACCCGGCGATTTCCGAGGTGATCAATGTCATCCACGGCGCCAATGTTCTTGCGCAGCTTGAGCAGATAACGGATGGTTGCGTAGAAGTCCTCCGGATCCAGCGTGCGCTGGTCGAGGTTGGTGGCATCGGACTTTTCGAACAGCTTGATGTTGAACTTCAGGCGGCCGACACGGGAGAAATCGTACTTGCGCGGGTCGAAGAACATTCCCTGGAACAGGGCAGTGGCCGTGTCCAGCGTCGGCGGATCGCCGGGGCGCAGCTTACGGTAGATCTCGATCAGGGCCTCCTGCGGAGTTTTCACCGAGTCGCGACGCAGGGTCTGGCTGATGACGGTTCCTACGTCGTCGCGCTCAGGGAAGAAAACGTGGAGTTCGACTGCGCCGGAGTCCAGAATCTTCGAGAGCTTGTCGGCGGTGATTTCCGAGTTGGCTTCGAGCAGGACTTCGCCGGTGGTCGTGTCGACTACGTCGCTAGCGGCGAAGGCGCCTTCCAAATCGGAGATGTCCACCTCGATCTCCGTAACCTTGGCCTTCTGAATTTCTTTCAGGATCTGGCCTGTGAGCTTGCGTCCGGAGTGGGCAACTTCGTCGCCCGACTTGGACTTGATGCTGTGCGCCAGCTTCATTCCCACCAGGTTCGTTGCCTTGTCGCTGGCTGGATCGATGGTCCAATAGAGCTTCTTGTCTCGGATGTTGAGTTTGTCGACCGTGTAGAAGGTGCGCAGAATGTCTTCGCTGGAGCGCAGACCGAGGGCCCGCAGGAAAATCGTGCCCAGAAACTTGCGCTTGCGGTCAATGCGCACATAGAGGACGTTCTTCTGGTCGTACTCGAATTCCACCCACGAGCCGCGGTAAGGAATGATCTTGCCGAGGAAGTAGGTGCGGTTGTTGGCGGTCTCGAAGAACACGCCGGGCGAGCGGTGCAATTGGCTGACGATCACGCGCTCGGTGCCGTTCACGATGAACGTGCCGTTCTGGGTCATCAGGGGCACGTCGCCGAAAAAAACTTCCTGCTCCTTGATGTCGCGGATGGAACGGTTACCGGTTTCGGCGTCCTTCTCGTAAATGGTGAGACGCATCGTGACCTTTAAAGGAGCCGAGTAGGTCATACCGCGCTCTTCGCACTCGCTGACGTCGTACTTCAGCTGCAGGCCAACCGGGTCACCGCACTTGTTGCAGAAGTCCGGCGTATTGGCATTGTACGTGCCGCACTTCTGGCAGAGCACGTCGCCAGGATGGAACGGGTCGGTGATGACGGTCGAGCCGCAGTTCTTACACGTGGTCCGCAGGTGGTGCAGGCCTTTTAGGTGGCCGCACTTGCACTCCCAGTTGCCAATCGCGTAGTCCACGAACTCGAGTTGCGAGACGTTGCGGAAGTCGGTGATCGGAAATACCGACTGGAACACGGCCTGCAAGCCGGCGTCGTCGCGCTCGCTGGGCAACCGGTCCATCTGCAGGAACCGGTCATAGGAGCGCTTCTGCACTTCGATCAGGTTCGGAATCTGGATGGTGGCCGGGATTTTGGAAAAGTCAAAACGATGACGGAAGGTGCTGTTCTTCGACATTCAGAAACTCCCAACTTTCGGTGCAGCCGAAGGCTGCAAAACCGCGGATTGTGGGGCGCGCTTTGCGCGCCGCGGTACTAAAACCAAATCCGAGCAGGAAAAACAGCTGAGCGCCCGCAGGGACAAGTTCCCCCGTGGGCGCCGAGTGCAACGCCGTCGTTCAGTTGAATTGTGTTCTTCCGCGCCAGTTCTTAAGGCCTGTTCCCGTCCTGCTGCTCCTCAGGACAGTTTGCCAAACTTGTTGTGGGCCACACTTCGCTTCCCCCTGGGTCGTGCTGGACCTGGATGTCCGTGAAGTTGAGTGGCCGCCTTTCGCCGATACCGAAGAAGCGATGTTGATATAGATGATAACACCGCTTCCGCGGATTCACTAGTGGGTACTTGCCCAAAGAGCCCGCTTGCGCCCGCGAGATCCATCGCGAGCGTTCGCTCGCTCAGGATGACAACCTGAGCGCTACTTAATTTCTACGGTTGCTCCGGCTTCGGTGAACTTCTTCTTGATGTTCTCGGCTTCTTCCTTGGACACGCCTTCTTTCACGGTCTTGGGGGCGCCATCCACCAGGTCCTTGGCTTCCTTCAGGCCCAGGCTGGTGACTTCGCGGACGGCCTTAATCACGTTGATCTTGTTGCCGCCCACGTCCTTGAGCACGACCGTAAACTCGGTCTTCTCCTCTGCCGGGGCCGCGCCTGCGGCTGCACCGCCACCGCCGCCAGCCATTACGACCGGGGCCGCCGCCGCGGCTGACACGCCGAGTCGCTCTTCCAACTTCTTGACCAGCTGCGCCGCTTCCAGCAACGACAGCCCTACGATTGATTCTTCCAATTGCTCGAGATCCGCCATGTCTGTTTCTCCGCCTTTCAGTTATCAGCTGCTGATTTCGTTATCCGTGAACCAGGTTTCCAGTGCCACCGGCTCTTTCTGCCGCGCCAGACGACGCGACAGAGCCGAGCGGCGGCAACCCCTGACTACTGATAACCAAACTCAATTACAAAATCCCTTCAGGCCCCTGCGGGGGCGTCGTGCTTGAACTTCTGCCGGTCCACACCCTGGTTAACGACTACCACCAGGTTGCGGCCTACGGCGTTCATGGCCGTTACCAGGCGCTGCGCTGGGGCGTTGATCAGAAACAGGAGCTTCGAGTAAATCTCTTCCTTCGAAGGCATGGTGGCCAACGCTTCGATCTCTTTGATCGAGACCGCGCGGCCTTCTACCACGCCCGCCTTGAAGGTGAGCTCCGGGTTATCCTTGGCGTACTTCTGGAGCGCCTTCGCCAGGGCGACCGGGTCGCCGGTTGTGTAGGCGATCGAGGTCACGCCCGAGAGATGCTTCAGAACCTCTTCGACCTTCGTGCCCTTGGAAGCACGCTCCGCCAGGCTGTTCTTGACCACCCGGTACTTGGCGCCGACTCCACGCAACGCTTTCCGCAGTTCATAGTCTTGCGTGACCGTGAGCTTGCTGTAGGTCGCCACCACGAGGTTCGCGACGTTCTTAAGATCGCTGCTCAGCTGCTCAACTTGCTCGGATTTCTTTGCTTTGGTGACCGCCATCATCGCATCCTTTTCCTATGCCTTGGCCGCAGCTTCTACCGCGGAGGTGTCAATTTGAATTCCCGGGCCCATGCTGGAGCTGAGCGTGCAGCCCTTGATGTACTTGCCCTTGGCTACCGAGGGCTTCGCCTTCACTACGCTGGTAATTACCGTGGTGGCGTTGTCGATCAGCTTGTCGGGGGGGAAGGAAATCTTGCCCACGGGCACGTGAACCAGCGCGGTCTTGTCGGTGCGGAACTCTACCTTGCCGGCCTTTACCTCCTCAACGGCGCGGGCGATGTCGAAGGTGACGGTGCCCGTCTTCGGGTTGGGCATCAACCCCTTGGGACCGAGAATCTTCCCCAGGCGGCCTACCGACTTCATCATGTCGGGGGTGGCGATGAGGGCGTCAAAGTTGGTCCAGTTTTCTTTCGTGATCTTTTCTACCATGTCTTCGCCGCCGACGAAGTCGGCTCCGGCGGACTCGGCTTCGCGAACCTTGTCGCCGCTGGCAATGACCAGGACTTTCTTCGATTTGCCCAAGCCGTGCGGGAGAACCACCGTGCCGCGGACCATCTGGTCAGCGTGCTTGGGATCGACTCCGAGACGCATGGTGACTTCGACAGTCTCGTCAAACTTAGCGTATTTGACCTTTTGCAGCAGGGGTACGGCTTCCTGCAGCGTGTAAGGGCGGGTTTCGACTGCGGCCCGCGCCTGGGTAATGTTTTTTCCGGCTCTTCTCATTTGCTTTCCTCGCCTCCCGCCGCCCGGCGGTGCTTGGCAGGGCCGTGGTGGTTTCAACTGCAGCTTCCAGCTGGCGACCAAAACTTGTCATCCCGAGCTATGCCCGAGCCGCGCTGAGGGCACAGAGGTGTCCGCGCCACCCACTGCTTATCCAACTACCTCTTATCTAACTACCTCTTATCCAACTACCTCGATACCCATGGAGCGGGCGGTTCCGCGCACACTCTTGATCGCGGCTTCGATCGAGGCGGCGTTCAGGTCGGGCAGCTTCTGCTTGGCTATGTCTTCCACCTGCTTCGCGGTCACTTTGCCGACCTTGTCTTTGTTCGGCGCACCTGATCCCTTCGCAATGCCTGCAGCTCGCTTCAGCAGAATCGAAGCCGGGGGAGTCTTCGTGATGAAGGTGAACGATCGGTCGTTGTAGACTGTGACCACCACCGGAATGATCAGCCCCTCCAGCTCCTTCTGGCTGGTGCGCGCGTTGAATTGCTTGCAGAACTCCATGATGTTGATCTGCGCCTGGCCGAGTGCCGGACCGACTGGCGGCGCCGGCGTGGCCTTACCGGCCGCGATTTGGAGCTTCACCGAACCTGTAACCTTCTTGGCCATTCTCTTCCTCGCTTCCAACCGCCAGGTCTAGGATTTTCGGCCCGGTGGTTTGGAGGCAGCGTCCCTGCCGGACTCTGTTCCTTTGGCTGCCGCCATCCCGGCACTTCCGTGTCGGGCTTCCTCATTCCGCCACTTCGCGGCCTAAAAACCCTGTTTCCCTTAACCCTTCGTCTCTGGCCTGCGGAGGACGGGCAACACCGCCCGTCGCTCCACCAATCCCGGGCTACACCACCTTCTCCACCTGGTTGAACTCCAACTCCACCGGGGTGGAGCGGCCGAAAATTGTCACCATCACCTTCAGGGTCTCGCGATCCTCGTTGACCTCGTCCACAATTCCGGTAAAACTGGCGAACGGGCCCTCGGTGATGCGTACCGACTCGTTTTTTTCAAACTTGACCTTGAGCTTGGGCTTGTCCTTCGACTCGCCCACGCGGTAAACGATATGCTGGACTTCCTCTTCCGACAGTGGGGTCGGTTGCTGGCCGGTGCCTACAAAGCCGGTTACGCGAGGCGTGGATTTGACCACGTGCCACACATGATCATCCATGTCCATTTCAACTAGCACGTAGCCGGGATAGAACATGCGCTCACTGGTGTACTTCTTGCCGCCGCGGACTTCGGTTACCGATTCGGTGGGGATCATCACGCGGCCAATCTTCTCCTGCAGACCGAAGGCCTGGACGCGCGACTCGAGCGACTCTTTGACTTTGCGCTCGAACCCCGAATAGGAGTGGATGATGTACCACTTCATGTTCGGGTTGCGGGGAGGCTCGACCGCAGTGGCGGTCTTGTTTTCTCCGCCTTCAGCTTGCGGTTCCGGGCTCTGGTTTTTTTCTTCGTCCTGCATAAGCTAAGTGTCCAGACCTCTCTAGCGGTGCGTCAGCGAGCGCAGCACCCAATCGATGGCGCGGCCGATCACCGAGTCGACAGCCCAGAAGTACAGGCCGAAGAGAAATACCGTGATGATCACCACGGTAGTGGTGGCTCGCACTTCTTTGAGCGACGGCGTAGTCACCTTCTTCATTTCGGTGCGCACGTCGTTGTAGAAGCCCTTGATGCGCTGCGGCCAGGACTTCACGGTCGCGGTAATTGTGCCTTCTTGTGCTGCAATCGCCATCTACTTCCTGCTTCCTTGCCTTATTGTCCGGCTCTGCCGGCAACTCTGGCAGGGGCGGAGGGATTCGAACCCCCAAGTCCGGTTTTGGAGACCGGCAGTTTAACCGTTGAGCTTACGCCCCTGAATTCATTGTCGAATTGCAGGATTTTCAACCTGTCGAATTCGGCAATTCGAAAATCCGTAAATTTCGACAATCACTTAACTTCTTTATGCGGGGTATGCTTCCGGCAACGCCGGCAGAACTTCTTCAGCTCGAGGCGGTCCGGAGTCGTCTTCCGGTTCTTCGTCGTCGAGTAGTTGCGCTCTTTGCACTCACCGCATTGCAACGTGATGATCTCTCGGGGCATTGCTCACTCCCAAACTTTGCTGGCGCCGACACTCTTGTCCACGCCCCGTTTCTCAACCGCCGAGCTTGGCTCCGCCGGACAGCCGAGGGCGGCTCTCCCTACCTATTTCTTCCCTACTTTTCTTCCCTACTTGCTGA
>QIAU01000173.1 GCA_003225055.1 Acidobacteriota bacterium
TTCCCGGCTTTGCCTTCGTGCCCCGGGCGGAGGCAGACATATTCTTTACCGGAAGGTCTTCGACAAACACGACGGCGTGGTTTTTGCTGATGTCGTTCGAAGCCTTGGGTACGAAGTCCTTTCTGATATGGGTAATCTTGCTGTGCAACTTGGTGATTTTGGCTTTCGCCTTCCTCCAGTTGCTTGACCACTTTTTCTTACCAGCTAGCCGTCGTTCGAGTTTCGCCAGCTTCGGCAAGAACCGTTTAAGCGGTTGCAGCTGGTCTTGGTACTCACCGTCGGACAGGGTATAGAAACGAGTCGCTCCCCAATCCAGACCGACCGACGATCTGGAAGCATGCACCGGCGGCTCGACTTCGCGCCGCGTGCTGATACCGACGGTGACACTCGGAATCTCGCCCAGCACCTCACGGCTGTTGCGATAACGCACCCGACCAAGCTTGGGCAGCTGAATGCGGCGGTTGACTTGGTCTAGTTGGATACACTTCGGGTCGGATTCTCGGAAGGAATCCCCTATGCCCTTCTTGTGAAACTTCGGAAACTCGGCTCGCTTCCTGAAAAAGTTGGTATACGCACGGTCCAGGTCGAGGCGGGCTTGCTGTAAGGCATGGTCTGGGGCTTCCGACGGCCATGGGGTTTCTTGCTTCCACTCTACCAGCATCTTGTCCAGCTGGAAGCGGGTGAGCTTCTCTTTCTTCTCGTATCGCTCTTTCTTGAGCGCCAACGCCTGATTGTAGACGTAACCGGCGCAACCTGCCGAACGGCTCATCTGCCGTGGCTGTTCGCCCTTAGGCATCAACTCGAATTGGAACGCTTGCCTACGTTCCATGCTGGCATCATGATCTGGTGTATGGACAAAAGCAAGGACCTTCGGCACGCTAGACACTGCGTGTTTCGAATGCATATTCATCTGGTCTTCCGAGGTCTGCTCCGACTTTGAGGCGGTGTTGGTGCAGATTGACGGTGAGAGCAAGCACGTACACTTGCTGGTGAACTACCCGCCGAATGTACTGCGGTCGCCTTCTTACTTCGCCGCATCCTGTGGCAGCCCACCGCTCGACGTAATCTAACCGCTACATCGAACAAGCGACCGCTATAGTCAAAGGGTTTCTCCGAATCCCAACCCGCGTTCCGTGCCTGAATCCAACCATCAACGAATTCCGATCAATGGCCAATAAAACGGCACCAGGACCAACAGCGCTAGCGATTCGAAAATGCTGAGACAGATTCCGATGCGTAACATATCCTTCATCTCAAAATAGCCGTAAGAGTATCCTGTGACCATCACGCCGGATTGATAGACAAAGATTTTCCCACCGGCAGCAAAGGCCCACACTAGCCCAAGCGGCACGGCATGTATCCCGCTCACTTTGGCAAAGCTCATGAGGGGAGGCACGGACGTGGCCAACATCGAGATCTCATTGCCAAGAAAGATGTGATAGAGGAACGCCGGGGGAGGGGTGTGCAGGTGAGAATTGACTTATTGACGACGCGGTGGAGCAAGATTGCTTTCGTCACCTACCAGAGAAACTTGAGCGCAAACTGCAACTGACGATTGCTGGCTGCAGTGCTGTTGATTGTGTTGAAGTCACCAATTTCGCTGATGTCAACAGGGCCTAGCGGAAATCTGCCACTCGGATCATATTGCGCATAAGTATCCACAAACGGGCTTGGCATCGAGAAGATAGGGTGATTCAGGAAATTGAAAGCTTCGAATCGAAACTGTAATTTTAGGCGTTCCGATATGGCAGTGGTCTTCATGGCGACGAAATCAAAGCTCACAAATCTTGGCCCGCGCAAAGCACCGCGGCGTGCCGTACCGAACACCTCTGCATCGGTTGGTTGAGCAAAGGCGGAGAGATTCCAAAAACTAAGAATGGACTTCGGGCCATTGTTTGGGTTGCCAAGAAGATCGCAAAAATCCTGTTCGAAGTTGACGCTGTTCACCGCGGCATCGCTGGTTGTAAGACACGAGGCTGCAAAGCCACTGCGAACCGTGCTGATCCCGCCGACCTGCCAGCCTCCCAGCAGCTTTTCAACGGGGCCAGACCAGCCCGTGCCCCAGCGCCGGCCTCTTCCGAAGGGAATCTCATAGAGTCCGCTGTTTACCCAGTTGATCTTGGCATCGAATGCGGATGGTCCGTAATCGAGCCTCAGATCGTAGATGTGGGGAGTCGCCTGGCCAAAACCGCCGTCTCTCGTAGCCGAGGCTGTATCCAGACTTTTGGACCAGGCAAATGAGCTTAGGAAGGTGAAGCCACCCGAGAAACGTTTTTCAACCTTGCTCTGCAAGGCATTGTAGTTCGCAGAAGTAAAGTTTTCGAATACGTTGTAAAAGTTGCCCAGTGATTCATATTTCTGCGGCAAATATGTGACCGGCTGCACTACCTTGTCGCGCTGCATCAGAGGGTAGGTCTGGTTGGCGTCAATCAGGTGAGGCAGATGCGTGGACGCCGATCCTACATACGCGACTTCGAGAACCAGGTCTTTCGCCAGTTCTTGCTGCACTCCAAAGCTCCATTGCTGAATCCGCGAAGTCTTAAGGTGCGGATCTACCGTGAACATTGACGGTTGAATGATGATTTGGGAGGTGTTGCTGAAGATCTGATCGACGACGGAAAAGTCCCCTTTGCGAATGAACTTGGCTGCGCGCGGCGCATTTCGCGCAAAGTCGAACCAAGGATTGGCATTCATCGAGGAATAAAAGATTCCTGCGCCCCCCCGTATCACGGTCTTGTCGTGGCCAAACCCAGGAGACCATGAGAAGCCGAACCGTGGCGCCAGGTTAGTACGGTCTGTAAATACCAGGTTGTGGCCTAACCGATTGTCCCGCACGTAAGGCAGATAGGTAGGCGAGGTCGGATCCGAATCAAATCGCACGGGAGGAAAGTCTTGATAAGGATCGCCACTTCCCGGCCTTACGACGACAGGGGTAGAGCCGCGGAAATCTACATTAACCATGGCATCGTCGAGATCGTGCCAATACGGCGCAAGCTCATAGCGCACGCCGAAATTCAAGGTTAGATTCCGCGCTGGTTTGAAATCGTCCTGAGCATAGTAGGCCTGCGTCCAGCGGAACAGATGCACATGGGAATCACCGGTGGCAACTTCGGAGTCGTTGCTAACACCGAGAAGCATCGATGCAAGCGACAAACCGCCGGTCCCGTCCAGTGCCCCGGTGGCAATCGCAGGAGATGTAAATGATCCCCGTGCAATGTTGTGCGACAGCAGGTTCAAATTTTCATGCCGGAAGTTCGCTCCGATCTTGAGCACATGGCGGCCTTTGATCATTGAAAAATCGTCGCCATATTCGTAAGTCGACTGGACCTTCCGCAACGGGTGGCCGAACGCATCCTCGCCGAGACCCAGGAAGTGGTCGCCCTCCCCTAAAAAGTTGGGAGTTCCAAAATCAAGCGGGTCGTCGGAAGCGCCCGAAATGCCGAGTTGCGCAACCACATTGGTAGTGCCGGCGAGTGGGCCCACGCGCCTGGAGTTTACGCGCAACCAGTTGACCTTGGCCTCATTCACCATGGTAGAGCTGATGGTCCACGAATAATGTATGGTTGTGATCTGAGTCTTTACCGCTTCGAATAAGTTCCTCACTGGTTGCACGTTATTGATCGTATTGTCCTCCCGGCCCCACGAATACCTTCCCCATAGTGTTGTCTTAGGGTTGAGGACGTAGTCAATCCTGCCTGCCGCCTGGTCGAAATTTGTGGGAAGGCTGACGACGCTGGTCAAATTGTTCAGGAGACCTGAGCGGTTCGGCTTAGGCACATACGAAGAAGACAGAAAGTTTGATGTAGCGGCGTTCCAGCACTGCTGCGGGATCGTCATCCCCGGCCAGGGGACATCCGTAGGGTCAGGGTTGAAGCATCCATTCGGTAACGTGTTACCAAGCCGAAAGTCTGATGAGTGCGGCATGTAAATCGGTATACCGTATTCGGAGAAATTTCCGTTCCGAGCGTTCAAGGTTGGAACGGTTGCGGTTTGGGCTGCGCTCGTACGATCGCGCAGGCCTTCGTAGCTACCGAAGAAAAACAACTTGTCCTTGATGATTTTTCCTCCGGCAGTCGCACCGAATTGGTTGCGATGAAATGGCGGTTTTGGCGCGCCGGGAAAGCTATTAATGTCATTGAAAAAGTCCTTCGCGTCCACGGCCTGGTTGCGGAGGAATTCGTAAGCCGTCCCGTGAAATGAATTCGTCCCGCCTCTGGTGACAGCATTCACCTGGGCTGCACCCCGCCCGAACTCGGCGGTGTAGGAATTCGTCTGAACCTTGAACTCCTGAATCTCGTCAATCGAGGGAACGGCTCCGAACGTGTTGAAATCCGGTGCGGTATTGGTTGCGCCATTCAGAAGGAAGTTGGTGTCTTGAGCTCGCGCACCGCCTAGGGAATATTGATTGGTCACGCGCTGTCCAACATCGCGAACTTCCTGAAAGGCGGTGTTGCTGTCCTTACTGAACGTAACGCCAGGGCCTAGTGTGGCAAGATCCAGGTAGTTGCGGCCGTTCAGCGGTAGATCCACCACGCGCTGATTGTCAATCACCTGGCCGACAGTGCTCGATTCGGTATCGAGCAGTGGTGCCTCACCCACAATGTTTACGGTTTCACTGACCTGGCCGAGTTCCAGCTTTACATCGATACGGCCCTTCTGGTCCACTTGCAGCTCGAAAGCAGGGACGGCAGCAGTCCGAAAACTGGTGTGTTTCACGGTAACGGAATAGTTTCCGGGGGTAAGGCCAGTGACAGCATAGCTGCCAGTATCAGTGGTTCGTGTCGTATGAGGAACATTGCGATCAACATTCGTCACGATTACCTCAGCGTTTGGAACCACGGCACCGCTGGCATCGGAAACCAAGCCGGTAACGCTGCCTGTGCCGATCTGCGCCAGACCGACGCCGGGAATCAAGAGCAGCACAGCAACACACATGAGTTGAGAAACGATTCTTTCGGCGTGAAATCGGTTTAGCGTTAACACAGGTTTATCCTCCCGGCCAACAGGCTGCTGGTTTGTTTCGCTTCCGCAAAGCTCTGATTTGAAGTGTTTCCAATTGGGAAGCGTTCGGCTTGGCTCCGAGGGTTATTCAGCATCCACTCACATTCAACTATTCTGACTGGTTAAGACCTATGCGACGGGATTCAGCGCTGGAGTTGCAGAGCTGGACGGGCGTTCCCGACCGCATTTTCTCCCAGCTCAAAAGATAGGGTACCGATCATTCCTCTCACAGTCCGAACCATCCCGACGCCCCATTCCTCTACGTGTCGCCGTTGATCAGCCAAACAGCACGGCGGCAGCTTGTAGCACGGTGTTTCCGAGCTTGTCAAGCAGTTTGGGTGTCAAAGCGGTCATGAAAATTATCTCTCCGGGCCTATGCTGCTTTCTGTCGTGGTTAGTGCCACGGAGTAGCCCAAACATTCGAGTCGATGAACCAGATTGCGAGTTAAGTCAGGCCGGTTGAACTTGTCCAAGCAGAGATCGCCGCACGAGACGTTCTAGGAAGCCATGTGATAGATGGATAACAAGACCTTATGGGCGACCGCCAGGACGGCTGCGCCAGCCAAAGTTCCCTAAATGTTTCCCTTCTTCATCTGCTGCACGGCATAATCACACGCGCGCGCTGTTAGTGCCATATATGTGAGCGATGGATTCACGCAGGACGACGAAACCATGGCCGCACCATCGGTGACGAACAGGTTTTTGACGTCATGCGCCTGATTATAGGAGTTAA
Organism: Acidobacteriota bacterium; assembly: GCA_003225055.1. GTDB lineage: Bacteria > Acidobacteriota > Terriglobia > Terriglobales > Acidobacteriaceae > Gp1-AA122. Next base: position 5,735 of record QIAU01000173.1, read on the forward strand.
GGACCGAAGTCTTCGGCTCGCGTCCCATACGGGCTGTTCCCATCTCATGAATCGAAAACCCTGGCGGATCATCGTCAGTGAAAGGCTCGATGGCTCTCGCTCCGGCTGCCGCCAACATCTCCGCCGCTGCAATCGACATATCTTTCCGGATTGCGCGTTCGTTCGCACCCCAGGCGCAATGTATCTTCAATACCGGAATTCCCCACGCATCAACCTTCTCGCTGTCGAGCTCCGCGTAGTTATTATGATTCGGCAGGCATTCGCCGTACCCCTGAAAGCTGAACCGCCAGGGGCCGGGTCGGCTCAGCGACTGCTTAAGCTCCGGGCCAAATCCTCCCTGCAGGATTCCTCGCTCCCAGCCTTCACGGTGTCCGCCTCCTTCGAAACCATATCCCCGCAGAAACTCGACTTGCTTTGTCCTCAGGTTTCGAAATCGCGGAACGTAAATCCCATTTGGCCGTCTGCCGATCACAGTGCGGTGTTCATTGCCAGGAATGATTGCTGTTGCTCCTCCACCCTTCACATGGTCCATCAGGTTGTGGCCCAGCTCCCCGCTCGAATTCGCCAGCCCGTTTGAAAATTCCGCAGTGGCAGAGTTGAACAAGATGCGCACCGATTCCAACGCGGAAGCGCACAGGAAAATCACTCTGCTGCGAAATTGCATTGTTGCGCCGGTCTCTGCGTCGATCACGCGTACTCCAGTCGCCTTGCGCGTTCGCGGATCAAAACTCACGCTGTGCACAATGCTGTGTGGCCGCAAGGTCATTCGTCCAGTCATTTCCGCCGCCGGGAGCGTGGCGTTGACACTGCTGAAGTATGACCGGGTGATACACCCTCTTTCACAAGGGCCACAGTAATGGCAAGGTGCGCGGCCACGATGGCGTTCGGTCAAAACAGCCGCGCGCCCGATCGTCAACACGCGTTCTCCGCCGAAGGTTTTGGCAATTGCGTCTCGGACGACTGCCTCGGCGCAATTCAGCTCCATCGGCGGCAAAAATTTGCTGTCAGGTAACTGTGGCAGGCCCAGCGCCTCGCCGCTGATTCCGATGAAATCTTCCACGTAGTCGTACCAGGGCGCAATGTCTGCGTAACGAATCGGCCAATCAATGGCAATGCCTTCGCGAACGTTTGCTTCAAAATCCAAGTCGCTCCATCGGTAAACTTGGCGACCCCACGTTATCGAACGCCCACCTACCTGGCGGCCGCGAATCCACCGGAACGGCTTGCCGGGTTCCGTCGTGTAGGGATGCTCTTTGTCGTTTACGAAGAACTTCGCCGACCACTCATCACACGCATAACAAGTGCTCTGAATGGGCTGATCTTCCTGTAATCGGCGGCGATCGCGCATTCCCCGAAATTTCATCTCCCAAGACGGAACGTGCTCGACATAGTCTTTCCCCGGCTGAATTGGACGCCCAGCTTCGAGCACAAGGGTTTTCAATCCTTTCTCGGTCAACTCCTTCGCCGCCCACCCGCCGGTCATTCCGGAGCCGACTACAATCGCGTCGTAGCTCGTCTCAGCCTTCACTGGTTCTATCGTCCCTTTTTCGTCTCTTGGTCATCCGCGCAACTGTCGTAGTGATTGGGCACCAATTCAAACCCTAGTTCTCTGATGGCCCCTTCTTCAGACGTGTAATAGCCCGTCAACGTGAGCCTTCGTATCATGTAGTAAAAGTTCCTTTCCGGCTTTGGCAGTGAACCTCGGTATGGCCGGGCATGATCTCGCACTGCTTCCGCCTCCTCATTCATCTGCTCTCCCAGTTCCGCTAGAACCGCTGCCTGCTGACGCAGCGAGCAATCGGCGAATTTTTTCTCAAACAACGATTGCGTGCGAGAGTCCACCTCTGCCAGACCGTTTAAGAAACAGTGCCGCTCCTCATCGCTATACCATTCGGTCAGAATCAGGTCGATGAATTGGTTCACGCCAACATCAGTAGCGCCCGGCGTCTCCGTCCTGGGAATGATCAGCTCTGCAATCGCAGTGACGGTTGCGTTTTGGTGGGAATCCAGGGTCCGCAGCCCGGTCTGGGTTCCGAGCACAACACGTGCCTCCTGCAGCGCTGCAAATAGATTGCGTGGCGCCAGTTGGAGTGCCAGGCCCGTCGCCAGCAAACGCAGCGCTTCACGTCTCTCCATAAGAACAAGCTCCGATCGTCGTCAACGTTCCCCAGCGTCTCTAGTTACTCAATCTGCTCACCGTTGTGACATGATATCTCTGACTGAAGATGAAATGTCGTGACAATTGGTGAGAGTAGGAGATCATGCGACAGATGATCTTCTGCACCCAGGCAATGCGACGGCACCTGGATGCTACAAAGACAGAGGAGTTCAATGCAAATCACATGGATCGACGGCTCATCTAAACTATATTGCCCCTCCCATTGGGCCCTCTCTCGATGAGACGACATGCCGAACCGCGAAAGAGACTTGGGCAGGAATTGCGGCAGATCCCGAACTAAGTGGCGCATGAACCAGGAAGAGTGCGCTCACCTGGAAAGCACCTTACGAGTGTTTCACAAAGCACGCCAGCTGTAAGTGCCAGTATTTTTGTTAGCGGTCGCGTAAACTGGGGCCAATAGCTACACTCTCAGGAAGGCTGGGAAATTTTCGGCTCTTTTACAAGGGCCTCAATGAGCGTCTTCTACGGCGGGTGGATTGTCCTCGCTGCGTTCCTGAATCTTTTCTTCTCGGTCGGGATCATCTACGGCTTCCCCGTCTTTTATCCCGCTATGGTCGATGCGCTCGGGTTTACCCGGGCGCAATTGACTCAGGGCTTTCTGGTGGGATTCCTGCTGGCGGCTCTGTTATTCGGAATCCTGGCAGGCGTTCTGATCGACCGATTGGGATCTCGTCAGGTGATTCGGATTGGAATTTGGTGCGTGGGGTTGCCGCTGATTCCCATGGGAAGCATGACACGCCTGTGGCAATACTATCTGCTCTGTATCATGGAAGTCGTCGTTACGTACTGACCGGACTGACCGGACCTATTCCCAACCAGGTATTAAAGGCCAGGGATATTCCCTGAGTACAGCTTCCCGTATATCGAGTTCTCCACTGACTTCGAGCCTCGCAGGCCGGGTGATCGTTGGCTAGCTTGCCGATCACTACAACAGGAAGAATGTTATGGCCTTGTTTTACCTGGTGCTCGGACTGGCAATTCCCCTACTGTTCGTGGCCCGAGCCTGCCGCCATCTGGGGATTTGCCATGCTTTTCGGCTTTGCGATGGGCGCCGACTACATGCTGATTCCGCTGGTGACGGCGGACTGCTTCGGCTGGCTTGTCGGCCTTGGGAAAGATCCTGTCTTTGATCATGATGGGATATTCACTCGGCCAATGGTTTGCACCTTGGATGGCGAAGAATCTTCGATGCCCGCCACAGCTATATAGGATCTTGCCTGGATCGTCATGGCCGCACGCTGCGACTGTGGGCGCTGCATTGATCTATGGGGTAACGCCGGAGGCGGGTATAAGATACTCTCGGGAATTCCGGAGGGATCATGAGCAAGGAAATCTCTCGCAGACAGTTTCTTGAGAATATCGGAGTTGGAACGGCGGCCAGTACGAGTCTTTTGCTATTGAAGGATGTTGCCAGCGCGCGGCTGGAAACCAATCTTCTTCCCTCGCGGACTCTTGGCAGAACCGGGGCAAAGGTCTCGATTCTTGCTTTCGGCTGCGGCAGTCGCTTCCTTGTGTACAAGGACGAAGAGAGCGCCCTGGCGATCCTCAATCACGCGATTGATCTGGGCGTGACTTATCTGGACACGGCATATGCTTACGGAGATGGCGAGAGCGAAACTCGCGTCGGCAAGGTGATGGCGTCGCGCCGTAAGGAAGTCTGGCTGGCAACAAAGATTCCTGATCGCACCCGGGACGAATTCCTGCGCCGCTTGGAGGCAAGCCTGAAACGCCTCCGGACAGACCATGTGGATCTGGTCCACATCCACAGCCTGGGTCAAGACAGCGATCTGGCGAAAATCGAGGCACCGAACGGGGCTCTGAAGGGTTTGATGGAAGCGCGTGAGCAGAAAATGGCGCGCTTCGTCGGGATGACCAGCCATACGAACGGAGAGGTGATGGCCAGGGCCATCGAGCGACACGACCTTGACTGCGTGCAGATGGCTCTCAACGCTTCCCGTAACGGCCGATTTGAAGAGCTGGCTCTCCCCGCTGCCAATCGCAAGAACCTTGGGGTGATCGCCATGAAGGTGACCGGTCAGGAGTTTCTGGTGGGCGACGGTCCTGGAAAGGCAGACATGGGCTCTCTGCTCCGGTATTCCCTGAGCTTGCCCGTAACAACTGCGGTCGTGGGAATGCCGCGCCCCGAAATGTTTGCACAGAACATTGAGACTGCGCGGAACTTCCGACCGATCAAGGATCAGGAGAAAGAGTACCTGAGGCAGCACCTCAAGCCCGCTCGCGACGGACTGGAGAAGCGACTGGTCGGGCATCTGGATGGACCGACAGCGAATCCAGGAATGTTCCTGGCGTAGTGCCACGAAGTCCGGTTCGACTCAGCCAGGATGCGCTCGACTGGAAGAAACTCGAGCTAAGAATTCAGCGGGGCGTGGTACTGCGAGTGCCCGGACGGGTGAAAACGATCAAGTCCAAAGCACCCATGCCGCCGGACCGAAATCTCGCGACGGTGTTCCTGCAGCACGCGCGCCGGAGCAATGTGCTCCCGGAGCCCGGCCAGTGGGTGTTCGTCAATCTGTCCACGGGCAAGCCGTAGCGGCCGTCGCACATCCAATCGAAGTACATTCGGCCTACGGGAAAGACGGCCACAGGCGTCGACGGCGTTGGCTGGCACAACTTCCGTCATACCTTTTCCACCATGTTGCGGGAGCTGGGCACAGACCTAAAGGTCCAGCAGGAGTTGCTGCGCTACGCCGATATCTCGACGACGCTGGACGTGTATACCCAGGGCTCGGCAGTACAGAAGAGGGAAGCGGTCGGCAAGGTAGTCAGCATAGGGCTGCCCGCATAAATCCGCAGGAGCAGCCGATCTTCCCCTTATTGCCCAGCATTGCCCAGTAAAACCGGCCAATTCCTTTGTGGCTCAATGAGATGCTGGGGTGGGAGATGGGAATCGAACCCACAACGTCCGGAGCCACAGTCCGGTGCTCTGCCAGTTGAGCTACTCCCACCGTTCCTTGTGATTATAACAAGCGAATTCCGCGCGCGTCAGAGGCGTAATTCTGCACGCAAGATCTTCGCAGCCTTCAAGGCTGCTCCGGATGAAGACATCTTTAGAAATGTGAGAATGGCCTGAGTGTGCGGTCTAAATCCGACCGATGCCGACGTACTCGTATCCCATCGCACGCAAGCGAGTGCCGTCGAGCAGGTTTTTGGTGTCGAAGATGAGCGGACGCTTCAAGAGCTGTTTGATGCGATCAAAATCCAAGGAACGAAATTCGGCCCACCCGGTGCCGACCACCAGGGCGTCGGCGCCTTCGGCGGCGGCATACGGGGAATCACAATAGTGGACCGCTCCATTCAGCTCCAGCTTGGCTTCGGGAATGGCGACTGGATCATAGGCGCGCACCCGTGCCCCTCTATCGATCAGGCTCTGCGCCAGGCGCATGGCAGCCGATCCCGCGACGGAATTCGTATTCGGCTTGAAGGCTAGGCCGAGAATGCCAACGTCTTTGTTCTGCAACGAGTCGACCACGCGACTGATCCGGTCGATCATGCGATCCGCTAATGAGTGATTGACCTCGCGAGCCGCGCCGAGCACCTTGAGGGTTACGCCGCTTTCGCGCGCCAGTTCAGCCAGGGCTTCCATATCGGATTCGGCGAAGCGCCCGCCCATGCCCGCTCCCGGTTGCAGGCATCGAGGAGCGATTTTCTTGTCCAACCCCAATGCCAGGGAGAGGCTTACGGCGTCGGCATTGACGCACTCGCACAAGCTCGCCAATTCGTTGATGAACGAGATCTTGGTTGCCACAAACGCAGTTACTGCCTCGCGCACCAGTTCCGCTGTCTCGTGATTGGTCACAATGACCGGCACGCCGCGCATGACCAAGGGATGGTAAATCTGCTTCAATGCCAGCACTGCTTCATGCGAGGAGGTGCCGAGGACGATCCGGTCCGGCCAGTTAAAGTCTTCCACGGCGCAGCCGTTCGTAAAGAACATAGGCTGCGACACCACGGTTGCTGTCAGACTGTTCTCGATCAACTGCCGCTCGACCCGCGATGCCGTACCAACAGGAACCGGCGTAGTTACCACGAACGTGTGAGCTCTGGGGGCGAGCCGGGTAATGCGCACTGCGATATCGCCGAGGTGTTCAGGGCTATCTTCGGCCAGGAAGATCACTCCAACCTTGCGGGCAAAAGCCTCGATATCCGTGGAGTAGGCCAAACGGCCGCAGCGCACGTTGCGCCGAATGACCTCCTTGAGATTGCGCTCGAAAAAAGGGATGCTGCCCTGCGCCATCTCGACCATGCGCGAACTGTCAGAGTGGCAACAAGTTACAGGAACCCCGAAATCGGCCAGACAGGCGGAGATTACTGTGCCCAGGTACCCTGAACCGTAAACTCCGATCTGCATGATCTGCCCCTCTGGCGGACACTTGCCGCTTTGCCGTGCCGCGATCCGACCGCGATAGGCGGATTCCCCACCTTCTTGTGTACCCTCGTACATACCCACGTGCAATGCACGGGAGGGTTATGTACCAACGGGGCAGACGGGAAAGTACCGGAAAGCAAGTCTGGCTTAGCGCAACTATCGAAACACAGGGACTTACCGGCTCTTGCCGGACACCAGGCTGCGGCCCAGAGGGATAGGCGCCAGGTCAACCCAGGTGTTCTTTTCGCCTTCCCGCACGAAGGTAAGTTCGTCGACGGCAATGCGCCGGTTTCCTTCATACCGGTTCCAGCGTTCTCGGGCGATCTCGAATGCTCGCAGCGCCTGCTCCTCGGCGGCCATCTTAACGATCGTCAGATGAGGCATATAGGGCCATTGCTCCTCGGATGAGAGGATCCCCGAGTTAAGCCGCTCGTGTAGCTCCCGCATACGGTACGCCGCATGTGCTACCCGGATGAAGACCGTGGGCGTAACCGGAACGAAGGTTTCGACCTCTCCCAACACCATCTCGAACGGATCTACCTGGCGACACATTTCGCCCAGTGTTTCCAAGGCCGTAGCTTCGTTCGGCGGGGGCGTAGCCCGATTGTTGCCGGCAGCCAGATAACGGGGAGGAAGGACGGTCAGATGCGCGGGCAGGTGGGGCAGTTCGGGATGCAGCTCGCGCCGGAGACCCTCGACAAATTCCCCGACCGGATGCTTGACATAAGACACCAGCGCGTATCGCGGGTTCAGCATGACCGCTTGGCATTATACCGCGCGGCCCCCGCGTGACCGGCTGGCTTGGGGGAACCCGTGCGATGAGGTCAGTTATAATCTTAAAGATACTCTCGGGAGTCGGGGCTTAGCGCAGCGCGCGCGATCTGGGAAACATTTGTGTTCGCCCAATTGCGGGCCCGCGAACGCCGTGAAGGAAGAGTGGGGAGCCTGTTCTTCTGGCGTGACCGCACGCGAGAGGTGGACTTCGTAGCGGATGTGGCCGGGCGCTTGGAGCTATTCGAAGCGAAGTGGAACGAAGTCCCGACGGTCGGAGACACAGTCAACCTGGAGTTCGTCCGCAAGGTGGTTGGGAAGTCGCGGATAGCCACCGGCGCGGTAGTTTGCCGCACCCTGAAGGGCTATCCCCTTGCCAACGGATTTCGGGCGTTGCCAGTAACGGCGCTGGATTAGGTTGAACCCCCGTCACTCGCTGCGGGTAGTCCCGGCGATCAATCGTGTATTTTGCAGACTTGGCGAGCGGGAAAGTGAGGATCCATTGGGCGGCAAACGCCTTCCTCCACGAACGCGCGGGTGCCTCAAAGGGAAAAATGTCTTTCCCTTTCCACGGATATGACATCAACGATACTTCAGGCGGGGTTGCCGGCGAATGGGTCACGCAACTGTTGCGGCAAGGCAACGCCAAGGTGTTCAAGAAGTATTCTCAACTGAAGCTGCAGATGAAGCGCGAGGCTTTATTCAAGTTGAATCGGCAGGCCAACCAAGAGAACGTCAGTTTTTGACACAGCGAGGGCCAACAGATGGGTTTTTGGCACAGTTTTGACGCGCTTGGGCCGCATTTGCACCGCGAGCGGGCAGTCCGCCGTGGTGCGCTTCGTAGAAGTGGTTTAGAATCAGTGAAGCCATAGAGTCGGGGCGTAGCGCAGCCTGGTAGCGCACCTGCCTTGGGCGCAGGGGGTCGTTGGTTCAAATCCAATCGCCCCGACCAATCTTGGATTCGTCGCTGGCCAGCACGGGGAGAGCAACCGAACCACAATCCTTCGCGATCCCTCGCTACGCTGGGGATTTCGGCAACAGCCCAAGTTCTTAACCACTACCCAATCCTGTCATTCCTGTCACTCCCAATTTGCCTTGCGAAGGGGCACTTCCCAGTAGATAATTTCGCTTCCCAAGGAGGTGAATCGTATGCGCAGAGTGGTATTGCTGGTTATCATTGCCCTGCTCGGTATTTCTGCCGGCCACAGTTCCCCGCCGGCGGCGGACTGGGCGATCAACGCCACCGCAATCGAGGCCTGCAGTTGTCCTCACTTTTGCATGTGCTATTTCAATCCGCATCCGGCGGGACACCACGAGCACGGCAAAACTGAACACTATTGCAAGTTCAACAATGCCTACAAAGTCAACGAGGGCCATTACGGCAGCACCAGCCTGGCTGGCTCCAAGTTCTGGGTCACCGGCGACCTGGGCGGCGATTTCTCGCAGGGTCAGATGGACTGGGCTTTGGTCACGTTCGATAAGGCCACAACGCCAGAACAGCGCCAGGCTCTGGGCGAGATCCTGGGGCACGTTTTCCCGGTAAAGTGGAAATCGTTCCAGACCACCGAAGGAAATATCGACTGGACGGCGGATAAAGACCAGGCGCACGCCGCGATCAATGGCGCTAAAACCGCCGAGGTCAAACTGAAGCGCTTCCAGGGCATGACCGACGATCCAGCGGTGCTGAAAAACGTCAAGTACTGGGGAACGCCGCGCAATGACGGGTTCGTGATGATGCCGAATGAGCTGGAGACCTATCGGGAAGGCCCGAAGGCTTTCGAGTTCAAGGGCACCAACGGATTCATGCTCACCTTCGACATGACATCGAAGGACGTTTCCGGCAACAAGACTTCAATGGGCTACTGACAAGCATTTCTTTTCGATGAAGGGATTGCGGCGGAAATTCTCCCGACTTTTCTCTTTGTGAGCACGGGCAGCATTTCAGCCGCAGTCCACGCAGCTTTAGCTCAGCAGGGCTTCAGCGATCTCTCCCCATTCCTGCTCGAGCGAATTACGCGCGGGAGTTCTGCCCGCGCGGGTGTACCAGTATGCCGCGTTGGAAGTGTCGCCTTCTTTCCTGTGCAGGTAGGCGTGGACCCACGCGCCTGTTGGGCCTTCGTCCTGCTGAGCCGATTCGTGGGCGCGCTTCCAGTCGCCCTTGGCATCCCACCACAATCCGGCAAGGGCAACGCTGAGTTCGCGGGGTGGCTCGTCTCCGCGCAGAGAATCGCGGAATTGTTGCAGCGTCATGCGGAATAAATTTAGCACGCCACCGTAGCAGTCAAGGATGCGCACGACGACCGGATCGGGCCAACCCGTGTTCATGCGTAGCTGGCGTTAAATCAGAAAGCTAAAATCCAACAATCAACAATCCGCGATATACGCCTCCTTCCCCCGGTCAGCTGGAGTTAGAAACTTACGCGTGAGCAGCTCAATCCTATGACTACCAAGGAGTTACGCGTGTTGCGTACAAGGCTAAATCTGGCGGACAAAGGAAATTGATGTTTGATTTTCGATTGCAGATTAGAACCTGCCGGTGCTGCTGGGGAGAGATCAAGGTGTAGGGCCCAACCATTTTTCCGCATACTTCCACTTGTCCGATCGCCGCTCCGCGCATAGTGGAGGTGGTGTGCTCTCAATGAGCCATTTGCGGCGCAGCGCTCGAAAGCCACGGAAGAAAACTTCAATGCCGATGATGAATCCAAGAATTGCCCGAAGAACAATTCCGAGCCGAGTAGCAATCACCGTGTCAGAACGCGCCCGGGAAGGGGTTTGCTCGGCGCCAACCATTGCTGAAGCCCCATACCAGGAGGGCCAGAGTGAGGAGAGAATGGCGAATCTTGTTCACTGGCTGCCTTGGGAGACGGACGATCGCTTCCTATCAGCCCTGAGTGTTTCCGTGCAGCTTACGCAAACGCCGTGCCGCTTCGTCGAGCGTCTGATCGCGCTTGCAGAAGGCAAAGCGGACTTGCTGGGCGCCATCGCGTGGATCACCGTAAAAACTGGAGCCCGGCACCGCCGCTACACCGATTTCCTTCACCAGGTATTGGGTGAAGGCGACGTCATCGGGAAAACCGAATGCGCTGATATCTGTCATGACATAGTAGGCTCCTCGTGGCCGGAAGCAGCGAAAGCCAGCCTCGACTAGAGCCGGCATCAGGTGGTCGCGACGGGTGCGGTAATTTTCGGCCAGTCGTTGGTAATAGATCGCGGGCAGATCGAGCGCCACCGCCCCTGCTTCTTGCAAGGGAGCGGGCGCTCCTACGGTCAGAAAATCGTGAACCTTGCGGATTGCGTTAGTAATGGATGGGGGAGCGACCGCCCACCCCACGCGCCATCCGGTGACGCTGTAACTTTTAGAAAGCCCATTAATCGTGACTGTCCGGTCGCGCATGCCGTCCAGGCGAGCGATCGAAACATGCTGAGCATCTTCATACAGAATGTGCTCGTAAATTTCATCAGTGATCGCCAGCACATTGAACTCGACGCACAAGTTGCGAATGAGTTCGAGTTCCGCCCGGCTGAAAACCTTACCAGTCGGATTGTTAGGCGTGTTCAGGATGATGGCCTTGGTGTTGTTGTGGAAAGCCGCGCGCAACTCTTGTTCCGCAAAGGTCCATTCGCCGTCTTTCGACGTCGGCGGGCGCAACTTTACAAATCGCGGCTTGGCTCCGCATAAGACGGAGTCCGGTCCGTAATTCTCATAAAACGGTTCGAAGATGACAACCTCGTCGCCGGCGTTCGAAACCGCCAGGAGAGTGGAAATCATGGCCTCCGTCGAGCCGCAACATACGGTTACTTCCTTTTCCGGATCGACCGAAATTCCTTGCCACTCCTGCATCTTGCGGGCAATCGCCTGCCGCAGGTTCTTGGCGCCCCAGGTAATGGCGTATTGATTGATATCGGCTGCAACCGCCTCCTGCGCGGCCTGCTTGATCTCGGCGGGAGCAGGGAAGTCGGGAAAACCCTGCGCCAGGTTGATCGCGCCATAGAGCATTGCCTGGCGCGTCATCTCGCGAATGACGGACTCGGTGAAGTGCTCAACTTTTCCGCTGAGAAAATGCCTTTGCTGGGCTGCGACGTCGGCCATGGTTGGTCAGACTAGCACAGGAGACTGCTGATTGTTTGATTTTTGATTGTCGATTTAAGACCTGCACGCACACGTTTGGGTACAGGGTGATTCACTTCGAGAAGAGGGAGCGACAGACCTTAGTGTCAGCCGCGCAGCGGGGTCATGGGAAAGCTTGGCACGGAAAGGTAAAAGTGTTCCCCAGTCCCCGCAGGGACGGCACCTGCTCAGTCCCGCAGGGTCCCGCCGATTCCTTCCAATGCCCGGATGATCTCTGCCGACCAGCGCGCGACTTCATCTTCGCGCAGCGTGCGCTCGCCGGATTGCAAGGTCGCGCGCAGCAGCACGGAATATTTGCCCGCCGGGATGGCTCCGCCGCGGAAAAGGTCAACCGGCACAAGACTCCGCAACTCTTGGATGTCGAGCGCGGCTATGGCGGCTTGGATCTTGTCGAACCCGACCGTATCTGCGAACACCAATGAGAAATCGCGCTCCACGGCTGGATAGCGGGGCAGCGCCTGGTATTTCGCCTCGCGCAGTTCGTGGTTGTACAGACGATCCAGGTACAACTCTCCTAAGAACACAGATTGACGGAGCTTGCGATCGGCCGCCACGTCGGGATGAATCTGCCCGAACTGAGCCACCGTCACATCATCCAGGACCGCGCGCGCAGAGCGTCCCGGATGGAAGCACTCGGCCGTGTGCGCGTCGAAATAGACCGACTCGTGCTCGAAACCTCGCAGCAGAGTCTCGATATCGCCTTTGAGATCAAAGAACGAGTACGGCCGCGCCGGCTGATTGACGCTGGGCACAACCGCACTGCCCGTCGCGCCCAGCGAAATCTGCTTCCTCTCCAGCGGCGACGTGCCAATGTATTGGTAAACCTTGCCGCTCTCGAACAAGCGCACGTTGGCAATGCCGCGATTCAGGTTATAAGCCAGCATGTTCAACATGCCCGGAAGCATCGAGGTACGCATAACCGACGCCTCTTCGCTCAGTGGGTTGGCTACCTCGATCGTCGCTGCCGACGAGAATTTCCTGGCATCCTGGTGCGAGATAAAGGTCAGCGAGACCGCCTCGTTGTATCCCAGGCCGAGAAGGAAAGAGCGCAGCCTGCCGTCCCTCTTAGCATCGGGGAGCTCGATGACCGAACCCGAATAGGAAGGCAGGGTATTGGGGAATTGATCATACCCATGGAGCCGCGCGATCTCTTCAATCAGATCGATCTCGCGCTCCACATCCAACCGCCACGAGGGAATTTGAACGGTGAACTCGGATGCGTCCATCTTTTCCGGGGTGATGTCGAACCCGAGCCGCTTGAGAATGCGAACAACATCATCCGCCGTCAGGCGGCAGCCCAGGATGCGATGCACTTCGGACATGTGCAGGGCGACTGGCGCCTGGTCAATCCGACGCGCCATGTGATCGATGATATCGCCTGCAACTTGACCGCCTCCGGCTTGTAGGATCAATTCGGCAACGCGATCACAGGAGAGAGTGGTCGATTCGAAATCGGCACCGCGCTCGAAACGATGAGAAGCGTCCGTGTGCAGACCGTGTCGTTTGGACGTCTTGCGGATGGTCACAGGATCCCACCAGGCGGACTCGATGAGAACATTGCGGGTTTTGTCAGTAATCATCGTGTCGTAGCCGCCCATGACGCCGGCAAGGGCGACTGGCTTGCCGGCATCGGCCACGACCAGATCTTCCGTGTTCAGCTTGCGCTCTATACCGTCCAGTGTTTTGAGCGTTTCGCCTTCGGCGGCGCGGCGCACCACGATTTTTCCCCCTGCGAGCCGATCGAGATCGAAAGCGTGCGTGGGTTTGCCCATCTCCCAAAGCGCGTAGTTGGTGGCGTCGACAGCAAGATTGATCGGACGTTGGTCGAGCAGGGCCAGCCGTTGCGCGATCCGAGGAGGTGAAGGCCCAATTTTTATTCCGCGGACAATTCGAGCGGTAAAGCGTGCGCAACCCTCCGGATCCTGAATCGCGATGGGAAAACTTGCGGCTTGAGTAGCCTTTGGGAGCTTGGGCACGATGGGTCTCAGCGGTAAATCGTAGATCGCCGCGGCCTCCCGCGCCACGCCGTAGTGGTTCATCTGGTCCGGTCTGTTGGTGGTGATTTCCGCTGCGAAAACCGTGGACTCACCTTCGCCCGTGATCCCTTCCACACCAATGCCCACGGAAGTGAGGTCCTCCGCAAGGCGACGGTTATCGACCTTCAGGTCAATGAAATCACGCACCCAGTTGGCGGAAATTTTCATTATTGCTTCTTAGCTGTAACGCCGGCATCTTGCCGGCTGTCCGGAGGGCATCCTGGCCTCCGCAGGGTGGGCGAGACGCCCACGCGACAGCCGCCGGGACGGCGGCGCTACATCACACGAACTGCTCCAGGAATCTCACGTCGCCCTGGAAAAATAACTGCAGGTCATCCACGCCGTACTTCAACAGCGCGATGCGGTCGGCACCCATGCCAAAGGCGAAGCCGCTGACCCTCTTCGGGTCGTAACCATTGTCCTTTACGAACTCGAAAACATTGGGATCGACCATGCCGCAGCCCAGGATCTCGATCCAGCCCGTTTGCTTGCAGGGACGGCAGGGCTCCGTTCCGCGCCTTCCACTGCCGCCACAGATGAAGCAGCTCACCAGCATTTCCGCGCTGGGCTCGGTGAACGGGAAGAAGGACGGCCGAAAAGCCGTCTTGACGCTCGACCCAAACATCGCCTTCATGGCGTGATCCAGTGTCCCCTTCAGATCGCCGAGAGTGATATTCGTATCCACGGCCAGTCCTTCGATCTGGTGAAACATCGGCGAGTGGCTGGCATCCGGTGGATCGTTGCGGTACACCTTCCCGGGAATCACGATTCGGATGGGTGGCTTCAGCCTCTCCATAGTTCGAATCTGCACGGGCGAAGTGTGCGTACGCAGAAGCAACCGCTCCCGCAGCGGTTTCGATTCCTGTCCCGAGATGAACAGCGTGTCCTGCGTATCGCGCGCGGGATGGTTGGGCGGGAAGTTCAGAGACTCGAAGTTGTAGTAGTCGGTCTCGACTTCCGGTCCTTCCTCAACCGAGTAACCCAGATTGCGGAAGATCGCCACCATCTCGTTGGAAGTTTTAATTACCGGGTGCTCCGCGCCGAGCGGGCGGCGGATGCCCGGAAGAGTGATGTCGAGCGCCTCAGCCGTTAGACGTGCGGCAGAGGCGCCGCCTTTTAGCCATTCCGGCGTCTGCTCGACGACTTCCTCGACTTGCTTCTTGAGTTGGTTGACGCGCTGCCCGACGTCGCGTTTGGCATCCTCAGGCGCAGCTTTCAACCACAGGACGTTGACTTGGGTCAAGACGCCGTTCTTGCGAGCCATCCACCGGTCGCGGAAGGTTTTCCAATCGGACTCGCTGGAAACGTCTTTTGACTCTTGCTGGAGAGCAGACAGCAACTCCTGGACGGCCTTGTCCAGAGCCGGCGCCGAATAATCCTTCAATTTAGGAACCGTATATGCCATTTTCCACTCGAGTCTACACGCTGGGACAGCCGAGGGCGGCTGACCCGACGTGGACATTGGCAAACCAAGATGGCCACCCGCACCGCTCAAGGGCTGAGTACTGAATGCTAATCGCTGAAGGCTGGTTAATTACGCGGCCCCGCCGAGAGCGCCTCTCGCCTGCTCGGCGAGGCTCTTAAAGGCGATGGGATCGTTCACCGCCAGGTCGGCCAGGATCTTGCGGTCCAGTTCGACTCCGTTCTTCTTCAGCCCATGAATGAACTGGCTATAGCTCATCCCGTTGAGCTTGGCGGCGGCGCCTATGCGCACGATCCACAGCGAGCGGTACTGACGCTTTTTCTGGCGACGTCCCACGTAGGCAAACTTCAGCCCGCGCTCGACCGCCTCCTTGGCAGACCGGTACAGTTTGGATTTTGTAAGGAAATATCCGCTGGCGCGATCCAGTATCTTTTTGCGCTTGGCGCGCCGCTTGGTTCCACGTTTGACACGAGGCATGATCTGCTCCTTTTCATTTTCAAATTACTGGCGGCTGGAGGCAGGAGACCGAAGTCTGTAAACCTCTTCACGCGCCTTGGTGGAGATACGGCTTGCTGCGTCTGCTTGCCGCGTCCTTGAAGCGACGGGCGAGTCCCGTCTCCACCACTAGTAGGGAATCATCCGCTTGATCTTCGGCTGATCCGCGGGGTCCACCAGCACGGCAGTCCCCAACTTACGTTTTCTCTTCTTGTCCTTCGACGTCAGGATGTGGCGCAAATGCGAATGCCCGCGCTTTACCTTGCCTTTGGCAGTTTTTTTGAAGCGCTTGGATGCGCCACTGTGTGTTTTCAACTTTGGCATAAACCCTCCCATCTCTGTCAGATCGTCATTCTAAGGCCCATGCAGGTCGCGAAGAATCCTTTTGGCCCGACCTAATGGCCGCACGCACGCCGGATCCTTCGCAGCCTGACGGCCAGTTGCTGAGGATGACGACATCAATCGCAAAATGGAATAAACCTACGCCTGGCTAAGCCGCGGCTGTGCCGGGGCCTTTTCGGACTTCTTCGGAGCCAGAATGGCGTGCAGCGTATTGCCTTCCTGGCGCGGCCGGAACTCGACAATCCCCTTTTCGGACACGTCTTTGATCAGCCGCTCTAGGATTTCGCGTCCCAGCCCTGTGCGCGTCATTTCCCGGCCGCGGAAGAAAATCGTCGCCTTGACCTTGTCCCCCTCATCCAGGAAGCGCAATACGTGATTTTTCTTGGTCTGGTAGTCGTGGTCGTCCACGTTGATGCGGAACTTTACTTCCTTAACCGTGATCGTCTTCTGATGCTTCTTGGCTTCGCGCTCTTTTTTCTCCTGCTGGTAGAGATATTTCCCGTAATCCATGATGCGGCACACCGGGGGATTTGCAGTGGGTGAAATCTCAACCAAGTCTAGGTTTCGTTCGCGGGCCATCTTGAGCGCTTCAAACGGCGGCAGGATACCGATCTGCTTGCCTTCATCATCAATCACCCGGATCTCGCGTGCCCGGATGCGCTCGTTAGTGCGGATAAAACGCTTGTCGATACAGTCCTCCTGCTCTTTACACAGGGCAATCGGAATCAAAAAATTATAACATGCAACCTGAGATACAGACCGGACCGCCTAGCGGGCAGCGCAGCCGACCAGCGAGCCACGTGAGACCTCGAGGACGTGAGCTTCAACCCACTGATTAGCTGCGTGTTTCCCCGCGAGTCGCAGTTTCAGGTAGTTATCCGTGAGCGCTTCGGTGTACTCACCGTCCGATACATTCAGAGTGATCGCGCCGAGCGGTTTGCCAATAAATGATCGCATAAATTCCAGCTTCTTCTGTTGCGCCAGCTCGCGAAGAACTCGGTTGCGTTCGCGGGCGATCGGAACAGGTACTTGCTCGGACCTTGCCGCTGCCGGAGTCCCTGGGCGCGCTGAATACGTGAAGACGTGCAAATAGGTGAAGGGCAGGTCCCCCACCATTCGCCGCGTTTGTTCGAAATCGGAGTCAGTTTCTCCCGGAAAGCCGACCATGACATCAGCGCCGATGGCGGCTGCCGGCACGGAAGCGCGGATTTTTTCGATCTTCTCGCGGTAATGCCAAGGCCGATACTTGCGGTGCATCGCGCGCAGGATCCGATCACTGCCCGATTGCATGGGGACATGCGCGTGCTTGGCGATTCGTGGCGACTCTGCGAGCAACCGGATCAGCCGGTCACTCCAGTCCATCGGCTCAACCGAGCTGATGCGCAGCTTCTCCAGCGGCGTGCGGTCAACAATGGCCGAGACCAGGTCTTCGAATTGCATTGGTCGGGAAAAATCGCGGCCCCAGCGCCCGAGATTAATCCCCGAGATTACAATTTCGCGATAACCCGCCGCTACTAACTGGGTCACCTCGCGAATTACTTCTTTGAGCTCCAACGAGCGACTTTGCCCGCGAACATAGGGAATGATGCAGAAGGAGCAGCGGTTGTCGCATCCGTCCTGGACTTTCAGGTTGGGACGCGTGCGCTCATTGGCGGCATCGAACACCGGTGCAGCCAGCAATTGAGTATGCGCGAAGATATCGGAAACCCAAATCCGGTTCTCAGTTGCCAGTTCCCGGTTCTCAGTTGTCAGCCTCGCGAGGGGCACAAAACTCGCGTCCTGCGACAGGTTCGTATCGCGCCACGCCTCCAGGCCTGCCGAAAAGAGTGGGCGAGGAGAGCCGGTTTTAGCCGCTGCACAGGTTGCTACGTCGGCCACGGCCTGTTTATGCGAATTGCCGACTACCCACTTCACGCCCGGAAGCTCCGCGATTTCCTGCGGTGCTCGCTGTGCGTAGCAGCCGGTTACCAGGATCTGGCATCCGGGGTTTTCACGATGGATGCGGCGGATAGCAGCGCGCGCGTCCCGATCGGCCGCCGCTGTCACCGTACACGTATTCAAGACCACGATGCCGGCTTCCTCAGGCCTGGCTGCCCGCTCCAGTCCGCGCTCGCTGAACTGCCGTTCCATAGCCGCGCCATCGGCCTGGGTCGCCCGGCAGCCAAAATTCTGTATATAAAAACTAGCCACGCTAATATAGTAGTGGAAGAACGTCGTTTATGCGGGGTGAACTGGTTCGCAGCTCTTGGATATTGCGAGAGCTTTCGCAAGTTCGCACCTTGAGGTTCGCACCTTAAGAATCGGGCGAAAGAGGTACTCCATGAAGCGGCGCATCCTCTTGGTTGATGATGACGTTGCTGTTCTGCTGACGCTGAAGGCCGTGCTCGAGATGCATGGTTTCGAAGTTCACACCGCGAATTCCGTCAACGACGCAGTCGAGAAGCTTAACGCCGGTATCTACCAGATGGTCATCACCGACATGCGTATGGAAACGGAAAACGCCGGCTGGCAGGTTGTGCGGGCCGCCAAGGACCAGGAGTACCGCCCGGCGACCGCAATCCTTACAGCTTACCCATCGATTGAAGACGACTGGCAGGAACGTGGCGCGCACTCGCTGCTGGTCAAGCCGGTTGGCACCAGGGATTTGGTTCGTCAGATCGAAGCCCTGCTGGTGAACCACGAAGACGAAAAACAGCGCAGTCGTGCCACTGAGTCTTTGTCTGCGGCCGAAGTTCCAACAGACCGAAAGGGAACAAGAAAGGCGGGCTGACACCTGGCACACGCGCCACATCGCCAATTAGGGCCCGGGAACAGCTTGGCTTCAGTTAAGCTTAGGCGCTGACTGCCGCTGTTCTCCGCTGCTGGAAGCATTCCCGGCAAAAAACCGGGCGTCCCTGAGTCGGCTTGAATGGTACGGTTGTTTCCTTGCCACACTGAGAACAGGTGGTGCGGGTTTCGACTTTGGCATAGCTCGGTCCGCCGCTAGCGGGAGGTGCCCCCAGCACCGCCACCCGTTTTGCCTTGCAGGCCTTACACCGCTTCGGTTCGTTCTTAAACTGTTTATCGTGGAAAAACAGCTGTTCCCCGGCAGTGAAAATGAAATCGGCACCGCAATCGACGCACTTCAGTACCTTGTCCTGGAATTCCATTGAGAGATGCTCCCTTCACCCCATTCCCTGCGCACCCCACTCGGCGAAGAAAAAACTAACACTCTCGCCGCGCCTGAGACGGCGCGGGGGTCCAACCACAACACCCCTCGATTGTTCCCTGGGTTCGGCCCGCCATGCGCCTTGCATGCATGGATAAGTCCCGTGACATGAAAAATCAAAAGCCTTCGACTGCGACTGCTCTCCAGGGGCATGAAAAGGCTAGCTAGAAAGGGAAGGGGTCGCCAGCCGAATGGCGACCCTCGGACAACGAACTTAGTCTTGTTCCTTGCGTGCCTTTTTGCGGCTACGCTTGCGCGCCAGTGCTTCCTTTACACGCTTTTTTTGGCCAGGCTTCAAGTAAAAGGAATGCCGCTTGACCTCCTTAATTATGTCTTCCTGCTGCACCTTGCGTTTGAAGCGCCGCAATGCGTTCTCAAGGGATTCGCCCTCTTGAATTCTAACCTCCGCCAAACGCCACACCCCCCCAACCGATCCTTTTTGGACCTTGTAGTTATTACAAGCTTCTACCCGATAGTCAAGAGCTATATGACTGTAACGCAGGAAAAAACCAGCTTCTGACTTACCCTCGCAGATTTCCAACTTCTTCGCCCGGTTCAGAAGATTATCCTCAAAGCGAACTAAATCTGTCTCGCAGCGGCTCTTAAGAAATTGGCAGGCCCCCGATAATAACCGGGGAAGTAATTGACGCCAAGGAGTTTATCACCTTGCAGGAGTTGTCCGACCGTGTTCAGAGAGCCCTGCTCGCCGGTAATACAGGTTTGTTTTTGCGGTTACGCAAGTCAAGGGTCGCAAATAGAAGCTCGCTCTTCAAACGGCTCGCGCGGGGAATCCGCTGCGCTAAGCGAAAATTGGCAGTTACGTAATCTAATCTGGTCCAACGAAGGGGTTGCGGCCATAACCTGGCAAGCGATCATTCAGCTCGTCATGGTCCGGGTTGGGATCGCCCAACACTCGGGCCTCTAGCGGTCGCCCGCTACCCATGGTGAAGACTCCAGAGATACGCCAGTCATGGAACAGGCTTTCCCAGAAACTCGTGACTGCGGGCAAACGGCTGCGGTTCAGCCAGCCCGGAGCAGACCAAGTCCGCAAGATGGGTTGGCATCGGGTGCATTTCGGTTAGCCCTGCTTGGGCCTAAGCCTCAGGGCGTGCTATTTTCAATATCTTTAGCTCCCTGCGTTGAACCAGCATGATTCGCTCCTACAAAGGCAGGACGCCCAGAGTCCCGGAGACCTGCTACGTGGACTCGTCGGCGCAGATCATTGGCGACGTCGAGCTAGGCGAGCATGCCAGTGTGTGGATGAACGCGGTGCTTCGCGGAGATGTTTATGCCATTCGGGTCGGCCACTACTCCAACATTCAGGATTGCAGCGTCCTGCACGGCATGAAAGAGAAGCATGGAGTCTTTATTGGCGACTACGTCACCGTCGGGCATTCCGTGACCCTGCATGGCTGCACCGTCGAAGACCGGTGCCTGATTGGCATGGGTGCCGTAATTCTGAACGGCGCGCGCATCGGTGCCGGGTCCATTATCGCGGCGGGGACTCTGATTCCGGAGGCAGCCGTCGTCGAACCAAACTCACTGTGGATGGGCTTGCCGGGAAAATTTCGACGCCACCTGGAAGAGACGGACCAGGAAATGATCCTGCTGCATGCACAGAATTACCTCGGCTACAAGGAATCGTACTTGCGGGAGATGAAGTAATCGCTAGTCGGGAGTCAGCGCTAACGCTCGCCCGCGTCCCCCGACCTGCGACCTGAGGCCCATGATCAAAGCCGTCCGCGGAACTCGTGACCTGCTCCCGCCCGACACGGCACTGTGGAACTTCGTCGAGGCTGCTGCCCGCGATGTTTTTCGCGCCTACAACTTCCAGGAAATCCGTACGCCCATCTTCGAAGAAACCCAGTTGTTCTCGCGCTCGGTGGGGGAGGAGACAGATATCGTTTCCAAGGAGATGTTCACTTGGGAAGACCGAGGCCGCGCCCAGAGCGACAAAGGCCAGTCGCTAACGCTGCGTCCCGAAAACACGGCGGGCGTCGTGCGTGCATACGTTGAGCATAAGCTCTGGGAGCGGGGCCTGAACAAGCTCTACTACATCGGCCCACAGTTCCGCCGCGAACGTCCGCAGAAAGGCCGCTATCGCCAGTTTTATCAGATTGGCGCGGAGGTGATCGGTCCGCCTACTGCGGGCAGCGAATCCCCAGCCCGAGATGCCGAGATCATCGAACTGCTGGCCACGTTTCTCGACCGCCTCGGCATAGCCGGCTGGAACCTGGAATTGAACTCGGTGGGCTGCCCGAACGACCGCGCCTCGTTCAATGAGGCCCTGCGCAAGGCGCTTCGACCGGTCGTTTCCAAAATGTGTGCCGACTGCCAGCGCCGTGCCGTGACGAATCCTTTGCGTGTATTTGATTGCAAGGTCCCGGAAGACCAGCCGATCATCGCGAAGCTGCCCCGCATCAGCCAGTTTCTCGATGAACCTTGCCGCAAGCACTTTCGAGAACTGCAGGGAATTCTAAACTCGGTAGGTGTCCCGTTCGCGATCAATGATCGCTTGGTTCGCGGGCTGGATTACTACACGCGCACTGCGTTCGAGTTCACGCATGGCGCGCTGGGTGCACAGAATGCCGTTCTCGGGGGCGGCCGTTACGATGGCTTGTCGGAATCTCTAGGAGGACCGAGCGCTCCCGGTATTGGTTTCGCGATCGGCGAGGATCGGCTGGTCATGTCACTGAAAGAATCAGCCGAACCGGTGTTGCGCAGGCCGGACGTTTACATTGCGCCGCTCGGCCCGGGTATGAACCGCGAAGCTGCGCGCTTGGCGCGGGAACTGCGGCGCCATGACCTGGTCGTAGAACTCGGCGATGAGAGCTTCCGTCTGAAAAAGTCCTTCGAGACGGCCACCAGGGTAGGGGCAAAGTTTACGTTGATTGTCGGGGAGAATGAAGTTAAGGCCGATTCCTTCGCAGTCAAGAATCTTGAAACTGGCGAGCAGGTGTCGGTTCGACGCCAGGAACTGGTAGCCAGGATACAATCTGACCGTTGAGGATCTGTCGGCGTGAGCACAGCGAAGAATCTATGCAGTTTCCCGCTGTGCTCAACTCCGAGTATGTGGAGGTGTTATGACAATGCGCCTATCCTGTCTGGTGCTATTCATTCTCGCTATCGCACTATCGGGCTATTGCCGAGACGCCGGCTTCCAAGCGACCCAGGGTCAGTTGCCGCCGCAATCTGCCCTCCAGCAGAGGCTGATCAACGCGGAAAAAAACTTGCTTGACGCCTTTGAACGGAGCGATATCGCGAACATCCGAAATGCGGTCAGCGACGATTTTTATGCTATTGGCACCAACGGTGACAATTACGGGAGGGCCGACTTGCTGGAAGGCCTTCATGAGGATCGAAGCCGAGCGAAGACAAAGCCCATTCTTTATTTTGTCCAGGCCGTCCCCTTGAACGACGGCGCGGTTGTGGTGACTTACGACGCTGTTTTCCCCGGACACCATCCCCGCTATCAGCACGTAAGCAGCACGTGGGTGAAAGAAGGAGACCAGTGGAAGCTAAAATTTCAACAGTCCACCCCCAATCTCTGGAGCGCGAACGATCTGTAATGCCGTCAGGGGTCGTTGGTCCTTGACACGCCCGGCATTCCGACATGGTTTTGAGAGTTAGTAACGCACTCTTCAATTCACAGGAATTCTGAGCCAATTCCCCAAAATTCCCGGAGCCAGGGCAAGGACCAAGGACCAAGGACCAACGACCAATTTATAATTCCTGATTTGGCTCCGAGCCCTATTCCCCTAGACAAGGAAGACCTTTGCTCGACTTTTTAGGCGAGTTGCAACGTACGCATACCTGCGGTGCCCTCCGCGTCTCTGACGCCGGCCGGAAGGCGGTGCTCATGGGCTGGGTTAACCGCCGCCGCGACCTCGGAAGTCTTATCTTCATTGACGTTCGCGACCGCACCGGCGCAACCCAGGTGGTCTTTGACCGGGAGCGGAATCCTGCGCTGCATGACAAGGCTGAAGTTCTGCGCAACGAGTATGTCGTCGCCGCTATCGGTACGGTGAAGAAGCGCGATCCCAACACTGTCAACAAGAACATTCCGACCGGCGAAGTTGAGCTCGTGGCCGACGAACTCCGCATCCTCAACCAAGCCAAGCAGCCGCCATTCCTGCCCAGCGAAACAGTTCTGCCCAACGAGGAGATGCGGTTGAAGTACCGCTACATCGACCTGCGCCGCGACGCCATGCAGTTCAATATCGAACTGCGTCATAAGGTAGCCATGGCGATCCGCGGCTACCTGTCTGCGAAGGGCTTTTTCGAGATCGAGACGCCCTTCATGACCCGGTCTACCCCGGAAGGCGCGCGCGACTACCTTGTTCCCAGTCGAGTACAGCCCGGCTCCTTCTACGCACTGCCGCAGTCGCCACAATTGTTCAAGCAGATTTTGATGATCTCGGGCTTCGACAAATATTTTCAGATCGTTCGCTGCTTCCGTGACGAAGACTTGCGCGCTGACCGCCAGCCGGAATTTACGCAAATTGATTTGGAGATGTCCTATCCCCAGCCCGACCGCGTATACGAAGTGGTGGAAGGCTTTCTGACCGCTGCCTTCAAGGCAGCCGGATTCCAGATCAAGACGCCGTTTCCCCGCATGACCTATGACGAAGCCATCCGTTTGTACGGTAGCGACAAGCCCGACCTGCGTCTGCCCCCGATGACCGACGTGCGCGACACCTTTGCGCAAGAGAACTTGTCGAACCTGGCTGTAAGCGCGAGCTCGCCGATTGTTGCGATTTGTATTCCGAAAGTCGGGGAGCTTTCACGCAAGGAACGCGACGACATCAAGCCGCTCTTTAGCGGTAGGGGCAACGCCAAGCTCTTCGAGGACTTCAAACGCTTGGAGAAATCTTTCCCAGAAACTGCCGCCAAGATCCGTGAAAAAAGCGGCGCGCAGCCGGAGGACCTAATCGTGATCGTCGCCGCTGACAGTAAGCCCGCTACTCATCCTTCCGAGGGCGGCGTAAAGCCCGAAGTCAAGCAGCACGATCACGCGGTCTATACGGCTGCCGGCCTGCTGCGTGTGGCGCTGGCGCAAAGGTATGCCGCGCAGCATGGAGCGTTCGTCCGCCGAGACTTTCGCTTCTTGTGGGTGACCGATTTTCCCATGTTCGAGTGGGACGAGCAAGGGAAGCGCTGGGCCGCCGCCCACCACCCCTTCACGTCGCCCCATGAGCGGGACATGGACAAACTCCAATCCGATCCGGCTTCAGTCCGTGCTCTCGCCTATGATGTGGTGCTGAACGGCACTGAGCTCGGTTCCGGCTCGATTCGTATCCATCGCCAGGATATTCAGCGAACGATTTTCCACGCGCTTGGCATGACCGAGGAGGAAGCCCACACGCGCTTCGGATTTTTTTTAGAAGCGCTGGAGTATGGCACGCCTCCCCACGGCGGCATTGCGCTTGGCTTGGATCGCATTGTGATGATCCTGGCCGGCGCAGAGAGCCTGCGAGAAGTGATACCGTTTCCCAAGACCGCGCGCGCGGTGGATCTGATGGTGGATGCACCAACCCCGGTCAGTGAGGCTCAATTGAAAGAGCTGGGCATACAGGTCAAGAAGAACTAGCCACGGACTTTTTCACCGACAGGGTTGAGGCGATTGGTTCTGATCCGTCCCAATCCGTGGCTGCTTTTGCGTTCCTGGCCTGCATCTGCGAAACTGACCATTAGCCACTGATCCCTGACCACGACCATGGCGCGCATCCACGTCCTCTCCGAAGCCGTCGCCAATACGATCGCCGCCGGCGAGGTGGTCGAGCGCCCTGCCTCCGTGGTCAAGGAACTCCTGGAAAACGCCCTGGATGCCGGCGCCTCCCGGATCAAGATCCAGGTCGAAGCCGGAGGCAAGAAACGCATCCAGATCACCGACAATGGTTGCGGCATGGTTCGCGATGACGCGCTGCTTGCCTTCGAGCGCCATGCCACTTCCAAGATCAAAAATGCCGAAGACCTGCTGCGTGTGACGACGCTTGGTTTCCGCGGAGAAGCCCTGCCTTCGATTGCTTCAGTCTCGCGGCTCCGCCTGGAAACCCGTGCTGCCGAGGATCCCGCAGGGACCGTGGTCGAGATTAACGGCGGCAAGATTTTCAAAGTCGAGGAGGCTGGCCTGCCGTTGGGCACCTCGATCACGGTTCGAGACCTTTTCTTCAATACGCCGGCCCGAAAAAAATTTCTGAAGTCCGAATCCACAGAATTGTCACACATCGCCTCGCTGGTCACGCCTTATGCCCTGGCACACCCTGGTAAGCAATTTGAGCTGCACTCGACGACAAATGCCCTGTTGATTGCTGCGCCTGTCTCCAGCCCCAGCGAACGCGTATACCAGGTCTTTGGCAAGGACACGCTCGAACAGCTTCTGCCGGTCACGGCCGCAATCCTGCTGGAGAGAATAGGCCTGCCGCAACCGCCGCCCTGGAAGCGGCAGGGGCTCGAAGACGAGGAACCGTCTGCGCCGGGAGAACTCCGCGTCCACGGCTTCGCCTCGAAACCCGAGATTCAGAAGCTGAATCGCAACTCAATCTTTGTTTTTGTGAATGGGCGACTTATTCGCGATCGCATCATCCAGCACGCTTTGACTGAGGCTTACCGCAACATCCTCCCGGCAAGCGTCTTTCCCGTCGTGCTGCTGTTTCTGGAGATGCCCAGCGCGGAAGTTGACGTCAACGTCCATCCTTCTAAGACCGAAGTTCGTTTCCGGCAGCAGACAGTGATTCACGATTTCGTGCGCGACACGGTTCGGGCTGCCCTCATGAAATCGCGCCCGGTTCCGCAGTTCACGACGGAAATCAACGCGCATCCCACGGCGGCTCCTGGTTTTGGCCCCGGATCGCGAGTCCCCGAGCCGACGCAGCCTTGGCGTGCGCTCTACGAACCCGCCCCGAGCGAAGGGTGGGCGCTGACTGCCCCCTTCTCACAACCTACGACTGAAGGCTTCCGCTTTGAAGGTGGAATCGCGGTGGAAGCCAGCGCCGCTGTCTCGCTCGCCCGGGCACCGCGACCGATTCCGGATGACGGCTGCGTTCCACCTATGCCCGACGAGCCCGAACCCAGTTCATTGGCGCCGTCGCTCGGCTCGCTAAAGCCGCTAGGCCAGATTCGGAATTCGTTCATTCTCGCCGTGAATGGGGATGGCCTGTGGATCGTGGATCAGCACGTGGCTCACGAGCGCGTGCTGTTCGAAAAAGTTCTGAAGCAGCGCTCGGCTCGGAAAGTCGAGAGCCAGCGCCTCTTGATGCCTTTACTCGTCGAGCTAACGCCCGCCCAGCAGGCTGTCTTTGCCGAGATTTCCGGCGAACTTCAGCTCAATGGCTTCGAGGCCGAACCTTTTGGCAAGCGGACTGTTGCCATAAAAATCGCGCCCGCCGGTTTGGAAGCTTCTCAGATTGAGCATATGTTGCACGAGTTGCTCGACCAGTTCTCCCGGGAAGAGCAGAACCTGAATATGGAAATGGTGCGCAACCGTGTTGCCGCCTCGATCGCCTGTCACGCCGCCATCAAGGTCAACATGCCTTTGGAGCAGAACAAAATGGAGTGGCTGCTGGCGGAGCTCGCCAAGACCGACTGCCCGATGACCTGTCCTCACGGTCGCCCGGTGGTCCTGCGCTACTCGATGAAAGAGATTCAGCGGGCGTTCAAGAGGATCTGAACGCATTTAGCACTGGGCTTAGCATTTGGCCGGCAAAGGTCCATGCTGGCACCTGCAGGGAAGTTCAGGGGCTTGAGGGGCTCAATAAGTGCCCAGTGCGAATGGGTAAATGCTGAGTTCCCAGGCGCGCTGTGTTCTAATCAAATACATGACCGACTCCGAACTCCAGCGGGCCCGGTTCCACAAATGGCATCTCGACGGCCGACCCGTCCGCACCCTCGATGAGGCCCGCGAGTTCATCGAGTCGGCGGGCTTCTGCCTGATGTACCCGCTGCGTCCACCGGTGCTGGTGCCAACCTTCATTGGCGCTTGGGTTGGAGCCGACGACCGCCTGCCCACCTGGCAGCACGCCTTCGAAGACCCCCGAGCCCAACAAGCGACCGATTTGATGGTGAGAGTCCTGCGCGACAAGGCCGCCCATGAGGCCAACCTGTTTGACGAAAACAACAACTTCCTGGTCGCCGGTTCGGTGTTTCCGTACTTCTATGCTCTGGCGGGAGAGCGTAATCCCAAGCAGCCACCCAAGCCGGGTCCACGGTCGGGATATTCTCAGTTGGCAGCCGACGCCTTCGAGATCATTCGTCGTGAAGGCCCGATCTCGAAAGCAAAACTCCGAGAGAAACTCGGCGGCGAATTGTCCCTGCCTGCGCTAGATCACGCCCTCGGTGAGTTGTGGTCAAAGCTGCGCATCACGCGGGTGGACTACACCCCCAATGAGGGCTCTTCCTGGGATGTACTCTACCGCTGGTCGGCGGACACGGTGCGGGAAGGCATTGGACTATCCGTTGCCCAAGCCCTTTCGGCGCTGGTTACGAAATACCTGGATTGCGTGACTGCGGCCGAACCGGTCGAGGTCGAGAATTTTTTCTCCCACGTAGTTCCTCGCTCCCGCGTAAGAGAGGCAATAAATGCCCTTCTGGCTGCGCGCGAGCTGAGTTTTGTGCGCGTGGGTAACCGCTCTCTGATCCAAGTTACCCCCCTCAAATCCGCCAGTACCCGCGAAAGCCGAAGTCCAACCACGGTTCGGCCCAGATAGAACACCGGAACCACGTGTGTGACCGGCCTTTTCCAGAGGGCCGTGTAGAATCAACTTAGCGCGAATGGCCGATTCCCGAGGGCGCAAACTGATCATTGCCATCGACGGTCCCGCCGGCGCCGGCAAAAGCACCATTGCTTCCCGCCTGGCCCGCAAGCTGGGCTATAAGAACTTGGAGAGCGGCGCCATGTATCGAGCCCTGGCGCTGAAGGCAATCGAGTGGGATGTCTCGTTCGAGGATGAAGCCGCTCTCGTCAACCTGGCTGACCAGTCGCGTATTCGCCTGGAGCCCAGCCTTGGCGGCAATCGCGTGCTGCTGGATGAACGCGATGTCTCCTCTCGCGTGCGGGAGAGAGACGTAACGGAAGCGGCGTCCCGCGTATCGGTTCACCCAAGAGTGCGCGAGTGGATGGTGGCTCGTCAACGCGAGATGGGTATTGGCGGCGGGGTAGTGATGGAAGGCCGAGACATCGGGACAAAAGTTTTTCCGGATGCTGATCTCAAGATTTTTCTCGACGCCGATCCGGTGGTTCGCGAGCAGCGCCGCCTGGAACAGCAGAGGATCAAGGGCCCGTCGGCCGAGAGCATTGCTGCCGAACTCCGCGAGCGCGATCAGCGTGACCGCACGCGCGCTAATTCTCCCCTCCTTCCCGCGCCCGACGCGGTGATTCTGGACTCCACCAATCTCTCGGAAGACAAGGTATTGGAAACGGTAGAAGAGTTGGCCCGGAAAAAATTGGGATCCAAATCCGCAGCGAAATGACGGTCCCGTTCCTCCCCTACACGGTTATCCGATGGAGCGTAAAACCTGGCCCTTTAGGGTGGGGATATAAGCGACTCGGTTAAGTCGGTGTCTTCTGAGATTCTATGTACTGCTTGAGGATGCTGATTGGCGCTCCTCCCCAGGTTGCAGCCAAGTAGGAAGGTGACCAAAGTACGCCCTTCCAGTATTGGTGGGCCAGATCAGGT
>QIAU01000249.1 GCA_003225055.1 Acidobacteriota bacterium
CGGAATATAACATGCCCTCGGGCCCGCTCACTATCATGCTGCTCGACGGGCTTAACACGCCGGTTGCGGACCAAAGTTATGCTCGCACCCAAATGCTGAAGTATCTCGGCACGCAGCTGCAGCCCGGACAAGCTGTGGCCGTCTATACGATGGCTGACTCACTGCGCCTGCTGCAAGATTTCACCGACGATGTATCGCTCCTGAAGGCGGCCGTAGAACACTTTACCCCCCAAAAGTCAGTGGAGATGCAGGTGGACGAAGTGGAGAAGGTCGTACCCAACCTGCAAGTTCCGGGGGATGCAGCCGTGAGCGGGGGAGCGGGAATCAACCAGGTACGCCTGGTGCTCTCGCGCTTGAGCGAGTTTTTAGGTCAACAGGTCAAGTTCGGCATTGACGTCCGCGCCCAGCGCACGGTGTCTGCCTTGCAGTTGTTGGCCCGGAGGATGGCCGGATATCCCGGGCGAAAGAATCTCCTGTGGGTAAGTGCCGGTTTCCCCATAGAAGTGGCAAGTGCAGTCGTGCAAAAGACAACCGATGTTGACGTACTTGCGCAGAACGCGACATCGGCTACGCCACAACTTCGGGTTGAAAAGTCCTACGAGGAGGCCTTGCATCAGCTCGCGGCTGAGCTCACCGACGCACAGATCTCGGTGTACAGTGTCGACGCACGCGGGCTGTTAGGCTCGGGTTTGATTGACGCCGGCAGCCAAGGTACCGATGCGCTTGGTCTGGTTCGGACAGGGGCCGAGTTCGGTACTCAAGTCGCTCGCTCGAGCACCGCATTGCAAGACACCCAGGACACCTTGCTGACTTTGGCGGCAGACAGTGGCGGCATTATATTTAAGAACCGCAACGACATCGCCAACGCGCTTGCGACTAGTGTTGCTGACGGATCGTCCTATTACCTGCTGGCCTACTACCCACAGGCCAAGCAGTGGGATGGGAAGTTCCGGAAGATTCAGGTAAAGGTGAACCAGCCGGGGCTTGAGGTGCGACATCGGATGGGATACTACGCCAAGGATTCCACGCAATGGGCCAAGGGCAAAGATAAAGGCGAATCGGAGCTGAACGCCGCCATGTCGTTGGGCGCGCCGACAGAGACCATGGTCATCTTCGATTCACGCGTTCTGCCGCCCCCATCCGGTTCGAAGGAGAAAGTTCCGGTGGAATTTCTGGTGAATCCGCGAACGATATTCGGAGAGGAGATGAAAGACGGGGGAAGACACTTCGTGCTCGAGTTTCACGTAGCCGCGTACTCGGCTGAGGGCAAGCTGGTGACCCACAACGACACGCGTATGGATGCGCCCGTGAAGGGTGATCGGCTGCAGGCGTACTTGCAACAGGGCATCCCGTTCAAGTCCGAGCTTGACTTGGGTCCAGGTACGTATCGGCTCCGTCTGGCAGTGCGCGACGGCCGCACAGGATACATTGGTACAACCGAAGTTCCACTCACGCTCGCCAGGAAATAGACATACTTTTCACGGCGGGTTGGCAACCGATGATGGGAGTATCTGGCTTCGCCCCTTACTTGCGGGCGACGTTCTTGTCCGACGCTTCGAAAATCTCGGTCAACACGTGGCCTCTCATCTGCTTGGGCTGTTCGATGCCGTAAATGTGCAGGATGGTGGGCGCAATGTCATAGACAGTCGCCTCGAGACCCATCAGGCGGAGGTCGTGCTTGATCCCCGGACCCATCGCAAAGAAGGAACCCGGCACGTCATCGCCGTCCGCGAAATCGTGCTTGGCGATTACCGGCGTCGTCTTCTCATGGTCCATGTGGGCGTGCGGGTCGGTCTCTTCGAACTCACGCAGTGGCTTGATGCCGTGATCGGAAACGACGAAGAGATACGTGTTGTCGTCGATGTGCTTCAGAATCGTGCCCAGCACTTTGTCGAACTGGACGTATTGGTGGGGAAACGCATCCGGCCGCACGGCATCGATTGCGGGGTTATAACCCACGTTGAAGGGGGCAATGGGATATAGCCAGTGGCCGGTGCGGTCTTCGCAGGACTGCACCATCCAGGTGAAGTCCGTAGGATGTTTCGTGAGCAGGTAATCGAACAGCTTGGTCTGCTGCTCGCGGATCAGTTGCACCCTCTCCAGCCACTCGTCGATAACTTCCCTCTCGTGTCCCTTCAGGTCGCCCGCGGCGGGCATGCGTTCACAGTCGATGAGGAAATCTCCCACGTTCTTCAGCAACTCGGCCTTCATTTCTTTCGGATACACCGGATCGCCGCCCTCGACTTCGCTCAGCTTGGGAGCACAAAGTACGCCGTCCTCGCAGTTCTTACCCCGGGTCAGCATGCCGCTGATCATGTATCCGCTCACCGGCATGACCGGGAACGTGGCCGGCACATTGGCCATGCCCACCGTTACTCCATTCTTGGACAGGATCGACCAGATCGGCTCTTCCTTCAGCATGTTGGTATTGGCCGTAATCCCACCCACGACAAAGCCAGTCACCCCATGCTCTTCCGGCTTGGTGCTCGTAAACATTGTGCTGTATACGCGGGGACAGTTTGGCGCGGGAACCGTACGCAGCTTGCCATACGCGCCGTTTTTGATCACAGTGGCCAGATTCGGCAGTTCTCCCTTGATAAGGAGGGGACGCAGAATGTCCAATTCCATGCCATTGACGCCCACGACCACCACCCGCGGCTTGGGCTTGGTGCTTTGATTCTGGGCGGCCAGGGGCACAGCATGCAGACAAAGGATTGCGAAAATCGCCAGTAAACGCCGGACAACCATAGCGAGACCCTCGTAACGTGAGGTGCGGAGAATTATACAACTGGAGAGCAGGTCGCCGCCGGGGAATCTGGGCTCGTTCGGCTCGTTCAGCCGAGCACTTGTGTCAACAGGCATTTCCAGACTCCGAATCTTTAGTCAACGCCGCCACGGCGGCGTCCCAGCCATTCTCGTTAACCCGTCTGTGCTACCCAGGCCATTTTTTTGTCCTCTCTCCCGATCCCCGGTTACCTCGTCCTTCGTCTCAACTCTTCTGCCTTTTGCTGCGCCAGTTCAGCATCCCGATACTTACCCAACCCGGCACAGGCCTTGGCCAGCAATTCATACAGCTCGGCATTCTCCGGCTGAGACTTTGCCAGGAATCGCAACTGCATCTCGGCATTGTAAAATTCGCGGTTGGCGACCTCGGCCTTTGCCAGTTCAAGTTGGGCTTCCGCATTCTTGGGTTGCAGCAGCAGGGCAGCTTCTAGTTGATCCTGTGCCGCCTTGGAATCTTTCAACTTAAGATAAATCTGCCCCAATAACAACCGGGCAGGGAACTGACCCGGCTGCAATTTCAGGCTTTGCTCCAGAGCATCACGCGCCGAGGTGATATCCCCGGTCAGGTTCAATGCCTGCCCATAATAAAAGGCCGCAGTAGCATCATCAGGACGCATATCGCGCGCCTTCCCGAGGCAATCAGCCGCTTTTCTGCCATTTCCCACATTCAGTTCCAGCTGCCCCAGCTGCAATAGAGCCGTGGGAGACTTTGGATCCATCTGAAGAACCCTCTCAAGCGCTGAGCGCGCTTCATTGATGCGGCCGTTTTCTGAAGCGAGCATTGCCCTATGCAACAGGTTCTGTGCTTCAATCTTGTCTTTGGGATCCGGAAGAAGCGAGGGTTCCGGCACGTTGGTGGAACTCAACGCGTCAGCCGGCCCCAGGTATCCCAACGCCCGCAGTTCATCGGTGGTGCTCTGGCCCAGAGCGGCCGGCGAAGGCTGTTGCGGGGCAGGCAGTTTGGTTCTCAGTTCGGCCATGATTCCCCTCAACTTCTGCACCGTCGGATCCCAGGGGGCGAACTGGTTGTGCGTCTCCTGCGGGTCGGAGCGTAGATCATAGAGCTCTGGTCTCGGAGCCTCGATGAACTTGAATCCGCCTTCCCGGACGGATCGCAGAGGCGCCCAACCGAAACGCAGTGGGTAATCGGTTTCTCCGAACGAAGTGCGGTCGGCCACTTCGTTCCCCACTAGGTACGCTCGAAGAGACTGACCATTTAGTTCCGCAGGCGCAGCAATTCCCAACCAATCTAATACGGTTGGCAGGAGGTCGGCCGTGCGGACCTGAGCAGCAACGTTCTTCCCTGCTTTCCCGTGGCCTGGCAGCT
>QIAU01000014.1 GCA_003225055.1 Acidobacteriota bacterium
CTTTGGCTCTATCATCTCAATTACTGCGATTTTCTCAACGTCGATCTTCGTGCGTTCGAGCGTCGCTTTCATTTACGTAGGGCGCTGGACGTAGCACTGGATTGGTGTACACAGAACACAACAGGCATGGAGGTCGGGTGGGAACCATATCCGCTCTCCTTGCGGATCGTCAATTGGCTGAAATTCCTAATGCGAAACGCGGAGAGAGCAGAAGCTCTGGGGAAAGGAGAGACTCTCCAGGCCCTGCTTGCAGGCCTGCGAATCCAAGCGCTTGCCCTTGAGGCCCGACTGGAGACGCACCTTTTAGCAAATCACCTCATGAAAAATATCAAGGCCTTGATGTTTGCCGGCGCGCTCCTCGGTGCACCTGAAAGCTCGCGCTGGTGGGCAAGGGGCGAAAAGCTTCTGAAGCGAGAACTTGCCGAACAAATCCTTGCCGACGGTGGACATTTCGAGCGATCGCCCATGTACCACGCCGAGGCCTTGGAAGATCTCCTGGACATCAGAACGCTGGCTTCAGCGTGCGGGAGTGTCATGAAGTGTGCGCCGCAGTTGTCAGCATGCATCGCGCAGATGGCTGCCTTCCTGCGTTGCATGCTCCACCCCGACGGCGAGATTCCGCTTTTCAATGACTCGGCATTAGGGATCGCGCGACCGGCCGGTCAACTCCTCACGCTGGCAGGGGACTCAGGCGAAGTTCCGTCAGTCGCTCGCCCCGAGGTGAGCGTTCTGGACGATACGGGGTACGCTGTGATTCGCGCCCCGAACTCGGGAGGCTGTTTGATTTTCGACTGCGGACCGCTGGGGCCCGACTACCAACCCGGCCACGGGCATTCCGATGTCCTCAGTTACGAACTTTCTTTGCACGGCCAGCGCGTGGTGGTTGACACCGGCGTGAGTACTTATGAGCCTTGCGCCGAGCGACGCTATGAGCGTTCCACAGCAGCGCACAACACAGTTCGCATCGAGCCGTCCCCGTGTCGGCCGAATCGACGCCGGTGAAATCGCTGGAATGAGCTTTGTGCGTGGAGGGCATTACGCGTACCAGCACCGTGGCGTTACTCACTTTCGTATGATCGTCCTGACATCCAGAAACAGTTGGGTGGTCATCGACTCACTGAGTGGCAAGGGGAAGCACCTCGTCGAGTCCTTCATCCACTTCCACCCGGCAGTCCGAGTCGAGAATGTGAACAATCCAGCCGGACGTGCTGTCGGTACAGCCAGCGAGCGCTGGGCAATGCAGTTCGATGAAAGACAGTACTTCTTGACGACTCTCGGGCCCGGAGAATTGATGGCGCGAGAAAGCTGGTACGCGCCTGAATTCGGCTTGCGGCAGCACCGAACTACCCTCCACTGGAGCTGGGAAGGTGATTTGCCCGTAAGGCTTATTTACACTTTGACTCCGGTTGGAGAAAGACCGCCGGTCATATCGCAATGTCTAGGCCAAGAAGCCGTTGAAGTCGACAACATTCCGCTACCTTTAAGCTGAGAAAGCTTTCGTTCTTCCCTTGAACATCCTTTATATATCCCAATATTTTGCGCCCGAGGTCTGTGCCCCTGCGGTGCGTGCTGCTGATCTAGCCGACGAGTGGGCACGAGCAGGGCATGAGGTCAGGTTATTGACCGGTTTCCCCAACCATCCGGAAGGAGTTTTGCACTCCGATTACCGACGGCAGTGGCGAAGGGGATTTAGCCGTGAGAAGCGCGATGGTGTGAAGGTCTACCGGACATGGCTCTATCCGGCAGCCAATTGTGGCGTATGGGGTCGCTCGGCAAATTACTGCTCTTTTGCAGTTTCAGCCGCCCTGACAGGCCCGTGGATCGCCCCTAGAAATGGTGTGGTCATCGCGACCTCACCTCAACTTCTAGTAGGTGCGGCCGGGTATGCAGTGGCACGGACGCGGAGGCAACCGTTTGTATTCGAAGTGCGCGATCTCTGGCCGCAATCGCTGGAGGCTGTGGGGGCTGCTCCACGAAGTTCAATCTTCTATCGCAGCCTGGAACGCCTTGCAAGCTTTCTCTATCAACACGCTGACCGCATTGTGGTGGACGGCGAATGGAAGAGATGCACACTAGCCGCTGCCGGGGTCCAACCCCAGAAGATCGTGGTCATCAGGAATGGTGTGGCGGAAGATTTTTGTCTTGAGCCCGAGTCAGCGGGCGCGCTATCTGCTCGCCAACAACTGCGGATCGAATTGAAGCTGCTTGATAAGTTCATAGTGATGTACTGCGGAACGCTTGGAATGGCTCACGGCCTTGAGACAGTTCTCGCGGCTGCCGACCGATTACGCCAATGGCCAGAGATTGTTTTCCTTTTGCTAGGTGAAGGTGCGGAACGGGACAAGATCATACGGCGGGTCGACGAGCTACGTCTAAGCAACTTGCACTATCTCGGCAAGCAGGCGAGGGAGAGAATCCCTGCGTTCCTTGCCGCTTCTGATGCATGTCTGGTTCCTCTCCGTCGAAGCGAGATCTTCAAAACCGCCATTCCTTCCAAGATGTTTGAAGCAATGATTGCCGCTAAACCTGTGATCCTGGGAGTCGAAGGCGAAGCTAAAGAGATCTTGCTTGAAGCACGGGCCGGAATTGCTGTCCCGCCCGAAGATGCCGAGGCGCTTGCCGGGGCGATTTGTACACTTTGGAAGAACCCCGTACTTGGCCTTAAACAGGGAGGCAACGGAAGGCTTGCAGCGCTTGATAAGTACACTCGTCGGCACCAATCGACTGCCTACTTGGAGCTTCTCGCTGGGCTGGTGAACACTCCCCGGCACCACGGTGTGCCAGAGCAGTTGCAGCCGGGGAAGCCCACTTCAGTCAAATAACCGAGAGATGTTGAACATAAGGAAAGCATGAGAAGCTACCTCGGACTGTTCTTCATTGCCGCGCTGTTCAGCTTGCTGGTGACGCCAGCAGTGAGGACCCTGGGTCATTGGCTGCAGGCCTACGGCCAAGCAGACGATGGGCGGGAACAGCCCCATATTCCACGCTTGGGGGGTCTTGCGATCCTTGTGGCAGCGCTTGCGGCCTGGGGCGTGCTGCTATTCTTGCCGAATGATGTGCGAGCGCGGTTTCTTTCAGAGTGGCGCACCATGGCCGTCTTGATGGCCCCAGGCACGTTGGTCCTGCTTTTGGGTGTGTATGACGACCTAGTGGGCGCAACCCCGTGGCAAAAATTGATAATTGAGACGCTCGCAGCAGGGATGGTTTGGTGGGCGGGCTTTCGCATCGTCCACCTGCCCATCTTTGGTTACAGCATCCATAGTCTCTTCTTGAGCTTGCTCCTCACTGTGTTCTGGATCGTTGCAATGACCAACTCGTTCAACCTTATTGACGGACTGGATGGCTTGGCCACGGGTATCGCCTTCTTCGTTACCCTTTCCGTCTTTGTGGTTTCGCTGATCCAGGGTAACCACTTTGTTTGCATTCTGGCCATCACACTGGCTGGTGCGTTGCTCGGATTCCTGCGATTTAATTTTTCCCCTGCCACGATCTTCCTGGGCGATACCGGCAGCCTTTTCTTGGGGTTTGTCTTGGCGACTTTGGCCATTCATACTTCGCAGAAGAGTTCAACCTTGCTTGCCATCGTAGTACCTTTTGTAGCTTTCGGCCTCCCCGTGTTCGACACTTCGCTTACCGTCGTGCGCCGTTTTCTGAGCGGTCGGCCCTTGTTTGTCGGCGATCATGATCACATCCACCACCGACTGCTTCAAAGGCTCTCGCCACGTGCGGCAGCCCTGGTGCTCTACGCCTTGACGGCACTGTTTTCGCTTGGGTCGCTCCTCATCATTCACTCCACCGGAAACCTGGTGGCGCTGGTGGCCGTGCTGGCTGGCGTCTCAGGCTGGTTTTTGACTAGTCGGCTTCACTACGAGGAGCTGTCGGAGTTGAACGCGCATGTTTCACAGGCCCTTCATTCGCAACGTAGGGTCCTGGCTAACCAAATCCTGATTCGTAAAGTGTCGGGGCAGTTGAAAGAGCCCCAAGATCTCGAAGAAAGTTGGCAAGTCCTGATTAAGGCGCTGGAAGCATTGGACTTTGACAGTGTCACATGTCAGCTTTCGGGCTGGCAAAATGGCTCGACGCCGTTCTTAGCCCCCTGGTCGCGCCCGGGCGAAAACAAAACTGGCGATTGCTGGACTGTTTCCATCCCCTTGCGCGTCGGCGAAAAGGCTATAGGGCAGTTACAGCTTCGACGTGCGCTCAGGAAAGAGCGCCTGATCTTCCATTTCTCCTCGCTTCTGGACACCCTGATTCCGCCCTTTGAGAAACAAGTGGAGCGCCGCTATGACTCCGAAGAAGCGAATTTGGTGGTCATGTACAGCGTGGAAGAGGATCTTCGCTTCCAAGCCAATCTCCTGGCAAATCGACGGAAGGGATGAAGCAGGTTCTGCAAGACCTTCGCTCTCATCAAGTATTGGTGGAGGAAGTGCCGCCACCCCAATGTCTACCCGAAGGGGTGTTAGTAAAGAGTACCGCTTCTCTGATTAGCAGCGGGACGGAGCGAGCCACGATGACACTGGGAAGCAAGTCGCTGCTCGGCAAAGCCTTTGACCGGCCGGACTTGGTGCGGCAACTCCTTCGGCGCGTCAAGACAACCGGTGCAGTAGACGTGATCGCCACGGTGCGTTCCCGTTTGAACTCGTCCTTGGCCTTAGGTTACAGCTCCGCAGGAGTGGTCCTGGAGGTTGGGTCTGGGGTAAATGAGTTTGCCGTGGGCGACCCTGTGGCTTGCGCGGGAGTAGATCATGCCAGCCATGCAGAGATGAATTGGGTTCCCAAAAACCTGTGCGTGAAGATCCCCTCTAACGTTAACTTCGACTCAGCGGCTTCAGTTGCCTTGGGCGCCATTGCATTGCAGGGCGTGCGCATTTCGGAGGCCAAGCTCGGTGAGCGCGTGGCCGTAATCGGATTGGGGCTTGTGGGTCAGCTTGTGGCGCAGATTCTCCACGCGGGAGGCTGCGTCGTATGGGGGCTGGACCCCGATCCGGATCGCGTGAGGCTGGCCCGTGAACTCGGCGCGGACTTCGCTTGCGAAAACCGCGACTGGGAAGAGAGCCCGTGGAGTGCCTTGTGTCAGCACGGCGAGGGAGCCGATGCCGTGATCCTCACTGCGGCAACACGATCAACTGAGCCTATCGAGTTGGCGGGGCGCCTGGCGCGTGATCGAGGCATAGTGGTTATCGTAGGCGAAG
Source organism: Acidobacteriota bacterium (assembly GCA_003225055.1). Lineage (GTDB taxonomy): Bacteria > Acidobacteriota > Terriglobia > Terriglobales > Acidobacteriaceae > Gp1-AA122. The sequence goes on from QIAU01000014.1 coordinate 5,193, forward strand.
TGCGTGCGGACATACCTCGCGAGCTCTATTACAAGAAAGAATTGCAGGTGCGCTTCTCACGCTCCTACGGCCCTGGCCGTTACGATCCCGAGTACGAGGAGTATGGCCGTGATTATCCTTACGCCTTCGTGCGCTGGACAGAGAAGAGAAATATGGAAGCTTTCCTGGAGCTGGTCGCGCAGCAAAAGGTGCGCGTTGGGCCTTTACTGACGCATCGGTTCAGCGTCAACGAGGCCTCGGAGGCTTACAGGTTGCTGTCGGGCGAGAGAAAGGAGAAATACGTCGGAATCCTCCTTACTTATGATCATGCGTCACCACAGGAGAAGAAAGTCCTGCTTGGGCAAGAATCACCACCACGGCATTTGACAAAAGGAATGGGTGAGACGGTCGGCGTGGGATGGATTGGTGCCGGGAGCTTCAGCCGAGCGAAACTGATGCCTGCGCTGCAAAAAATCTCTGGTGTCCGGCTTGTGGGCTTAGCCAATGCGACCGGCATTTCGGCGCAAAGGGCGGCGCGGAACTTCGGGTTTGGTTATTGCTGCACTGACGCCAATGAGATTCTGGATGATCCGGCCATCCATGCGGTTTTCATAGGCACACGACATCACCTGCACGCCTCGTTGGTGATTGCTGCCCTCGAGCGTGGCAAACATGTCTTTGTCGAGAAGCCCCTATGCGTCAATGAAGCCGAACTGAACCAGATAGCCGAGGTTTATGCACGCTCGGGGCGACTCCTGACCGTGGGTTTTAATCGTCGTTTCTCTCCCTTCGCCCAGGACTGTACCAAGCTGTTCAGAGACCGCGTTGGACCGCTGTCCATGCTTTACCGGGTGAGTGCAGGACCTTTGCCGAATAGGCACTGGATTTATGACCCTGCCCAAGGTCATGGCCGAGTGATTGGTGAGATCTGCCACTTTGTAGACCTTATGGGATTCTTGTCTTCGTCTCTCCCGGTGGAAGTCCAGGCGTGGCCCGTTGACTATCTTGATGCCAACCCTGAGGACAACATTCACGTTCACATTCGATTTGCTGATGGTTCTCGGGGCGAGATCCTCTACCTCTCTTCGGGTAGCTCCAGTATGCCTAAAGAACACATCGAAGTTTTTGGGCAGGGGCAAACCGCAATATGCGAGGACTTCCGGACCTCCCATTTCTACCGGGGCAACCAGCACCGACGAAAATGGAGCTTCTTTCAAGAAAAGGGACATCGAGAAGAGCTCCGTGCATTTGTCGCGGCTGTGCAGCATGGAGGAGAATCGCCCATCCCATTTGAGAGCCTTTACACATCCACCCTGGCCACCTTCCGCGTTCGCGAGTCGCCACAATGCGGCAGGCCGTTGCCGGTCGATGTCCGAGGTCCCGTTTAATTATCCTTCGGTTTTTTATCCACGAATGCGGACTAGCCTGCCTTGGCCTTCCGAAGGCGCGTAAGTGAAGGGATATCGGGAATTGACTTCCCCTCGACAATGGCGCATGGAATCGTTGAACATAAGGCGTCGGCAATGTCTTCTCCGAATTTGTTTTGTATCGCCTCGCGTGCGGCACTCATGATCGGAGGCCGGTGTGTCAAATCGTGAGCGTCCGTGGCAACCGCGCTAACTAAACCTCGTGCGAGCAACTCCAGACAAGTTCGGCGGGCCGTTTTCCCCCAGAATCCAGTGATGGAGTTTGCAGTCACTTGTACTAAGCAACCCATTCCAACCATCGAGTAAAGGACATCGAGCTTAGACCTGAGGAAGGGATTTCGTTCTGGGTGCGTAATTATAGGTATTACTCCGCAACGTATGAGTCGTCGTAGAGTCCTATCGGCATTTGGTGGTATGCCGAAGTCACTAAACTCGATCAGCAAATAGGGACCGGATCCGATGCAAAATTGTTTCCAATCGTGCAGCGCGGCCTCCACGTTGTCCAATGAGAAGTTGAAGTCACATCCCAAAGAAAGCTCGATTGGGGTGTGCACACGCTTTCTAAGTTCGAGCAAGCGTCCTGCGAACTCGGAACGATCGTAGCGAAATTGAGCATTGCTATGGGGCGTCGCTACAATGTGGCGAATTCCATCTTTCGCTGCGGCCACGACCATTTCAACGGCAACTCCCCAGCTCGAAGCACCGTCATCGACGCCAGGTAGTATATGAGAGTGGATGTCAACCATAGCTCGTCGAGGGTTCCGCCAATTGCAGCCCAGTCGACATTATACTCACCGGCTGCAATGCAGGTTGCATCGATTAATCTGCCTGTCGATTTATCACCTGAGTGTCGACTCGGGCTTCTCGCACGATAGAAAAGTCTGTCCCAAAACTCCCGAAAGTAAATTCGCCACTTACCTAACGGCGTACAGTGTGACAACCGCTCCGTCGTGAAGCAATTCCTGCTGCACACTTTGCGTGAGGCATGTTGAGTTTCTCAACCGCCCCTCGAATCTTCGGGGGCATCGAGTCGGTGGATCGGGCCAGGGCTTTAACGGGCTCCACACGTGAGTCCAGAGCATCCTCCAGCGGGCTCCGCTTACCGGGGGGTGAATGATGAAGATCAGTGGATCACGTGGAGGATTGAGCCGATGGGTTCGAATCCTCAATGAGTGAGAGTATTAAAGCAGACAGGCAGATTCGCCGACGTCTGAGTGGAGTGAACGCTTGAAGTGACCCACAGGACGGGAAAACCTCGAATGTCAAATAACTTTCGCGTGTTCCACATGGCAAATCGGCTAAAGATTTTCAACATTGTCGGCGCACGACCGAATTTGGTGAAGATCGCGCCGCTCATGTGTGAAATGGGCAAGCACGTCAGTATTCAGCCGATCCTGCTGCATACGGGCCAGCATTACGACGAAAGGCTTTCCGATGTGTTCTTCCGCCAGATGGGCATTCCAACGCCTGATTTCAATTTAGAAGTTGGTTCCGGTTCGCATGCGTGGCAGACGGCCGAGATTCTGAAGCGCATAGAACCGCTGCTGGTGGAGAACAAGCCCGACCTCGTCCTTGTGGTCGGCGATGTGAATTCTACCCTTGCGGCGTCGCTGGCATCAGTGAAGCTCGGCATACCGGTTGCGCATGTCGAGGCCGGACTGCGCAGCTTTGATCGGACCATGCCCGAGGAAATCAACCGGGTCCTAACTGATGCCTTGGCTGATCATCTATTCGTTACGGAAGAAGATGCCATTGGCAATCTCTTGAAAGAAGGTCGGCCGCGCAACCGCATCCATCTCATTGGGAATGTCATGATCGACGCGCTGCACCAGTTTCTCTCTCTAGCGCAAAAATCGAATATCGGCAGCGAACTGGGGCTACTTAATGGGAATGGCTTTGTACCTTTTGCGGTCCTCACTCTCCATCGGCCCTCCAACGTGGACTCCATGCAGACTCTGGAGAAACTGTTGAGTGCCATCGACGCAGTGGCAGAGGAGTTGCCCGTCATTTTCCCGGTGCACCCGCGCACCGAGAGTCGTTTGAAAGATGCCAGTGTAAAGCACCACCCGCGCCTCCGGCTAATCCCTCCAGTCGGGTACCTAGACTTCCTTTGCCTGCTGGACCGCTCCTCGCTCGTCCTGACCGACTCCGGAGGCATACAGGAAGAGACAACGGCGCTCGGCGTGCCCTGCCTAACACTTCGCGAAAACACGGAGCGACCCATCACAGTCACCGAAGGAACGAACCAGTTGGTCGGGCAGGATCCCTTGAAGATCGTCACGGCAGCGAGGGAAATCCTGGCTGGTAAGCCCAAGGGGGGACGGGTACCCCAGCTCTGGGATGGCCACGCGGCCGAACGGATCGTCAAAATCCTTTTACGAGAAGCGTCAAGCGGAACACTAACCTTAAATCAGTTACGGACGAACAACGAAGAGATCATCGAGGAGTATTACAATCGACAGCGGTTGCACTCTGCGCTGGGCTATCGATCCCCGGAAGAATTCGAGCGCAAGGCCGAATGGCAAACGGAATCTTGAAGCATTTTGGGGAGGGGTAAGACCAATCGACCGGCGCGGGCAGAGGGGAAAAAACGGCTCCGTTCGGCCACCAGGAACCCATAGGCCGCGATACAGAGGGTGGCGTGATGATGAAAGCCGCGCCAGCCTCGTCCTTCGAAGTGGTCCAGTCCAAGTTCTTGCTTGAGCTCTTCATAATCACGCTCGACGATCCAGCGGTGCTTCGCCACTCGCACTAGGTCCCGCAGTTTGCGGCGGGCGGGGAGAGTCGACAACCAGTACTTGGTCGGTTCCTTTTCTTCTCGTGGCCACTCGATCAGCAACCATTCCTCGGGACGGGGTTCACTGCGCTTGTAATCGCGGTGTGCCGCGCGGACCCGTACCGCCGCAAAACGCGAACGCAGTTTGTGGCGGGTTCCTTCTCGCCAGGATACGTTCTTCCACGTCTGTGCTGGCAACGCCAGGGCCAGATCTTTCACCGATACCGGGGCGTGGTGCTCGTGCCGTCGCAGAAGCTTGGGGGGACGTCCCGGTCCCTTCCCGGCCGCCAACTTGGGAAGCGGCCCTTGTCCTGGCTCCCACACCGAAACCGAGGATTTGACTCCCATCATGTACAACAACCCCAACTCGGTGATGCCTTCCCGGAACTGCGTATCGCTGCCATAGGCGGAATCGGCCAGCACGGGAGCGGTGGGAATACCGCCGGCGACGGCCGCGCGGATCTGGGCCAGCGCGATTTCCGGCTTGGTTTTGAAACCGGATTTCTTCCCGCACTCCGGCCCCTTGTCTTCGCCTCTTAATCCTTAGCCCATACTTCCAGTAGATTCAGTCGCCAGGCGATCGGCAAGCTTGCCTCCCGCTGATCGACAAACTCACCGCCACCTGGCAGTTCTCTTCTTTGCCCACCTGACCGCAATACTGCCGTGCCACGCCCACGGAAGACTGACCACTTCCGCCGGCTTCTGTCCGGATTGCTCTCGGATCGCCTCTACCACTGGCTGCATCTGTTGTTTGTCGTTGGCGTCTTGCGTCACCAGCTGGCCTACGATCAACTGGAAGTTGGGCTCTACCGCGACCTGCGCGTTGCAGGCCTGGACAAAGCCGTTTGCCCCTTTCATGATGCGCTATTCCGGATCGGTAAAGTTGTATTGCATCTTGGCCTCGGGCTTCGCCTCTGCCTCCGGCTGGCCCTTCCTCTTGGCCTGCTCCTGTGCCCGCTCTTCCAGCGCGCGCTTGGCTTCGCGAATCCTCTCCAAGCGTGTCTCCCGCCGCGCCAGCTCCGCCGGCAGTTCATCCCCGCTCCGCTCCTGCCCATAGCGGGCATCTTCTTCGGCGTCTACTTTCTCCGCCTGCTCCAACAGCCGCTTCACCTCAGCCTTTAATCGCTTTTCCTCTTCCTCCATCCGCCCGTAACTCATCGCCTTGTGCTTGCTCGCATGGGCTTTGACCTTGCTGCCATCCAGCACCGCGCGCCCCAGCGTCATCGTCCCCGCCTGCAACGCGATCTGCAGCATTTGATCAAACAGCCCTTCAGCGCCGACAGATGCAGCTTCCGAGAATCCGAGATCGTTCGGAAATCGGGTTCATTCGCTGCCGCCAGCATCCGGAAGCCGACATCCTCCAGCAACTTCTTCTGCATCTGGCGCGAGGAAAATACCCCTACGCAGTAGCCGTAGAGCAGAATCTTGGTCATCATCCGTGGATGGTACGGCGGCTGTCCTCGCTCTTCTTTCTCATAGACCGATTCGATCGCGCGCTCAAATCCAGCTGATCGACCACATCCGAGACAAAATGCGCTAAGTGAGCTCCGGCAACCAATCGCGCAGGTTCGGCGGTAATAGCAGATCTTGCTCAGGCAGATAAGCCCGGTGAGCTTTGGCCATGCCGGCAAACGGGCATATTCTTCCTGTGACTTTCGATACAAATCAGCGGTTCACAGTTGAACACTCGGCCACGCTCCTAGAATCCAGGGCCGTTTGGAAGGGAGGTTTGCTATGGCAAGGCAACCGCGACCGAAGGTTATCGCGACTGCGACGCGAAATTCTCCGGCCAACTCTGAACCAGAAATTCAGGAGCAAATTCGGCTCCGTGCTTACCAGTTATATGAACAACGCGGCAAGAACGAAGGACACGAGCTTGACGAGTGGCTGCAAGCAGAGACCGAGCTTCTTGCTAAAGATGGCGTCCCACGTCTGAGACACTGAGCTATTTTTTAGAAGACTCAGGGTTCTGTCCGATGGTGACTCTGCTGCTCATCGCGTTGTTCCAGAGCATGATTTAATTCCTGGGTGAGTTTCCGCAGCTTCTCGGGGTCCCGTTCCTTCGATGCTTCTGCGGCTATTTGCCTCCAGTCTCGCATGGGCTCCCCGCCAGACGTCAGCATGGCATGACCTCCGAAGATGATGCGGGTTGTTAGAACTGGAGATAAGCGGGGTTGGGTTTTATAAGACGTGGGCCGCCTCCAGCTCTAACGTCCCGCTCTAACGTTAGTCTCTGCAAAAGCCGCTGACGACACATCCGGCAAACTCTGTAGAGTCTGCCAGATAAATGCTGGAGGTTGGCTCTGGTGGTCGGTGCGGAAAGGCGCCCAGATCATATGCTGCGCCGCCGCTAATCTGAGCCCCTTCGGAGTGAGACGAAAGATCAAGGGGATCATTTTACCGAGAAGCGCCGTAAAGCCCCGCCCTTTAGGGCTGGGGATATAAGGTGTGATTTTGCCTTGTCTTAGATTGCTTCATTAGGTATAAGCATCAGTATGGCCCTGGAAGGGTACAAATCAAACCACAACGTGGTCTATTCAAGCAAGTACCATTGCGTGTGGACGCCTAAGTATCGGCGAGCTGTGCTGGTCGGACCCAGCGCTAAACGATGCGAACAGGTGCTTAGGCAAGTGGCAGAAAATATCGTGCCGAAATCATGGCTCTGGAAAGCATGCCCGACCACGTACACGTGCTGGTAGAAGTGGACCCGCAGTTGAGTATCCATCGGTTGGTTAAGCACCTCAAGGGGGTTTCCTCGCACAGCTTGCGGCAGGAATTTCGCACCCTGAAATCACGGT
>QIAU01000258.1 GCA_003225055.1 Acidobacteriota bacterium
CATGATCGCAGCTAGCACCAGGCGCTAATCCCTCTGAAACTGAATTCTGCACCGCACGACAGTTGAACTCCTAACTTGGTGTCGGGCGTATACTTTCGCGATGGCGCTATTTGACCTATCGAACGAGCGGCGCGAGCGCGAGCGCGAGATGCGCACTGCGGGTCGGCTGCCGCCAGGACAATCGCTGACGCTTAAATGGCCGGTGCTACACGAAGGCTCAGTGCCCCGATTCGATCCACAAACGTGGGATTTTCGGGTGTTCGGCTTGGTGGAAGAACCTCTAACGCTACCCTGGAAAGAATTTTCCAACCTACCGCAGACCGAAGTGCTGGCGGACATGCACTGCGTTACGCGCTGGAGCCGGTTCGACAACCACTGGGGAGGCGTGCTCGCCTCCGAACTGATGCGCCTCATAAGGGTTCGGCCGGAAGCGCGGCACGTGATGGTTCATGCTGAGCAGGGCTACTCGTCGAACCTGCCGCTATCGGATTTTCTGTGCCTGACGACTATTTTCGCGCTGCGGCACGACGGCGAAGCCCTCGTGGCCGAGCATGGTTATCCGCTGAGACTGGTGGTGCCGCACCTTTATGCGTGGAAGAGCGTGAAATGGGTGCGCGGTATCGAGCTACTGGATAAGGAGCTGCCCGGCTTCTGGGAGCAGAACGGCTACAACATCTACGGCGACCCGTTCACAGAGCAACGATATTCCACGTGACGCCCGGAGAGGACTCGGGACGAGCAGGAGAATCGTCCTGTGCGTCACGTTTGCCCCAATCTCTGACCGCCGCCCTTTCTGCATAAGCTACAGAACATTCCTTCCGATGCGCGTATGATCAGGGTTGCTTTCTACCCTGCTACACTGAGGAGGCACTGTGAGTCCCAAATCTGAGAAGCGCGGCCCTAGCTATAATCAGCTCGAAGCGGGAACAAAGAAGGCCGATCCGATTCAACACCAGCACGCCCCCGAAATTCAGCCTTATGGCAAGATCGCCAAGCTGCCGATTGCCTTGGACGAAAAAACCTGCGCGACCAGCGCCGAAAATCTCAACCAGCTTCTCGCGGATACCATGACGCTCCGCGACATGTACAAGAAACATCACTGGCAGGTCGCCGGCCACATCTTTTACCAACTCCATCTGCTCTTTGATAAGCATCACGACGAGCAGGATGAGCTCGTAGATGAAATCGCCGAGCGCATTCAGCTTTTGGGCGGCGTCAGCCTGGCAATGGCGGCGGATGTAGCCGAAACAACCATGATCCCGCGGCTTCCACGTGGCCGGGAACCAGTTCCAGTACAAATTTCGCGCCTTCTTGAAGCCCACGAATTGATCCTGAAAGAGGCGCGCACCATGGCCAGGCTGGCGAGTGAGGCCGGCGACGATGGAACGAACGACTTGCTCGTCTCCGATGTGATCCGGACAAACGAGCTTCAGGTGTGGTTTCTCGCGGAACACGTGGTGGATGTGCCGGTGGTTCGCGCGGATCAAAAGGCAGCCGCGGGAGATTAGCCAATCCTTACACCGGGGTCCTACAGATTCTTTTGGTCCGCTCAGATTTCGACTTGACGCCGTACTCCGGCTGTAGGGTCAAGCCACGCAAAGCTGTTCGGTGCGGAACCGCATCGCCGCAAAAACGGCAAGTATAACGAAAAGCGCCAGGACGGCATCTCGTCCACTACCAAGGACGACTCCGACTGAGTCGCTGCAAATCATTTGAGTGCTGGTACTTTTGGGAAGAGTTGAATGCGTTATGGAGTTCGCGAAGCCCGAATGGCTTGAGCAGATGGAGGTTATCCTCGAGACCCTGAATGAGGGCGTCTTGATTTCCGACGATTGCGACCACGTTCTTTTTGTCAACTCGGTTTTCGAAGAGATGACCGGAATATCGCGCGCCGATATCCTGGGTCGGGACGCCGGGGAACTCTACTACAGCCCCGAGGATTATGCCGTCCTTCAAGAGCTACGCAAGAAGACCCGAGAGATGGGCCGCGGACGGTACGAATTCTATCTGCCGACAAGAGTTGGCGGACGTCTGCCGATCGTCGCCAGTGTTCGGTCCATCGAGGACCCCGATGGACGAATGTTCGCCATCGTGGCGCTCATCGATATTTCTGAACAAAAGGCTGCCGAACAGCATCTTCGCGCGGCGAACACGCAACTCGAAGAGCCCCAAAAGGAAATCGAAGAGGATTTGGTGCTCGCGGCGCGCGTTCAGCAGAGTCTTGCGCCGAAGTCTATGGTCTGGGGCGGCATACGAAACGTTCTATCACCCAGTGCACACGATTGGCGGCGATTTCGGCTTGGTCAGTCCGCTCGACGAAGACCACCTCAATGTCTTGGTTTGCGACGTATCGGGTCATGGCATTACCTCGGCGCTAGTTGCTAACCGAATTTACTCCGAAACGATCTCACACTTAAATAATGGCGCGCCTCTCGACGAGATGCTGCGTCGACTGAACCACCTCGTGATGCAGAGCATCGGAAGTTCGCTCTTCTTTTTTACGCTCTCGGTCGCTCGCGTGGATCGAAGCGGAAGGCGTATGGTTTTCGCCGGGGCAGGCCATCCTCCCGCGATGATTGTCCAGCCGAGAGAGGAACCTCGTTTGTTGGAATCGCGCAGTACCGTTCTAGGGGTGCTGCCAGATGCTGTGGATGCCGAATCCGCCCTCGAAGTCCAACTGAACGCCGGTGAGCGGATCGTCCTGTATACCGACGGGATCACCGATGTCTTCGATTCGCAAGGTAAAATGCTAGGTGTTGCGGGCGTTCGAAGATTTGTTTACGAGACGGCGATGCTGCCGTTACATGAAATGAAGAAGGCCATTTTGGACCGCGTCGCACAATGGCGCGAAGGCCCTCCGGCTGACGATATTTCACTCATACTCGTCGAAGTCTAGGATGCTGCAGGAACTCTGTTGTCCTATGCGAGATGAAGGGGATTGGCCGTAGTCTATCTCGTCTCTCATCACGCACGATCGTGCGCTCACTGAGTAGTCAGTCGGACAATCGCTGCCGCGGCTTTATATCTCACCGCCGGATGTCCCTTGTCCATCATGACCCTGAGCTTATCGATATCGCTCTCGTCGCCTGCGTGGCCCAGAGCTTCCGCCGCAGCAGCACGCACCAGCCAGCTCTTATCGTTGAGTGCCTGTTCCAAAATTACTCGATCACCCGAGTCGGTGCCGCTGGCGAGCAACCCAGCCGAAAGGGCCCGCACGCCCGCGGTCTTAATCTTTAGCCAATTCCTCTAGGGCCGCTACACCGAATCCCGCGGGACCAAGGACAGCACCCGCCGCTTGCACCGCGCCAAACTCCGCGATGGAAGCCGGATTGTGCAGCTGCTCGTGCATGTCAAGCATTCCGCATGAATTAAGCCGGGTGAGACGCCCCGC
>QIAU01000015.1 GCA_003225055.1 Acidobacteriota bacterium
TGAACAATGGCCCCGCTGCCATTGACTCCCGCACCAATCATCCATTCCAGTTTTCGCGTCTCCCGGACTTCTTTGCCGTCGGCGGCGGTCCGGTACTCGCTCTGATAGAGGTTGCCATCGCGTGCATAGACTTCGAAATGACGATTGTGCTTGGGGTCGAAGATGTTGGCTGAAGTCGGTATCTTCTCGAGAAGCGCTGGCGTAATCTCCGACATGGAGCGCCCCATGTCGGTTTTGGAAAACGACTCGTAAATGCTTGGGTGACATTTCGCGCACGCCCGGGAACCAACATAGCCGCTATCGCCAGCGGGACCCTGATCCCCGGAGACAGCTGCCCGGAGCACTTTGACTTGGGAACCAAACCACAGCAGGACCACTAAAGTTCCTAGGCCTTTTACGGCCATTGCGGCCAAGTGCGGCAAGAGATTGCTGCCGAGATATTCACGCGCTCTCATCGTCGAGGAGTTGGCTTCCATGCCGCTAGTTCCTGCTTGAGCCATCGAGAACTTTTGTCAGCGTGGCACAGCAAGCAGGCGTTGGGACTGTCCAGCTGCCCAAACTGCTCTGTCATCTCGGCGTTGGGAATATCGTCAATCTGGTGCGTACGGGCGCGGAAAAGAACCGCGTCCATGATGCGCGGCATGTGGCAGGACACACAGCGGCTGGCTTCCGATGCGGCGCGATGATGGGTGTGCGCGGCCAATCTGGCGCTGTTCTCGAATTGCGAATGACAACCTGTGCACATTAGGTCCGGCTGATCGCGAAATTTCAGAGAAGTTGGATTGGAGCTTGCACCTGGTCCGTGAGGATCATGGCAGGTTACGCAGCTCACCTGTCCCTTTCTGAAACACTGCGAGCGTTCAAGCGCCTCGACGATGAAAGTTGTTTGACGGAAGCGGCCGTCCTTGTAGAAGCCAATTCGGGAGAACTCGCCAAACGGGATGCTAAGATTTGTGATAAAGAACGGGCCAGACCGGGAAAAGTTCAACTCACCCGCCGAACCAGGGGTGCGAAGTGCCGATTGCATGTGGCATTGAGCGCAGATACGAACCGAATCTAGGTTAGTCACGTCATGAAAGTTCACCGGCGGATCAAGGGGCTGCTTCGGGAAATGTTGATTCGCGATCATCTCCGCGACGTGTTGCGCAGAGGGACCATGGCACATTTCGCAGTCAATTCCGGGTTCTCTGAACTCCACATTCTGCATGTCAAAGCCGCGGCCTTCCACGTTTCTCAACTGGCTGGTGTGACAGACAGCGCAAACGGCCTGGTAACCAGCAGCTCCGTCGAGTTTTTCCCAAGATCGCAAATCGGCTCGTTCGCCTCCCGGCGCATCAATGATTTTCCAGTAATTAATCCACTGCTTGGTCAGCTTGTTGTATTGGATGGGGAAAACGTGAATCTCGCCGTTGGGCAGCTTGGTCGCGTACGCCTGTTGGAACTTTGAGCCGATGGTGTAGTCCACCGGATATGTGTGCCACTTGCCGTCCGATTGTAGGATATCAAAGTAGTGACGGCCGTCGCGGATCGCCATGTGAGCAAACGGCACTCGGTTCTGGCCTCGCGTAACTTCCACTTTTCCGTTCACGTATCGTGCGTCATCCCCTAAATAGAAGTCATTGTTGCTTTGAAAATCTCCGATGACGTTCTGCGCGGAATAGGGACGCAGCATTTTCGCCATACCGGTTTGCGACCAATTGTTGTAAATTCTGGAATGGCAGCCGCGACACGACGCGGAGCCGGCATAGTCAGCCAGCCGCTGAACCATGCGGTCCTCGGTCGCGGCCGCTGGCGGGCTCGGGCTCCTGGACGAAGCTCTGGGTTGCTGTTCTGCCCTCCGCACAAAACTCTCAAAGCTTTCGCGTCCATCCAGCTTGAGCATCTTGTAGATGGTTTCGAAGTTCTCAAATGCCTTTGCCGCAAGAGTGTCCTTCGACTTGTAGGTGCTGAGAAAACTGGCTGCCGCTGGGAGCAATTCTTCGGCGGAGAGCTGCGCCAAACCCAGCAAATATGTGATCTCGGAATCGGAGGAATTCAGGCGTTGGGCTTCCTCCAGGGAGGCCAGGCAATTTCTCAGCAGCGCAGTGCGCCTCTCTCCCTTCGGGAGCTCGAGAGCCTCTTCCAGGAGCGCCCGGCCTTCGGCGAAATGGGCAGTTGCTTTCAGTTTAGCCTTGAGATCCTGCCAGCTCTCTGGCGCAACCGTGCTGAGCGCAGAAAGTCGATCGAGATATTCGATCGCATCTTGAGCGTGAGAAATCGCCGCTTCCTTGCGTTGCTGCCGCGCTTCGACGTCGGCCGTGGACACGAGAAGTAGCGGATTTTCCGGCAAGAGGGCCAGCGACTTCCCGGCATAATTTAGCCCGGAGTTGTAGTCGTGCAAGTCGAAACTGGCTCGTGCTGCTACCTCATAGGCCTGAAACAGAAATGAGGATTGTGGGAAACGCGTCAGAAACGACTGGGCTTGTTCCAGCCTCTGCTCAGGCGGTGTTGGTAGGAATAATGCCAGGAAGGCCGCACGTTCGGATGCATTGGAGATTTGATCGGCAATTGAGGTGGGCTTGCGGTTCTGGGCCGTGATATTGGCATCGATGTCCTGGGCCGTGACAGCCAGCAACGGACTAAATAGAATCGCGATCCGCAGCCATTCTTTGAACATTCAGGGCACTCTAGCCCAAAATGATCTCCACAGGCAATTGAAGCTTTGCTGCAACTGCTCCTCAAATCGCATCACCGGTCCAGTTTGTCTATTAGGTAAGCAATGCCGCCAGGAACGCATTCTACGGCCGATTCCTTTTGACCTGCGAAGCGGCGTTGGTTCCTGCTTCGTAGATCTCCTGCAGCTCCGTGAGCGTAAATTTCTCGGGAAGCAACCGGAAGCCCACCGTCGTGTACTCGAGCTTGTTGCGGAGCCGCTCCAAGGCGTAAATGAGAATGGTCGCGTGATCAAACGCAAGGGGGAGCAGATGATCCGCGGAATACCAGCCCGCCTCGGCTGCATCGCATCCGGCCTTTAGCTTTCGATCGCGATCGGACAAGGCCAACAGGTTGGCGATCTCTTCGGCAGTCGTAGCGTGCTGGACCAGCCAACTATTTTGAAGCCAGCTTTGCAAGCTCACGGTCGCTCCCCAATACAAAGAGTTTCTTCGCCTTCATCACGTTACGCAAAAAGTAATTTCCTGATTTAACCTTTGATTGGAATTCAGAGACTGGAAAGACTGTAGGGTTTATTTCCCTGGCAAGCGCTTTCTGCACTGAGCTCACAGCGGACACAATCTCGGTAAATTCTACGTTTCCTAGAACCATCAAATCGATGTCGCTGCTGGCGCGTTCTGTTTGCTGCGCGACCGAGCCGTAGACAAAGGCAACCTGAATCTCTGATTCAAGGGGTGCCAAAGCGGAGCGAATGGCATCGTGAATGCCCACGGTCTTTGCAATCAAACTCTTGATTTCTGGAAATACCGGACTCTGCGAATTAGCCTGATAGAGAACCTGATTACCCTGAGTTCTTCGCGCAATCAGGCCCATTTCAGTTAGATGTTTTAGTTCTCGTTGCAAAGCACCGTGGCCCGATTCGACCGCTCGCGCAAGTTGCCGCAAATAAAATGATTGGTCAGCATGCCCATAGAGAACTGCCAAGAGAACACTACGGGTTCGCCCAAACAAAGTGCGGCGTGGCGGATTTGGAGCCGAACTCATTATGGGTACGAGTGTACCCAATATGGGTACATAAACTTCAATTCCGAAAATTGGGAAAGCGTGTCCGCGTTACAGGGGTCAGGTCCACACCCTACAGTACAGACCGGATGGTCCGCGCATGGCCATGCCGCTTAGTGTGTCGGTTGCAAGAGAGACACTGCACGTGACATCCCGCCTGGGATCTGGTATGGGGCTGGATTGTTTCGCAAGAAACTCAGCCAGTCAACGATTTCCAACACAAACTGGAACTACTCATTTGGAGAGAGGCGAACATGCAAATGAATGCGAAGAACACCTCGATGATCGCGATCTGTCTGGCAGCGGTCTTGGCTTTAGGCCCTGTCGCCAGTTTTGCACAGGGCACTGCTACGTTTAGCGGTCGCGCGGTGGCGCTGCGTGCGAGTGCGGTGGGAATTTCCCTGGCACTGTCCGACACTGGTGCGCTACCGTCAAGCGGCGGGAGTCTGAAAACAGCTGTAGCGAGTGTCAGCGTCCAGGGTTTGGTCTCGGCTGACGTGCTGAGCAGCGCTACGTCCGGCAGCGGCAGCAGCAGTCAGTCGCAATCATCCGTCCACAGCCTGAATCTGTTGGGTGGCCTGGTTACTGCCGATCTGGTGAAGTCGAACTCGAGCGCCACCTGCAGCAACGGACAGGCCTCCGCCAGCGGGAGCTCCCAGCTGGTCGGGCTGGTCGTCGCCGGTCAACCAGTCCTCACCGCCAACCCGAACCTCGCCATTTCGGTGCCAGGCGGCATCAGCGTTATCGTCAACGAGCAGACGAGTTCGCCGGGGGGAATACCGGATCGACGACGGTCAACGCACTGCATGTCACGGGACCGAGCGTCGACCTCGTCGTCGCTTCCTCCCACTCCGATATCACATGTCAGTGACGAGCCAGCGCCTTCAGCTCGGCTGTGCGACCCGAAACAACGTATCGGCTGGTTGTCCCGTGTCGGCGGTACAGCCACGTACTGGGATTCGTTGCCCATATCAATGCCGGCGGCATCGGGATGTACCACTTTCAAGCTGAGTTCCTCGCTCTGGGCGTCCCCGACCAACGGCGGCATGATGATTGCGATGCCACCACGGTAGCTGATGGAAACCTCGCAAGTGACTTGAGGAACTACAAGGTTCAACACGGCGTGCTCGTCCTCTCCGTGGGCCTCGACGTGCAACGTGCTTTGACGACCACGAACCAGGCCTGAAATTATTCCTGCTCCGAGCGGAAGCTAGTTTCTGGGTCATACAACCGCCCCGCATACGGGGCGGCTGGTGCTTAAGTGGACCGGCGCACCATCGAGCTTGATATGAACGAGCAAGTCATCGGTGCTCTGGTCAAACGTTTCGTATAGGCTGGATGCTCTGGTGAAATGCCCCGGGGCGCAAGGACCCCATTTTGGCATGTGATATGCACGCGCCTGTGTTCCCGACCGCCGAAATCCGGCCAACGCGGAAATCTGGCCCACGAATATACTGATCAACATGAAAGCGCTGGTTTACATGGGTCCGGAGAGGGTTGAAGTTCAAGAATGGGGCAGACCACCGATCATCAGCAGCGAGACGGAGGTGGCGATCGAAGTGGCTGGCGTGTGCGGCTCGGATCTTTCGGGGTTTCTTGGCCACAGCGCGCTTCGCAAGCCGCCCCTGATTCTTGGACACGAACTCGTAGGACGGTTGAAGGATGGCCGGCGGGTGGTGGCGAATCCGCTGATCAGTTGTGGCCTCTGCAACGCCTGCTTGTCGGGGCATCAGAACCTTTGCGAGTCGTGGCGGCTGTTGGGATTGGGGCAGACACAAGGTACCTTCACCGAATTTGTGTCATTGCCTAACGGCCAGGTCTACGAAGTTCCGGAATCATTGCCTGCCAGCCGCGCAGTTTTGGCTGAGCCTTTGGCAAACATCGTCCACCTGTTTCGGTTGGCAGCGCCTGCGCCGTTCTTCCGGTTAGCCATTGTGGGCGCTGGGACGATGGGTGCGCTCGCCCTGATGACGTCGCAAAGAATCGGGGCTTCGGATGTGCTCGTTATAGATGTAAACGACCAACGGCTGGCAACCATGCGGGAGCTGGGAGCGGCAGCAACCCTGAACACCAGCACACCGGAAACCGTCGCGGAAGCGCAGCAACTCGCTGGGCGAGGTTTTGACGTGGTGATCGATGCCAGTGGCAGCGCTCCAGCGCGGCAAATGGCTTTCGACCTGTGCCGGCCCGGTGGACAGGTCGTACTGCTCGGAATGGGGACTCAGCGCAGCGAAATCAACTTCGTAAACAGCATTCGCAAGGAGCACCGGGTGGTGATGTCGTTCGCTTACACACCTGTGGATTTTCGGCGAGCCTTGGACCTGCTTCTCGCCGGCGAAATCGATTTGGGCCGCTGGACGGAACAGATGCCCCTGGAACAGGGTCAGCAAGCCCTTGAAAAGATGAGTCACGCACCAGGAGCGACCCTGAAGATGCTGCTTCAGGTCGCACCCTCCGGTTAGTGCGGCCAGCGGTACTTAGCGACAGCCGCCGCGTTTAACGTCACCCCCAGTCCCGGCGTCTGCGGAACGCGCACGCAGCCGTCACTCTCGACGGGAAACGTCTCCAGCGTCGTTTCCCATCGCAAGGGCGAGTAGCTGAGAGAGTACTCCAAGATCTCCTCTTTCTTTTGCCAAGCAAGGAAGTGCAGGTTGGCGGCGATTTCAATATTGGTTTTATAGCCGTGCGTGATCACCCGCTTCCCACGCTTCTCCGCTTCAGCCGCAATCTTCAAGATGCCGGTAAATCCGCCGACTTCGCTGATGTCCGGCTGGCAGATGTCGGCCCCGCCTCGGTCCATCATCTCGATGAACTCCCGAACGTGGGTCAATCCCAGATCGCCCACGCCAAGCGGCAATCCGTGCCCCGCCATTCGCGCGTGGCCTTCAACATCATCGAGCGGCAAGGGCGCTTCCAAGAACCAGATACCCGCATCCCTGAGCACGGGAAGGAGTCGCAGGCCTTCCTCAGCCGTGTAGTAAGAGAGCGCGGCGTCGACGATTAGTCTTGCGTCCGGTCCGGCGGCCTGACGGGCGGCCTGGAGCAGGCGTCCAGTCAGGCTGAGATCGTCCATCCACCAGGGATCGGCGCACAGTTTGAAGGCGCGCAAGTTCTTCTGCTTGCCCGCTTCCACCTGCCCTCTTACACCATCTGGCGTGCGCTCGATGGGGTAGATCGTTCCGTAAGCTGGCAGGCGATCACGATGAGCGCCGCCCAGCAAGGCGTGCACCGGCTTTTCTTTAATCTTTCCGCGCAAATCCCAAAGCGCCAAGTCGACTCCGCCGATGGCGTGCATGACCAGGCCGCGGCGGCCTACGTAATCGGTGCCCTCGTACATCCTCTGCCACAAGTCAGGGTCCAGAGGATCGCAGCCCACCAGCAGTTCCTTCAATGCGCGGGCGTGACTGTGAGCCGAGGGACCTTTGATAATGGCTTGAATGGCGGAAGGGAGCGACTCAGTTTCTCCCAAACCCGTGAGCCCTTCGTCAGTGTGGATGACCATGACGCAATCATCATAAGAACCGTCAAATAGCCCGATGTTCGGGTCTTCCACCCGCAAATGGATGGCTTCGATGTCGGTGATCTTCATAGGCGTTCTACAAACTGGAGATGATAAGAAAAAGCAGCAGAAGTGGTCATCTCGAAAAGAGCGCAGCGCATTAAAGCGGAAGAACTATCGGAAATACGACGGTTTATCACCCCGAAGCGGTTGTCAGTCGACTCGAGCGGCGTTTATGCTGACCCATCTGCCTATGTCATCACCGACTATGGAACCGGTAGCGTCTCGAACCGCGAACATTGCCGGCCTGCCCCGCTGGCTGTTCTTTTCGTTACTCACGATTGTCGTGTGGGGCGTGTGGGGTGCGGTATCGAAAATGGCGTCCAACGGTATTGACGCGGATACCAACCAGGTTTTCTTCACGGTTGGATTGTTGCCGCTGATTCTTTTTGTGTGGTGGTCACCCCGCACCCGTGGCGGCAAAAACCGCAAAGCGGGAATTGCGTGGGCATTCTTGACGGGAATTCTCGGAGGCACGGGAAACATTGCCTTTTTTCACGCATTCGTGATCGGCGGGAAGGCATCGATCGTCACCCCCGTGACGGCGTTGTTCCCGCTGGTAACAGTAATTCTGGCAATCACCTTTTTGCACGAACGGATCGGGACAGCGCAGAAGTTCGGCCTGGTGCTGGCTTTGGTCGCAATCTACTTGCTGAGCATGTAGGAATCACAATGGGATTTCTTCCAGGATGGCTGATCTTCGCGGCAATTGCCCTGGTTTTCTGGGGCATCACCGGGGTCACGCAAAAGCTCTCGACCAACAACATCTCAAGCGAACTGTCGTTCATTTGGTTTGCGTACGCGATGATCGCCATCTCGGTAGTCCTGGCGCTCACCGTGCCCATGCGCTACCACGTCCGGCCGCTCATTTTCTGGTTGGCAGTTGCCGGCGGAACGCTAAATGGTTTGGGTGCTTTGACAAGTTTCACCGCGTTGGAATCGGGCGGCAAAGCGTCCATCGTGATTTCGTTGATTTCGCTCTATCCGCTGGTGACGGTCGCCCTTGCGGTCACCGTAATGCACGAGCGGCTCACGATCATGCAGGCATTTGGAATTGTATTGGCTATCATCGCGGCCATTCTGCTTTCGCTGGAGCCCAGCTAGCGACATGATCCGCCCAGCCCAGCTTATCGCAAGACTTCTTCAGCTGCTTCCATGACTGTCCCATCATCTTTGATGGCGCCCACGGAACGAACGCCGTCTTGGATTGTAAAGAGAACCTGCGTCATAAAAGAGCCGCCCGGCGCCAGTTCTTTGTGCCTGCCCGCTTTCTGCATGGCTTCGAAGTTCAACGGATATCCCGTGCAAGGTTCCAGCACGGCGACGTTGTAGTTTCTCCAGCCACCGTAGGTTGCAAATAACCACGCACAGGGGAACACGGATTGATCAAACTTCAGTCCGCAAGCCAGCCCGGTTTCTGTGTTGGTCAGGGCGCACCAGCCTGCCTTCATATCGGTCCCGTAAAAGAAGTAGAGCTGTCGCTGTTCGGCGGGAGGAATTGTTCTTAGATCGACTTCACACCTCTCAACGCGTACTGAGGGCCATGTGTTGCGTTCAGGCGCGCCTCCTAGCGTGCCAGGGAAAGCCGGCTCGAGTAAGACTTTCATAGCCGGGAAGTCGATTCGGTGCTGCGGCGTAACCGCCATTGCCGGATGCAATTTCCAGAGGAACGGGAAGTTGGAGTTCCCCCCATTCCTAAACACGTGAGAGAAGAAAACTCGGGCCTCAGCTGGGCGCAGCAGGATTGTTTTTTCAATGTGGATCGCGCTGATGGGCGTAGTAAAACGGAGTGTGACGGAAACTTCGGTGGCAGACTCAAAGGGCTCGGCTTGCCAGACTCCGGTCCAAAGCTCACCGTGATCGGGGTAGAGGTCGCCGGCGATGGTGGCGATTTCGTCGTTGGGAAAAAGCTCGTCCCAGCCGCCGCTCCACACGTCGTCGTAGCGGGAATTCATCGGCAGACGTGCAGGGGCGATGCGCGCGTTGTTCCAAAGCAAGTCGGCATCGTGCGGTTTGTAAGTGATCTGCCAGATCTTCGCGCCGGCTTCCGGCAGAATGATCAGCCGCAGAAATCTGTTTTCCAGAATAATGGCGCGGAGGCCGCGATAACTCCAGTCCGTCGTCAGGCGAAGTTCCGACATCTATGGCTTCCTTTCGAATTGTCTTTCACGCCAGAGTGGCCGACGTGAACCGCGGCTTTGCCGCTCTGGCGAACATACTTTGGCGGGGCCGTCATGTCGTTGATCTCGGCCGTGGCCTGATCTTTCGCCACAATACCGCAGTCGAAGCGTACTCCTGAGAAGACGGAGTGGCTTTGTCCGCCCAAGTGAATTTCGCTGGTGGCCAGGTCGGGACGCTCTTTTGCAAGGCTTAGCGCGCCAACGGTTGAGTTTTCGATCTTGAGCTGCGCCCTTCCGGCTGTCCCCAGCCAGTCCGCATAAATCACCGAGTCGCGAACCGTGATCTTGGCCTGATCGTCCGCATTCAGTTCATCAATCCGGCTGTCCAAGAACGTGAGATCGGCTGAGCCGCCCGCGTAAACGTCCCAGGTATCGACGTTCACGTCTTTCAGAGTAAATCGAAATCCGCAATCGGATACGCTGGGTTCAGGCACTACCACCGGCTGCTGGTCGGAGCCAACGTGGCCTTGCGGCAGGCGCAGCGTGCCTTTGCACTCGGGAAACATTGCCAACTGCACTCGCCCCATGCGGCTCAACTCGGCCTGGGCATGGCCATGCACGTAAAGCAGGAACATCTCTACTCGGGCGTTGGTCAGGTCCGCGGCGGCGTCCGAACCGAGCGCAAGGCGCTTGGAAAAGGGTTTGTCAGCGGGGACATCGGCGAATTCGAGGTGGTCGTCGTCGCTGCTGTGGGTCGACAGGAATACAAGCTCAAGCCCGTCTCCTTCCACTTGACTGGCGTGGGAAATCTCTAGTTCGAAGATCTTCAATTGGTGAAGTG
>QIAU01000255.1:0-1846 GCA_003225055.1 Acidobacteriota bacterium
TCGCAGCATGTCAAGCGCCTCAGGTATGGCAGCAGGCACACCGGCACATTCAACCACCACATCGGCGCCCCGTCCATGCGTGAGGTCACGAACAGCCGTCAGGCGCTCGCTCAGAGTCGTATGCGCCGCATTCAGAGCGTGATCCGCACCAAGACGCTTGGCAAAATTGAGACGATAGTCGGAAAGATCAACCGCAATGATCATGCCGGCCCCCAGCATTCGCGCCTTGGTGACGAAACACATGCCCAGCGGCCCCACTCCCAGGACTACGACGGTATCGTCGAAACGAAATGACTCATTCGGAAATGCCGAGACTTGTTTTGCTCGATCCAGGCCTACGGTGACCGCCATGATTTCCGTTAATACCGCGATCTCAGAGGGTAAATCATTGGGCACGCGCACGACGAAACTCCCCGGCAGAACGTACAAGTACTGCGACCAGCCTCCAAAAAGATGGGGTGGGTTCTTGGCGCTCAGATTATTGCCATAGTCAGCGGTGTTCTCGCATAAGTAGTAAGGAAAATCATAGCGGCAGTAGTAGCAGGTGCCACAGCTTACGTTGGGTCCGACCACCACCCGGTCGTCCAGTTTCAGGGGAACTCCTTCGAAGTCGGTGTACGGACCCGAGCCACCCATGGCGGCGATGGTGCCGACATTCTCGTGGCCTTGAATAATGGGAAACGGAATCTGCTTAGGCTGTGCGGCGGCCGCGTATTGCGTCGTGTGGCCCTGGTAAGTGTGCTTATCCGTGCCGCAGATTCCTGAGACCTGCATTCGGACCAGCAGGCAACCGGGTTCGGGATCGGGAAGTGGATACTCGCGCAGTTCGTAACGGCCGGGTTCCACCAAAGTCGCGGCTAGCACAGCCTGTGCGCACATATCCAAGTCTTGAAACAGTTTCCGAATTGTTCCCGAGTGTCTGTAGGGGCTCGGAACTACTCCAGGAAAGGGGAAAATCCCCCGCCACTCAGAAGTTGAGCCTCATCGAGATCTGGCCAATACGCGGTTGCAGGGCTGTCTTGATTTTCCCAAAAGTCGGACTGTTGACGTTTCCATCTACGGCATTGAATTGGGCATGGTTGAAGACATCGAAGAATTCGGCGCGAAACTGCAGATTCATGCTCTCGGTCAGCTTGGTATCTTTGAGCAGTGCTAGGTCCCAGTTGTTTATCCCGGGTCCATGGAAAGAGCGCCGCCGCGCGTTTCCGAGTTGCCCAATCGGTTCCGAGGAAAATCCAGAGTTGTCAAAGTAAACTCCGGACTTCCGGGGATCGCTGATGTGCACGCTGCCTCCGGCGTAATTCGGTAGGTCGATGCCCAGCGGGATGGGACCGGTAAACTGCGTCCCGAGCAGAGAGTTGTCATCAGTTTCGATAAGTGTGACGGGCAATCCAGTGGCAAAGCGGGTGATGCCGCTCAATGCCCAACCACGCGTGAGCCGGTTCCCGCCGCCGATCTTGTCAAGGGGAGGCACGTAGTTATAACTCACGACAAAATTGTGGGTGGCGTCAAACGCTGACAGCGCAATGCTGGCCTTGGGATTGAAAGGATTCACTTGCTCGCCGTAACCGGAAGCATTGTCTAAAGACTTGCTATAGGTATATCCCGCCAAAACTTGCAAGCGGCCACTCGTATGACGGTAGTTCAGCTGCAAGGAGTTATAACCGGACTGGCCACTGGTAATGAACCAACCATTGCTCTGGAACAGCGGCCCGAAGATGGGCAGCCGGGTCCCCTGTATTACCTGACCGTTAGCTGCAAAATATGTATTGTTCTCCCCGTTCGGTCCGCAAGTGGGAGTGTCCTTTAATACGTCGCTGGGTTGGCTCAGGCTCAGACACAGGGC
>QIAU01000255.1:1947-5385 GCA_003225055.1 Acidobacteriota bacterium
GGTTAGATTCCCCCAGGCTACGTTATTGTCGGGATTGTTCGGCCCGACATTAAGCGGAGGGAATTGGACCGGGAACTTTTGGCCAACCTGGCTTCCGTCCGACCGGTTAAGAAACGGAGAAGTAAAGGACGGGTTAGTTCCGACGTAAAAGAATCCAAACGGCGAGTCCCCAATTTCGTTGAAGTTGGTCGAGCCCTCGAGCGCGGTGAAGAAGACGCCATAGCCGGCTCGGATGCTCAACTGGCCGGGCTCACCCCCCAGCTTACGGAGAAAACCCTCGCCGACGCTCGGCGAATAGGCTACACCCAGCCTTGGGCCAAAATTGTTGTACCGCGTCGGGGCCAACGTCGACGGAATTCCCGGATCTCCTGGAAAGACCCAGCCCCTCGGAGAGCCGGGAAACACGATCGATTGCAGGCCTGGCACAATCGTCTCGATCTGGTTGTGCTGTTCCCACCAGGGCGTGCTGACGTCCCAGCGCACTCCGTAATTCATTGTGAGGTTGGAGCGTGCGCGCCAGCTGTCCTGGGCGTAGAGTCCGAAGTACCTCGACCGACCATTTGACGGCTCTGCTTGCCCCTGGACGTAATTGGTGGGCGCGCCGATCAGGAAGTCCGCAAAGTCGATTCCCGTTTCCGTACCGTTGAAATGGGTACCGATGATCTTGCTGAAGTTGTCGAGTACCTCAAGATTGTTTTCGATCAAGCGGTTGGGACGGCTGGGCACGCCGAGGATCATGTTCATTTGGTTGAAATCCAACTCGGGCACACCTTCGATGGCCGGCGCCAGCGGAATGATGCCATTGCCGCTGGTAGTAAAACCTAGAGAGTCCAGCGTGTGGCCGGTACCACCCTTGGGCTGGTTGAAACCGTTGTTGTAGCGTGTCCCTTGAACGCGCGCTTCATTCACTGTGGAACTTCCGAAGTTCTTAGTCAGGCCCAAATTGAGCACTTGGGTGCGCCCCGTGCCGGCTGCGTCGTAGCCCGGTACATTGGCATTCGGATAAGGATTAGAAAGCGTGTAGTTATCGAACAGGTAATACACGGATACTAAGCCGGCACTCGTGTTGGCGTCGACGCGACCGCTGGTTTTGTCGTCGCGTAAGCGCAGCGGGAAAGATGTGCTGAACAGGGAACCGCCACTCGGGGTAGACGGAATAAAATTACCCGTCAGCAGCTTCTGTGCCGGGAGCGAGAACGCCGAGGTTGGAATCTTGGCGTTCGGTAAAACACATCCGGCATTCGCATCGTTGCTAGCACAGCCTTGGAAATAGTAGCGCTCAGTGGGCTTGACGGGGTAACCCAGCGCGGCGGTCAGTTGACTGGCCCAGACGGTCGCTCCCGCTGGCACGGTGAAACCGTTCATAAGGTTGATGCCATTCTTGTCCACCACCTGAGAAAAATCGCCCGTCAGTTCGGCCGCCGAGGGCACTCCATTGGAAGGGGAGCTTACGCCCTGCACCTTTCGGTTCCCCTGATAATCAGCGAAGAAGAAAAGCTTCTCCTTTTTGATCGGTCCCCCAATCGTGCCGCCAAACTGGTTCTGGTGGTAAGCACCGCGAAGCGGATCTAGATAGCCGCGCGCGTCAAGGTTGGTGTTACGAAGAAACTCGAATGCGTTCGCATGAATATGGTTGGTGCCGGACTTGGTAATGACATTAATCTGCCCGCCGCTGTAGTTTCCGTACTCTGCGTCATAGTTATTGGTCAGAATGCGGAACTCGGCGATCGAATCCAAATTGGGGATCGCAGTGGTTCCCCCATAGCCGTTCTCTCTAACGATAGCGCCGTTCAGCAGGAAGCCATTGTTGGCTTCCCGTTGGCCGTTGACCGAGAGTGCTCCTCCATTCAGATCGCCAGATACTTGGGGCACTGCAAAACCTGCAGAGTTGAAGGTCCCCTGATAGGCGCCGGTCATGCCTGACGCCTGGGAAACCACTCCCGGCTGCAGGGCTAACAAGTCGGTATAGCTGCGCGTCACAAGTGGCACGCCAGTCATTTCGGTGCCGCCGATCACTTCACCCAGCTGAGAGGAGGCGGTTTCGACGCGCAGTGCTTCGCCCGAGACTTGCATAACCTCTTTGACTTCGCCCACTGCGAGGGTCGCATCGAGGACGAGAGCGGAGTTCACGTCCAGCACAAGGTTCGTAGCGCGGAATCCTTTAAAGCCCGGTTGCTGGATTTCAACGTCGTAGTAACCCAGCGGGAGAGCCTGGAAGGCATAGAAGCCTTGCGCATTGGTGGTTTGAGTCTGGGTGATCCCGGTTTCCCTATTGACAGCCTTCACCGTGGCACCAGCGACAATGGCCCCACTTGCATCTTTTACGGTGCCCGAGATACTCGCGGTCACGCCAGCCATGGCTCGGCCGCTCGACAATAAGAGTGCGCACAACACGGCAAGGATAACCACAGTCCGCCCGGAAGGGTACATCGCGCACCGCCCGATGGAAGGCCACCTGTAAGCTTGCCGCTGACCAATAGTGAGTAAACCGGAGATTGAATTTGCGAACGACGACGTCGTCATGACGCCTCCTAGGAACGCCTCCCATCGCGATAGGCGGCTTAACCACACGCCTTTACTCGCCGATTTCTGGCGCGAATGTTGTCCTCATACGAAATCTATGTTGGAGTTCAGGACGCGATTTTAGCTAAGCGCTTATAGGTCAGGCGTGCTCGTTTGTCAAGTTTTTGACGCATTTGACGCGTATTTGCAAATTCATTTTGGGGAAGGAAGAGTTCGTTTTTATTTCCATATTTCCCCTATTAAATTCCGTAGACCGGCAATGTTTTCGCAGCCAGAGGCTGTAGGCGAGTGCTCCTACGATCGCTCGCCGCAGGGGAACCGGCCAGGAAACTTGGTGTCCGAGAAGACGGCAAAGCGGGAATATAATTGCCCTGCAAAGGATTGAAATGCGCAAACTACGGGTCGGGATCCTGGGAGTGGGGGAAATGGGCAAGCGCCATGCGGAAAATCTGCGACGCATGGTGCCGGAGGCCGAACTGGTTGCGGTTGCCGATGTCGATCACGCGCGGGCACGGAAGGTTGCTTCGGAACTGGAGATCGAGGACTCGTTCGGAAGCTTCGAAGGCCTGCTCGAGCGGAAGGATATTCATACTGTCTTGATTGCTACCCCTGACAAGTTCCACGCACAGGGCATTTGTGCTGCTGCCGCAGCCGGGAAAGACATATTCTGCGAAAAACCCCTCGCTACAAATCTGGAAGATGCTCTTCGCGCACGGAAGGCGGTTGCCGATGCCGGCGTCCGGCTGCAAATAGGTTTCATGCGCCGTTACGATCCGGCCTATGCGGCGGCGATGAAACGGGTGGAAGGCGGCGAAATTGGCGAACCGGTCATCTTCAAGTCGGTGGGACGCGATAAAGATGCGCCGCCGCTAGCAGCCTACCAGTCGAACGTGAACGGGATGCTGTTTTACAACA
>QIAU01000256.1 GCA_003225055.1 Acidobacteriota bacterium
ATCACTTATGCGCCGAACAAATCTCGCTCTTCGGGCCAACTTCTGGTCTTGGGCCACTACGATACGGTCTACTCCACCGGAACACTCGCCAAGATGCCTTTCCGACTGGAAGGTGGCAAAGCCTACGGGCCAGGAACCTTTGACATGAAGGCCGGGATCGTTCAGGCGCTTTTCGCGCTGCAAGCGCTTCAGCAAGCAAAAATAGCGTTTCCCAAACGCCTCGTCTTCCTGTGGACTTCCGACGAGGAGATCGGCAGCGAATCTTCGCGCAAATTCTTCGAAACGGAAGCGCGCGGCAGCGATGTCGTCTTCGTCCTCGAACCTTCCTTCGGCCCGCGTGGCCTGCTGAAGACGGCCCGCAAGGGTGTCGGCGAAGCCGAATTGATTGTGCATGGCCGCGCCTCGCACGCGGGTCTCGCACCACAAGAAGGCATAAACGCCATCCACGAATTGGCGCGGCAACTCGCGGCGGCACCCGCACAAACGTAATTCCGGAACGCGCGCGCGCTGTTCTCGATCTGCGAGCGCTTCATGTTTCCGACATGCGCCACCTGGAACGCCGCCTGCACGCTCTGCGCCCGCTTCAACGAGAAGCACGGCTGGAAATTACCGGGGGGTTCGACCGCCCCCCGCTCGAACGCAAAATGAGTGGATCGCTCTTCGCCCGCGCCAAATCGCTTGCGAAGCAAATGAATCTGTCCTTGGGCGAATGCACCGTCGGTGGCGGCTCGGACGGAAATTTCACCGCCGCGCTCGGCATCCCCACCCTCGACGGCCTTGGCGCCGTCGGCGACGGCGCTCATTCCGCTCGCGAGCACGTCCTCACCAACGCCATGCCCGGGCGTGCTGCACTCTTGGCCGCTCTTCTCGCCACGAGCTAGCGCCGTGAACCATGGAGGCAAACAATGATGTTGCGGGGGGAGGTAGTAAAAGCACTCACGAAGTGGATCAGCGCCCGTAGGTCTTCCGCAGATATTCCGCCGTGGATTGCATCACGTCGTTGTAATCGCTGTGCAGCACTTCGCGCAGCGCCACCTCCGTGGCCATTCCCGCCCCGATGCGGTCGAGGATTCGTTCAATATCGCCCATCCCGTCGGCTTGCACGATGTATTCTATGTTGGCCAACGCCCAGGCGTATGCATAGCGCGCTGTATCCCCGCCCATCCGCATCCAAGAGCCTTCCAGCCCGCCAAGGGGAGCGGCATGCCCTTCGCTGTAGATCTGCGCCAGCACCGCCGCATTTTCGGCGCTGCGCTGTCCTTCCATCCACTGCGCCAACCCCTCTTGCAACCACGTGGAGGCATGACCATGTGTCTTCTGCTGGACAAAGCTGTGGGTTAATTCATGCTTCAGCACCCGCGACAACTCGTGGTCCACGCCACTCAATCCCTGTACCGGCACGCGAATGCGGCCGTCATTCAGCGCGCCCGCCCATCCGGGAGCCTTGGTTATGTCCGCAAACGCTTCTTGCGTGTACAGAATCACTCCGATGGAATCCGGCGGCGAATAGTTCAGTTCTGATTCTATGGCCGAAAAGTGCGTCTCCAGCGTGCGCAATACATCCCGCGCCAGTGCCGGAGCGGCTGCTCCGCTGTAGCGCAACGTAAAATGGCTGCTCTCGTTTTCCTTGTAACTCTCTTCTTCCTTCTTGTCGCGCTGCGCCTTCTCTAGCGCCGCTTGCACCTCCGCATCTGGCTGCAGGGCCAGCGCCTTTTTCCATTCCGAGACGGCTTGATCCATCTTGTTCAATCCGTAGTAAGCCCAACCCGCCAGTTTTGCCACGTCCGGATTATCAGGAGCCACTCGTCTCGCGCGTTCCAGGTAATCAAGCGACTCCTTGTATTCGCTCCGGCGAAGATGCACATAGGCCACGTTCATCAGCAGCGTCGGCTCTTCCGGTGCATAGATCAGAGCGGTGCGCTCGTCGGCCAGAGCATGTTCCATATCGCCGTGTAATATTTCAAACGATGCCGCCGCGTGATGCCCCATCGCGGCATTGAAGTTGGCCTGCTTTGTCCCCCCGCGCGCTTCACCCTCGAGCTTGGCGATGTAGGAGCGGTCGACCACGCCATCGTGTACCGCGGCGCGCTCAATCGCATCGCTGTCCTGGCCGCTGATCGGTTGTGCTGCTGGCGGGGCGATGTCCAGGTTCGCGGCATCGGCTCCTGGCGAACCGGCCATTGGCGCCGCGCCACCCTTCTCAATATGATCGACAATGGATTTCGGCAGGCTCAATTCGCCGGCGGAGGTCAGATACTTTATCTTGTCGCCTTCTTCGACCGCGCTCAAGGCGATGATGCGCCTGCCGTTTTTCAGGACAATCGTATCCGCCGCTGCCCGGCCGCTCATGGAAAGGAGCGCGACGCCCAGCAAGACAGTGCGAATTCTGCAAGCCAAAAACATGGACGGTATGTTTCTATCTTAATCCGCGGCCCCAAGTCTGTTCCATCTGCCTTGTTCCCTCATGCCGAAAGTGACTACACTTCTTGTATGAAGGTGGGGGCATTCTCTTTAGGGGTGTGGTGTCTCCTGGCAACGGCGGTTTTTCCAGCCACGGAAAAATCACCCCATGAGCTGTATGATGCGATCAAGGCACTCCGCATCGATCCCTCCCATGTTTATCGCATCGCTCCCGTCAATCACGTCCAGCTGCGGCGCGGCGATGCAGTTCTCTCGTTTGAAGAGGGAACTTTCACGTTTTTCTCCCCGCTCGATGAGCAGATTACGGGCGCTGTCTTTTCTGGGCGCGGTCACGTTCTGGCGGCCCCCCGTGAACCGGTCGAAAAACAGCAGATGGGGCGTTTTCTCGGCGCTCCTGTCCTCGATCAGGAATTTATCAACGGTTATTTCCGCTTCACGGACGACACCGCCGGCGAACTTCTTCGCCAATTCCGCGACGCGAATCTTACGGCCCAGACGGATACTTCCGTCGGGCCGCAGTGGGACGCCACCGTAGCCCTGCTCAATCCCAACTATACCCTGCGCATTCTCTTTGATCGGCTGTCGCCCAGCCCTAAGCCCTGCTTTTACGCCGGGCTTGAAGGCGCGGCCACCGGCCTATTCGATGTCGTGCTTGACACACAACACGACGAGCAATTCCTCCTCGGACAAGTTCACAAAGCCGGCGGCAAATCTTTCTACGACGTCTGGACTTCCCATCGAATTCCAGGCTCTCCCATTCTTCCAGTGGCCTTTCGCGCATTGCACTACTCCATTGAGACTACGATCTCTTCCAACAACTCACTGGATGCCACCACCAGCGTGCGTTTGCGCGCGGAAACCG
>QIAU01000257.1 GCA_003225055.1 Acidobacteriota bacterium
GACCCAGATAGTCGCCAGGGTCGACCAGCAGATCGAAACCCAGGGACGTCGGGATCCTTTCCACTGTTTTGGCGGTGTCGGTGGCTGTAGGATTTGGATTCTGGCCGCGATGTTCGGTGTCATGCGGAACGTCCATTGTCACGAGCACCTTTCCTCAATCTGTAGCTACGGTATCATTCTACGAAGGCAAAGATATGCACTTAATTCAGGACCATTTCGCGGGCAGCAGGCAGACTGAACTGAAGGACGCTCACCAACAGTTCAAACGAATCATTTCACGGCTGGAGGAAATATACAACGTCCGCCCTTTCAACCAGCAAACGGCTCAGAGCCTGACGGAGTTGTTTGGACTGGTGCTGGCAATAAACCCCACAACAATTCTAGAGGTGGGGGCCGGGTCACGTTCTTCTACCATCGCACTGGCAATGGCAGCAGCTAGGCTTTCTCGTGTTCCCCGTCTCATGAGCATTGACGTTAACCCTGGCAACTTCACGCACTTCGCGAACAGCCAATTTCCCCAGCTGCAGCTTGCACCCGTCGAAGACGTGTGCGTTGAAGCTACGCAATTCAGGATTCCGTCTAACTGCGGCGAGCGGATATTTATGCTGTACGATGCACATGACGACGACCTGCCTGGAGTTAAGATCTTTCCTCATGCAAGACGAACCTGGTTCCCGGAGATGTCGCGCGCTGTTGTGGCCGTGCACGATTGCAGTGTTTCCCCACAACCGCAAGAGGGCCTCGCAAGCTACTACCACCAGGCTGTCTTTAGCTCAGAGGTGACCTTGGTCGGCTTCGGTGAGGTGCCCGGTCTGGTTGAGTACCTGCATGAGCAGAAGCTGACATTGGGCCTGCCGGGACGGGAACTGCAATCATTGCAGGTTGGCGGTGAGGGCACTTCGCTTATCTATTTCCAACTGCCTGGACTCAGTTGACGGAGAGAACGCGTCAAGAGCGGGAAGTGCCATATCCGCAGGCATTGCAGATCGCCAGGTGATCACGATGCAGAGTTCGTCGAACAAGCTTGAAGCCAGGATCGTTCATTGCCTCAAGCAAACTTTTCTGCCTGAGACTAGGCTGCTGATGACGTGGAGGATGCTGCATGTAACAGCAAGTAGAGACGTTGAGGTCGTGCTGAAAAACGCTCAGCGTACTGTATACCATCGGGCAGAAGATCCTGCCCGACTTCTTCGCAGCGATCTTAGGCTCGATCTTGTTGTTTGGTACGGGCGTAGGTGAAGATGCAGGACTCGATGCGGGAGTGCCTGGATGGCACTGTCGTCTGAGACCCTTGACCGTGTTTTGAGTCGCTGGTTGCGATCTCCGGTGCCTAAGACCCCGCTGGTAGGTTTCGAATCTCGGGAGGCGTCGCTGGTCACAAAGTCTGATGCGGCTGCCACTCGTACAATTCGCAAGGAATCATCCGCGGATGGCGCCACCTGCAATTGAACCAGCTGAGTTTTTCTCTGGTCGAGAGAGTCCAACCAACGTTCTGGCGAGGTGAAGAAGACGATGCCCTTTTCACGGTAGCGACTGATCGTTCGCTCTGCCCGGGCGACCAAGTCTCGTGCATCGGGCAGATGACCCGGCCAGAGGTCAAGGTACTGGTCAGTGTGGCCAAATCCCCAGTCGGGCTGTTCCAAAGGCAATAAAGCATTGATTTGAAAGAATCTTATTCCACGATTTGCGAACATTTCTATAAACTGTGAGACCTCGGGAAGAGAGTGACGCGTGACTACCAGCGACACTTTTATATAGCGGTCGTATACCCCCCAATCCGGGTCCGCCATAACGCTCTCAATATTCTTGATCACCTTCTCCAAGGTACCCGGCTTGGAACCCATCGCGATCTGATGGGTTGCATCGGTCGCTGCGTTAATCGAGACATGAATGCTGTCTATGTGGATTCTCTTAAGCAGTTCCCATCGTCGCCCCGAGAGCAACCAGCCATTGGTGATAATTCCCAAACGGGCAACAGGATTGATAAACTTCTCGATCTCTTCTGCTATCGCTTCGAACTGCGGATGAGCCGTTGGTTCTCCAAGGCCCTGAAGGTCTACTTCAATCGCATACCGTAATGCGTCGGCAAAATACTCTACTTCTTCCACTTTCAGCCACTGCGGGTCCGGCACCAACGGGGCAGTACAAAAGGTACACTTAGCATTGCACACGTCGGTCATGGGGATGGCAACCTTCCACGGATAAGACGTGATCTCGGCAACCCCGCGCTCGTACTCCCACAAAGAGACGACGTAATTTGCAAAAACCTCGGCCCCTTTTGTTTCCTGACGAAGGTAGTATTGCCGGAGTTCCTCCCGATCGTAGCGACGAATATGCTCCATCAGCGCAGTGCGTTCGTACTTTAGAGGGTTGAAATAGAGTTCTTGCAGCGACCGCACCGCGTGCAGAGGAATAAACTTAGTCTGAAGAACCACCGGTTTTCTCCGAATTAACCTACGCGTCTAGCTTCCGTGACGATTAGCATAGACTCGCACACCGCGTGTGGCAAGCGACGACAGCCAGGCGACGACAGCCAGACGAACTAGGCGGAACTAGGCGTTCGTAACGGGATTACAGGAGCTGGCTGGAACTCGAGTTTCTTGAAAGTCTAGCAACAATAAGCAGATGCCAGCCCAATTTCTTCTCTAGCCAACGAAACCAAAAGGCTGGCATCCATCGGAAGTACCAGCACTTCACATACCGGTACTCGACGTAATCCGAAATCCTATACGGGAAAATGTGGTCCTTCGACATACTGACGAGGTCAAACCCACGAAGCAGCTGGCGCACTTCGCGGAAAGAATAAACGTAACTCACCGGAGACCCAGTCTGGGCCTCTGAGTATTTCGTCGCCAAATTGCGCCAGTTCCAGGGTTCAAACCAGATGTAGCGCAAGTACATCCACAAGACTTTCCAGGAAAAGCGCGCGTAAAGCATGATTCGCAGTTCGCCGTCCGGCTTCAGCCGTTTGGCGATCGCCTCGACGACCCACTCGGGGTGTGGAGTGTGATGAATGACGCCGAATGAATAGATCAAGTCGAACTTCCTGCCTGGGGGCAAAAGTTGATCCAGTTCTTCCGCATTTCCGTGGATAAAGGTCGCCGTCAATTCGAAGAGCTCAAACCTCTTCTGGGCGAGGGCCAAACTTTCCGTGGAGAGCTCCACGATCGTGAGATTGGCGCCGTATCGAACAAAATTGCATGAGTCAGTGCCGATGCCGCAGCCGATTTCGAGTACGTCCTTGCCGCTCCAGCGCTCAAATTCCGCGAAGCGGGGTATATGGGGTTCAACGAAATACTTACGCTGTTCGACTTCGTCGAAATACTCCCTTGTCCCGATAGTGCGCGGAGAGTGCCGGATGTTACACGGCCTCCGGTCCCAATACTCCTTCACATCTTGAACGGTCGGCATGGCTACGATTCCACCCGCATAACGACCAACCGATGGTGCACGTAAAGCGTGCGCAGGTTGAGAGGCTTGAGTAAGCGGTCACGGTAGCGGAGGAATTGTTTCAAATAGATATACCCCATCAAGCTTTCGTGTCCGGTTAAACTACGAAAAGCCCGGCGTTTCATCATCCGAATCAGCCAAAGCACCTTGAGAACAAAATTGTGTTCCTCTTCCACCTGCATCCTGACTTTCAATCTCTGATAGCGAGAGTGTAACTTCTGCAACCAGTTCTGTCGGGACTCCAGACCAACGCAGTGAGTCGCGAAAGCTTCCTGAAAGGTGAAGAAATGGCGACAATATAGATTGCATCCGATAAGCACGATGTGGCTTCCGGGCCGCATCCGGAGCCGCCCCAAATGCATTTTCCACAGCAGCGTTAACCGGCGATGAAGCTGGTTCTCGTCGGCGTTGTCGGCGAACCGGCTGACCTCTTGTTCTACTTCCCGAGGTTGAATGCGGCCCTTGGCCAACTGGTACTGCATCTGCTCTCTCAACATTCGGATGCGATTCTCCCAGTACTCCGAGCGCTCGTAGTAGCAGTCTACTAATAGCACGTCGGGTGTTAGAGTGTCGCTGCCTGCAGGACTGGCACAGAAATCCTCGACCGGCGCACCTCCCGGTGAAACTTCCTCCCAAGCACGCATAGAGAGCAAGGACTTCAGGCGAATAGTGGCAGAGCCGGTACAGAGGCTCCATGCTCCAGTCCGGTTCGCGACTCAAAGGAAGGTCGCCGTTAACAGGTTGGGGTAGCGGCGGGAAAAATCGACGCCCCTGCCGAATCTTCTCAGCCAGTGAGAACGTCGGTAAACGCAGATCCTGAAGGCCCCATTTGTCGTCATTTGCCTCGAGGGCGGACTGAAGGTCCACCTTCGTGTGGTAATCGTTGTGGACGATCGTACCGACATTTTTGGCCCACTCACCACTCAAGTAGTGGTCCTGATGCAAAACCCAAAGATGTCCAAGTAGATGATCTGTTCGCT
Source organism: Acidobacteriota bacterium (assembly GCA_003225055.1). Lineage (GTDB taxonomy): Bacteria > Acidobacteriota > Terriglobia > Terriglobales > Acidobacteriaceae > Gp1-AA122. The sequence goes on from QIAU01000257.1 coordinate 4,431, forward strand.
CGCCGTTGAGCAGCCACATTCGTTTTGCAAGATTAGAGTCTGAGTGAAGATATTTGTTCATGGACTCGTCAAAGCCGCGCAAACGGAAAAAATACTCGCGCGGCGCGAGTTGAAAATCTCCCGGCGCATCGAACAATAGGAACTTCTGAAAGCGGTAGTCCGGTACGGTCTCTGGAATCGCTGCCTTGTGATGAACCAGCCAGTCCCGAAGCAAGTGGAGGTTGTCTTGTGGCTCACTGCGAGGAAGGGCAGACCACACACTTTCTGGAATGTCAAACCGAGGCATTTCGTAGAAGCTATCCGGCTGATCTCGCAGCAGATCTGTCAGACTCGACCATTTGGAGGCCAGAACCAGCAACACGTCGGGATTGGTGGAGAGAACCCAATAATTCTTTGGGTTTGAACGCACAATGGCCGCATTGCGGGAGACATTCTCCAATATCTTTAGCGGCGAATCTTGCTTGATGGAATCGTGCACTTCAGGAGCTATACGGATCACCTTGATCAGTTTGAGGGCCTTTTCGGTAAGAGTGTCCCAGATGAACTCAGGAAGCGTCGGGTTCGTCCTCTTCGGTCAGAACTTCTGCCAGGCAGTTGAAGCCGAACGCTGTTCGCTTGTAGAGGTTAAAACCGTAGTTATCGTTTCGACCGTAAGTAACAACCGAGATCACTTTAGCGCTCTCACCTTTCAGTCGGTGGAATTCGGGTTCGGGCCCCCGGAAACCCAGCGTGGCTCACCGCCGCAAGTCGGCCTCGTTTTTGTTGGCACTATACCAGCCGATGGTTTGTTTGAGCCCGACGGGCAGCTCCGTCGGAGGGGTCCAACGGAGTGCTTGCTTCATACGAGTGACGTCCAGGATTTTCTTCAATTGCCCATCGGGTTTGGAAGTGTTCCAGACGATATTCCCTTGATATCCGGTGAGTTCTTGGACCAACTCGACCAACTCTCGGATACTTGTGCCCTGACCACAACCGAGGTTGAGCGGCATGGTATCTTCGTAGTGTTCGGCGGCGAGCAGGATTGCCTCGGCACAATCCTCGACATAAAGGAATTCGCGAACCGGCTTCCCCGTTCCCCAGACTTCGACTTCGGGCTCGTTCCTCAGCTTGGCGTCTACGAATTTCTTGATCAACGCCGAAACTACATGGGCTCTTTCGATGTGAAATGTGTCGCGCGGGCCGTATAGGTTTGTCAGAATGAGATGAATTGACTTGAATCCGTACTGCTTCTTGTAGGCCCATCCCTGAATTGCCATCATTTTCTTCGTGAGACCATAATTGATGACACTCTCGTGGGGTGGACCGTCCCACAAATCCTGCTCTTTCAGTTCGCCTTCCAGGTATCCGGGGTAGGAGCAAGCAGTTCCGATGCCGACAAACCTCTCGGCCCCAGCTAGCCTGGTGGCCTCCATCACATTGGCACCCATCACCAGATTCTCGTAAAAGATCTTCCCGGGATACAGCTGGTTGAACCCTAGGCCACCGTAGTAGGCCGCTGAGTGGATTACAACATCAGGCTTAAAGCCTTGAAAGCAACGTAGAGCATCATCCATTTTGACCAGGTTGTACTCGCTGCTACGAGGCACGAGAACGGTCGCACGCAATCGTTTCAAAGAGTCGACGATGTGACTACCGAGAAATCCCGTTCCTCCGGTCACAATGACACGCTTACGAGTCCAGAAATCTGTATTCCCGTCGCTGCTCATAGGTTCGAGTACTCCGAACGCACGTCGATTACACTATAGGCGCGTATCAGTTCGTCGACACCTTGGTCTACATCGATAGTTGTGGCAAGGCCCAAGCGGCGAACCTTCTCGTACGAAACTTCGTAGTTTCTCTGGTCCTCATCCTTCCCGGTATCGGCAAAGTGCAAGTAGTAGGGAACCTTTCTTTGTATTTTCAATGCGATCTCTTCTTTGTTGTAGTTCATCTTTTCCGAACCGACATTGAAGACATCGTTCTTCATTTTTTCGAGGTTCCTGATCGCAAATGAAAAGCTTGCCGCCATGTCGCGGACATGGATGAAAGTCCTCTTGAAGGTCTTTTCGTATAGGATAAGGCTCCGCTCTTTCAACGCACGATAGGTGAAGTCATTGATTAGCAGGTCTAGTCGCATTCGGTTAGATACTCCAAAAGCGGTAGCGAAGCGAAACGCCAATGCGTTACCAGCATCCAAGACTTCGCGTTCCGCCTTGGTCTTGGAAATGCCATAAAGCGTGAGAGGATTGAGCGGCGTTTCTTCCGTGCACAGGGCGCCAGTATAGGCGCCATAATTACTCCCCGTTGAGGCGTAAAGGATTGTCTGGGAGTCCCCGCGGACAGCAAGCAAATTGCGCGTGCCATCGATATTTACATCCTGTGCCAGGTGAGGATCCTTCTTGCAAGCTGGATACCCGACTATCGCTGCGAGATGAACGATAACATCAGCCTTCCTCACAGCCTCCGCAAGGTGTTGTTTGTCGCGAATATCCCCCTTGATGAAATGGAATTTTGGGTCGACGAAGTATGGTATCAAGCCCCGTCCCCCGTACATCAGGTTGTCAAATACGGTAACGTCGTAGCCTTCTTGAAGTAGGCGTCCGGTCAAGGCACATCCTACGTAGCCGGCGCCCCCGGTCACAAACACGTTTACGCTCATTTTTGTTCTTCTCGGCCAACCGACCGTGTTAAGTGATTGTTTTCGGACGCGGAGTTCAATTTTAAGATGAAAACATATATCGTGCAGGATGAATGACGTGCCTGCGCGCAAAAAACCA
>QIAU01000174.1 GCA_003225055.1 Acidobacteriota bacterium
CGATATCTGCCGCATTGCGCCTACCTGCAAATTGGCCGCGCGCTAGGCACCGCCGACCAAATACTCAAGCTGGCTTTCACAAGGCTGGGTTGACAGCCACAATAGGGCTCTAGCTCGATGAGCGAAGACGAGCGTAAAACTCCTACTAGCCACGCTCGTATCTCAAATCATTTAAAATGGCAGCTAAAGCAGCGCCTACGGGCTCCCAAAGTCTTCGTTGCTGCCAAGATCATGCTGTTCACGGCAGCGAGGGCACATCCGGGGAAGGAATACTTTGTCATTTCGGACCAGAACTTTTCCTCGCTGGGCCGTCGTTATCGCCCTGGTCCTCGCAACCGGACTAGGACTTGCTCTCTCCCAGAGTTCCCCCGTCAATACTCCTGATCCACAGGATGTAATTCAATTCCTGAACCAGACCATCAACTGGTATCGACAACTGGCGGTCGAGAGTCAAATTCCTAAAGAGCCAAGTGATCTCCTCATGGTCAACGACAATCGCCAGGTTGCCAGTCAGGTTGTGCGTCTGGCGTTCGACTATGCCCGGGCGCAAGCGGACTCTTTGGCAAGACAAGTGAGCCCGGGGCAAGCTCAGAATCCTGACACGGCCCGGTACCAGTCTCTGCTGCAGTTGTCGGCCAAGCTGGACAGTCAGATTCGCGAGTCGCAAGCCGAACTGGAAAAGCTTCGGCAGAAGCTGGAAACTGCGAGCGGCCGCAACCGCAAGGCCCTGCAATCGGCCATCGCCGAGACCCAAAGCGAACTGGACTTGGCTAACGCGCGACGCGACGCGATCCGCAACATGGCCGAGTTTGTCAGCGGAGCCAGCACGAGCGGACTGGGGACGGCGGGGCTACGGGCACAAATCGAGGCATTGGCACGCTCTGTTCCGCCCGAACTGGTACAGGCCCCGGCCAGTGGAGAAAACAACTCCGCCATTCACCAGCAGGGTGCGGCGGCTTACGGCACTAGCCAGCCCGCAGCATCCGGAATCTGGGGCCTGACGGGCAGGCTCTTTGAACTTTCCGGCAAAATCCGCACCATCGATCAGACCGCACGGACGACCGATGCGCTGACAGAAATGTCGAAGCAGCTGCGTACGCCCTTGGTCAACCAGCTCAAGGACCTGTCGAAGCAGGGTGACCAACTTGCGAATCAGCCAGACTCCCATGATCCTGCGGTGCTGGCCCAGCAGAAAAAGCAGCTCGACGCACTCACTACGCAATTCAAGCAGGCCTCGACCGCGGTTCTTCCCTTGAGCAAGCAGGGAATCCTGCTGGGACTCTACAAGAGGAGCCTCACGAGTTGGAAGAGTGGGATCGAGACGGAATACAAGAGCGTGTTGAGAAGTCTCCTGCTCCGGTTGGTCGTTCTGGCAGGAGTTCTCCTGGCGGTAGCCGCCGTGGCAGAACTGTGGCGCAAGACCATCCTTCGCTACGTGCACGATCCGCGCCGCCGTTACCAATTCCTTCTGCTACGAAAAGTCGTTCTCTGGTTCCTGATCTGCCTGGTGATTGCGTTTGCCTTTGCCAGCCAATTGGGTTCGGTAGCCACCTTTGCCGGCCTGCTTACCGCGGGGGTAGCAGTCGCGCTGCAGAATGTCATTCTCTCGATTGCCGGCTACTTTTTCCTGATCGGCAGGTTCGGCGTCAGGGTTGGCGATCGAGTGCAGATAGCGGGAGTGACAGGCGAGGTGGTCGAGATCGGCTTAGTCCGCCTGCACCTGATGGAACTCAGCAGCATTGGCGCGGAGATTCCAACTGGCCGTGTAGTCGCTTTTTCCAACTCCATTGTCTTCCAGCCGGCCTCTGGCCTGTTCAAGCAGATTCCGGGTACCAACTTTGTGTGGCACGAAATCACTCTGACGCTGTCTCCGGACAGCGATTATCGGGCGGTGGAAGAACGCCTGCTCGGTGCCGTGGAAACCGTCTTCGCTGATTATCGGGAAGAAATTGAGCGGCAGCGTCGGCAGATGGAGAGAACGCTCAGCAGCACGCCGATCAACGAATTGTGCCCGAAGAGCCGGTTGCGCCTTACCCAGGCCGGCCTGGAAGCGGTGATCGGTTTTCCGGTCGACTTACAGCGTGCCGCTGAAATCGATGACCGGGTCACACGCGAGGTGCTGAAGGCGATCGAGCGTGAGCCGAGGCTGAAATTGGTTGGGACAGGAACCCCTAGCATAAGGCTGCGAACAGATCTCACTCCTGAGAATGTAACGTCCCGCTAGGCTCTGTGTCGGCCTCGCCGACGGCTGAGCTTGGCTGTTTTTTCGGTGAGGAACAGAGCGCTATCCGCCGCTGTCCGCAGCAGGTGAAGAAACGCTTGCGCCTCTCGGGAGAGAGGCCGGTGACGAGGGTGGATGGCATCCAGATTGCGCCGCAGCGGTTCGGCGTTGACGATCTCAATCGCGACGAGTTTGCCTTGCCGAAGTTCGTGCGTGACGGCGATCTGCGGGAGGAACCCCACCCCGAGCTTCCGTTCGATCATTCGCTTCGAAGCTTCGATGGTTTCGACCTCAAGCACCACGTTCGGCAGCAGACCGGCGCGCCGGAATAGCCCCTGGCTCAGCGTCCAGTCACTCGAGCCGCGATCGTAAAAAATCAGCGGCCAGGATTCCACTTCTTCCAAACGAACCCGCCGCTTGCGAACTGCGGGATGCAGGGGATGCCCGACGAGGATAAGCGGATCATCACGCAAGGTCATGGTCTCGACTTGGGGATGATTGAGCGAGCGTGCCAATCCGATATCCACGTCACCGTCTACCACCATCTTGAGCACCTGCAGCGAATTGCCGGAACGAACGGTAACCATCACTTTCGGGTTGGCTGTCTGATACTCCTTGATCACGTCGGGCAGCAAGTAGGTGCAGATGGAAAGCGCGGCCGCAATCCGCAAGGCGCCGGCAGCGGAAGGCTGCAGTTCATGCACAGCCTGCCGCGCAAGCGCCACCGTGCGGAGCAGTTGTTCGGCGTGAGGCCGCAGAGCCTTACCGGCGGGGGACAACGACAGATTGGCGGGACCTCGGGTAAAAAGGGTAACTCCCAAAGAATTTTCCAGGGCGCGGATGCGGGCGCTCACGGCCGGCTGGCTAACCCGCAGGGCTTCCGCCGCACGGTGAAATCCGCCGTAAGTCGCTACCGCTAAGAAAGTTTCGACCTGGTCGATTTCCATGTCGTCTTCCGGCGCGCAGGGTAAAAAGCTGTATGATAACAGTTTTCTATCAAGGTGATAATGACAATCAGTTTGACTGACTAGAAGGTTCCCTTCAGAATCGAGTCAACCTTTGCCGCCCCGCATGGCGTGGCGGCGAAAGATGTGGAGGGGCAAGCTCGCTGGCCCGGGGCTGCCCATTTCACAAATTCCGACCGAACGAGGATGTTATGGCAAGTAACGGCAAGTCCACAAACCTGGAAATGGAATGGAAAACCAACCCACGCTGGAAGGGCATCACTCGCCCGTACAACCAGCAGGATGTGGAGCGCCTGCGCGGCTCCGTACACATTGAGCACACTTTGGCTGGCATCGGCGCCGAGCGCCTCTGGGATCTGTTGCGCAGCGAATCTTACATTGCGGCTCTGGGCGCCATGACCGGCAATCAGGCTGTTCAACAGGTGCGGGCGGGGCTACAGGCGATTTATGTCAGCGGCTGGCAAGTGGCGGCCGACGCCAACGATGCTGGGCAGATGTATCCCGATCAGAGCCTGTATCCCGCCAACAGCGTTCCCAATCTCGTGCGCCGCATCAATCAGGCGCTGATGCGCGCTGATCAGATTCATCATGCGGAAGGGAAGAGCGGAATCCACTGGTTCGCGCCGCTGGTTGCCGACGCCGAGGCTGGTTTCGGTGGGAATCTGAACGCTTTTGAGCTGATGGGGGCCATGATTGAAGCCGGCGCGGCTTGTGTGCACTTCGAGGATCAGCTCTCCTCCGTCAAAAAGTGCGGACATCTGGGCGGCAAAGTGCTTGTGCCTACCACCGAGTTCATTCAGAAGCTTGTCGCGGCGCGCTTGTGCGCTGACGTCATGGGGGTGTCCACGCTGGTGATGGCGCGTACCGACGCTGAGGCCGCCAACCTGCTCACCAGCGACGTTGATCCGCGCGATCGGGAATTCGTCTCCGGCGAGCGCACGACAGAAGGCTTCTTCCACATCCGTAGTGGCATAAAATCCGCAATCGCGCGGGGCATCGCGTACGCGCCATACGCCGACTTGGTCTGGTGTGAAACCGCGAAGCCGGATCTGAAGGAAGCACGAGAGTTTGCCGAAGGCGTGTTGGCACAGTATCCGAGCAAGATGCTGGCCTACAACTGCTCGCCATCCTTCAACTGGAAAAAAGCCTTGGACGACGCAACGATTGCACGCTTCCAGCGGGAGCTTGGGGCCATGGGCTACAAGTTTCAGTTCATCACGCTGGCCGGTTTCCACGCGCTGAATCTTTCCATGTTTGAACTGGCGCGCGCCTATAAGCAAACAGGAATGACAGCATATTCACGGCTGCAGGAGAAGGAGTTCAGCCGCGAACACCAATACGGCTACGAGGGCGTGAAGCACCAGCGCTTTGTGGGTACAGGATATTTCGACGCGGTCCAGCAGGTGATCACGAGTGGAACGGCGTCCACGACCGCTCTGGAAGGTTCGACCGAAACTGCGCAGTTCACCGACAGCAAGCCGGCTCCGTACGCGGGACACGGACCAGATGCGAGATGTCAGTTTATCCCGGGCGAATGCCTGTCCGTGGTGGAAATTACACCTCCGGAGAAGCCCGGCGCGACTGCTGACTAGTCTGCAGGAAACTACGACGCATAGAGACGCGGCTTGCCGCGTGCGTAGCTTCCCGTTGTTCTCATGATGGTCGCAATTGGATCCACGTTTTTTTGAACGGATCAATGAGGAAAGTTGCGCTTGACGAATGGCTAACCAGGCCATCATTGAATCTGAAGGGTCGCACCCATTCCGGCTCGCGCCCGTGCTTTCGCTTGTCCCTCGGCGTTCCACCATTGGCGACACGTTGCGGCGTAGAACGCGGGGGCAGACAAGGCAGCCGGTAGGGTTCGTACCGTTGCTCACTCCGTGCCCAAATAGGATATGGCTGATTCCTGCCTCCGCGACTGGTTTCACGCTGGCCCTAAGACCCGCGCCAGAGCCTTCCTCTCTGCACGGCTTCCACCACCCGCAAACCGCGCTGGGCCGCGAACTCCGCCAAACCGGACGTTTCCCAGCAGTTGACGGTACGATTCCGGCCGATTCCCCAGTATCGCCTGGCTCAACAGGTCGGCGGGCCGCAGCGCGTAAGAATCCTTCACCGGTAATGGGGTCAGTGAAACCCGCAGCATCCCCGATCATCGCCCAGCCATCGCCGCTTACCGCCGCTTGGCGCAAAGTCGTCAGGCTGAGCGCTGCAAGGACGTGCGCGTAAACCTTGGCGCCGGTAAACGCCAGTCCGGCAGCAGAAACGCATTCCTCCATCAAACGTCGTAATTCAGCGGTCGTCTTGCCATTCAGCTTGCCGCAAATGCCGGCGGAGAAATGATCGGCGCGGGGAAAGATCCAAATAGCCATGCAGCCCGGCGAGAAACTGTATCTGCATGCAAGAGCCGCTGCCTGCAATGAAGTAGCCGGCGGTGGCCATCAAATCGCTAGCAGCAAATGGCGCGAGAATTGGCCTCGAAACGGGTTGCGAGCGCCGGTGGCCAATATCAGGTACTCGGCTCTCAACTCGCCGGAAGTCGTTTGCAGCAGCCATTCTCCGGACCGGCCTAGGATGCTCGTCACGCGCTTTGTACGACCTGAGCCCCCGCTTTCCGAGCGCGGTCCAGCAGCATTCCATTCCGCACACGGCGGGAAAAATGGCGATTGGCTGATCGAGGTGAAAACGAACGCTCTTGCCCGCCGGACTTACCAGTTCGCACTGCTCCACCCAGTTGCGCTGGGCCTGCGCATCACGCCTTCACCGGGAGATATGCAGGAATTCTAAAAGAACGGCGGCAGGGAACGCATTTCAGGCTCTCGGGCTTTCGGGCAGGCAATTCTCGCGCTATCGAACCTAGCTTATCGGCGCCGAGCAACCCAGACCCTAGAGCCTGCCTTGTCCCGACAGGCTGAAAAACGAAATGCCTCCCTCAAATGGGAGGCCTTAGGGCGCAGGAAAGCAAGAAATATTAGGCGACTTCCAACACCAGTCGCCCTGAGAAAGGTACGCCGCCCACCCCGGTTATTGCACGATCGTCATTTGCTGGTAGATGAAGATGCCAGCAATGACCAGGATCAAGACCCCGGAGGCAGCTCCCAGCCAGCGCACGAACGGATTGAGCCTATTGACCTTGGAGAGAATCTCGGTCTGCTCTTTTTGCATGTGAGATTCAGAGTCGCTCAGGTAGAGCTGATCGTCCTCCTGCATGGTGAGTGTGCTGCGATAAATGAGGAGGATGATCAGGATAGCCGTTAGAACGCCCCACACAATCAGCATTCCGACCAGGGGAAACATAGGCCACCTCGGTTCTGATTTTGGGCCGATCCTTGACCCGCGGCGGGTTGGGCCAGCAGTAGGGGAGGACCCGGGCAGATTATAGCCCGATTTGGCAAGCCGGGAGTGTCTTTTCCGCTTGCGACCCTCCCGCGGCCGCCTTCATCTAATAAACATACCTGGCAGTGTTAGGGTACCCGGTTTTCTGTGATATGCGCGAATCGACCTTTGTTATAATCTAGACGAGTAAACTCAAGGAGATACGAATGTCCACAACAACTACCATCCCGGCCGCGCCGGAAGTGAAGTCCACGCCCATCAGCCTTACCCCCAACGCCATTGCTAAGGTTAAGGAGATCATGGCGCAACAGAATCCTCTCCCGACCGGTTTGCGGGTAGGGGTAGTGGGTGGAGGTTGCTCCGGCTTCTCTTACTCTATGCAGTTCGAGAACAATCCGGGCATGATGGACAAAGTGTTCGACATGGACGGGCTGAAAGTTTATGTGGATGCCACGTCCCTGATGTATTTGAACGGTTGCCGCGTGGATTACCTCGAGACCCTCGACGGCGCTGGTTTCAAGTTCGATAATCCCAACGTGAAGAGCACCTGTGGCTGCGGGTCCTCGTTTAACGTCTGAACCGAAATTTTTGAAGATTACAAAGGCCTCGTCGAAGGACGAGGCCTTTTTCAGCTAGCTTTCCTCAGGATTCAAGCTACTGCGGGGGCTGTGGCTGCTGCGGCGGCAGCGGGACGCCGGGCGGCGCGGTCGGCCCCGTAGAGCCTTCCCCCGGGTTCACCACGGGACCTTGCCCCTGTCCTATGCCGGGGCCCTGCAGCGCAGGTTGAGCGGGTGTGTTCAACAACCCGCCCCGATCGATACTCGGGTCATAGATGAACTGCCAGTCATTGTAATGGTTCTTCTTGTTGAATTCGCGAATGGACTCTTTTTCAGACGTGCTGACCACCCCCACAATGGGCCCGCCTCCGAACGTCTGATTATTCGAGCCACCCTTTGACGATGAGCTGCTGTCGGAGGACGTCGAAGAATTCTGATCCGATGAGCTCGACGACTGTGTTCCGGTCTGCCCCTGCGAAGTGCTAGCATTCTTGTCGGTATTAAGTCCGCCCGTCGGGTTCGCACCCGGCGCCACCCCACCCGCGATCCCCCGGCCGAATGTCATTTTAATCTCGCCGAAATGGAGCAGCTTGAAGTCTTCCCCGGTGACCGGGTCCTTATAACGCTTACGCAGGAAACGCATGTTGTTGGCGCTCTCGAGATCGTCCAGGCTCACCGGGTAGCGTCCAAAGCGCTTGAAGTAGCGGCGGATGGCGCGCGAATACTGCACTCCCCGGTGGATCAGTTCCTCTTCGCGATCGCGACGCAGTTCCAGCTTGATTGTGGGAATCGCGGCGGACAGGGCAATCACCACCAGAGCCGCGATCATCATCAGGCTGACAAGAATGTAACCGCTCTGCGAAGAGCCGCTGAGCCGACGACGCCGGAATTTTGAAAGTGAAACCAACTGCTCTGCCTAGCCCTGAGTAAGGGGGATGCTCTGCCGATTGTTGTTGAGCACGTCCTCGATTTCAACCGATGCCGGCCCAATATGTAAGACCTTGTAACGGCGATCCACAATCTCTCCTTCGCCCGCAATAAACACGTCTTCGCCCTTCGAGAGGAAGATCCGCTTGGGTTCTCCTGGCTTGCTCGCAAAGCCAAAAAATTTCAGCGGCAAAGGGGGCGGCGGAGGCGGTGGCGGAGGCGCTTCTGCCACTTGAATTTCTGGCACGGCTGGAGCTACCGGTTTCGGAATCTCAACTTCAGCCTGGAAAATGTTCCGACCGGTACCGGTGTATTTCGTATCTTCACTCGCCCGCAGCAGCCCGAGCTGTATGGTTGGGTCCAGTGAAACCGGGGTTACTCTCGCTTTCTTAGTGCCGGGTGTCTTGCTCGCGGCGCCAGGGGTTGCGCGCCGGAGCGTGGCTTGCGGAGTCGGCGGCGGGTTGTTGGCAGGTTGCGTGTCCATGGCTGCCGGGGGTGGCGGGGCTCCGGCCGGGTTGGCGATGCGGTAGACCACCATGCCGAAAGCCAATACTCCCAGCACCGTCGCCGCGATCGTCTTCTTTCGGTTTTCTGCCCCCAGGTTCACTACGCACCGGTCCTTAGATAAGTTTCCAATTTCAATTGCAGTTTAACGCTGCCGCCCTGAGCGTCTCCCAGAACAACGCTGTTAATAATGAAAAATATTTTGTCGCGCTCCAGACCATTGATGAAGCGCACCAGTTGGAGATAATCGCCCTGGCAGTTGGCCTCAATCAGATAAGGTGTCAATCCGACGTCTTCCTGATCCTTGGCTTCATATTTGGCCTGCGTGATTTTCACTCCGTTTTCCGACGCCACCTTGCGCAGCTCATCTACGATCTCAGAGGCTTTGTCGGGCAGCCGCTGTTTATAAAACTGATCAATCTGCTGGCCGGCGAGCACGATTTTTTTGTCTAGACCGCGCAGCGGTTCCACCTGGCGGGTCTTTTGCCGTTCCTCATCCGACAGTTGTTGCAGCTCCTGCTTACGCGTTGCACTGGAGCCCACCAGAGGAGAGAACATCAAAATCAGGGCGACCGCATCCAGGCCCAGCATGGCGATCATCGCGACTTTCAATTTCCGGCGCGTGGTTTTCAGATCAGCCATTATTTTCTGCTTCCCGGTGCACTCGGCACGTACAGCGCAGTGATGTTGAACTCGACGTTATCGCCGGGAACCTGGGCGTTGGTCTGAGTGTTCTGAGAGGTGACCGCAGGCTGGCGGAAACGCGGTGATTCCTCCATCTTACGGACCAGATCCAAAGCGCGTTCTGGCGATTCTCCAGCCACCACCAGCTTGATTTGAAGCTGATTGTCCTCCGTTACTTCCGGATGAATCGAAACCACATGCAGGCGTGCCGGCATCATCCGTTCCAAGTCGGCAAATACCTGGGTCCAGGAGAACGCCTTGCGCTCAATCAGTTGGTTAAGAAACTGCGAGCGATCGCGGGTGGTGCGGTTCTCGGGACGATTCAGGACCGCTTCGGCGCGCGATCTCTCCTGGTCACGGTTCGCGATCTGCGTCTTGTACTGGCTCATGATGCCGCGATCCTTTTCGGCGAAGCTCCACTCGGTAACGGCGCTGTACAGCAGCGCGCCGGTCAGGATCGCGATCAGCGCGACCGCGCTTCCCCAACGGATCCAGAACTGCCGGGTATCCTCGTATGGGTGAGTGGCAAGATTGACGTCAAGACGCATGTTATGAAATCAAGGCTCCCACTATGCCGGCCATCCGATATCGGGGAACGGAGCCGCCGGCAGAGCTGCCCAATTGGCTCTCGCCGACCAACTCCTCCACTTCCGCTCCGGTCTGGGCGCGCAGCGCCTGCGCTGCTCCGCCCGATTCCGGCAGGCCTGCGACGAAAATTCTCTCGATATTCAAATGGTATGTGTCTTGGAAGAACACCACCGAAGGATAAACCTCTTCCGCCAATTGCTCACCGGTAATTGTGACGCCACGGGTGTTCTCCAGGGTTCGGAAGAGCAACATTTGTCCATTATCGAGGATCGCAATGCTCGTGGTGCGGACATCCACCTTAACCACCAGGCTCGGACGGCCGGCATCGGCTGCGCCCAACGCTGCCAGCATCGAGGGCAGCACCACGCCCGGGCTGTAGCCCGCTTCGCGAAACGCCTCTTCGTAATCTTCGACGACGTTCGAGAGCGCAACCGCGGCGACCACCCGCACACCTTCGCCGGTGGTCTGGCTGTGGTAGGAAACTTTGGCCTTGTCCACATCGAAGGGCAACGATTTCTTCAGACGGAAGCGAACTACGCTTTCCGCTTCCTGGCGATTGGGCGGCAGTGTATCGAAATCAAGCAGGACCACACGCACCGCTGCGTCCGGCAATACCGCGACGACGTCGCGGGCCCGGCCGCCGACCGCCGCCAGCACGTCATGTATGGATTGGGCCACCTCGCGCCGATGCCGGAGGTTAGCTTCCATCAGGTCGGGCAGCACGCTGCCCAGGGCAAGCTCCTGGCCGGCATGCGCTTCCAGAGCACCGCCGCGATCGGAGAGCTTCCCGGCCAGCACCCGATCGGCGGAAATCTCGCAGGCGAGTCTCGGGCGTGCTCCCGGTTTGGATCGCTTGTTCATTGGTTTTATCGCGTGGTCTCGATGAACGTGACTTTATTGATTTCTTTCAAAGTGGTGATTCCTGCGCGCACGCGATCCAGGGCTGACTCGCGCAGGAAACGCATTCCTTCTTCGCGCGCCGCCCGGCGAATCTCCGAACTTGGCCGCTTGGCTAGAATCATCTCTCGGATCCGATCGGTCAATTCCAGCAATTCGTGAATGGCGGTACGCCCCCTATAACCGGTGCCGGCACACTCAATGCAGCCTTGGCCCTCATAGAAGGCAACAGGACTCCACTGCTGCGGGTCCAGTCCGCTCGCCTCCAGCACCTCGGGAGGATAGTGAACGGCGGTGCGGCAGGAATCGCAGATCACGCGCACCAGGCGCTGGGCCAGGATGCAGTTGAGCGCGGAAACGAAATTGTATGCTTCGACACCCATGTTGAGAAATCGACCGAGCACATCCACCACGTTGTTGGCGTGCACCGTGGTGAAGACCAAATGGCCGGTCAGAGCAGAGTTAATCGCAATCTGCGCCGTCTCGGTGTCGCGGATTTCGCCCACCATGATCTTGTCGGGATCGTGTCGCAGGATGGAACGCAGGCCGCGGGCGAACGTCAGCCCTTTCTTCTCGTTGACCGGAATCTGTGTGATACCGCGAATCTGGTATTCGACCGGGTCCTCGATGGTGATGATCTTGTCTTCGTCAGTTTTGATCTCATTTACTGCCGCATACAGGGTCGTGGTTTTGCCGCTGCCGGTGGGTCCTGTGACCAGCACCATGCCGTAGGGCTCCGAGATATAGCGCCGGAACTTGCGCAGGTCCTCCTCGCCGAATCCCACCACGTCGAGCGTCAGCGTGCGGAACTTCTCGCTCATCGATTCCTTGTCCAGCACGCGGAGCACGGCATCTTCGCCGTGAATGGAGGGCATGATAGAGACGCGGAAGTCGATAGCGCGTCCGTTGTACTTCACGCGAAAGCGTCCGTCCTGGGGCACGCGCCGCTCGGCGATGTCAAGTTCGCTCATCACTTTGATACGCGAGATGATCGTCGAGTGGTGCTCGCGGCCGATCGGCGGCATGGCCTGGGTCAGCACGCCATCAATACGAAATTTGATAGATACCGAGTCGTCCCGCGTTTCGACGTGAATATCACTGGCCCGGCGCTGCAGGGCGGTGAAGATGGTCGTGTCTACCAGCCGGATGATGGGGCTGATGTCGCCAGCCGCCGTCAGCTTATCGATCGAGATAGTTTCGTCGCCCGTGGTATCGTCGTCGCGAATCACGTCCAGCGCAAAGCCTTCGCTGGCCTCTTCCAGAACGCGCTGCGATTGTTCTGTCTTCTTGAGGATGTCGTTTATCTGCTTCAGCGTGGAGACCTTGGTGACGATCCGCTTGCCGAGCAGCAGGCTGATTTCGTCGATCATCATCAACTGGCTGGGATCGGCGATGGCGATGGCCAGCTTGCCCTCCCGCGTCTCCTCCAGAGGGACGAAGTTGTACCGGAACATCAGGTCGACCGGTACCTTCTTGAACAGGTCGTGCTGCAGAGAAAAATCGCTCAGGTTCACGAACTCGCAGCGATACCGCCGGGCTACGTCCTTGGCCCGCTCCAGTTCGTCGGAGACGTTCTCCGGAGCCATGCGGGCCGGGTCTGCACCGTTTACGAAAAGTGATTTCTTTTCCGACATTACTTAATTTCCAGTTTAACTTCTAACTTTTAATCCTTAGGTTAACCAACCGTAGACTCGCTTTCCGTCAGTGAATGCCGCTCGAACCCAGGCTAAAGATGGGCAAATACAGGGAAGCCAGCACGCCGCCGACGAATATAGCCATGAAAATAAGAATTGCCGGTTCGATCAGGGCCATCACTGCGCCCAGCGCCGTTTGCACGTCCTCTTCATAGAACTCGGCCACGGATACGAGCATGG
Organism: Acidobacteriota bacterium; assembly: GCA_003225055.1. GTDB lineage: Bacteria > Acidobacteriota > Terriglobia > Terriglobales > Acidobacteriaceae > Gp1-AA122. The sequence continues at coordinate 12,551 of QIAU01000174.1, forward strand.
CCGGCAAGGCGCCGGTCGATTCACCTACTTCGATCATCTCGACCGCCAAATCCGGAAACATTTCCTCTTCTTCCAGGCTCTTGGATAGCGTCTGCCCCTCACGCACGCTCACCGTCGCGTCAGCAAGGCCGTTTACGATCCTGCGGCTGCTCATCGACGCCCCGGCTGTCTCCATCGAGGGAACCAAAGGCAGGCCGCCCTGCAATAACGTGGACAGAGTCCGCGCGAACGTTGCTACCTGCTGCTTAAGCACAATCTGGCCGAGCAAAGGCAGACTCAGCACAACCCGATCAATCTGCGCAGCGCCACGATCCGTGTTTTTCCACCGCCACATCAGGAAAATAAATACCGCCAACGCAACCACAACCAGGAGAATATATTTCCGCGCAAAGGTTCCGACCGACAGCATCAACACGGTAATCGAGGGCAGTTGTGCGTTCAAACTTGAGAACAACTCCGCGAACTGCGGCACCACGTAGGTGACCAGGAACGTCAGCATGATGACGACGACGACGACCAGCAGCGCGGGATAAACCAGAGAGACGGCCAGCTTCTTTCGGAAGGACGCCGTCATGCGCTGGAAGGCGATGTAGCGTCCCAGCACTTCCTCAATGTTGCCGCTCTTTTCGCCCGCCAGCAGCGTCGTTGTGTACAGCTTGGGGAACGCGCCCTGGGCCGCAAACGCATCGGAGAGCGCTTCGCCGCTTTTGACCCGGTCGCGGACATTGTCCAGCAGCGTCCGCAAAGAGGGGTTCCGCTGCCGCTTGATAAGCAGATCAAGCGAGTTCAGGACTGGAAGTCCAGCATGAATCAGAGTCAGGAATTGCTGGTTAAAGATGATGAAGTCACTTTGCTTGACCTTGCGCCGGCGGCCCAGGGTCATCTCGCCCCCGGCGAACATACCCCGGGGCTTGACCGAATGCACCAGGAATCCCTGTTGTGCGAAGCGGTCGCGCACCTCAGCTTCCGAGTAACCGTGCTCGACCTGCTGCATGGTGCGGCCACGGTCATCGGCCATTTTGATTACAAATTCTGCCATTCCTTCTCGCTTGGACCAACCCTAACCCTAACTCACAGTCTATCATCCTGCTCGCCGCGACGTGAGGCGTAATGTTCGTAGATCCAATGGTTTGCAGTATCTGGAGTGCTACCCCTTCCGGGGCAGCCCAAGTGCAATTTCAGCAAGGGCATAGCGACCGTGCCGTGCCCAGGGCTATTGCCCCAAGTCGCTTTCTATGGTCTCCACTTCTGGGGGAGGGTTGAAATGGAAGCGTACATCTGAAACAGCGACATTCTCCTTCTGCCGGCTGAAGCGGTATTCGGTCACCGACCCGTCTGCCCCTTCTAGCACGATGCGGGCGATCTGGTGGTCAGGCTGGATCTCGAGCAGCACCTGGCTGATCTGATCTTCCATCCCTTTCGGAACCCCGCGCAGTACCAGGTTCCCGGACGTTATCGGCGTGATGTCGGGCGCCAGCGACAATGCTTGCAACTCCTTCTCCAGTTTGGTCTTCCCCAACAGGAATCCCAAGGGCGACCGCAAATCCTCCAACTTACGGAATGGCTCTCTGCGAGCCTGCTGTTCGCCGGGTACATAGAACCAGGCATCCTGCCCATCGGTGAGGAACAGCTTCTCCCTGGGAGAACGGTATTCCCACCGCATCTTGCGGGCTTTTTTAAGCCACAGCGTGCCCGACTCCGTCCTTTCCATACCGTTGCCGCGATAAATCTCGGTGAAGTCGGCCTCTAGCGAGCGGAGATGGTTGTAATGGTTGTCCACGGAGTCGGCAATGGCGTGCACATCGGACTGGGCAGCGGACATTTCCAAGCCGCCACAACACACGATCATCACCAGGAGAAGGAGCTTAGAGAAAGTTGTCACGGTAGTGCTGATCTCACTTTGTAGTATAGATGCAACCCAGGGCGCAGCACGGAATCATGGGCTGGCCACTCCGGCCATTCGGCCATTCCGCGCGAGCTTGACATCTCGTTGCCATTAGAACATCATCCCAACTCCAAAAACAGCGGACGCTCACTTGATTTATTCCGGACTCCTGGATTTATCAGGCTGAATTCATGGGTGAGGAGGCCTTATGCGACTGCTGATGGTTGGTCTTTTAGTCTCGGTTCTCACTCTCTCAGTTTCCGCACAACTTCCTACCTCCACAGTCAACGGTGCCGTCACAGATCCGCAGGGTGCTGCCGTCGTAGGGGCGAATGTGGTGGTTACCAGCAACACAACTGGGCTGAGCCGCGAAACCGCAACCGGAGCCGACGGCCGTTACGCGGTGCCTAGTCTGCTGCCTGGCGACTATACCGTTCGGGTGGCAGCCCAGGGGTTTGCCACCAGCGAATTCAAGGATCTTCATCTGGAAGTCGGCCGCGCCGTCACGCTGGATGTGCCGCTCAAGGTCGCCCAGGTGGGGGAAGTGGTGACGGTTACTTCGGGTGAAGCCGGTGTCAATCTCACGCAGTCCGAAGTCCAGGGGCAGATCGAATCAACCACGGTGGAGAACATTCCCTTGAACGGGCGTAACTTCCTGGAACTGGCGTTTTTGTTGCCTGGCAACCGGCCGGCGGTAAACTACGACCCGACAAAAACCAATACACTAGAGGTGTCCTCTGCGGGCCAGTTCGGGCGGGGTGGAAACATCACCGTGGATGGCGGCGATAATAATGACGAAGTCGTCGGTGGCACACTTTCCAATTTCCCACAAGATGCGGTGCGAGAGTTCCAGATCGCCACTAACCGCTATACGGCCGAAGTAGGCCGGTCTGCTTCCAGTGTCATCAACATCGTTACCAAGTCGGGCACCAACGATTGGCACGGCTCGGCTTTTCTCTTCGAGCGCAACCGCAATCTTCAGGCCCTGCCGGCTCTCAATCGCGGGCAAGCCGCGCCTCCATTCGATCGCCAGCAATACGGCGGCTCAGTCGGGGGACCGATTAAGAAAGACCGGGCATGGTGGTTCTTCTCCTACGAGAGGCGCCACCAGAATGCCAACGAGCAAACCGGAATCCGGGATTTTGCCAGCCACCAAGTGCTTACCTCGTCGGCGGGTGCACCCGTGCGCGATAACCTGCTCGACGGCCGCGGTGATTTTAGAATGAGCAGTAAAGATACGTTCTTTGTCCGCTACGCTTACAACAAATCCACCGAGATTGGCCCGGGCAGTTTGCAGGCGCCTGTCGGGAGCGCCGCAAATTTTCAGAACTCTCTCAACCGCTTCAACTCGGTGGTTGGCAACTGGACTCACATCCTTTCCAACAACCGGGTCAATAATCTCATCTACCACTACGATAGATTTTTGAACACAATTTTTCCGGCCGCTACTGCGCCGCTGGCGACAACTGTCCCCGCCATCCCGGCCGCTCAAAGTCACGAACTGGTATTTCCCAGGCTTGAGGATGGACAGAACTTTCGAGTTCCTCAACGCACACGGCTCGACCGTCACCAAGTTCGTGACGCTTTTTCGTGGATTCTAGGCAAACATAGTGTCCAGTTCGGTGGCGAATGGCAAAACTTCGGTTCCGACATTATGTTCGACCTGTTTGGCAGCGGTTCTATCTTCCTTACCCAAAATTTTGCGACCCAGGACCTGAACCGCGACGGTGCAGTTGACGATCTTGATATTCCCGTCGCAGCCGTGGTTGCCAACAGCGCACCGCCTGGCGTGCTGCCTACCGCGCCCGACGATCGTAACAGCTACTTTGGCTATTACCTGCAAGACGATTGGAAAATGCGTTCCAATCTGACTCTCAACGCGGGCTTACGCTGGGAATTCGATACCGACATCTTCGGTACCGATAATAATCTTCATAAGCCGTGTCCAACGCCACTCTCCACGGCGCCGACCGGTCCCTGCATATGGCTCAGAACCGTGTTGAACTTGACTCATCGTTCTCCCGACTGGAACGATTGGGGGCCTCGCCTGGGCTTTGCTTGGGATCCCTTTAATAAGGGCACTACCGTAATCCGCGGCGGTTTTGGCATTTACTACGACCGGGTAATACTGGAAGCAAAGCTATTGGAAGCCCTGGTTGACGGTCGCCGCCTGGGTATTTCGGGATTGAATGGCTCGACCTGTGGCGGAACGTTGGCTGGCTGTTCAGTTCCCGGTGCCAGCTTCGATCCCGGCACGCCTACCTTAGCCAGTCCTCTCACCGGAGCCGCGGCTGCTCTGGGCATCGGGCTGAACGCGTTCGCCAATAACATAACTCATCCTATGGTTCGACAGTTCACACTGGGTGTTCAACAGCAAATCGGCCGCGACTGGATTGTTTCGGGCGATGGCATCAGCAATCGCGGCACGCGTTTCCTGATCGGCCGGCAACTGCGTGATGCCAACAATGTGGTGACTAGCGTCACTGATCCCCTGACCGGCATTTCCAACACAGTCGAAGTCATTAGCGCGGAGGCTAAAACGTGGTTTGACGGACTACTGGTCAGCCTGCAACGCCGGCCAACCTCGCGAGGGCCCTGGACGTATGGCTTCAACGTCAACTACACCCTCTCCAAGTCCTTTAACGAATCGAACGACGATCAGATCCCATTCGGAGTCAGCAACCAGGCTGACTTGGTTTGGGGAGTCAACAATCTGAGCTTTGAGAAAGGTTATGCCACTACGGATGAGAGGCAGCGGCTTGTTCTCTTTGGTAATTTCACGGTACCGTTCAAAATCAATATCGCGCCGATTTGGACCGTCAGCTCACCCATTCCTGGGAACCCCCTCGTCCCCGGGCTCGGGCGCTTTATCTTGGTGAGGCGTAACGCGCTCGGGCGCGAAATTCAGGACAGCGCGCAATTGAATGCTGCCATCGATGCCTGGAACGCACTGTCGCCTTGTGCTACCCCCGGTCCCGGTGTCACTGTCACCATTCCATGTCAGGTCAATGGAATCACATTGCCGCATGTCGCACCCGGTCTGCACTTTGGTAAGTGGTTTGACACTTTCGACATGCGCTTGAGTCGAAGCTTCACGATTGGCGAGCGACAAAAGATAGACGTGATCGGCGAAGTGTTCAACCTGTTCAACATCACCAACATCCGCGGTTCTAATCGATTGAACTACTTCGGCTTTGCGAACACCATTACAACCCCCGACTTCAACCAGCCGGTGGTTACTGCAGGAGGGTTTTTCGGTTCCGGCGGCCCACGGATCTTCCAGCTTGCGGTACGGTACGCGTTCTAACCTTGAAAGCGGAAGCGAATTTATCGTGCTACCCGTCCTCGTTCGCTTCAACTGGGTCGAGAATCATGCTGCGCTTCTATACACCACGTACTGGGGCGTGCCTCCGATTTTCTTGAGTACAGTGCTTTTTACGAGTATCGGCTCCAACAATGGATTGTGATAAAGAACGTAGACGGATACCGGACCGTCACGTATGGTGTGCTCCAGTTTCACCATTACTTGCTTGAGCAGGGATTCGGGAAACGGATTGAACAGATAAAGTACTATCGGCTCCTGCGGGAGAACAAACTGGCGTGCGTCGGCACAGATCGACTCCAGCGCAAAGCATTTTTGCCGACCGCTCCTGTACTTACGGATATTTTCTTCAGCCACACGGTGCAACTCAGGTAACAGTTCCACCCCTACAATTTTCCGAAAAGGATAATCTGAGGCCATCAGCAGCGTGCGTCCTTTGCCCGAGCCGAGGTCCAGAAAAGTGAACTGCCGATAGTCAATGTTGAGGCTGCTCACCATCTCGTGAAAGAGAGACGGCTCGGTCGCCTGGTAAGGAGAGTGGAAGGTGCCGAGTAACCGGTCGCGGAAGCTGATCGTTGCGCTGGTAGTATCCACTCGGTAGTCCCAGTCATATTCGACGTCGCCATAGCGCCGGCGGCGACGCTCAGGCGTGGATTCCAGTAGAAATCCCCAGACCTCGCGAAGGAACTTCCACAGCGTCCGCCAAAAGCCATGCTGCTCGATGCCGTCCTGCCACCATTGGCGCGCGGCGCCAACCAGGCTGAGATGGAATCGTATTGGGGAAGGCATTGGGCTTCCGATGCTAAGTGATCTTCAGTCCAGACGATGAATGGCCAGAATACCCGCTAGCCTCGTTAGATGAGAAATTAACGCTGTTCAGTAATCTGGACTGAGAATTCCCAGACCGCAGACAAACCCCTGACGAAAGTACCCTTCTAATCATCGCGTGCGTGCGCTAAAAAGATGGGCAGGACTGCGGCGGAAGAGTATGGTGGTTTGCTGGGGCGTGATTCCGCCAGGATCCGAGGAAGGAAGAAAGGAAGCAAGGAAGCAAGGAAGCAAGGAAGAAAGATGCGAAAGCACCAGCGTAGAAGGTCAAGCAGGTTCGCTGCTTCCCACGTTCTTTTGTTTGCCCGCAATTTCCTTAGACATCCGACGATGCTGGGTTCGATCGTCCCCAGCTCGCCTTTTCTGGTCAATGATGTCTTGTCGCAGGTGGATTGGGAGAAGGCGCGCGTCCTGGTCGAGTTCGGGCCGGGTGTGGGCACGATGACGCGCGAAATCCTGAACCGCATGCATCCCGATGCCGTGCTGGTGGCCATTGAACTGAATCCCGACTTTGTCAACTTCTTGCAGGATGAAGTCAGCGATTCGCGATTGCGGGTGGTACACGGCTCCGCTTCAGATGTACGCGCAGTCCTTACCAGCCTTAGCTTGGCTCGAGCCGATTACATCGTCTCCGGTATTCCCTACAGCACCCTGCCCGATCCGATTCGACGCAAAATATTGTTGGAATGTCGAGAAGTCCTGAGCCCACAGGGGGCGCTGCTGGTCTACCAATTCACGGGCACGGTGCTGCCCTACTTGCGGTCCAGTTTCGGAACTGTACAACAGGATTTCCAGTTGCTGAACATTCTGCCGGCTCGGATCTTCTACTGCACACCGTAATTAAAAACGACGGCGTGCGCCGGCTGTGCTGCGGGGAACGAGCGTCTAAGGGGGAAGGTCCATTTTGAGTTTGCCGAAGTCGGGCCTCGGCGCTTGACGCCCAGGTGGCAGGCCCTTGGTGATGAAGGGAAAGTCGTCCGGATTGCGGACCTCGATTGTGCCGTCGGGCATCAACTTGTAGGGACGCCCAGTCGGATCGACGGAAATACCGGGCAACATTCCCGCCGAAACGAAATCGTTCAGGCTCGCGGGCAAACGGCCTGTCCTTTCCCGGTAACGAGCCACTAGCTTCTCGAGGTTGGTTACGTCTTCTTCGACTTTCAATGCACGCAGGTGCGCGAGTGCGTTCGACTTGATTTGCTTGTCGTGCGTGCTTTCAAAGGTGGTGATCCAAAGCATACGTGCGGTCTCAAGTTCGCCGGCATGTTGCGCCATGCTTGCGGCCAGGATCTTCAGGAAAGAGTGTGCTCCCGGACGCTCAGAGCCGCGCGCAAAGGCGTGAGCTGCTTTGGCGTAATCGCTCATTTCCATGTAGTAAATGAAACCCAGATTGTAGTAGAGCCTCCATTCGTCGGGATTGGCGCGAATTCCGTTCTCGATCAGTTGCACGGCGCGTTCAGGTTCGCCTGCACCGTCGGGCAGTGGCGAAGCTAGGAAGTTGGCGCCAAATTCGTAGGCAACCACCAAGTGGGGATCCAGATAAGTTGTGATCTCCAGCAGGGGAGCTAACAATTTGTAATTCTCGGGATTGCTGCGATGTTTATGTCCGAAGTACTGCACGGCACGCGTCCAGTACACATCGGCCAGCAGTCCGTCGTAGCCGAGGCTTAATCGCTTGAGCACCTTCGGGGATGAAATGTAAAGAATTTCTTCGAGACTGGCGCCGGTGCGTAGCCGGTCCACGCGGTCCAGCGTGAACACCGTCCCGCTGAGACACGCGATCAGCAAGATGCTCGCGATAACGGTGGTGCCGCGCGCGGGCTTCATTTCAGATCCCGGCGCTCGAAAATCAGCACCGCTCCGCACAAAGCCAGTGCCGCGTAGAAGAGAGCATAAGCCGAGTTGTAAAACACCAGTTGCCCGGACACCGCTTCGCCGTGGGCCACCGAACTGATCACGTTCAGGGCCGAGAAATTGGGTATGAGGTAGGCGGCGCCAGTGGCCAGCCACCTCGTCACTCCCTTGGTCATGGCCGCAAACCCACGGAGATCTTCCGCGAAGCTGCCGACCACGAACAGCGAGAAGGCGAAAACCGCCGACAGCAAAGGAGATGAGAAAGAGGAGAACAGCAGGGCAATGGCAGTGATCATCAGGAATTGCAGGATGATGAAATACAAGGCAACGAGCAGCCAGGCGTCTGGCTTTTGCAGATGATGAGAGACATAAAGCAGGGCGGCGAAGACGCCTATGGCCATCAAGAACGTGTTCACGACCAAGGTCCCGGCCAACCCGAAAAATTTTCCGACGATAAATTCCCAGCGACGGACAGGCCGGGAAAACATGGTGTAAAGGGTCCGCTTCTCGATTTCTTTGGAGACCAGGCCAATGCCTATGAAAATTGCGATCAGCATGCCAAACAGCGATACCGCCGTGAGACCCAGATTGATCACGACCAGACGTTCGATATCGATCGAGATCTGGCCGACCAAGATGGCGGCGCCCACCAGGAGCAGGGCAAACGCGATCAAGTTGTAGAGGACGCGGTCGCGGACCGCTTCCCGAAAAGTATTGGCCGCAATATAGGAGATGCGCGCCTTCATGCCATTACCTCCGAGGGCGCATTCTCGCTTCTCAAATTCTGCAGGAAATAATCTTCCAAGGTGGCGCGAACCGGAGTGATGGAAACGAGTCGCAGTTTCTCCCGCCGCAAGGCATCGATGGCCGCATCCTGCTTGTCTTCGGCCAGAACAGCGCGCATCGTATCGGCGCTGAGGTGGCACTCTGCTCCCAAGGCTCTTATCGAGGCCGGCACCACGGCCCCTTGCCAGATCAATTCCACTTTGCCATGCATGCTGGAGGTCAAGTCAGCCACCACGCCTACGCTGCGGAGCTCGCCCAGATGGATTATGGCCACACGGTCGCAAAGCGCCTCGGCGTCGGAGAGAATGTGGGTCGAGAAAAAAACTGTCTTTCCTTCCTTCTTCAGTTGCTCGATGAGATCGCGCACCTCCCTGCGGCCCATAGGATCCAATCCCGACATCGGCTCATCCAGGAACACCACTTTGGGGTCGTGCAGAATCGCCTGCGCGATTCCGACCCGTTGCAACATTCCCTTGGAGAACTTTCGCAATTGAATGTCGCCCGCATCCGGCAAGCCGACGCGTTGAAGCATGGCCTCCACTTTCCCCCCGCGATCTTTTGCCGGGATCCCGGAAAGTTGACCGTAGTACTCCAGCAGCTCACGCGCGGTCAGATAATCATAGAAATAGGGTTGTTCCGGCAAAAATCCGATTTGTGCTTTGACTCGGGGATCGTTGGCATCGATGCCCAGAATGCGAGCCGACCCGGCCGTCGGAGACACCAGGCCCATCAGCAATTTCAAGGTTGTCGTCTTGCCGGCACCGTTCGGGCCAAGAAAGCCGAAAATTTCCCCTTCCTCCACGGCGAGGTGGAGAGGCCGCAGAGCGCGCTTGGGACGCTTGCGCCAAAAACCGATGGTATAGGTTTTTTCTAATCCAAGAATTTGAATCGCAGACATAACACGTATCAGGGATAAGAAATAATCAATGTATTCAGGTTGGATTATACGAAAAAAGCGTATATCGCGACCGGCATGGCCCGCATTCCTGAGTTACAAAAGTAAGAGCGCGTCTGCCAGTGATCTCAATTCCAGGAGTTATTGGGGGGTGTAGGTGCCGCCCAGGCATATGGCACGCGTGGCCGGTGCTCCCGCCGGCGTGATGTACAAAACCACGTGATCTTCAACTGTACAAAATCCCTTTACGCCGGTGATGTTCTGGCTCACCGGGACGGCCGTGATTAAGTACTCATCCATAGATCCCCCCGCCCCAGCCGAGGCCGTGGCGGCGAACGTGTACCCACTCTTCGTTCCGGTGGTTAGCAAGTTGTCGATGATGCAAGCCGTTACGAATGAGGGGGTGCAGTTTGCGGGCCCCCCTAGCGTCGGCAGATCTGCATACCCAATGCTGGGATAGCCTAGCTTGTACGTCAGTTCCGCCGTGGCAATGGTTCGCATGGATGCGGCTGCGGAGGCTTCGTTGGAGGCGATTCTCGCTCGCAATAGATTTGGCATCGCCATCGCGGCGATGACTAGAATAATCGCCACGACGATCAGCAACTCGATTAAGGAGAATCCCGACTCTCGGTCCATGTGTTTTCCGATGAAAACTAACCATCTTCGTAGCAGTTCAATAGCCACTCTCTTAAGGCATACGGTTACGTCAGGTTCAACTCTCTTCCGTTGGCCAGCTCCTACGCCGCGCGGGCAGTGTGGGCTACCCTAACGCGCATTGCCTGGGTTTTTGCAAATAGCCGGAGCACCGGATATGCATCCGATGCCCCTTGTAACCCTTCCAGATAGCCTGCAGGCTCTGATTACTGTCCGATCGCGGTCAGGGCCAGACAAGCAGCGCGGTCAGCCACGGCGCCGTCCGGCGTCTGATAGCGAACCACGTTGTCGTCTGTGCCGCAGAAGTCCTTCACGCCTGTCGAAGTACTGACCGGACGCGCCAGAGAAAAGAACTGGGTGAACGGTGCAGCAGCGCCTACCTGCACAGCAGTAAAGGTGTAGCCGCTCTTGGTGCCCGAAGACAGCACGAGATCGATAATGCAGGCGTGGCCGACTGCGGGGCCCGCAGTGCAACCGGAGTCAATCGGCCCCAGGACATCCAGGGTAGCCGGATACCCGACGGTCGGGTAGGCGTTGGCGTAGGACAATTCCGCCGTGCCGATGGTACGAATGGATGCGGCGGCCGATGATTCGTTGGCCGCAATGCGCGCCCGCAGCAAGTTAGGAATAGCGATGGCAGCGATGATCAGGATGATCGCCACCACAATCAGCAACTCAATCAGTGAAAAACCCTTCTGTTTCCGCATCTCGTTTTCCCTCATCTCCAATTAAACAAAGTGTCGTTCGTTTCTGCCAGCTCAGGCATAGGTCGCACTCGGCTCGCCAAAGCGAACGGTTACGGAAGTCATTGATCCCCGCTTGAAGTCCCCTTTGTTTTCAGTGGCGAATTGCACATCTCGACGGATGGGCCTTCGACTTTGTGCGGATTTTTGTCAAATCTGTCACCTGCCGGTGACGTGTTTTGTCATGCTTCCGGCTTTGACCTGCTGCTGCTTTCTAGGCAAAAAACAATTAAGGAGCAGCGGATTGCTCCGCTGCTCCCCGGCTTTGTACCCTCCCCCAGGTACTTCGCCAAACTGCTAATTACTGTCCGATCGCGGTCAGGGCCAGACAAGCAGCGCGGTCAGCCACGGCGCCGTCCGGCGTCTGATAGCGAACCACGTTGTCGTCTGTGCCGCAGAAGTCCTTCACGCCTGTCGAAGTACTGACCGGACGCGCCAGAGAAAAGAACTGGGTGAACGGTGCAGCAGCGCCCACCTGCACAGCAGTAAAGGTGTAGCCGCTCTTGGTGCCCGAAGACAGCACGAGATCGATAATGCAGGCGTGGCCGACTGCGGGGCCCGCGGTGCAACCGGAGTTAACCGGCCCAAGGACATCCAGGGTAGCCGGATACCCCACGCTCGGGTAGGCGTTGGCGTAGGACAATTCCGCCGTGCCGATGGTACGAATGGACGCGGCAGCCGATGATTCGTTGGCCGCAATGCGCGCCCGCAGCAAGTTAGGAATAGCGATGGCAGCGATGATCAGGATGATCGCCACCACAATCAGCAACTCAATCAGTGAAAAACCCTTCTGTTTCCGCATCTCGTTTTCCCTCGTCTCCTGTAGCTCTTGTCTCAGGCGTCTTGCGCCTTATGCCGGTTAGTATTCGCAGGTGAAGGGCCACTGCCCTACGGAGCTAAGCCATACCTAGACCATCGAACTTAACTGCCCGCGAACGCGATAGTTAGCGTTCAGTTCCGCCTTCTTCATAGAGGGCAGCATGTGGCGTTGGGGAGCCAGTCGCTGGACCGGTTGACACATCTTGTCAATTGAGCAGAGCAGATTCTGTCAGTAAGCTTACGAATGGAAGAGTTAGCTCGGAATCGAGCGACTGCGAGTACTTCGGTCACTTGCCGGTAACAGCAATCGACTCATATTTTACCGATAGCCTCCCGCATTGCCGATGCACACCACAACTCCTCAGCCCGGCCAATCCAAAGTCATAGTTTGGTTCTACGTCTTGACGCGGATAGCATTCACCGGGCTGCTACTGTTGACATCCATTTACTGCTTGCTGGCCTACCTGCCAGACTTCTACTACGCCTTTATCCAAGCTTCTTTTCAGCCTTGGCTGCGCTGGTTGATCCGATTCCATCCCTACGTCTACACCGCGCTGCTTGGAGTGCTCGGCATCAGCCTTGTTCTTGAGAAGCGTGCAGGAGAAGACAAGCGTCAGGCTTGGATCTTCTTTTTCGCGCAGGCCAGCTTTGCCATTTATTTCTTTTTGGCTCGCCCTTTTTCGAGCATTGGTAATAACTCGCTGAGCTACATCTGGAGCTTGATCCTGCTGGTGCCGGTGTTCCTGCTGGGCCTGGTGGATGGAGCGGCAGGTTGGAAACGTGCCGCATGGGGAAGCTGGCGCCCAATGGCGGGCTGGAAATTTGGCGGGCTGCTGACAGCGGCCGCCGCCATTGGCGTGGTATATCCCGGGCTGGCCTTTCTTCGTGCCTTGCAGCTGTGGAAACGTTTTTCCGCCTTCTCTTCACTCGACTTGCAGGCATGGCTGGGGGCTGTGGTGGCGCATGTTCTGCTGGCTGCATTCATCGTGAGCTGTTTCAACGTTGCCGAGAACACAGCCGCACGCTTTTCTAATGCGGTGCAAATGCGTTTCCTGTTCAACAGCCTGATCACCGTGTTCCTGGTTGATCGCATTTTTCAGAATGTCATCCTGGCGAGCCTGCCCTTCTACTCGCTGACGTCGCAGATTTACTCCGCTGTGCTCGCGCTGACGCTGGTGATGTTGGGCAGCTCGCTGCGATTGCGACTGAAGCAAGCGCGGACTGCAGACAATCGGCATCAAGAGTCTCGTCGCCGTCGTCTAGGTGCAGCCCTGGTCCTGGTTCTGTTCGCAGCTGCTTACCTTATTCCCGCGCTGATTGGCGTGGTGGACTGGAACTTCCTGTTCGAGAAGCTCTGGGTGCTCCTTCTCTGGGCAAGTGCATTCTGCTTAGTGATCGTTTTTTGCCGGGTGCGAGCGAACAGCATTTATCCTGCCCGAACATTGATCGTAATTGCGCTGTTGACTCCTCTGACCTACCACTTCCTTCTGGCTGTGCCCACCACGATGGCCAGTTCCTCGCTTCCCATCAGCGAAATGAAAGATGCTGTGGCACGGCATTCGTATTCTGACGTTTCTTTCCAGGTCGTCCGCGGCACGCTGACTTTTCAGGAGAAGAAGTCCTGCGACGACCTCTGCCAGTTTCTGGGGACACAGACGAACCTGCCTCCGACGGCGAATGTTCCTTCGGTAAACGTGGATCTGGTTCACTCCCTGTCGCCAGCAGCCGGCAGAAAACCAAACATCTTCGTCTTTGTCGTCGACAGTCTGCGCCCGGACTACCTCTCACCCTACAACCCGGATGTGCACTTTACTCCGGAGATCGGCAAGTTTGCCGCCGAGAGCACCGTGATGCTCAACGCTTTCACCCGCTACGCGGGAACGACGCTTTCCGAACCGGCGATCTGGGCGGGAGCCATGCTCCTGCACAAGCACTATATCCAGCCCTTTCATCCGGTGAATGGGCTCGAAAAGTTGCTGGATGCCGACGGCTACCAGCGGTTCATCAGCGTAGATACCGTACTGCAGGTTCTGCTGCGCCTAACTCCCGACCTGGTGCGACTGGACGAAAATGTGCGCATTTGGACAGAGGAGGATTTCTGTTCTACGGCTCGCGATGTCGAAGCCAAGATCAGCCGTTTCCAAGATCGCCAGCGGCCGTCGTTTATCTTTGCTCAGCCGCAGAACGTTCACGGCATCACGTTGTCCCGGCTGGGCGCTGACCGCCAGCCTAAGAAACCGTACCCAGCCCGCTTTCGTCCCGTCCTGGCTTCAGAGATAGAGCGGCTAGACGGATGCTTCGGCAAGTTTGTTCATTACCTGCGTTCCGCCGGGTTATACGACAACAGCATCATCGTGATTACTTCTGACCACGGTGACGCCTTCGGTGAGTTCGGCCACAAGGGCCACGCCTTGGAGATTCACCCATCTGTGCTGCGGGTACCGCTGATCATCCATCTTCCGGCGGCGATGCGCCAACAGTACGTCAGCAATCCTGAACGGATTGCTTTCAACATCGACATCACACCGACTCTGTACTACCTGTTGGGACATCGGCCGATCATCGATGACGAACGATTTGGTGTCCCGCTGTTTACGGCTACAGCTGCGGAGGCTGCTTCCTACCAGCGCTCGAACTATCTTGTCGTGTCCAGCTATGGAGCGGTTTACGGGTTGCTCAGCGATAATGGCAGGAAACTATTTGTCGCGAATGCGATGGAGGGCACCAATGGCTACTATGATCTCGTCAAGGATCCCGGAGCAGTCGTGAACCGTGCCAATGACCAAATCCTCACAAGCGAGGAGCAGCTTACCAGAACCTACGTTCAACAGATCGCAGACTTATACCACTTCAAGTACCATTCGCCGACGTTTGCCGACTGGCTGGTTCACTAGCCTAGTGCGCCTAGCTTGCGCGCACCAGCATGCACGTCACGTCGTCGTGCTGAGGGGCGTTGCCGACGAAGAAGTCGAGATCGACCATAATCCGGCTAAGCAATTTGGGCGGCGATGTCGATGCGCCCGCTTGCAAAACAGACAGCAGCCGTTGTTCCCCGTATTCCTCATCGCGATCGTTCACCGCTTCGACCAGCCCGTCGGTAAAGACGACGAGCCAATCGCCGCTCTGCAAACTAACCGAGCCCGACTGGTACACCGTCGGCTCCTGAATCCCCAGCGGCAATCCGCCGGCCTCCAAGCGTTCGATCCCTCCAGAGGCGCGGCGCAGAATCGGTACATTGTGTCCTGCATTGATGTAAGCCAAGGTTCGTGTGGCAGGTTCGTACTCAGCGAGGAAGGCCGTCGTGAAGCGCAGACCACTCTGGCTGTTGGTACAGGCGTAGCGGTTCATGCCGTCCATGAGTTGGGCGAGCGAGCAGGGCGTGGTAGAGAGAGTCTTTAAACTGGCCTGAAACGTGGCCATTAGCAGAGCCGCTGGGATGCTTTTTCCAGCCACATCCGCCACAGCCAGCAGGTAGTTTTGCCCCGGAGCATTTGCAGACGGCCGAGGAAACACATCATAGTAGTCACCTGCCACGGTATTTGCAGGCCGCGTAGCAAACGCGATCTCGAGCCCGGGCACTTGCGGCGGGTTGGCTGGCAGCAGCCACATCTGGATCTCGCGTGCGATCTCGAGGTCGCGTTTCATGACCACGCGGTCCGCCACTTCGAGCACCAGCAACACAAACATCAGCAACCCGCCCCAAAGCCGGAAGTCCAGGTTCATGATCTGGTTCGCGCCTGTCTGATCGTGCCAGATGAACTGCGGATTTACGATGATCAGCACCAGGGCGAGCAGCAGCAATACGCGTCGCGCCGGGGAAAGCTTTTCCAGGATTGCCCAGAAGAACTGCTTGGCTATATCGAACCAGTGGCGTCCCTTGGGAACGCCCTGGACGCGCGTCGAATCAACTTCGCGCGAATACAGGCGATAACTAGCGCGGGCGTCGGCCTGGAACTGTGTCCACAGTTGGTTGAGCTCCAGTCCGTCTGTGACGTGTTGCCAGAACTGTTGGAACCGTCCACCCAAATCTTCCTTGCTGACGACTCTCGCAGGTTGGGGACTGCTGGCTGACATCGGAATCGTCATTATAGAAGAGCGCGCCGATGTTCGCCGATTGAAGCGGACGCTTCAGAACAGCTTCAGCTGGGCCTCGCTCGCAATCGGCGGATGAGTGCTTTGACTGTAGCGTTCGTAAGCATTGACGATGCGATACTTCCCCCGCAGCTTTGCCATGAGCTGCGAGATCCGCGTGCGGTACGCCTTGGGCAGAAAGGCGCGCTCCTGGAAGCGTTGGCGATAGCTCTCGACCAGGTGAGGGAACTCCTTTTCCAGGAAGGGCAAGAAAATCGCGGCCGAGCACGGCTTAAGAAAAAGCGGATTGGCGAAAATATATTTCCCGCCGGCTTCGGCGGTGGCGCGGACCAGCGCCTCCAAATCACGCGGCGAATCGGTAATGCCGGGAACTACGGGAGCACAGATCACGCCTGCCGCGAGACCCGCTTGATTGAGCTTGCGCACCGCATCCAACCGCAGATCGGGGCGGGGCGCTCGCGGTTCGAGAATTCGGGCAACGTCCGCGTTCAGAGTGGTGATCGTCAGGTTAATGAAGAGCCGATTGTGCTGCGCCAACTGCTTCAGCACGTCCACGTCGCGCAAGATCAGAGTCGACTTACTGACAATCCCGACTTCCAAACCCTGATGGAGTGCCAGCTCCTCAAGAATGGCACGCGTGACTTCGTAGCGCCGCTCGGCAGGCTGATAAGGATCGGTGGCCGTGCCAATGGCGATTTCTTCGCCCGGCCTGACCTGTCGCAGCTCGTACCGCAGCAGGTCAGACGCGTGTTGCTTGACGTAGATTTTGCGCTCGAAATCGACGCCGTTGCGCATTTCCATGAACTCGTGCGTGTAGCGCGCGTAGCAATACTTGCAGGCGAACTCGCAGCCACGATAGGGGTTGATCGTCCAGGTAAACGGCATGCGTGCCGTCGTGCACCGATTCAGCAGCGAGCGCACCGGCAAAGTGAAGTATTCAACGTTGTGGCCTTCCCGCAGCGATTCGCCTTCCGCGGCGAGCCGCGCGATCCCAACCAGCTTGGGCTTATCGGAATCAGGGAGCAGGAGCAGGGAAGCCATGGCAAGTACTTTTCGCTTTTTATTCGCTAAGACTACCCCCCTGCCAACCGCCTGTCAAGGGCGCGGAGGATAGGGAAGGGAAGGGTAGGGTGGGACAGGGGATAGGGGGAAACAGGGGCAGGGAGGGGACAGCAGACAGAGAAATTCAGAACCCGCCCCCTTAACCATTTTGTGTCCAAATCTTCCGGTTCGCAGCGGCAGAGTTCAGTTTTCGTTTCCGACAACCGTATCCTGATTCGGGGTCGTCGCCCCGGGAAGTCCGCGGAAGTCGGTCCAGGCAGCGTGTACCCTGCCGGCCGAATCTATCGCAATCCCAGTATAGTCGCCGATGAAGCTGCCGGAGAACTCGATATACGGATTGGAAGACTGCGTGGAGACACGGGTCTGGCTCGCATAGTTGTCCGTCGAGCTGCTGAAAGCGTAATCGAGGCACACCGGCACCTGGTCGAGATAATGCACCGCCGGAGAGGCGGGGTACCCCGGATCTGTGGTGCTCAAGAACCCTCGTTGACAGGAATGGTCGGTCGCGGTAGGAACCGGCGAGTAGTCGCGGGTGTAGTAGCCGACCACGATCCGGCCGTTGTTGGCTCCGACCGCCGGGTACACCTTGTCGGCGCCCGAAGTAATCTGGGTCGGGGCCGTCCACCTAGCCCCGTTGGCCGAGGTGACGAGCTTGACCTGGTTGCTCGTGAGCCCACTGAATGTGGCTGCACCCGCGGCGCAACCGGCATTATTTTGGTCGTCTGCCCAGGCGATGGCCAGCCGGCCTGTAGTGGGATCGATGGCAAGTGAGGGAAAGCTGCTGACACGGAACTGCTCGAAGCTCAGCCGCGGGCGTCCCTCGGCCACATTCAACGGATAGCAGCCCATGTCATCGTACACCCGCCCGAGCTCGATGTTGGTAAACGTCTGTCCTCCGTCGGTCGAGCGCGCGAGCACCATCTGATCCTTCGTTACATCACTCGCCTGGTTGCCCTCGTAAGCCACATAAACGGTTCCGTCGGGCGCGACTGCGGGGGACGAGCCCTGGTCGAATGGATGGGTGCTGTCGCTCACCGCGATCGGGCTCGACCAGCTGGCGCCGTAATCGTGCGACACGGCTTCTACGATCTTGGAAGAAATGTATCCACCTTGTCCGCGATTGAACTTGAAGAGGGTCCACGTGACGTAGACGTCGCCGCCCGGCCCGGCCGCGATCCACTCCTTGTCGTTGAAGAAGGTGTTGGCGGCTTCGTAGTGAACCATCACTGGGTTGCTCCAGGTAGCGCCACCGTTATGGGAAACAGCCACTGCGACCCCGCTCGGAGTCCGATTCGTGAAACTGAAGTCGTACACAAGCGCGGAATAGTAAAGCGTGCCGTCCGCAGCAAATGCCAGGACAGGATCGCCACCTGCCTGCACATGGGTGAATAGACCTGTCCCACCCGTCGCGGGATCCCAATGGGGAAGAAGGACATCGGAGAACGTGTTGCCGCCATCGGTGCTGTAGTAGATCAGGGCCTGGAACCCGTAGCGATAGTCGTTGGCCGTAGTGACAATGTTCTGGCTGTTGGTCGGGTTAACCACAATGTTCTGCTCGTTCTGCGGCTCATAGCACTGGGTCCCGTCCACCAGCGGGAAAGTAGTGTCCCCCACTATGGCGTCGACGTTGCCGCTCGAAAAGGGCGAATACAACGTGGTCGAGGTGAAAGGCGCGCGCCGGCACAGGGAAAAGAAGACGAGACCATTGGGGTCCGGGTGACGGGCAGCGGCGGCTTCGAAGTCATTGGGGTAGAAGAGGGAATCCTTTGTGGCTTGGCTCTTGTCGGGCCCAAGTGCCTTGAAA
Organism: Acidobacteriota bacterium; assembly: GCA_003225055.1. GTDB lineage: Bacteria > Acidobacteriota > Terriglobia > Terriglobales > Acidobacteriaceae > Gp1-AA122. Next base: position 31,295 of record QIAU01000174.1, read on the forward strand.
CGATCTGCCGGTCCCGCAGCTTGCGCCAAGTGACAGAATCCGATAGCCAGCAACAGAATCGAAAGGATAACCGACATAGATTTCCGCATATTCCAAATCCTCCTGGCAGCGCCCGAGCTAATGCGACTATATTGGCCTGGGTCCCCCAGCACGCCTGGCGCGCGGCGCATCATACTCGTCGGAATCCCGCTTGGCAAGAGGGTTTTCGACAGAGCAGGAGTTCCGCTTCAAGCCGTGAAGGCAAGTCCGCGACATCCTAAGCAAGCCGCGGGCGGCCAGCGGGAACGTACGAAGGCCGCCAGTTTGTCCAGCCAGCCGCTACGAGTTGTCGGATGAGTCGACCGCCCTCCGGGGCGGGAAAACGAATGCCGGGCTGGTGCCGAAGGGAACCGGAGCTTTCGCACTCGCCCATTGGAGCGCGAGCTCCGGCACGATTTCAGCTGGTATCCGGACAGGGCGCCCAAGGGATGGGCGCCAGCAAGGTCGCCACTTCGCGAAGCATGACTTCCACGATGTGGCGGATGGTGTCGGTAGGATCTTGGGGCCGCCGAGGACGTTTCAAACGGCGATAGATAAACAACTGCAGCAAGTTGAAGGCCAGCATCCAGAGGAGCAGAAGTGCCAACAACGCATTGGGTTGGTGGTGGAAAACATGCCCTAGGTGCCAATACGAGATCCATTGGTGGAAGGCCGTGTTTTCAATGTGCCAGCGGGCACGCGTGGCTTTCAGTGCGGTACGGCGAGAGAGCTTGCGGGCGCAGCCGATAAGCGCAAAACACCAAGTACTGGGGACAGCATCGGGTTGGTCGGAGGGGGTGACAACCGCCCGGATGACCCGAACTTTTCCTTTATAGGTATCCAGCGTCTCGATCTCATCCGCGTCCCAGAATTCGATGTGTTCCTTATTCTCCAGGTCCTCGTAGATCTCGTCGGGTTTGCGACCGTGCCAGAGGGCGAGGGCTTCCTTGAAGGGCTCATTGTCTTCCTTTTTGAGTACGATCAATCCGCCGTAGCCGTAGTCATCGAGTTTGGTCATCCAAGGCCCGTTGGCATAGAGCGCGTCGGCGACGATGACATCGAGGAAACTTCCGTAGGTCTGATGCAGGCGATCCAGGAGGCGGTGGGCAGCCGTGAGTTCGCCTTCGTGGCCCTTGTGGGTGGGGTCGGTATCGCGGAGCGCTTCTTCATTGAGCACCGGCTCGATGGCCAACACCACGTCCAGGTCGGGACTGATCATCAGGGCGACGACATAGTGATGGTAGTACTGGACCACGCTCTGACCATCGGAACGTTGGAGGGTACGCGTTAAGCAGTGGGGGCAGTGGCGATCGTAGGAGGAGAAGGGCTGCCAGCCGTCAATGGCCACGCAGCGCATGGCTCCATAGCCACCCTCACGGAACACCTTGTTGCGCTCGGCCGTGGCGATGATTTCTTCGAGAATGGCATGCACCTGGTCCAGCTCTAACTGGTCGAGCCCGTTGGCGACCGTGTCCGCACTGAAGGTTTTCTCCCCCGGGGTGGGTTCATAGCCCAGCAACTTTTGGAAGTCGCTTTCCTTCAGATCGCCCTCTAAGGCGTTAAGACTGGGGATGCGGAGCAAGGCGGCGTGCAAAAGACTGAGGACCACGTCGAAGGTAGAAATTTGGGGGTGGCGGCGGGTGTCATGCAGCCGGGCCAACAGCTCGGGCAGGGCAAAGACCTTGCATACGTACTTCACGAATTGATGCAGTTTGCGATCAGAGTTCAGCAACCAATCCGGTATGGCGGCCACGCGCGCGAGTCGGCGAAGGACTTGGTCCTGTTCCCAGCAGCAACGTTTGTATTTGCGACCACTCCCGCAGGGACATGCCTCGTTGCGACCCCGCCCTGGGGGAAGCGCTATCCGGTCCGC
>QIAU01000109.1 GCA_003225055.1 Acidobacteriota bacterium
TCAAACTACAGTAGGTGGCGTGCTGCTCTTCGCAATTCCACAACTCCGCTCAGCGAAGTGTGCGCGACTAGGCGCAGTAACTCGACGATCGTAAGGCCAATCGGGTTCGGACGTCGCGGAGAGCGGGTGGCGAACACGCCGTGCGGACGACTGTCAGAAGGCGGCGTGCCAAGCAACTGGAACCCTTCCGAGCGTTCGAATTCCGAGATCACGATCAGATGGGAGAAGCCCTCGATGTCGGTGAGCCCCAACTCAAATTCGGGCAGGACCTTGAGCACGCCTTCTACTTCGTGTTCGGCGCCAAGGCCCTTCGGAATCTCCGACGTCTGTTTGTAGGGACTGCTCACGAATCCAATCGGCTGTGGCGTAAACATGAAAGATCAGACCCTCCCGGCACTCTTCCCAAATTCCCAGACTTCAGTGCTTGGCCACGAACACCGCCGTGGCCAGGGAAACGTCTCTGCTGACACACGTTCATGGGCCGCGTGACGATCACATGCTCCGAGAAAACAGGCCAGAATGGCGCAGAGCGCCAACATTGCGGCCCTACGTGCGGAAAGCTTTGGAATGGGAGGCACTCTCGAACCGCTGGGTAGGCTTGGTCGCCTTTGGAGATAGGAGACAGGGGTGCTCGTAGAGTTGCCCTTTCACTCGCACTACTTGACGAACGGAATGTAGGCTGGAACTCTGCGCTGGTACTCCTGGAACCCTGGAACCGGTCACCAAAACGAGAAGCAAGTAACCGATATTCGATCCGCGCACGGCCCTCCGTTCCGAACATGACACAACTCTATTGGAGGACCAGCGAATCGCGGAGCGTGATGAATCCGAGACGGAAGGAGACCTCGACGTTTGCGCAAATGCGGCGACTCACTATGTCCTCGCTCCTATGTTCGATCAATAACAACTTCATCTCCTCTCACTCAATTCTCGACGAGTATCGGCATTTGGTCGACCGTGACTTCTCCTGACAGAGCTCTGATGTTGTTTTGCCAATCACGGTAGTCGGTTAGCTGCAGCTTCTTGGGAATGAGAATCGGGAGGCGCGCTCCAGTACTACTCCACAGCATCCAACCAGCATGGCCACCTGTCCGTTGTAACTCGCAAGCAAACAAGCCGTTCCGGTACCGCTCGCAATGAGTAAGGGTTGCACCTACCATCCAACCCTCAAGCGTTTCATAAGCTTCGCCGGCCGGCCTGAGTCCTTGCCAATTATCCGACGAATTGCCACATGCGGGTCCCCATAGAGTTCCCCAGGAGCAATTATCATAGGCATACCAAACAAACCGTGACACGCCCGAAACTGCCTGAACCATGTGATAGCGCATCAGCCACGATGCCTCTTGTTCCTGATCATAAGTCGTGGTGTTCCCCCAACTTGCCTCGGTGTTCCATAACTCGAGGTGTGCCAATCCATGTCTACCTAGGATCCCCTTGAGTTGATCCGTCCCTTGCACGATGTCCTCGGGTTGCTTGTAGCCATAGCCATGAAATGAAGCGACGTCCGCATACGGATAAGCCGCCGCCCCCGCCGCGCTCAAGTACGAGTCAAGCCAATTCAGATTTGACTGGTTGATGCTGCTGATTGATGGCAATATAACCTGATTCGGGTTGACTCCACCGCCTGGAGAACAAGTGCCGTTTGTACAGCCACAATTCGCAGGGTCCTTTGCTATTTGATATACGTCGTGCGCTATGTTCACAAGTTGGGCGTTGGTTCCAGCCCAAAATTCTTTGCCGTTCGGCTCATTCCAGGTTTCGTAATATTGCACTACCCCGCAGTAGCGTCGAACCACGTGAGTAATGAAGTCGTCAAAGGCTGTTATTTCGGGGGCATCGCAGGATCCAGACCCCTCTCCGGATACGCAGGGATCGGACGGATTTGTCGACGCCCACCTCGGCACGTGGCCAAGAGTAAAAATAAAGTCACTTACGCCATTCTGCTTGGCCGTGGCGATCGTACCATCCATTGTGGTCCAATCGTACTGGCCATTTGCTGGTTCCAGCATCGCCCAGTAAGCCACATCCCAAAAGCGGAAAGTGTGAATTGGGAATGCGGGGAATGGTACCGAGTCGTTCGATGCGATGCCGGCGTTTGAGACGAGCCGGTGTATGGTCATCCCGAAATAAGCGTCTGAAATAGCAACAGAGTAACTTGGGGGAACAATGGTGTTAGCAAGTGGGCTGTCCGTGTAGCCGAAATGTGTGATTGCAGAAGCAGTGGAATTTGTTGAAAAGATCTGAGCACCACAGCCGATGAACATGGTGCATAACACAAGACTGATAGAGAGAGCGAGTGCCGGGATGAGACAAGACCGGAACTTCAGTACCATATGATTTCATCCATGTGCCTGGCGCGAGACTTCTGGATGGCGTCCACTAAACGGCCCCTTCTTGACTTCGAAAGGGCTACGATTTGCGGGCGACTTACCGAGCCCGAAAAGGCGTCCTATACTGAACTTAACGGTGCGCGAGTAATATGGCACGAAAGTGCCAGTATCAATTCCAGGCCAACCTAAGCAGCGTACGGCGTATACTTCAAGCTCCGTCACCGCATTTTGTACGGTTGAGAGTGGGAAATGAGCACTCTCGCGCAGAAGATCGAGGATTTGATCGATGCGGGTTGGAATGCACAAGATCTGGACTGGTGCGCCAAATGGTCGAGTCGTGTTTACTTTTTCGCCTCTTCAGCGGAATCTATGGGTAGATTCTGGTTCGGGAAGTCGTCCTAGCGTGTGATAGAGGGCGATTTCCATCGCTTCATAGGTCCGAAAACCGTAGGATCGTCTGATCACCACTCGAATTTTTTTGTTGAGGCCTTCGACCGCCCCAGCAGAAACCTCTGCTTTGGCGCGGAACCAGTTCAGCAATAGTTCCTCGCGGGCGCGCAGCATGTGGGCCACATTCTTGATCGGTTCCAACGGCTGCGCAGAGCCCGAAAACACCAGTAGTCGAGAAAGGCGCCCGCCCAGAGAAGAGAAAGGACTTGTAATGCCAGAAGTATCGGAAAGATTCCTTGAGGTCCCAGGCCCGGGCCGTGGCCAGCCTGCTGGCTAACAGCGCGTTGAGCTTTTCCCGGGCTCGCCCCCGCACCCGGCTACCCCGTCGCAGCAGCGACCAGCGCATGTGTTTGAGCCGTGGCACCGCACTCTTTCCTTCGCTCCGTAAACGCGTGCTCTCGGCCCGGCGTGCCTTCGGCAAGGGCCTCGTGCTTGCGCTTGCCATTCGCGAAGCCCAGGCTTGTCCGGGTCCGCTGTGCTGGGCAGAGGCAACCGTCGCATTGGGTTCTTGTTGATTAGGTCATCATTGCCTGCCTCTTCGAAGATTGACTTCAGCAGCATGCGAATTTTTCTCGTGGTCCAAAATCCCCAGCGGCCCCTGAGTCCGGCAAAATAGTTGGCCAGGAAAACGATGTCCTTCAGAGCAACGTGCTGCATGGTCGGCAGGATCAAGAACTTCATGTATCCCTTGTAGCCCCGCTTCAGTCGGTTCCGCTCACCCGCTCCCGCGTAGGGGAACGTAGGGGAACGTAGTGGTGCGCCAATATTCTCCGAAGGTGATCCCGTGGAGGACGGGAGAGGGCTTGCTGCCACTCTGCGAGATCCGTTCCCGAAGCTTGGTGCGAGCCTCGCTCTTTGCCATCCGCGAACAAAAGCCGAGAACAACTTCAGGTCGCTTAACGCTGCCATCGTCATAGTAGATGCGCAGGCGCTCCTTCCACTTCTTCACTCGCTTCCCGCGCCGATAGACTTGACCGTCTTGGTAATACCGGTTCATCGTTCGATGCTGATTTTACGCTCTGCGACGGCGAAGACGTGGTGCGCTGATATGCTGCAGAATAAAGCGATCGACGTCTGAGGGCCGGAATCGTACCGCCGATCCCCTGCGCACAACGCCGATCTACGGGCTGTCGGCGGTCGATGTGATCTCTGACCCACTGTTTTGACATGCCAAGCCGTTTCGCGACCTGGCTTACGGTGAGGAGGTTTTGCGGCCCTGGAGCTGAGTCACTTGGACGACGATTTCGATGATGAAATTCCTGACGCGGCTACCCGCGTCGCTACCGAGACCTTTATCGCAGTTAATTACCCGGAAAGAAGCCGTCGGTGCTGGCGGTGGCCAGGATATGACCGTGCCTTCCTGCGACGATCAACGCCTGATACAGGGTTTCGCCGTTGGGAGCAAAATCTCCAAAGATTGGCAAGGTCGACAACACACTGTCGAGCGCGTAGACCGTGAAAACATAGTGATGGTTCGTGGGATTCAACGTTGGTGGAGGACATGGACCATCGTAGCTGAGATCGCCGACGCCATAATCATTGAGGACTTGCTGTCCGAAGGTGCTTCCGGGAACACCGGCGTTCTCGGGCAGGCCGGTGGCTTTGGGAGAGTTGCCCAACTTTACCCGGACAAGACACTCGCTGAGCTGAGGCTCCTTGGCGATGACGCATTGCGATACATGGATGCGGCCTGCGCAGAGTGAATCCGGCCACGGACTCGGCAGGTTCGGTGCGATGACGAAAATCAGAAATGACCACTTTTCCCGACGCGGTTCTACTCACACTCCTGCCATTGCACGGATCGCCTTGAGGATTTCCTCTCTTACCGAAGGCGCCCTTTCTTTGGCGCTTTTTTGTGCGCGCACGGGTCTGCCACCGACCATGTCGAAATAACCTTCGGCATCGTGGAAACGTCCGCAACTGGGAACAGGGCAGGCATGTCCTCTGGTTGGTCGCGCTGGGTTTTCGACGAAAAATGGAACCATCCGCAGATTCTTGTGCCTGTCGCAGGAAGGGCTTTTCATGGCGGAGTTGCTCCTACTGCGAACTCTATGTCGATTGGAGGCTCGGGTCAATATTTAACTTGTGAGTTATACCCAAAATGTTATTCATTTTTGGCGCATCTTTGCTAAGCCTCTGATTCCCAGTACCTTCGCGGAAGGCTCATTTTCAGCCGGAATAAACTCCGATGTCCCGCACCAAGGCTGTTTGCTTCGCTTCCAAAAGAGGAGTCAGCGTGGAGGAGCCACCATGTGGGAGAAGCACAAAAAACTGGAGCACCTCCACGAAGAACTCACCGCCATCGCTCTGCTGAACAGGCTCGACGATAACCGAACTGACCAGACGCCAAATGACGCTCATGCGTGCGCCATGCGCGAGACAAGGCAACAGGAACTCTTGGTTGAAATAGCGCGATTGGAAGCGTCGCATCCCACGCGTCAAGACGAGACGGCGAACTCGAGTCCGCCCAGTCGCTCGCGTGCTGCCTGACTGGTCGTTGAGGTGATTCCGCTCTGGCGCAAATGAGCTGGGTCTTCGAAGTTCCGCATTCGGCACCAGGAGGTCTGCATCGCTCAGCTCAACCATGTGTTTGCTCCGCCTTCAAAGGCCGCCTGCTGCCGAACTTCGCCATAATCCGCTCTGCCGTCGCAATTGCATTCGCGCACTTTTGCTGAACGAGTATCGGGCGTCGCGGCTATTCTCCGCCAGGGGACGGGCATGATCCAGCAGTTACCGCTCGAGAAGAGCAGATCCAGAAACTGCAACGGCTGGTCTGGGATGGCGATCTATCGATCGGTCGATCTGTTCTCCCGCCGACAGCACGCCATGCCCGTGGCTGGCTCGCATAGTTCGGCACAGACTTGTTCCTGCATTCGGCGCAAGTATTTGAGTAGCCGATCATAGCGGTAATTTGATTTATGAGATCTGTTCGTGCAGTCTCGTCTGTAATCAGGCCCGCGGCCAAACGACGTGCCGGCGTAAGTCTTGCCATTGGATGTTGAGGAAGGAAAGCGGTTGGCACAACCTTCTCCCGCTGCACCGGAGCTGGCTTAATCTTGCGGAGCGTGCCGAGGCGTTCTGACATGGCGCCTCGGGCATCCACTTCACGCTTCTCCGACTGCCACTCGATTCGTTTTAGAGCACTCACCGCAAATGGCCACGCCTGAAGAAGAGCATACACGTGGCGCCGGAAAGGGTAATTCTATGAGCAGATGTGTCAATACGGTGATTCTCTTGGGAAATTGCGGAAAGGATCCGGAGATCAAATACACCGCGTCTGGGAAACCGGTTGCTAAATTGTCGTCAACGAGAACTACAAGGACAGCCAGGGCGAGTGGCATGAGCGTACGCACCCGCCTGCCAGCCCTTCGGACCCTTGGTCATGGGTGAACGTCGTGGCCTGGCAACGACTGGCCGAGGTCGTGGGTGACTACGTCCAACAGGGCACCAGGCTGTACGTGCAAGGGCGGCTGAACACGGAATCGTGGGAGGACCGCAATAGCACGGAGAAGATCCCATTCTGAGAGACACAGGCCGGTAGGAGGCGGCGCAGTCTTGGGGTGACTCGGTCTTTCCAGCTTCGGTCTCTACAGCTTGAGACGAATCCAAAAGCGCGCTCTGGCGAATACAGAAAGCAAGCGCGCTATAGTTTGCCTCTATGGCGGTTCGCTGGGGAGCCGAAATCCTGAGTGAAAAGAAGGAGCTACTGTTTTGATGGGCAAAGGAATGGCAGCGATTGCGTTCTTCCTCCCGCTTGTCACGCAACTCGCTGCCCAGTCACAGCCTCCCGCGATCCTTCAGATCTATCGCGAAGCATTGAAGCCTGGCGTCGAAGCTGAATACGACCGGATCGAGTCGGACACGGCACGGAAATGCGCAGAGCTTCGGTGTCCGCACGCGTATCTCGGCGTCGAGTCGCTTACCGGGCCGAAAGAAATATGGTGGTTTAACGCTTATGACTCAGTTGATGAGCGAAAGCGCGTAGCGGACGCGTGGGCGAAGAACAGACTGGCTTTCTCTGTGCTCGGAAGAAACAGCAAGCGAAAGGCGCGGCTCACAGACAAGGGAGTCAACGTCTTCGCGGATTACCGACAGGATTTGAGTGCGGGCCCGCCATGGCTCATGGGCCACCGACGATACCTAGTGATAAGCGTGACAAGGAGCACACAGCCAATGAACGGCACCGTCTTCGAAAGCGACGACGGAACGCGATTTTTCATCGTGGCCGTTCAAACGCGTGAGGAGGCTACCTCGGCCGCGGCCGCACGAACAGAATCTCGCGTGTTTGCTGTGCGTCCATTATGGAGCTATCCGGCTGAAGAGTGGATTGGCGCCGATCCCGAATTCTGGCTGTCTGGACATCCGAGCAATCGTTAGATCAGTGCCATGTGTTGCGGTTTGGCGGGAACCTGCTCTTGGTACAGGAAGGTTTATATGAGGTACCTAATTCGGAAGTTTGTATGCAGAGATGTTCGGGACGGCTCCATACGCCCCGCAATCTTCGGGTGGCTCGGTCTTTCCAGCTTCGGTTCTTTCCAGCTTGAGAGGAGGAATCTATGCCACCCGATGTCTGCGGCGTTCTCAGTCCTATCGGCATTGTCCGAGAGGCCTGATTTTAACACCTAGCCCAGAAAGGGCCTGCTACTGGTGTTCTCTGGTCTGTCAGCGCTTGACAGTTGGCAGATTCCAGAGGCAAATGCACATCGCCACTGCGAGCGTAAGCATCCCCCAAATGGCCCAATTGTCCCAGACAAAATTCGCGTGCAGCGGAACTGAGTAATCGCCTCTAAAGACTCGACGGAAGGGACCAGGAGCCGTGAAGTAGAGATATAGGGGTAAGCAGAGAAGGGCGGCCGCAATCGCCAGGACGGCCGCGACACGTGGACGCACAAATGTCAGAAGCAGAGCGACCACAAACAGAAGGCTGCCAATATCGAGCAAACTCAGAAGGGTATCGGTAATCGGACCTCCACCAAACGCTGTGCCCTCAAGTCCAAAAGGGTCTCGCTGAGCCACCAGGGCGCAAGCCAGGCAACTTGCGGTCTGCAGCAATTTTCGCCCCATTTGCATTGCAGTTCACGATCTAAGTCCATCATGATAGCTCGACAACGATAAACCAGAACAAGGCGAGTAACCAGCCATTGGCACTCACAAAAATCACTGAGTGAAGCCTGGTTACATCAACTAGCCATTGGGTGCAGCGTACGGAGCCCAAGAGAGCAAAATGCCAAGCGGGAGATCAGGTGGATTTGTCATCGAAACAGCGGCCCTTAAAGAACTGCTCAAAAGTGTGACACGCTGCGGCGCCACGCGTACGGCTAGCATGATGGACGAAGCGCGCCGCCTGTCCTGCCTCCTATCGATTTTCAAAGCGCCTCCGCGCCGCAACGGTATTAAGGATTATTAAAGAGATCCTCGAAAGACGTCATTTCAATCACACGTTCGAAGAGGACGAGGGGACAGGAGACGCTGAGTCTAGGGTACGCAACCGAATGCTAGGCATCTTTATAACGCCACGAGCCGAGAGACTGGCACCGAACAGAAGCAGGATCGCACCCACGTACGTCCACACCAGTAGCGTCACCGGCAGCCAGAAGACTCTGCCGTACGCCCTTTGAAAATCGAGCAGCGGCAACACCCAGCCGAACACCAGCTTAACCACTTCAGCCAGGAGTCCGGTGTAGAAGGCCGCGGGAAAAACCTGCACCACCGGCACCTTGCCGTTTGGCAACCACCAGAACACGAGCCAGAAGCTCAGGATGGTCATCGGCAAGGCAAATAGTTTCATCACAATGAAATTCAGTCCCGCGTTAAGCCACAGGATGTGGATCGGATCGACCAGCGCGGCCTTGAACGCCGCAGCAAACACCACCCCGGCGTAGGCGAGGGCAGCACAGCTGCCCACCAGCAGGAGGCTCACGATCTGGTTACCCACGTAGCTACGGTTCTTCTTGAACCCCCAAACACCGTTCAGCGCCACTTCAAACGGCAGAAACACGCCGCTGGAAGACACCGCCAGCATGATCAAAGAGAACACCTGTACGCCGCGGTGCGAAGTCAAACGAACGAGGTCGCTCTTCAGTTCCAGGGCACCCGCCGGAAGATACTCGGCCACGAGTTGATAAATCATCCGCTCGGCTGGCGACGATTGCGTAAGGTGGGCGATCGTGATCAGGAGCACCAGGAATGGTACAAGGGCGAGGATTGCGTTTGCTGCGACTGAATATGCATACGTATGCGCCTCGCAGGTGGTAAGAAACTTTGCACTCGGTCCAATCAACGTTGCTGTTTGTCTTACAAGCACCCAGGCACGACGACTCTGCTCTTTCCAATTGGGCACGGCCGGTCCGGGTGTGGAAATAGTTGTCATAATCGTTCCTCTGGTCGGCGGCATCGGCGCTCGATTTAGAGCCACTCTCAGTGCATGGCTAGGAGACCGTCACGCTGCGGACCTCGAAGTGGTCGGTAGTCCCGGCCATTCAGGAATTCCACCCGCAGACGCATCATGAAGAGCTACCCGACCTTCTGCTCGAATGAAAGTTTTTTAGGGTCTTCTCTGCCGAGCTGTCATCAAGGCGTTCAAGGCGAAGTGCGGATACCAGTTGGTGCTGTTCCCGCTCGAGCGCAGCCGACCAAAACGTGAGCGATACGGCAAGCAAGGCAGGATTGTGAGGCTTCAACAAGGCACGAGCATACTGCTGGCACGGCCGGTTGACGTGAAATTTTTCAGTCGAAGGTACATGTCCCAAAGTCCAGCGCACCTTCCTCATCACAAGTCGTTGGCTGAAAACGCGAAAAATGGAACCGCATCGCTTCATTGATTGGGATTTGGGCTCCGGGGGGAATTTGAGTGAGGGCGCGGCTTGACCCTGCCTTAACCTTCACTTCCAGTGCTGACCTCAAGGTCACAAGAAGCACCACTCACGGCACCCACACCCGCCTTGCGATATGTGCAAAGACGCGCAGCATCGTTCTCAGGTGAGTGCCTCACAATATGGCGCTGTGCGTGAGCTGCCTCTTTGTGCATGATGATCCCGGTACCTGCACCTACGTTCTGGATTCGGAGAAGAGAAGGCACTGGCAGGGCAGACAGGCAGCAATCGGGAAAGGGAAGAGCTGATAGATGGGCCGCCACCCTCTCACCGCAGCCATCCGTAGTGGCCGGTAAACTAGCGCGCTTGTTTGTGCTTTGGCTTGCTCAAAGGGGTAAAGCCGGGAGGTCGTTTTC
>QIAU01000259.1 GCA_003225055.1 Acidobacteriota bacterium
CGGTAACGATGGCATACAGCAGATTTCCGGCAGCCCTCCGCAAACCATTGAAGAGGATTTCGGAACCACGCGGCTGGATCACGTCTTTTCCGAGCGCGATTCCGTCGACACTGTCTACACGGTTGACGACAGCTATAGCAACACAGCGACCGTTTTCGATCCTTTCAGCACCGACCTCATCGCTCTTCGTGAACAAGTCTTCAGCTTGCAGGAAGAGCACGTGTTTTCGCCGAGCATCGTGAACACGGCCCGCGTCGGATTCTCTCGTGCAGCATACTTTTTCACCGGCGAACCTACGCCTGGGACGCCGGCTGCCGGCGTTTCCGGTTTTTTGTCAGGACTCCCCATCGGAGCCGTGGTGGTCGGAGGCAGTCAGGCTTCCAATCCACAGACGCAGATAGGACTCGCGGGAAGCAACAATGGCAGCAATCTACATATCGCTCGGAATCTCTCAACTTATACCGATCAGCTTTCAGTAATCCATGGGCGGCACCAATGGACAGCGGGTATTTGGCTGCAGCGCTTCCAATCCAATGAGAACATCGCGCTCAGCCAATACGGCCAGATGACCTTCGCAGGTCTCGGGGCACTCGTTAACGGCGAGGCCAGTTTCCTGTATAGTCCCACGCCCACGCCACTGGGATGGCGGTCTCTCTTCGGCGCGTTTTTCGCCGAGGACGTGATTCGCCTGAGCCCACGATTGACGCTCTCGCTCGGCTTCCGCGGCGAATCCAGCACCGGCTGGAACGAAGTGCACGGTCGTGCGGCAAATTACCGGCTCCTTAATGGCGTCGCGCAGTGCCAGTCGACGACCGGACCGTGCCTCCCGGCTGTGAGCTCATCGTTTTTCAGCGTCAATCGCGCCAAGTTCCTGCCTGAACCGCGGCTCGGCATCGCCTGGAGTCCCTTTGGAAGAAAGACCGTGATTCGTGCTGGCATTGGCATGTACAACGATATACAGGACGCGCTCGGCTATCGCGCCGATCAGAACGCGCCGTTCAATCCTACGTACACGGTTGCTGCGTGTACTACCGTGGGCTGTATCGCTAATCTCAAGCTCCCGATCTCACCGAAGGCCTCGACGTTCGCCGGCTCCTTCGTGCCAGGCGGCGTGCAACCCGACATGTATACGCCCACTGTGGAGACCTGGTCGCTGCGCATTGAACAGGAACTCTCGCCGAACACGTCGCTGACCGTGGGCTATGTTGGCAATCACGCCTATCACGAACTGGTAGGCGTGGACGATAACGCGCTTCTGCCTGTGGTCTGTCCGGCGGCTCCGTGCCCAGCAACGTTCCCGAATACTACGGCGTATGGCGCTCTCGCGGGATTGCCGGTACCTGCGGGTACGTTTTTCATTGCGCCGAAAGCGGGCGGAGGATCCCCAGCGAAGCCCAATCCTGCCCTCGCTAATACGTGGACCTGGATGTCCGAGGGCAACAGCTCCTACAACGCGCTGCAGGTCGACATCAATCGCCGCTTCAGTGGAGGTTTGTCGTTGCGCGGAGTCTATACGTTCTCGAGAGTTGTCGACGACGGAGATTCCTACAACGGAACCGCCGCCGGAAACGCCCCGGGGCTGGTATCGAATCCCTACAACATCCGTGCGGACTGGGGATTGGGAACTTTCGATGTGCGTAACGCTGGAGTCATCACCGCAACGTATGATCTTCCGATAGGACACGCAAGACGTTGGCTCGGCAGCACGAATGCCTTCGGTGGGGCGCTAGCTAGCGGGTGGGCCGTCAACAGTGTTGTGACGTTACAGGACGGTTTCCCGTTTACGCCACAACTCAGTTACAACCCTTCAAATGATGGGGATACGCGCAACCCTGTTCGGCCGTTCGTCAATCCGAGTTTCACTGGCCCGGTAATCCTTGGGACTCCGACCGAGTGGTTCAACGCTGCGGCATTCACTGCGGTCCCCAACAACAGTGGCTTCTTCGGAAATCTTGGTCGGGACGCCTTAATCGGCCCTGGGCTCGGCACCTGGGATTTTTCGGTCATGAAGGACACGCGTATACGCGAGCGTACGACCGTGCAGTTCCGCGCGGAAATCTTCAACTTGCTGAACCGCGCCAACTTCAATACGCCGAGCCTTATCGTTGCCGTTCTTGCGCCCGGCTCCACGACGCCCACATCTTCGGGCGTAGGAGGATTGATCACCGGCACATCAACTTCGTCGCGCCAAGTGCAGTTCGGGCTCAAGCTGCTCTGGTAGGGAACGCTCTCGCAATGTTAGCTGATTTACAACATGGGGGGACTTTTATGACTTTTATGGGTTCCCCTCGTACATTTCGAACCATTTCACGACATTTCTACGCCACAGCGACTAAACTCACTGAACCAGAAAGGGTTGCAGAGCCTTCCGCCTTCTGTTCAAGCATGCAGCTAAGAAACGTTTCCTAAACCGCTTGTCCGGAGTTCGACTCTCTCCACTCACCAACCTGTGATCGCTTTTCTGCAGTTTCAATCACGCAGTTGTGATCTAGCCGCACCCTTCCAGCGATTCGGCAACCCATACATTTTGACGCCATTTAAATTCATTTGACCCTGGAGCGAACGGCAACGCCATCGAAGCACAAGACTTTGGGGGGAATACAATTCGATTCTCACCCCCCTCCGCTGTGCCCAGTGCAGTTTACGACCTTCGCTTAAATTCCCGACCCAGGCACGGCGCTCCGGCCCGCCCATTGGCATCCGATGTGATACCCCTTTTCGGAGCAAAGATCATGGGGCTAGTGTCTCCCAACAACGAGAAAAACCGAGCGCGTGGGGAGGCCGATTCTTCCCGCCGGAAGTTCCTGCAGACCGCAGGCGTTGCCGCCGTCTAGGGCCCAAGGCGCCACGAGTCGCGATTTCTTGCCTCAAGTCAATCCGCATTTCATGATCACGCCCGATCAGGCGTGGGACTGGGCTTCTTTTAAGAGCCAAGGAGGCCCCACTTACGCGGGCAGCGCGGGCTGGAAGCGCTACACGGATTTTCTGATCTCAAAAATGCCAGAATTCGGAGCCGTCGATTTGGACTACGTCGAAATACCCTACGACCATTATATCGTGGACGATTGGCCAGATCGAAGGACGCACATTTACGACTCGGGCATGGCACTTGAGAAGCTCATCTCCGACGGTACGCCCGTGCCGGTGGTGGCGTCGTATGGCATGACTTCTGGCTTCACGCCAGCCGAAGGCATTACCGCGCCGATGGTCTATTACGATCCCACTCATCCCCCGGATAATGCGCAAATCGCTGGCAAAATACTCGTGTGTCAAACAGTGCAATATCCCGATCCTCCTTACACGAGTTCGTTCTTGGATAACTTCACGCTCACAGACTACGAATGGCGTTCGCCCGGTAAATGGGCGCCGCTCTTTACGCCGCCGCACACAAGCGCAACGACTTCCTATCATTCGCGCTGGGTCTGGAGTCAGCTCAATGCTTTTGCCGCGATTGGCATCAAGGGACATGCTGCCGGCATGGTCGTCGTTTACGACCTCTCGCCCGGCGCAGCATTCGGGCTTGCTCAACGGAGCGTTTATACGCCCGACGGGAAAGCGGGACTCGGAGCGGTCTACGTCAACTGCCCGACCCTCACTCTCGACCGCGTAAACGGAGCGAAGGTGCTGGTGGATGCGAAGGCGGGCAAGGCGGCTACTTTGACGCTGAGCGCGCACTTCGAGCGGAACACGGGCAAGGCCATCATCGCCTATTTGCCGGGCAAGAATTACGGCACGCCGCGCGACGAGCAAGTCTTGCTCGCCACGCACACAGATGCGATGTCGTTGATCGAGGAGAACGGCGGCCTGGGCCTGTTGGGCATCATGTCCTATTTCAATCACATTCCGAAGACAGCAAGACCCCGAACGCTGATCTTCTACTTTGATTGCCGGCACTTCATGCCAGGTGCCGAGGCGGCCTGGCCGCAATTCGACTACTACACGATTCACCCCGAGCGCCTGAAGACCATCGTCGCCACGCTCGGGATGGAGCACATGGGAGGCCGACAGACGGTCGAAGCGGGGCCGGGGGGAAACAATTACGTCTATTCGAGCGAGCTTCCAGAAAACGGCGGCGTCATCACCAGCTTGATGGACGTCTATAACAACAATATCTGGCTCGTGGAAGCAATCGCGAAAGCTGCCACCGACCATCATTGGCCCAGAGTTGACGTGAAGGCCGGTAATGTGGAACCAGGCCTCAACGGCGGGTTTCAGGGGTCGGTAAAGAGC
>QIAU01000260.1 GCA_003225055.1 Acidobacteriota bacterium
CTTGCAGATCCATGTTCCAAAGCAAGTCTAAACAGATGGGCGGCATCGAGCCGATGCACTGCGGGCCAGCGGTTGAGGCCGTCACCTATGTAGGCAGAGACTCCCTTTTCACGCGCGATATTGATCAGCATCGGCACAAAACCGTGATCCCCATCGCCATGGACCGATGGCGGAAAACGCACTACTGAGACGCGCACTCCGCGATCCGCCACCGCGCGCGCAGCTTCTTCGGAGGCAACACGAGGGTTCGGCCCTGAAGACGGAGGCATGGTGTCTTCAGTGGCGAGCCGGCCCGGAGGAAGCACCCCGGTTCCAGAGGTGACGAGTAAGGGACGGTCGGAGCCGGCGAGTGCCGTCCCCAACGCCTCAATGGCATCTCGATCGATCTCGCAATTCGCCTTGAAGTTTGAGAAGTCATGGATGAAGCCGGTGTGAATCACGCCATCCGAGTCGGCGGCTCCTTTCCGCAAGCTGTCTACATCTTCAAGGCTGCCTCGATGAACTTTGGCACCCGCAGCGGTCAGCGCCTGAGCCGCCGAGTCTCGAGGATAAGTTCTTGCACGACAGCCGAGCCGATAAACCCGGTAGCCCCAGTCAGGAACACACGCATCGGTTGATCCTCTCCTCATGAATTTCTCTTGTCATCCAGTATGCGGCTGCACGTTCATTTGGTAAATCCACAACCGTCCAAATTTATTGCCTAATGGTCCATAGCGGAGTGTTGCATATTGATGTGTTTTGGCGGATATTATTTAAGACTAATGAAAGACTTTCGTTCTGATCTGGCGAGGGCAATTGATCGATTCTCACCCGGAGACGGGTTTCACGAGTCGCCGGTACCCGGTGTTCACTGTGTCAGATACTCGGCGGCAGATCGGCGCACGAAACGACAATGGCGCGCCTGCTTAGCCATCGTCGCTCAAGGCTGCAAAGAGGTGGTGTTGGGTCGTGAGATTTATCTCTGCGACGAAGCTCACTACACGGCGACACCGATTCATCTCCCTGTCGTCAGCAGAATCGCCTCGGCCGCGCCGGAAAAGCCTTTCCTCGGCGTACTGATCGATTTGGATCCGCTTGTGTTGAACGAAGTTGCGGCTCATCTCGAAGATGCCGTCCTGGAAGAACCTGGAGGCCCGGTGCGAGCGCTGTTTAGCGGAAAAGCGAATGAGAAGATGCTTGAGGCCGCGGTGCGCTTGGCGAAGCTCTTTCAGATGCCAGAAGATGCGCGGGTCCTGGGGCCGTTGGTCGTCAAAGAAATGCTCTATCATCTCTTGAAAGGGCCTGAGGGATCGGCGATCCGGCAGTTCGTGCGTTCGGGAAGCACGATGCACAAGATCTCCCAGGCCGTGTTCACGCTCAGGTCAAATCTCCAGGATGACGTCGATGTTGCCGCGCTGGCGAAAGAGGCGAGCATGAGCCGCTCCGCGTTTTTTACCCACTTCAAAGCGGTGACGTCGATGAGCCCGATCCAATATCAGAAGCGGCTTCGCCTCCTGGAGGCACGGCGCCTGATGGTTGATGATGATGAAACAGCAGAGCGTTCATCCTTCAAAGTCGGGTACAGGAGCGCATCGCAGTTCAGCAGGGAGTATTCTCGCATGTTCGGTGAGCCCCCGTTGCGAGATGTGCTGAAAATCAGGAGAGCCGGCAGTCCTATTCAACAAATGTAGCATTGGCTTCACGAGACGTCCGGGCGCACTGAGCGGCCTTGCGCTCGTCCTCCTGGCGCGCGACTCTCCTGACGCGGCCCAGATGATCTGCGAGGCTGCGCTGGCTCTGCTCGCCGGGGAGGCCGATCGGGTCCACGGGCGCACGCCTTGATGGTCCTTGTGACGATCCATTATCGCCAGGGACGAGCGAGGCAGGCCCGGGCCGCTTTCCAGGAAGGGCTGGCCCTCTTTGTCGCACTCAATCGGGAAGGGGACGCCCGCCGTGCCCGCCAGGAGCTGGCGCTCCTCGCCCTTGAAGATGGAGACACGGCGGAGGCGCGTCGGTACGTAGAGGGACTGCGCGAGACGCCTACGGTGCGAGGTCTCTAGCCGTCAGGGCAGGCACATCTTCACAACAGCAGACACGACCGCGGTGCTGTCGGATGCGGCCTGGGTCACGGTCGAATCCACCCAGCTACTGAGCTGCCCGACCCGGTCGCCCTTGCCGTCGAGACAGCGGAACAGGGCGAGCGCCTTTTGGTTGTCGATTCCGCCAGAGCCTTGGGCTGCGGCCGCGAACAGCGAGACCATGTCGTAGACGCCGGCGGCGAAGCCGTTCTTGTAGATGTCGGACGAGCTTTGGTAGTCAGGGATGGTGTGCTCGAAGAACACGAACTTGCCCGGCGAAAACGAAGTTTGGCATGCCCTCGCGAGGATCGCGACGATAATGGTGGTGCCGCCGTCAGACGAGGCCTGGGTCACGGTGGAGTCCACCCAGCTCCTGAGCTGCCCGACCCGGTCACCTTTGCCGTCGAGGCACTGGAATAGCCCGAGTATTTCCTGGTCGTTCCTGCCGGAGCCCTCGACTGCCGCCGCGAACAGCGAGACCATGTCGTAGACCCCCGCGGCGAAACCGTGCCGGAAGCTATCGTCCTGAGGCCGATAGCTGGAAATGCGCTCGAAGACCGTGCCCGGTGAGGACCCGGCACCGGCGGGCGAGGGAGGGCGACTGGGAAGAGGAGCCGGGGCGGGAGGAACCACGGCCGTAGGAGCAGGCGGGCTCGGAGGGGTCGTGGCGGAGACATGCGCATACTCTTCCCACGTCACTCTCGCCGTATCTCCAAAATACGGCTTCACGTAATTGATCGGGATGGCCCCATTCAAATTCTGCGCATCCTTGACCGAGAATGTATTGATCCCGATGACCTCTCCGTTAATATTGAGCAGCGGTCCCCCGCTCGAGCCGTGAGAAATGGGAGCTTGATGTTGGATGAAGCGGTAGCCTTTATCGGGATCGAGTCGCACGCTCTCCACGATGCCTGATGTAAAGGTCAAATC
>QIAU01000175.1 GCA_003225055.1 Acidobacteriota bacterium
CCGGACGCTCCACAGAGTTGCCGGACCGCGTGCCCGGCCCGCCAAATCAACTGATCTCGCACCTTCGCCTTGGGCCGCCACCTGCTGGAGTAGGTCGCCGTTTGGTGCACGGAAAGCAGAAAGCCAGATTTCTGGTCGTGCGCTCTTCTGGAGGGAAAGAGCAATTACCGGGAGGCGTCGAAGGTGCCCCGCACCTCTTTGCGCTTAAACGCCTAGAGGATTTAGGATGCGCAGTCCGGGAAAGCGGGTGAAGTCACGATCGGTAGTCGCCAGTATCGCACCGTGCTCAATCGCCAGCGTAGCGAGATGCGCGTCTGAGACGAGAGAGCTTTGGGCCTGTCCTTTCACCGATAACTCCCGGAAGATCTCCCAGTGCCGCTTCGTCGGGTTCACCGTTATGACGTTCGGCCTACCGAGCCACTCTGAAACGATCTCTAAGCCACCGGCCATCGAAAACGGATGCCGTAGCGCACGCGGGTTTGTGCTGATGCGCAGGAAGGCAAAGATGGTCATCCATTCGAAAGCCGACAACTCAGGCCCGGACAGGCTTGATTCCAGCCACTTCCGTGCCTGTTCGTGCCGAGGCGAGGAGGAATCGTACGCATACAGCAGGAGGTTCGCATCGACCAGTGTCACCGGTGGAAGGTCCCCTCGGTTCTTTGCCTTCACCGTAAAAGGAGGTAGGGCCCTTGTCCGCACTGGCGTGTTATTTTAAGAGCAAGCCGCAGTAAGTTGTTCACCAACTGCTTGAACGGCGAGCCGGTTCTCCGGGCCTCAGCTCGGAGCTTAGCAGCAACGTCGTCATCCAAGGTGAGCGTCGTTCGCACGATGTCAACAGGGCTAAAGGCTCAACAGGAGCTCCGCTTCTGACCGGAAGCAGCGATCGCCTTTAGTTCTCAGCATCAGTGCCCGTATTTCCGAGGGCACACCAGAGCGCTGGTATGGCCAGTTGCTTACCGGTTGTCGCGACGCTGACGAAAGCCCAAACAAAAAGCTTTGGGAATACACCACCTTTGCCACCCTTGAGCGTAGGGTGTATGGGTCGTTTAACTCGCCCTCGGTAACCTTCACGCTGAAATGCTTTGCAAGCCCAGACCCCATCCCCAAAAACAACCCCTGGTCGTTTACACAAAAATCTGGACACACCTAACGCCCAGGACATCGCTCCTTTGCGGCGGTGTTCTCGGCACCAATTAAACATTGCATGCGCATGTTGCTCATGAACGAGCAAACTTTAGAAGCGGCTGGATGTCCCCATTGTCAGCCGCTCTTATCGCCTCCAGATACTTCGTGCGTGCCTCACCTTCTTTGACTAGGTTGGCAGAGCCCCAACTAAATGCAGGGCGGCCAAGCTTGATTAGGAGTATGTCTGCGATCAGGCGTGCGTGCCTGCCATTGCCGTTTGGAAACGGATGGATGAATGTGAGTCTATGGTGAAAGCGAACGGCTATTTCATCAGGGGGGTAGGTATTGTTCTCGATCCAATAGCGTACGTCACCGCCCAACGCCACGAATCTCTCCCGAATTTCGTGGACTGGAACTCCGATGTTCTTTTCGGTGCGCCGGTACTCCCCGGCCCACTTCCACGTTTGGTCGAACATCCTTTTGTGTAGCTTTCGAACATATTCGTCGGAAGGGATATCTGCCGGGCTCGAGCGATCTTCAATCGCCCTGGCTCTCGCCTCCAGATTGTTCTCGCGTTCCCATTCGTTGAGCTCCTCTTTTGTTGCCAAACTCGGAATGAGATCAGCGAGCTCTTCAGGCGAGAGTGGGGTATTGCCCTCGCTGTTTGTTCCGAGTGTCGTCATTTTGTGCTCAACGGCGCGGACGTTTTCCGCCGCCTTCGTCCTCGCACCTTCTTCGGCGAGCTGCTGAATGCTTCCGCTTTTTGGCACAAGGGCGTAGACGAGGTGACATCCAAGAGCGTCCGCAGCATCGCGAAGGCTCGCTAAGGTAATTCGATATTCCGCTTCAGACTTCTCTAGTTTTGCCGCCAATGTGGGGGTCTTTTTCAGTCGCGTCGCCATTTCCCGTAGACTGATTCCGGTCGCTTCGCGGATTGCGCGAAGCCAGCCCTTCTGCGGGCGTGTGGAGTTTTTCGCCGCCTGGAATGCTTCCAAGGCTCTCTCTAACTGTTTGGCTCGCAATGTTCTGAACTCGGGCCTCATGTTTTTCTCCGGCGCAGTTAGTAAACGCATAGGTGTTCGCAAACGAAGGAGAGTACACCTATTGGTTAACAAATAGTGGAAATATGAACACCTTTAGGTTATCACAAACCATTGTAAAGTGCACCTATAGGCGTAATAACGGGCGGGAGCGACCCAGCCTCACTGAAGGGCGGCGAGACTGACGGCGGAGATTGGAAGACTTCCTGGCGTCTCTGCGGTTACTCAGGCCTCTCCTGCCCCGCTCTCAGGGGGAAACCGGTTCGTGCCGGTTGCGACGTCCGACGCGAAGCCCCTCGCTAGTGGCGAGGGTGAGGACAAACGTCCCGCAGTTGGCTACAGCTACGTCTTGCCGAACTATTTCGAGACGCTTGGCATTCCCGTCGTTAGCGGGCGCACTTTTACAGCGCAAGAGGCCGACACGGAAGCTCCTGTGGTTGTAATCAGCGAAGGTGCAGCGCGGCGCTTCTGGCGCGGCCAAAATCCCATCGGCAAGCGCTTGGTGATTGGGTCAGCAAATGCGCGCTCTCCTTTCGCTGGAGAGCGGGTTCCGTTTTCTCTCGCCAGCGAAGTAGTTGGTGTGGTTCGTGATGCGCGCACCCTCTTTCTGAACAAGCTGGACGACTCCTATATTTATTTGCCGTTTTCGCCGGCGCGCCATCCAACTAGCACGTTGCTCGTTCGGACAAGCGGCAGCGCATCCAGTCTGATGGCCGTGCTCGGTGGCACAGTCCGCCGTGTAGACGCCAATGTGCCTGTCGTCGCAGCGCCGCTCGACTGGATGGTTTCCTTTGATCCTTACTTCGTGATCTCGCGCATCGGCGGCATGCTTTCCACCGTTGTCGGCGCGCTCGGCTTGTTTCTAGCCTGTCTGGGTGTTTACGGCATGGTGGGTTATAGCGTCGTGGAGCAAACGCGAGAAATCGGTATCCGCGTGGCTCTCGGGGCGCAGCACGGGCAGGTCGTTGGGCTCATGCTGAGCCAAAGCACGCGCGCGATGATGCTTGGAACCATGATTGGCATCGCTCTGTCTGCGGCAGGTTCGCGATTGCTTTCGGCCATGCTTTTTGGCTTGAACCCGATGGACGCGATTTCCTTCGCAGCAGTCTCACTGCTCCTGGTTGCCGTCGCCCTGTTTGCAAGTTGGCTTCCTGCCCGCCGCGCCGCCCGCGTCGATCCCATCGTGGCCTTGCGCTATGAATGAGGAACTGTGAATCCGTAGCATCGCTTCCCTTCCTGGCTAGGAGCCATTCTGTGGCACTCTCGCCTGGGGCATTCCGGATGTAATGTGCTCATGTCCAAAGGTACGCCTCCTACCCCTTGGCAGACGCAGCGACAATCGGTCAGACTGCACCGGAGTGACTCCTGGTGTAAAAAAACGACGTTGTGGGGACAGCAAATCGAGTGCGAATAATCTCAGTCGGAGCGCAGCCTTTTCAGAGTCACGCTTAACAGTGATTACAACACTTTGGAGGTGCCTCCCGGCGCTCGAAGTCACTGGAAATCACAGCAGGCCAAGCCAACTGCCGGTAAAAATGGCCGGCAGGCTTTTGGGCCTCCGGTCCGGCAATTTCGAATACCGCTAGCTGGCAAACCACCATCCGCCTTCGCAGTAGGACGAAGAATTTAAATCATGCCCGCTCAAAATGGATGGTTGCGAAAACGACACGGTAAGGCAGGCGATGTATGGGTTTATTGCCATCGTCGTCGTCGGCTCGACGGAAAATGGGTCGAGGCTACAGGAATCCACGTGGGCCCGGTTACGGAGCTTCCCACCGAAGAAGCTGCTTGGCAGCGCGTGGAAGAGCTCGGACTCAAACCTGAACCATTCCCTGCTCGCACTCCGACGCATTTGACCTTTGGAGAACTTGCGGCACACTACATCCAGCACGAATGGTCTGAGGACCAAAGCGACGCCACCATTCAGAAAGTGCGACCGACACTCCTGAAGTACAAACACTATCTCAGCCGCCGGGCGCCGCCGCGATGGCAACGAACCGCACCTTTAGCTGTGCATCCCTTTGAAGTGGAGACCTGGTTCAAGGAGATCGAGCACGAACACCATCTTAAGACCGCAACCTTGGTTGAAATACGGAAGGTCATGAGCCTGGTGTACCGACACGGCCAACGATGCGGCTTTCTTCCCCGAGCAGATGATGGCAATCCCATACTGTTCGTGCGCGTTCCGGGTGATCGCAGATCAAGCAGAGGTTCCGAACCTGCAAGTGCCGCATGACAACGGCAAACGTGCAAGCAGATAGAGCGGCACTGACGACCCGATCAGTCGGGGATCGCGTTCCTATTGTTTCATCTTGTCTTTCTTGGTTTTTTGTTTTCTGGCCTTCGATCCAGAAGCTGAAATCTACTTTGAATGGAAATCACAGGGATTTGTGCACCAGGACTCGTGAGGTTTTGCGGCCCATTGGTGATATCGAGTTTCTGCCTGTAGCCCACAGCTATTTGCGGGTCTTGAGCCATTCCATGTATTCCGTGTAAAGCCTCGTGGAGCCTAGGGATCCGCAAAAGGCAGGGGAGCCAGGTTTATTCATCATGCCCTGGTATTGGTAGACAAGGATCTTATCCACCCACGGCGATACTGCTTCGATCTGGCGAAGAACGCGCTCAAAGGGCGCAGGAAGCAACGCACTCTTGTAGACAACGTTTTCAAACTCGAATATTTCGAGATCCGCCCAGATAGCCCGCCTACCAGCACGGTCGTGAGCTTTTCTCAGCCCCTCATAGAACGCTGAGGTTTCCTCCACCCTCGATTTGCGCACACCGACCTCATCCTGGTATGCAATGATGTCAACATCTAAGGATGCAAGTTGGCGGACATATTCGTCGTCGGGCACGGCCACACGTGTCCCGTAAGGCGCGATCATAATCTGCGCCCGCGGTGTCAGTTGACGCCCGAGGCGTGAACATGTGTTTACATAATTGATGAATTCGTTTGAAAAATGCCGATCAATAAAGGCCTCATTCGGCCAGTACCATCCGTAGAAGCTTTTGTGGTGGCCGTAGAGTAGAGTAATCTCGTCAATTGCCTGTAGCCGTTTCTTTGCCGCCACTGGATCTGCCACAATACTAGGGCTATCCCACTCGCCGTAGAAGCCTCCGCCAATAAAAAACTTGATGCCGTACTTGTCTGCTGCTGAAAGAACGGCTTCGATCGGGTCGTCGCATGCCAATCTCCATGCGGGAAAAATCTTCGTATGGTAAAAGGAGCGATAATAAAGGGCGGTTGCCATCAGCACCAGATATTCCATTCCCGTCTCGGCAATTTCTTTGATTTTGAGCTCCCACTGTTCGCACGTGAAGTTGGCTAACGCGGGATTCCAATCCACCCCCTCGACCGTGGCATGATGCTGAAACTCGAACCAACTTCCAGAGATCGGTTTCGCCAGTGGTGATGTGGGCGGCGGACTTCCACTTGCGAGTAGAGCTCCAACCATGGTACCGCCGGCCCCCAGTGCGCAAAGAAAATCGCGGCGGTTCAACGTAGTCATTTTCCCTCCCGTTATTAAGCACCGCTGTACCGTGGTTCGATTGACTACCCGACGTTCGATCATTGAAGGTCGAACCCGGCAGCATTGATTAGCGCATCGCAACGGGTGGCTCTATCTAACCGGCGATGCGTATGGCTTTGAAAATAGCCTCTGGCCTTCGAAACACAAAAGCTGGTTCGGAGCGATAACCTGCCGCGCTAACCCTGCAGTCTCATTCCCCCGAGCTTTCATCGCTGAAACTCGATACAACTCAGCGAACAAGAATGGACTTGCTTCTTTGCCGAAGCTTCCCAGAATTTCCGAGCCCCGCAGCCATTCACGTGACCTGGCACAGTCTGCACCTTCTTCCCGATCACGTTGGAGTCCGCATAGGTTCACGTTATTTCTTACCTCCGACCGGATCGGACGCTATTTCCAGGACATGCACGAACCGCCGCTCTTCCTTCGCCTGAGTGAACAAATCGAGTTCTTTCTTGGCTTCAGCATAACGACGCAGACGTTCGAGCGTTATCGCCAAGGCGTAATGTGCCTGCGGGTCCTTCGGGTCCTCGCTCACGGCGTGACGCAAGAAGACTTCAGCCTGATCGAATTTCCCCTCACTTTTATAGAGTTTTCCGAGGCTGCGATTTATGGCAGGGTTGTCCTTATTGGACTTGCTCATTTCATTCAGCATTTTCTCAGCCTCGGGGTAGCGACCCGAGTGGATGAGAAATTCGGCGTATTCCACGGTATGGTCAACCGTAGCGTCCACGCTAAGCGCTCTGCGGAAGGCTTCGTCAGCCTCGTCGACCTGCCCTTCATGAGCGCGGAGGCGTCCGAGCAATGACCAGACATCTGCCCGCAAGGGATCTTGCTCAATGGAGTTCATTGCTGAATGTATAGCCAAGTCATAACTGCCTAAGTGTTCGTAGAGTATCGCTTGGCCGTAGAGCAGCAGCGCTGAATTTGGGATTGCGTCCAAGCCTACGGCCAATGTGTCCTTAGCTTCTCCATCACGCTGGCCCTGCAAGAACGTCAATGCAAGCCGAAAGTATGCGTCCGGGTTTTGCGGCGCGGTTCGCACAGCAGATTGGAACGTACTCACCGCGGCAGGCAAATCATTCGAAAGCGCCTGGGAAGAGCCGAGCAATAAGCAAGAGGCCACTTCGGAGCAGGCAGAAGAGATCTGGAGGAGGGCTTTCGCTTCTGCGTACCTGCCGAGCTTAAACAGCGCAGTCCCTTCGCCCAGCGCCAAGGTCTCAACGGGTGCGGGGGGGTCGGGTGCCTTACGCGCCGCTTGAAAGGCCCCGACGGCTTCTTCGTAACCCTTCAGCCGAATAGCGATCACACCCAGGTTGTAGGCTGCTCGCCCGTTGTGCGGATCGATCCTTAGGGCTTTCCGAAGCAGAGGAGCCGCGCGATCGATCTGCCCCTGGCTCGCGAGGCTCAACGCTAAATCGTTTAGCGCGGGCTCATACTGTGGATCAATGGCAAGCGCTTTTTGATACCAGCGCTCCGCTTGTTCATGACGGGCACCGAGATCCAAAGCCGCGCCGATACTGGTAGCGAGCACCGCGTCTCCGGGAAACGAGGCGCCAAGAGCCTCTAACTCTCGAACTCCAACTTCTGGCTTACCGGTACGGATGTGTCCGAGAGCGACGTTGTAAGACGAGATCCAGGGAGGCTGGGTCTGCGCTCGCATCGCAACCACAATCAGCGTGATAGCGACGACAATGTGGATCTCAACCCAGCCTCTGCGCAAGAATCCCTCCGTCAGAAACCAAGGACTAGTGACAGCTGCATGATGCGAGGGTTCAGCGGGTTATGCAAGTACCCGAAATCGGGATTTGCAGACGCCGGATTGAACAAGGTTGTATCGACGGTTTGATACGAAACGTGATTGAAAATGTTGAATGCTTCCGCCTTGAATTGCAAGTCCTTTGATTCACCTATCGCGAATCGCTTGCCCAACGCAAAGTCGAAGTTGATGAAGCCTGGCCCTCGCACCGCACCGACCTTTTCGTTCCCAAAGGTCGCCGCCATCGGATATGAGAAAGCGCTGGTGTTGAACCACTGGGTCCGGGTCTTCGGGCCGCTCGCGCTACCAGTTTGGTTGGCACGCTCCGGGCCACAGCACGGCACACCTTCGTTGTCCGTTGCCAATGTCACAGTGGCCGGGAAGCCTTTTTGCATTTCCGTGATTCCAGAGACTTGCCAGCCGCCCAGGGTTGCCTTCTTCACGCCAGAGCTGCCACGGAAGACCGGGATGTCCCACACATAATTAAACGTGAGAATCTGCGGGACATCGAAGTTCGCCAGGCCATTATCCGCAGCAATATTGCGTGAATCCTGGGGCATGTTCCACGCACTGGAGTTGTCCGTCTTGGTTTGCGAGTAGGTGTATGAAACCTGGAAGGCAACATCATGCGTCAGCCGATGGATCACCGACACTTGCAAGGCGTTGTAGTTCGAGTTGAAAACAGGGTCCACGAAGTAGACGGGTCCATAGCCTTGGTACGGTACGACCGTATTCGGATTCGCCCCGGCCACAATTTGTTGCTGTCCGGCCGGCGTCGGCTGATTTAGGTTGAGAGATCCCAAAAGGTGCGTTCCCCTAGTTCCGACGTAGCTTACGGCGACAGAAGTGTCAAACCCGACTTCCTGTTGAATCCCTGCTGACCATTTCTGGATTGTGGGGTATTTCCACGGGTTGGCAACGCCCCAAATTAGCGGTGGAAAAATAGTGCCAGGAGCCCCCCCGGGATTGCTCAAAGCGGTATCAAAAATGAGAGGCTTTTGATTGAGCGGTGGATTATACAACCCGCCGAACTGACTGTAGGATCCCCAGCGGTCGTAGAAGATCCCGTATCCCGCGCGCACCGAAGTTTTCCCTCGCCCTGCCACGTCCCAGGCCAGTCCAATTCTGGGAGCAAAGGCATTCTTCCTGGAAGCAAACAAGGCGTTGCCATAAGGAGAGTTCTTGCCGGCAACGATGATACCGTTGGCAAAATTGCCCGAACCTGGCACTAGCGTACCATCAGAGTTGACTGTTGGTGCCTGGCTCGCAACCCACGTTGCCGCATCGAAACTGGCGAAGAAATTCTGTTCTTCGTATTCCGGTTGATAGTACGTGTACCGCAGACCAGCCGTCAGTGTAAGGTTACGGCGCAACTTCCACTGGTCTTCCACATACGGTTCCACGTTGATCCAGCGGTATTTGGCATAGGGATCCAAGGCCGTCTCCGAGTAGCTGTGGGCTTTGCCAAGCAGGAAGTCCGCCATCCCATCTCCCGAGGCCGAGCCATCGAAGCTGAAAACCCCGTTGGTAGAGTTATTTGAAGGATTAGCTAGCTCATTCTTTCCTTCGCGGGTCACAGCAAAACCGAATTTTGCCGTGTGCGCGCCATGACTCCAGGTATTGTCGTTTTGGAAAGGCATACTGTACGAGGCGTTGTAGAAATACCACTGCTCAACAATTCCCGAATAGCCAGCAATGTTGAGAGTAGGAATACGGTCTCCTTCATTCAACGGAAACAGTTCTGGGATATTTAGCCCCGGCACACGGCAGCGGCAGGACCTTGGACCGTTCCTTAGATAGAGGTCGTTGTCCCGATAGAGGCCAAAAAGAAACTGGGAGACCAAGGTTGGCTTCGGGCTGTAGGTAACATTGAAGACGCCGCTGTAGATCGGATATTTCTGGGTTGCGTCTCCTACGTATGGCAGCGAGTTCTCACCAAACAAGCCGTACGGACGGTAAAGCAATGCCGTGTCCTGAGTCATCCGAAGAAAAGCGGAGAGACGCTCCGTTGGTTTGTAATCCAGGCGAAGCGATTCCTCCCGCCAGCGCGTATGATCGGGCACCGCGGAAAGGAAATTACTGCTTAGGCCAGGGGCGTTCGGCTCTGGCCAGAAGAGGTTCGGAGCCAGGAGTAACTGGGCATTGGGATCCTGTTCTGAACTCGGAATTACATTTCGGGTTGCAAAAGGCTGGCCTGTATTGGGATCCGTTAAGGTATTGGGCAAAGCGCTGAAGTCGCCTCCGCGTTCCGCATCAGTTGGCACGGTGCCATTGCGCAATCCGCTACTCTGAATAATCCGGCGCCACTCTTCGGACCAAAAGAAGAAAAGTTTGTTCTTCACCAAGGGACCGCCCACATCGTAGCCGAAATCGTTGTAACGGTTCTCCGGCAGCAGACCCGGTTTGCCGGCAGCTGGCGCGGCAAAGGGAGCGTTGAGGGCGTCGTTGCGGAAGAATTCGAAAACATTTCCGTGAAACTGATTGGTCCCGTTTCGAGAGATAAGGTTGACCTGAGCGCCAGCGGAGTGGCCGGTAGCAGCTGAATAGGAGTTGTTCTCGACGCGAAACTCGGAAACAGCGAACAGGTTGGGCGCGACAAACGCGTTGCCGCCGAACGTATCCAGGTCACGGACACCATCAATCATTGGGTTGTTCTCGTCGTTGCGAACACCATTCACACTGAACAGCACCTCGGAGTTTGAGCCGAAGCCTGGATTCTGATCGAGCGCCGAGGCTACACCCGGCTCGAGATTTACGAGCTGGGTGAACAACCGATTGGTCAGCGGCAGTTCGTTCAATTGTTTGCCCGTTACCGTGTTGCCTTCGCTGGCCGTGACTGTATCAATGGTCGGGACGGCGGAAGTGACTTCAACGCTTTCTGAAACCTGCCCCACTGTCATCGCCACTGTGAGGTGGACTGGCTCGGCAGCGTGAACTGTGATATCCCGCTGGACAAAGGACTTGAATGCAGGTTTGGATACCTCAAGCCGATACTGCCCCACGGGCACAATCGGGAAATTGAAACTGCCCGCAGAATCCGTCTGCGCTGACTGAACCGAGCCGGTGTCTTGCGAGACCAATATCACTCGAGCGTCCGACAGTACGGCACCAGAGGGATCGGTTATCGTGCCCTGAACCGAACCTGTATTCGCAATCTGGGCACTAATTGGCGGAATAAGCAGCATTCCGAACATTACAAAAGCAACAGCCAACCCACGACGCGTCTTCATATGTCATCTCCTTAAGATCTAGGAACTGCTCGGACCTTTCAGGATCGACTTCTTTTTGCGGACGGAGTGCACCATAGCACTGTGGCGATCGCCACGGAATACCGAACGAGTGAATTCAACGGCGCGTCCGTCGTCAGTGTAGGTTTTTCGACTGACTACAAGAACGGCGGTATTTCTTGGTAAGCTCAGGAGTTTCCGATATTGTGAACTCGGGATCCCCGCGGAAATCTCCTCAGAACAACTCTCCAGCCGGAGTCCATACGATTCCTCCAGGATCTGGTAGAGCGAAGTCTTGACTACTTCGAATCGTTCAAGTCCTGGACACAACCGTTCAGGAATACGAGCGAGTTCCCAGGCCAACGGCTCACCGTCGCTCAAGCGCAGACGCTGAATTTCGTATACCTTTTGCTGCTCGTGGAGTTCGAAGAAGTCCCGCACGGATCGAGCCGGAATGGCCAAATCAAGCGAGTCTCGAATTTCTTCGCTCAAGCTGCGCAGCTCCTGTTGTTGTTTCCGGAGACGGCTGTGCGTGACCACCGTTCCCATGCCTCGTCGCGAATCGATTAAACCCTCGCGGTCGAGCAAGCTCATTGCTTGGCGCAACGTCATACGGCTTATGCCAAATTGTTCACACAGTACCCGCTCAGGCGGCAGAACGTACCCGCGAGGCAAGACTGCACTCGTAAAAGGAACTGATGGCTTCCATTCGCCGAACGCCAAAGAGGCTCTGGAGGCGCAGCTCGAACGGGAGTCTGATCCCGAGCTACGAAATTCTATAGAAAAATCCCTTAAGCACTAGGGTCCCGTGTCCCCTGAGCTGAGCCGAAGCGCATCGTCGCTCCCCGCCCAGTGCACGAACATTCTACCCCCGGCCCTGTGTTCTTGGCGCAAAACACATGCAAGCATCCAAGTGCCGCCGCCAGCGCTGATAGCGCTCGCAAAACCGGCTGTAGCGGTACCGGTGGGATTCGTGCTCAAATTTTCCCTATTGCGTTAGCTTACCGGCATGACCCGTAATCACTTGTTGGACAGGCATATATGTGGTTTCCTCGTTCCCTGTCGAGCGTGAGCACGCCAGTTCAAAACGTTTTCGCACTTGACACCATATGCGCATATGCGGTTTCTATGTTGCCGCATAACCGCTCACCCAGGAGAAATCCTATGCGTTCCCGCCGCGGCGTCCCCGTCGTTGTATTCATACTTGGTTGCGTCCTTCTTCTCGCCCCATTTGTCCCGGCACAAGTCGAATCCGCCAAACTGGTGGGCACGATTCATGACGTCAGCGGGGCAGTGTTGCCGGGCTGCAGAGTCGTCGTCACCAACACTGCGACGAACGTGTCCCGGACCGCGGATACCGACAGCGGAGGCGATTATGTCGTAACAGAACTACGGCCGGGTACCTACGTGGTTTCGGTCAGCCATGAGGGTTTTAAGCGAGCCGAGCAAGCGCCCTTCCCCCTCGATGTAAACCAAGTGGTGCGCGTCGACCTCACGCTGGCGGTGGGCGATGTCAACGAAAAAATCGAAGTCACGGCGGCCGAACCTCTGGTTGAATCGCAAACGTCTTCCATCGGACAGGTCGTCGAGGAACAGCGGGTGCATGAGCTTCCGTTGAACGGCAGGAACTTTGTCGAACTGGCTTATCTGACACCGGGAGTAAACCAAGGACCAGAGGGCGCGGTGCAGCAAGGCGGCATTCCAGAAAACCAGCGGGGCACCGGGTCCATTCAGGCAAACGGACTCACCGCCACCAATAACAATTTCCTGTTGAACGGCTTCGACAACAACGAGCAACAGATTGGGATTGAAGTGATCCAGCCGCCTATCGATGCCATCCAGGAGTTCAAAGTTCAGACCAACAATTTCGGAGCTGATATGGGCAAGGGCGGCGCTGTCGTCAACGTCGTGCTCAAGTCGGGGACAAATCAGATGCACGGCAGTGCCTACGAATTTGTGCGGAACTCGGTTCTTGACGCCAAGAACTACTTTGACGACCCGACGCTGCCGATCGCCCCGTTCAAGCAGAACCAGTTTGGCGGATCGATCGGTGGAGCGATCATCAAGAACAAGACTTTCTTCTTCGGCGACTATCAGGGCACGCGCATTCGCCGGTCAGAAACTGACATCTCGACCGTCCCCGTTCTTGCGGAGCGCGGAGGTGACTTCAAGGATCGGCTCACGGGCATGACGTTCTCTCCATGTCCTTCGGGCGGGCCGCAATATGACACTGGCACGATCTTCGATCCGATTGCGCCCAACCAGGTTTGTCCGGACGGCGTTACGACTTATCGTGTTCCCATCGCCTCCAATGGGCAGGTGAACGTCATTCCACCTTGCGTGGGAACGAGCGGTCTGAGTTCCACGGGCGGCGCGTGTCTCGACCCGGTGGCGCTCAACATCGTGCAACTCTTCCCCGCTCCGAACCGCGCTCGTTTCACGACTTCCAGCAACTACCTCTTTAACCCCGTTTACCGGAACAATCAGAACTCGTTCGATATTCGTGTTGACCATCAGCTCACGAGTAAAGACAGCATGTTCGTGACTTTCAGCTTCGGCAATGTGGATGCGCATGTGCCCGATCCCTTTCCCGGAAAAGCCGGCGGCGGAGTGTTCTCCGGAGATGTCAAGAATCTCGCCCGAGCGGGAGGCATTACCGACGTGCACACGTACTCGTCAAACAAAATTAACGAGATCAAAATCGGCTACACCCGCTATGTGGTGCAGGCTCTCCCCAACTTTGCAGGGCAGCCACTGGCACAGCAATTGGGCATACCCGGCATCTTTGATCCGACTCGGCCGGCGGCGACCGGAGGACTCCCTCACATCGGATTCTCCACCTTGAGCGCTTTGGGGACGACTGACTGGTTTCCGGAATTCCTGCGCGAGAACAACTACCAGTACCAGGATGCCTTCACGTATGTTCGCGGGCACCACTCCTTTAAATTCGGAGCAGACGTTCGGCGCCGGTTGCACGGATTCTTCCAAACACAGAACGGGCGCGGCGACATGACCTTCGACCAGCAGTTCACCTCCGATCTCAACACCGGCAATGGTGGCGCCGACCTGGCCAGCTTCCTCATGGGCTATCCCATTTCGGCCTACCGTGATGGTCAGAAAGGAAGTTTCGGTATGCGCTGGATCGAGTTCAGCGCCTATGCCATGGACGACTGGCGCGTCTCCCCAAAGCTGACCCTGAATCTCGGGATTCGCCATGACCTGTTTACTCCTATGGTCGAGCAGCATAACCGGCTGGCCAATTTCAATTTTCCCACCGGGACGTTTGTCGCCCCCGGAATGCCGGGTGTCAGCCGGTCAGGAAACGTCGTCACTGATTACAACAACTTCGCTCCCCGACTCGGGTTTGCGTGGACACCGTGGGGCGAAACAACGGTATTCCGTGGCGGCCACGGAATCTTCTACGACCAACAGGCGAACCAAAACGACGCTGAACTCGCCTACAATCCGACGGGATTGTTCTTCAGCCAGACGATCTACAATCCACCTTCCGCGCCAAGCATGAGAATTTCCCACGGGTACCCCACCTCGTCCTACCCGACGCTGGCGAGGCCTTCCGGTCGTGCCAGTGCGGCGCGGTTCAATAATCGAACGAGCTACATCGAGGAATGGAATCTGAACATTGAGCGCGCACTGGCCAAGGACATGGTGCTGCAAGTTGCGTATGTGGGAACGCACGGAGTGAAGCTGGCGCACCTTGCAAATCTGAACCAGCCGGTTCAACCGCTGGATTCTAACTTCCAGCCGCCGTGCAACGGCTGCCCACCTTCGAACATCGGCCGGCCCTACTTCAGCACAGTGCCAGAAATTGCTTCCATCCGCACCGAGGCTCACGACTATTCGTCCATCTCCCATGGGCTCCAGCTGAAGTTTGAGAAGCGCTTCTCCGCCGATTGGAGCATGTTGAGCGCATATACCTGGCAACACACCATCGGCCAGTCGGAGGAGAACGAGTGGCTGGAGCCGCAGAACACGCATAACCTGGCTGCCGAGCGTGGCAATAACGGGCCCGACTATCGCCATCAGTTCACATCCGCCTGGTCATATCAGCTGCCGATCGGTCCTGGCAAACACCTGCTCGCCAGCTCGGGTCCCGCACGATGGATATCAGAAGGCTGGCAACTGAATGGGATTGTCAGCATGTACTCTGGCCAGGCGTTTACACCGGTGTTGTCGTTTGATCCGACCAACACCGGATCGGGTGCGCCTCGACCCGACGTAATTGGAAACGCCTACAACTTTGCAAACGCCACCAGCGTCGGATGCCCGTCTGATTCACAGAGTATTCAATGCTGGTATAACCCGCTGGCGTTCGCGATCCCCGCCCTCGCGCCGGGACAAACTACCGCACACCAGTTCGGCAACGCGCGCCGGGGAATTCTCCGTGGTCCTGCGCAATACAATGTCGACTTCTCTATCTTCAAGAACTTCAAAATCACAGAACGCACGAACTTGCAGTTCCGGGCAGAAGCCTTCAACCTGTTTAATACTCCGGAATTCGGACTGCCGTATGCGGCCGTCGATACAACCGGATCTCCGGGGTCGCCCGGCCTCGCCGGCTCCATTACCAGTACTGTGCACGCCCCCCGGCAGTTGCAGCTCGCACTGAAGCTGACTTTCTAGTCCAATCGCGAAAGGAACAGTGATGCGGCACCAAACGCTGAAAACGTGCGTGGCAGTTGTGATCCTCTGTTCGATCTCCCTGCTTAATGCGCCCGGAGCCGAACCGCCGGCCCAAAGCACAAGGCGAAACAATGCCGGCGCCAGTGCCCGCCTGCCTGAGGTCCATCTCGAGGGGACTTACTTCAGCCGCGACGGCAAGCGCTTCATACCCGTTGGAGCGCACTGGGTTCCCGCAAAGGCGGCAATGCAGTGGCCAGTCGAATGGGATCCGAAAGATATCGAAGCCGATTTTGCCAAGATGCACGAACTCGGCTACTCCATCGTGCGACTCGACATGATGTGGGCTTGGTTTGAGCCGCGCCCTGGGGACTACAACCCAACCGCCTTTCAGCAGCTTGACTACATGGTTTCACTCGCGCACAAGTACCAGATCTATCTTCACCCAAGCTTGTTCATTGGCGGAGAAGTTGGGGAGGCGTACTGGGACGTGGCGTGGCGACATGGTCGGCATCCACACGCGGATGCCGACATGTTGCGCCTGGAAACTAACCTTGCCGCCGAGTTCGGCCGCCACTATGCCAATGAGAGCGCGATTATCGGGTGGGACCTTACTGACGAGCCGCCGTTCTGGATTGTGGGTGGCGGGGCGACGACTGACTCGATGGCGATCAACTGGACACGGCTGATCGTTGACGGTATCCGGCAATACGACAAGCTGCACCCGATCGTGGTGGGCACCAGCGGTGAAGAAACAGGCCACGGACCGTTCCGCGCGGACAACATCGCGAAATTTGTGAACTTCTTCAGCGTGCACCCGTTCACGCTGTATGCTTCGGACCTCTTTCCTGACCCGCTGTTGTCCGCCCGCGGCACGTACGGCGCTGCCTTTGAGATCGCGCTATCGCAGAGCGCCGGCCGCCCGGTCATGATCCACGAGATGGGAGCATCCACCGCCCAGTTCGCGCCAGAAAGGATCGCCTCCTACGATCGCGCCCAGATCTATTCCGGACTGGGCGCCGGCAGCATTGGCGTGGATCTTTGGTGCTACACCGATGCTTCACCGCAGCAGTTCCACAAGGCACCGTACCTCCGCACTCCTCAAGAGACGGGCTGGGGTATGACAACCTGGGACCGGCAGGACAAGCCGCTGGCGCGAGAGTTCAAGAAGATTTCCCAAGTGGTCAGGCAGCTTGATCTTGCTGGCGTAAGCCCCGCGCCGGCGGAAATCGGGATTGTTATCCCCGACGAATGGGCGAAACCGCACGGCGACTTCTCACATTTCGGACTCACGGGCCCGGAAGTCACTCCGTACGTTTCAACCTCTGATGCTGACGCCATGCCGGGACATGCCCAGCCGGACGTCAGTGCGGCTAACCGCTGGCTGATGGGCTCTGCCCTAACCTCTTTTGTATTGGCCCGCCGCGCGCACCTGAAAGCTGACTTCCCTCGAGAATACGCCGATTGGGCGAAACGCCCCATGCTATTCATGCCCTCCCCCATTACGGGCACGTCCGATCCTTTCCTCACACACATACATTCCGATTTTTATGAGAACGCCCGAAAGTATGTTGAGAATGGCGGGTTCCTGTACGCATCGGTTGCATCGGACGGCGCGATCCCCGACATGGCATCGCTGTTTGGGGCGCGTCTTGTCGATCGGGCGCCCAGTTCCGAGGTAACCTTGAAGATCGTCGCGCCATTCGGGGAACTCAAACCCGGAGATACTTTCCATTACACGGTTCCAACCCAAACCATCGAATCCTGGGGCACACTGCTGGAAGTGACGAGCGGTAGGGTGATCGCCGTCGATCAGAACAACAACCCCGCACTAGTCGCCAATAG
Organism: Acidobacteriota bacterium; assembly: GCA_003225055.1. GTDB lineage: Bacteria > Acidobacteriota > Terriglobia > Terriglobales > Acidobacteriaceae > Gp1-AA122. The sequence goes on from QIAU01000175.1 coordinate 17,159, forward strand.
TATCGGACGTGGAAAGACGCTGCTCAGTGCCTATCCTATCGAGCACTACCTGGCGAACGTTCCCGCTGTTTTTGATCAGCCTGAGAACACTCACCGGATCTACGAGGCTTTTCGCGACTGGGTAGGCCTGAAACCCGTATTTCGTGCCGACGATCCCGCAATCGAAATTACGGCCTTGAATGGCGATCATCGTGGCTACGTTGTGGTGGTCAACCATGCAGCACAAGCGAAGAACGTAACTATCACCGCGTCCGGAGTACGCTCGGCCAGCAGATTCGAACCGCAGGGAGCGACAGCGATACCGATGGATGGATCCGGGTGGAAGATGCAACTCGGTCCTTACGAAGGGGCCATAGTCGAGTGGAAATAAGCGGGGTGATTGGCGCAGTCGATATCGGCGGAACGAAGATCGCTGTTGGAATTACAGATTCCGCCGGCAAGGTTCTAACTCGCCTGGAGTGTCCGACGGAAGGGCATGGACCTTACGAGAGCGCACTTCAGCGAACGGTCACGATGCTGAAAGCAGCCGTCGCCAAGGCAGGTGCAAAGCTGAAAGGGATCGGCATCGGCTCCACCGGCCCTGTGTATCCGTTTACCGGCGAGATCGGCGATGTAAACTTTTTTCCCCATTGGCGAGGACAAAATCCGGTTAAGGATTTGGAGAAAGCCTTCGGGGTGACAACCGCGATCGAAAATGATGCCGATGCCGCCGCGTTGGGCGAAGCTCGATGGGGAGCAGGCAAGAACAAGGCGCGCCTCATTTACGTAACGGTAGGCACCGGCATTGGTGTCGGCGTCATTCTCGACGGCCACGTGTACCGCGGCGTTGATCAGGCACATCCTGAAATTGGGCACCACGTCATCGACGCGACGGGCCCGCTTTGCGATTGCGGTTTCCGGGGATGCTGGGAATCGTTAGCAGCAGGGCCGGCGATGGTCGCGTGGCTGCGAACTAATGCGCCGCCGAACCATCCACAGATACCCGAGCTCACTGCGAAAAGGATTTGTGAATTAGCGACGGAAGGCGACGAATGGGCCGTCAAGGCAGTCGCGCGCCAAGCTCGCTATCTAGGGCTGGGGCTGGCAAATCTCGTGACGATTTTTGTTCCTGACGCAATCGTTTTGGGCGGCAGCGTCATGAACAGCGCCGTTCTGTTCCTGGACGAAATCCGCCGGACGATTGCGGCCAGTTGCCGTTTCGTTCCATATGAGCGGACGGAATTGGCGCTGGCTTCGCTAGGCAAAGACGCGAACCTGATCGGGGCAGCCAGTGTCTGGCATCACCGGTTTGACCCTATGGAGGTTAGCAATGTTGGCTGAGTTTTCCGTTATTCAAGGCGAATATCTTCGCGACATTCTCGACCAGCCCCGGGCGCTAGAAGAGACCCTGGCCAGCTTAACGGAACTCAAACCGCTCCGAGTCGTCGCCTCGCGCGTGGATTCCGGTAAGTTCGACAGAATTGTGCTGACCGGAATGGGATCCTCCTTCCACGCGCTCCATCCCCTGTACTTGGACTTGATCGATCGTGGCATCACGTCCGTAATGGTAGAAACCTCCGAACTGGTCCACTACCAGACTCGACTCTTCGATCCCAAGACTCTAATCATCGCGGTCTCGCAATCGGGCCAGAGTGCGGAGGTCGTCCGTCTTTTGAAGGCGAATCGCGGAAAATCACGCCTGGTAGCGGTCACGAACACTCAAAAGAGCCCTCTCGCCAAGGAAGCCGACGGCGTAATCGTCACCCGCGCTGGCAGAGAGTTCTCGGTGTCATGCAAAACCTTCGTCACCGGTTTGATGGCTTTGAAATGGCTTGGCGACATATTCGGCGGCGGCAACTTGCGCGAAACCCGGGAGGAACTCGAGACGGTTTGTTCTGCCGTTCGTAGTTACCTCAATGACTGGAAGGATCATACGGAAAAATTCGCGCAACGGCTCACTGGTATCCGTCACCTGTTTTTTGTCGGAAGAGGATCCTCACTGGCGGCGGTCGAGATGGGTGCGTTGATCGTAAAGGAAGCCGATCACTTCCCCGCTGAGGGCATGAGCTGTGCCGGGTTTCGGCACGGCCCGTTCGAGATGCTGAGCAAAGATACTTTCGTTTTGGTGTTTGCCGGCGCCGAGAAGACACGTGATTTGAACCTGCGCTTGCTGGGAGACATACGGGAGCAATCGGGGCGCGCCGAGCTGGTCAGTGAGGGCGGGCATTTCGAGCCATGCATTCTGCCCAAGGTGCCGGAAGCGGTCCGCCCCATCGTGGAAGCCCTGCCAGTGCAAATGATCACTCTGGCTCTTGCGGCCCAAGCCGGCCGCGAGCCGGGTCGCTTCCAGCTCGCGACCAAAATCACCACCACGGAATAAGGGGGCTTTGCCCAAATATGGTTCGCAGCCGCTACATGGTCAGCATCGTTTTCCTGACATTCTTCGTAATGTCGCTTCTGACCAACATCCTGGGGCCGCTCGTGCCCGACATCATTAGCAGCTTCCATGTAAGCCTCGCGGCGGCGGCTTTCTTGCCGTTCTCCTTCTTTATCGCCTATGGCGTAATGTCCATTCCGGCGGGATTCCTGATCGAACGGCTCGGTGAGAAGACAGTCATGATTGCGGCTTTCCTCGCTGGAACTTTGGGTTCTCTGGGCTTCGCCGTTCACCCCACGTACGAAGTCGCGGTAGTTTCATTGTTCGTAATGGGGTCGGGGATGGCGACTTTACAAACCGCAATCAACCCTCTGCTGCGCGTAGCTGGAGGAGAGGAGCACTTCGCCTTCAATTCTGCGTTCGCGCAACTAATTTTCGGGATCGCGTCCTTCATCAGTCCCTACATTTATTCCTACCTGGTCTTGAACCTCAGCCGCGCCGAAAAGCAGAACCCGATATTGCAGGTGCTTCGTCCGGTCACGCCCGGCACGCTGCCATGGGCGTCAATGTATTGGATCTTCGCAGCCTTCACCGTGGTGATGATCGTCGTTTTGGTTCTCAGCAGGTTTCCAAAGGTTGAACGCACGGCGGACGAATCGGCCGGATCGTTCGAGATGTACAGTAGCCTGTTTCGCAGGCCCATGGTGTGGGCGTTCTTCGGGTGCGTGTTTGCTTATGTCGGTTGCGAGCAAGGCACCGCCGATTGGATCTCTAAGTTTCTCGCTACCTACCACGGGTTTGACCCGCACACGACCGGAGCGACAGCCGTGTCCTGGTTCTGGGGGTTGCTGACAGCCGGCTGCTTTATCGGTATGGGATTGCTAAAACTTTTCGACAGTCGGCACGTACTGATCGGGACCTGTTCGGGTGCGTTAGTTTGCCTGACTCTCGCAATTTTCGGCCCCGCCAATGTCTCCCGGTTCGCGTTTCCCGCGATTGGACTGTTCGCGTCGGTGATGTGGCCGATCTTGGTATCGCTAGGCCTCAACTCGGTCGCGGAGCACCATGGCTCGTTCTCGGGAATTTTGAGCACTGGAATCATGGGTGGCGCGGTGGTGCCGGTGATCATCGGCCAGATCGGCGATCACTTCGGCCTGCGCGCCGGAGTTGCCTTCCTGTATCTGATGTTTGGCTGCGTGCTGAGCGTGGGGTTCTGGGCAAAACCCATCATCACCAACGCAACCATCACACTGAAGAAGGCGATGGCCGAACACACAACTTAGTGTGAGGAGCACTCATGACGAATTTTTAAAACGTCCTGAGTGTCGCTGGCGCAGTCGCTGTGGCAAGCATCTTTCTCTGTGCACAAGCCGCGAAACAAACTGGTTCGATCCCGTACCTCAAGCTAACCAGTCCGCGTCACGTCTTGCCGGACGCGCAGCCGTGGGAAGGAAATGAATTCCCGCACACGATGTCAGTACTGGATATGAAGCGCGGCGGTTTCCGTTACCGCGGCTGGTACGGCCTGAACGAGGGCCGCGGTATCGGTCTGGCCCGCAGCAACGACCTGGTGAATTGGACCAAGTACGAGCAGAATCCTTTGTGGACCAACGCGTGCTGGCCAACGCCAATCCAAAACGGCCCAGCAGCCACATCGTCCTTGCCGATGGGAGAGTTCACGGGTGCAATCTTCCATTACGGAGTGGGTCGTTTCACTCGCCTAGTCGAACGGCAGAAATCCGAGCAGAGCGATCAAGCAAAATCCTGCGACGTTGTTGTACTCGTAGCTGTCAGGATCTGCCGACTCGTGGACACCTCCCGTAGCAGGGTCGTACAGCTTGGTCACCATCCACCGCAACGATTGCGATGGCTCCGGTTGTCGGAGAGCAGCGGCGGCCATGCTAAGCAAGGCGACGCTCAGGCTGGAGGCAGGTTTACCGTTGGCTTCGACCAGGGCGCCGTCGCTGCGCACCTTGGAGCGTAACCACGCCAGAGCGTGACGGTTTTCCGGAGTATCTCCCCACATCCATGCCAGGTAGCCCTGCGCAAAGGCATATTGCGCATAATCGAGAACCCCTTTCTCATTGAGGCCCAATCCGTATCGCCCTTTCGTCTTTCGAAACAACCGCTGCGGTGTCGATGCCATGAGGAATCGGGCGATCCGTTCGTAGGCACTGACGTGGTACAAAAGGGCTCCTGCCTGCATGCCGAGGTACACATCGCCCTGATCTGCGCTGTACTTGAATGCATAGAGATGCCATTGCCCATCGGAGGCATGTTGCTGCCATGAGCTCCGGCTGAAACCATCCCTATCCAGGTTGTGCTGGATAACGAAATCCAACGCTGCTTTGGCGTTCGCGGCATAGGTCCGAGCCAAGTTATCGCTGCCAGTAAGCTCCTTATCTAGATACAAGAGGTAAACGAAGAGCCCTGAAGTCGCATCCACACCACGCACGTCCGTGATACCCGCGCCCGGTGAGATCGGAATCGAAGCAAACGGCGAGTTGGCCGAGTATACATAATGCCAGCTTCCTCTCCAGCGCTGGTCGCTCATTTCCTCGCGTGCCGCCAGCCAACGAATCCCGCGCTCCAACCCGTCCAGGTAACGCCGATCCTTGGTAGCAGCGTATGCCGCGCCGAGCCCGATGAGAGCGTACTCCATATTGGAGTCCTCATTCACCGTGTTCACACCCGAGCGATCGGGAATGGCCCCTGCGGCGTTTTGAAGCGAAAGAATGAAATCCGCGATGCGCAGGGCCTGCGGCCATTCGGTGGCTCTCCGGTTCACACTGGCCTTGCTGTCCGAGACTGCTTGCGCATTCAAAATTGACGGCGTTGAGCAAGCGCCCGGACACATTGCGGCGCTAAGCAGGAGCGCGGCCGCTGCTCTCGTCCGGACCATGGTCAACGATCTCACGCAGTGTCTTCTTCTATTGCAGCCATTAGACGCAACCTGTGAGCAAGTTGCTGATCTCTAGCCGGGTTGAATTACCAGTCGAACCGGGCGCTCAACTGCCCATAGCGATAGCCGGAGATGCTCGTCACATGCCCGAAGAAAGCGCTGGTCATGTCTAAAGTGGGAGTGCCCCAGTGGTGGCGGTTGAAGACGTCGAAGAACTGCGCGCGCAAGCTGAGTAGATAACGCTCGCTCGAGCCAAACCGGAAGTGCTTGGCGATGTTCAGGTCCTCATCCGAGTTTCCGAAGTCCCTCAGGTACCCGAGGTAAGAATACTTCTCCGTGGAGAAACTTCCCGGGGCGGGTTGCGAAAAAGCGTTCGGATTGAAGACGAGGCTGCCGGGATCGGATCCTACACCGCCGCCTTGAACCCAACCTGGGTTGTACCCCTTGAACGTGCCACTGGACAAGTTCACGTTCGGATTTCTCTGTGCGAAAACGCCAGACCAGCCGGGATATTGTACCGGTGCCATGATGGTGTTCAGCGGCGCGCCGGTGCGATAGCTCAACTGCATCCCAATCTTCCAGCCGCCCAGGACATAGTTGTCCAGCCACTCCCGGTTTGTCTTCCACCGCTGCTGCGATCCGAACGGCAGATCGTAGAGCACATAGCCCTTCAGCTGATGGGTATAGTCCCACGGTGTCAACTGATCGGTAAGACGAGGCAGCAGATAGGGATCCTGCGTGTGGATCGTCCCAGACTGCGAATCGGCAAAGGCGCCGTTCGGGCTGGCGCTTCCCGTAGAACGGGACAGGGTGTAGTTGACATCCATGGTGACGCCGCGGAGGTTGTTCGTTTTGACCTCAGCAACCATGGCTTCATAGTTGCTCACGGAAAGATCGGCGTTGACGAGAAAGACACCACTTTGGGGCGCCTGAGAGGTTATCTGCGGGTACGGCGCGAGGGCTTGGTAAGCGGTTCCCGAAAAGCCTGCAAAGGGATACGGAACCCCAGCCGTCGCAGCGCTGGCCGGATCTGTCACCATGTCTTGCACATGACCCGAGTTATACAGCTTTAAATAGGTGCTCTGGGCAGGAAAGTTATGTGGCCAAATGCTCCCGTCATGCAGGTGGCGGCCGTGATTTCCCAGGTAATTCAGCGAAAGCACCGTGCCCTTGCCGAGCTGACATTCACCGCCTACATTCCAGTTCTGCACCATGCCCATGGTCAGCGCATCGGGCCAGACGTAGGCTACACCGCCGCTGAGGTTGGATTGGCTAGGAACGCGCGCCGGATAAACAGTCTGTCCAGGGTAGGCGCCGGATGCGGCGTCCCAGTTAAACGAAGGCACGACGGGAATGTTGTTGACCACCGTGTTGGATCCCGCGAACCCGAAAGCGCCCGCGGTGAACCCCGGCGGATAGAAGGCCGGAACGCCATTCCACTGGTTCATTGCCAGCGGAGCGTAAGTGATTCCGTAGTGGCTGCGCAGCACCAGATTGCCCAGCGCCCGGTAGGACACACCGATGTGCGGTGCAAACTGATGGAAATTCTGGTTGCGCTCAAATGAATCGCTGCCATTTTGAGCCCACTCCCAGGCACCATTGTAGGGGCCCCAAATTCCCCGATTAATCCCGATATCGAAGTTGGACCAATGGCCGTTCTTTTCGTGGAACCGGCCGTTGACGTCCCAGCGCAGGCCCAGATTGAGTGTCAGGCGACTGCTGACCTTAAAATCGTCGGAGGCAAACAGTGACATGCGCTTCCGACGCCCATACAAGGCCGAGGTGACGCTTTGCGAACCGTCGTGCACTTCGCCTAGCATGAAGTTAGCAAACGCAAAACCCACGTAGGGCCATACTTGATTGTTGTTCGGCGCAAGGGTTTGGCTGGTGAAGTTGTATGCGCGAATCCCTCCCAGGTAGACAGCGTTCATGCCGCGCGCCTGCACGTCGCCGCCAAACTTCAGCATATGCCGCCCGCCTGCCCACGACACCGTGTCGCTGGCCACGACGTTGTACGGAGTGTAACGGTCGTTATAGGGCGGGCCAATGGTCGACTCAGAGTATCCTCCGCCGGCCCCGCCGTCCGTAAAGGCTATGGTGGGAAAGTTGCTGCCATTCGTCCCAGGGATTCCCACGCCGCTCGAGTTAAACGGCGTCGGCGGTTTGTCTGAGGCCATGTGCTGGTTGTATGCCACAGATGCAGTGTTCAAGAGCGTCGGGCTGACCGTGTAAAAGTGCTGCAGGCGAACCGACCAGTCCCGCTGCGGCTGATTGTCGCCAGTGCTCAGCGGCCCGCCGGTTGAACTCCCAATCTGCCAAAGCGATCCTGGGGCCAAAGAGTAAAAATTCCACCAGTTGAAGCCTCCGGAAATGCGCTGCTTAGCGTTAATGTTCTGGTCCAGCTTCAGGTCCAAGTGGGTGCTGGTGACGTGCGAATAGCCACCCGACAACGCGGGGAAATTATTCACCAATCCCGGGCCGATTGGGGCGTAGCCATTGCCATACAGCTTTTGTGCGACGCCCACGGCAATGGGACTGAGTTGACTCTGGGGAATAATGTTTCCCGGAAACGGCTGATGGCAGGTATTCCCGCCACTCACGACCGGATTCTGGGGATTGTAGATCTCTCCGATGTTGATTTGACGCCCGCAGGCGTCCGCGGCCGGACTACCGTTGATCATCAGTGGGCCGCCAAGTAGGGCGCTGAAATCGCCATGCAGGAAAGCGGGAGTCGGAACCGTGGCCGCATTGGGCGAAAATGTGAGCTGGGCGTTGTGGAAACGCTCGTACGATGCAAAAAAGAAAGTGTGGTTTTTCCTGATCGGTCCGCCAAGACTGGCGCCCCAGTCGTCAAACCGATTCCGCTGTCGCTGAATGTGAAAGTAATTATTGTCCGAGGAATTGGCATTCAGCACCTCATTCTGCAAGAAACCGTAGCCGCTGCCATGGAACTGGTTCGTGCCGGATTTCATTTCCAACAGGATCGTGCCGCCGCCGGTCGACGCTCCTTCCGCAGTCATCCCACTGATCTGCACGTTCATCTCCTGCACCGCCTCCATGCCGATGTCTTGGATGAACCCTTGTAGTCCCGCTGTGGCGTCGACGCCGTCCACCATCACGTTCTTGGTAACGTTCTGCGATCCGGCGATGTGCCCACTGTAGTTGCCGCCGTTGGTGGTCGCTATATTCGAATAGATGAAGCTAGTTACGTCCCGTCCTACGCCGGAGGAATTGATGTCCAGCGGCAGGTCCTTCATCGAGTTGGCAGTCATCACTGTGCCAACATCGGTGGTCTCCGTGTCCAGCATCACGGGTGCGGTTGTGACTTCCACCAATTCGGTGACTGCTCCGGGCATCATCTTGACATTGATCTGAGCCACCTGCGCGGTTGCCAGTGTCAAATCGGAACGAACTACTTTCTTGAAACCATTCTTTTGGTACTCGACCGAGTACGTTCCCACGGGGAGCGCCGACACGCGGTAGATGCCCGCCTCGTTGGACTCTCCCGTGAAGCGTGCTCCAGTATCCATGTTCGTCACGGTCACGCTCGCGCCGAGAATCACCGCACCGGAGGAATCGGTGACGGTGCCGGTGATCGTTGCTTTGTCCACCTGAGCCGGCAGCAACGCGGTGAACAGGAGTGGGAGGACCAACCCTACTGCCCAGCTAGTCAACTTGCCTATTCTCATGGAAACCTCTCTGTTGGCCGCCTCGTGCACGGACCGGTTGCATCGGAGGGGCTTGCGTCGTACACGGTAAATTCCCGGAAATGTATTCCTGTCTATACATATTGTCAAGCACTTTTATTCTGCCATTTTTATTCTGCCACCGGGAACCATCCCATACTCCGCCCTCATCCACCACATTGTCATCCCGAGCAAAGCGAGGGATCCGGGTTTTGTGACTGCAGCAGCAGAAGCCAAGATTCTCGCTTCGCGCGGTCAGCCTTGCGCCAGGCTTGCTTGTATTCGGTGCTTTGTATTTGGCCTCATCGCGGTGGCGGAGCTCAATTGGCCTGCTGCTGGAAAACTGCGCTACTCAACAGCTGTGGCGGGAATGGCAAGCACTGCCCGGTAGCGATCCCCACGATAGACGGAATGGGCGGTCTCAACCGGCTTTCCCTCCACGCTCCACAAGGTCCGGGTGATCGCCAGCAGACTGGCGTGGCGTGGAATTTCCAGCAGTTCTGCCTGCTGGCGGGTGGCCGAGCGGGCTTCCAGGATCTCGTCGGCCCGGGTCACGCGAATACCATAGCGTTCACGCAGCGTTTGGTACAGTGAGGCAGAAGCGAAATCGATCTTATCCAGGCCCGGAAATTGCTCGCGCGAAAGCCATACCTCCTCAATCGCGACGGGCACGCCATCTGCGCACCTTAAGCGGCGCAAATGAAAAACAGGTGACCCAATCTCGATGCGTAGGCCGGACGCGACCTCGGCTGGGGCCGGTATCATGTCTGCACTAAGCACGCGGGAGGAGGGCTGCAGCCCTAAAGCCCGCATTTCGGCGGTGAATCCAGCCAGGTGCATGATGTCCTTTTCAACCTTGGGTTGGCTGACAAAGGTACCTTGGCCCTTGTGGCGTGAAGCAAAACCTTGCGTCTTGAGAGCCTGCAAAGCATGGCGCGCTGTCATCCTGCTGACGGCGCAGGCGCGGCTGAGTTCGTCTTCACTGGGCAGAGCGTCCCCGGGACGCAATCGCCCACTCTGAATCATCTTCAGCAGTTGCGTCTGGATCTGAAAATACATGGGTGTGAAGCTGCTCTTGTCCAGCGGGGCGAACTCCCAGTGGCGGTGATTGGAATTCGGTTTGACCGCAGATATCGCGGATTTCTTTTTTCGTGTTTGGACACTCGCTGTCTCGCGCATGCAGTGGCTCCTCGCCTGCTCTGTTCTTCAGTAACTCGCCCTGCTCAGCACGACGATGGCGACTAGCAAAACTAGAATACCGGAATACATCAAGTTCCGTGTAGCGCGCGAAACGCGCCGCCATTCACCGACTCCGACGCCGATCGCATTGGCAAGGAGAAGACCGGTAGCCAGGCTCAGCGGCCAACCGATCGAGGTGCCGAGAGGACCAAGCCGGGGCGCGGCGGCGCCATACACGAAGATGCTTCCGCCCCACAACACAGCCATCAAAGCTGTGAGTGAATACAAGCGCACTGCGCCGGGCTGGCTAAACTTTGCCATACTGCGATTCTTTAACATCAGATACCCGCAAAAAATAAGGTTGGCAATCGATCCTGCGCCGAGCATCACCCACCAGATCAGATTTGTGCTGGAAAACTCGCTCAGCCCGGCGTTTCGCCCGTATTCGGCGATGGGCTTGGCCAGAGCGAACCCGATGTTGAAAACGGCGGAAAGCACACCTGCTCCAGCAGCCAAGAGCAGCGCCACGCTCATGGGACGTGCGCGCCCCACCAAGTCGCCACGCTCGCCTTCGACCCCAATCCTCTGCTCGCGGCGGCGCCCCGCCACGCCACATAAGGCAATTCCTATAACCTCGATGGCCACTCCGGCTACGATCATTTTTCCGGTGAAGGAAAACAGTTTTCGTGGCGCCAGCAAGAGCATCGGCAGCAACGATCCCAGCGCAGAGCTGATCGCGAGTACGAGGGTGTTGGCCAAGGAGATACCGATAGCGCTGACACTCTGCCCAAACATGATGGCCCCGAAACCCCAAGTAAATCCTGCAGCTATGGCGATCCAGATAGCATGCTTAGGTGCGTGCGCAAGAACTGTCCAACTTTGTGGTGCGATCGCAGCGAGGATCACGGTCGGCAGGAGCAAGCAAGAAAATGCAATGAAAACACTCCACACGTTTTCCCATTCCCAGCGCCCCAAGAAGCGCATAGGGAGTGTGAAGCTTCCGTTCATCAGTCCGGACAAGATCGCCAACAGCGAGCCCACCAGCAGCGTGTTTTTCATTTCTCCGCCCCGTATCTCTCGAGAAAGGCTCAGCTAAGGTGTACTGCCCCTGTGCCTCTTTAAGAAAAATTCGTTGAGGCACGGTGTGGTTTTGTGTTGTTATTGCAGAATAAGTATCATAGTCTATACAACCAGACAATGCACCTAGGAAAATCGTATGGGACGCGAGGAAGGTATGCCAGAGATTCTGCAACAACTGAGAGGCGGCTTGGTGGTGTCGTGTCAGGCGGCGCCGGGGGACCCTTTGGAGGATACCGAAACCATTCGCCGCATCGCCCGCTCAGTAACTGCGGCAGGGGCAGTCGGTCTGCGCATCAACAGTGCCGAGCATATAGCGGCCATACGCAGGGATTCCAAGCTCCCGATCATCGGAATTCAGAAACGTTGCAGCGGGGGCAAGACCCGCATAACTCCTGATTTCGCGGCGGCGGCGGCGCTGGCCGAAGCGGGCGCCTCTATCATCGCCCTGGACTGCACGAGCCGCGATTGGCCGAATGGCGAGCCTTGGCGAGTTCTGATCGAGCGCATTCATCGCGAATTGAACCTTCCCGTGATGGCTGACATCGCCACTTTAGAGGAGGCCCTGGCCGCTGCCGCCGCCGGGGCCGACATGGTCGGGACCACCCTGAATGGATATACCGAGCCAACTCGCAGCAATCATCGTTTCAGCTGGCCCTTGTTGGCTGATATGGTAAGCCAGGTTCGAGCGCCTGTTGTCGCGGAAGGTCATATCTCTTCTCCGGAAGAAGCCCAACGAGCGCTCTCTATGGGGGCCTGGTGTGTCATTGTCGGTTCGGCCATCACTCGCCCGGGCGCGATTACCGCCAATTTTGTTCGCGCCCTTCAGAAGAGAGCAAGCGCCGCTCCCGCCGTCGGAGTGGACATCGGTGGAACCTGCATTAAGGCTGGGCTGGTGAATCCCAGCGGCGAGGTGAGCTTGGTAGCGGAGGCGCCTACTCAAGCGAGCGGAGGGCGAGATGCGATTACGGCGAGTCTCTGCCGCGCCGTACAGCAGGTGATATCTGCGGCACACAACCGAGGGGTTAAGCCTGCGGGATTGGGCATCGCCAGTGCCGGCGCGATCGATCCCCAGGATGGTTCCGTTTTTGCCGCAACCGAAAATCTTCCCGGTTGGGCGGGCTTTCCGTTGCGATTCTTCGCCGAAGAGAGATTTGATCTGGCCACCTGGGTCGTGAACGATGCCCATGCCGCTGTACTTGCCGAATTGCACTTTGGACTCGGGCGCAGCCTGTCCGATTTCGTGGCCGTCACGATCGGGACTGGTATTGGCGGGGGCGTCGTATGCGGAAGAAAACTGCTCAGTGGTCGACACGGTTTCGCAGGCACCATTGGTCACCACGTCATACGAGAAGGTGGGCGTCCGTGCAACTGTGGTCGGCACGGCTGCTTGGAGGCGTATGTCTCAACTGCCGCCCTGATACGGGAATATGAGGATCGGGGCGGTCCGATTCCCGATCACCGGTCGTTCGACGATGCAGCCCTCGCTTTGCACATTAACCAACTTGCAATCTCCGGCGATCCTGGCGCCGTAAACGCATATGAGGCTCTTGCCCGTTACCTGGCCGAGGGCATCGCAAACATCTTCAACCTCTTTGATCCGGAAGCGGTACTGATTTCGGGTGGACTTGTCGAAGGTCAGGCGCAGTTTGTCTCCAGTGTGGCCGAACAGGTTTCTGCCCTCTTACATTTCGGCTGCAAGCGCAAGCCATGTGTGAAGGCGGCGACCTCCGGACGGCTAGCCGGCGTACAGGGGGCTGCCACTCTCGTGTTTGGAGGGCAACGCTAGTTTCCGTCTGTCAGCCCCTCTGCTTCCGTAGCGAATGGGAATGCTCATTGAAACGCAATTGTTATAGGAGTGAAATCGCCGTGCAAGGACCGCGTATCTGGTTAATCTCCCTGCTCGTTGCACTCGTCTCGACATCAGCTTGGGCGCAACAGCAGGTCGCGCGCCTGGAACTAATCCCGCCATCGCCAGTGACCAACAGAGTGATGCTGGACATTCGCGGGGCCGTGGAGAATAACGGCGATTCGGACCGACAGTATTCGCTCTCGCTCTTTCTGGACCGGGAGTCGGCAGCTACTCTGCTCCATAAGGAGAACGTGAAAGTACACGCTCATAGCAACGTCGGCATTTACTATCGTCATTCTACTGAGCAATGGGCGGGCCGGCATCGCCTGATCCTTGTCGCAGCCAACGCGAGCGGCCCTGTTCGCGTGATGCGCAATCTGGAAGTACTTCCCTCTGACATTCGCTCCACTCGTACGATCGATGGCGCCTGGGTAGGCATCGCACACTGGAGCGAGGAGGAAGGCCGCCATTGGAATTCGACGATCCGAAGGCTGACCGACGCCGACTGGCACGACCAGATTCGTGGTATGCACAGCCTGGGCATGGACACAGTCGTTATTCAGGAGAGCTTTCGGAATCAGGAATACTATGGCAGGAACAGGATGTCCAGCACGGGCTATAAAGGATTGGCTTATTATCCGTCCGAACTGTTCCCGGGACGCGCGCAGGTTAACGCACACGACGCCATCGAGGCGGTCTTGTCGGAAGCGGACCGCCTGCAGATGAATGTTTTTCTTGGTGTGGGCATGTATGCGTGGTTCGATTTCAGTAAAGATTCCCTCGACTGGCACAAGAAGGTTGCTCAGGAGCTATGGCATCGCTATGGCCATCATCCTTCTTTCTATGGCTGGTACGTCTCTGAGGAAACGTATGGCAGCCTGATCCCCGACCAGGGGGAATCGGTGAAAGATCGTTACAGGCAGGAAGTAATCACGTTTTTTCGCGAGTTCCAGGCGTTTTGCCGCCAACTTGCGCCAGAGAAACCGATCATGCTCGCGCCGAATGCCCACGGAATGCTGAAGTCGCAGGATGTCTGGCCGGTTGTGCTGGCCCATCTCGATATTGTTTGCCCCTTTGCCTTTCATCGCATGCCCGAAGGGGACATCACCGGCGAACAGTCTGCACAGATTTGGCAGGCCATGTGCGATAAGGCCCAAGCGCATTTGTGGATGGATATGGAAGCATTCCTGTTTGAAGGCGTGGCTCTAATTCCTCGTCCGATTGGCGGCTTAATCCAAGATCTTCAGCGTTTCCCGAATTTCGAGAAGATTCTTTGTTACCAATATTCGGGCATCTTCAATTCCCCGAAAGCAAGAGTGCAGCCAGGTGGGTCTCCCACCGTCGTGCTCTATCGAGACTATCTGGCGTATCGGCAGGCCAGGAATCAAGAAAACTAATGACGGACGTCGAGATTTGTCGTCCGCAGTGTGGCGAAAACAATGCCGCGGCCCCGCCGTGATCTACAATTCTGATCGCTGGAAGCCAACGGTCATTTCAGGCAGCAGGTGGCTCGGACGCAATCGAACGTGTCCCGCCGTCTTGCCGCATCGATCGGGAAGTTTCCGCCGGTTCGAAGGTGACGCTGCGCAATCAAGGTACAAATTAGACTCGCACGGTATCAACCAACGCCGAGGGCTTCTTTCCGCGCTGGCGAGCTTCCCGTGGGCCAGTACGAGCTTCGCTTGGAATCACCCGGTTCTTCCCCGTACCTGAACAGCAAAGCAACGCCTCAAAAGCCGTCTCGGGTCAGCAAACCGCAGCTCAACAAACCTTGAGAGAAGGCTAATGCCGACGAAGGGGAAGAGGGCGAAGAAGGGCTAGCCATTCCTCTGCGGTGGCTGCCGAAAAACCTGCTCCTCGACGGAGTGGCATTCGGAAAACGCTTTATCTGCAATCCGCATCTGCCGCTTCGCCTGAGGCTCGAGACGGCGCTGAGCGATTACGACCACGCCACGTCCTACGGCGGGGGCATGAAGGGATACACGGACTACCCAACGCTCGAAATTGCGATCCATACCCAGGTCGCAGAAGTCGAAGCTTGCCGTTGAGCAAAGGAAGCGCGCAATGAGAGGTCACTTGAAGGAAAGATCGCTTTGGTGACAGGGGATGTGCGTCCCATCCCTCGAAGACTTCTCGCCTGGTATTTAGCCAGCGGATCGCGTGCCCGGCCCGCCAAATCAACTGATCTCGCACCTTCGCCTTGTGCCGCCACCTGCCGGAGTATGTCGGCGTTTGGTGCACGGAAAGGGCCAAAAGAGGGCAACGAAGTGGGGCCAAGCGCCAAACATCCCGGCGACGACACCCATTCCCGTTGCTCCGCGGTGCTCCCTCCGAGTACCCGTCGTCGTCTTTGTCGTCATCACCGTCATCTTCTTTACCGTTGCCTACATCTTCATCTTCATCTTCCTCTTCCTCTTCCTCTTCTTCATCTTCATCGTCTGGCTCTTGTCGAAGGAAGACATCGGCAGCTAGCAAGCGATTAGGAGGGTCTGAGTCGGGGCATTCCGGACGTAATCTGCTCATGTCCAATGGTACGCCTCCTACCCCTTGGCAGACGCAGCGACAATCGATCAGACCCCATGCTCCTTCCCGCCCCGAGTCATTTGCTGGAAGGCTCGGTGTGGAAGTACGAATTGAACTTGGGTGGATTGGGTCGACAATTCCTCGCAGCTAGTGCAGACCCAGGTTGAACATAGCAGCGTAGCCATCGCCCTTTTTCTTAACGTCGAGCAACAACTGATCGCCGCCTTCGCGGAAGATCTCGTCCTGCTGGTTGCGAACCCTCCGCGGACCTCTTCCAGCATATTCCGCGCGGGCGAACACCCGATCCGTGAACGTGTCGTTGAAGTAGAGCTGTGATGTAAATTCGTGACCGCGCGCCGACCCGGCATTCGCTCGCACCTTGAAGTGGATGTGAACCGTCCTGATCGGATACCAGCCGGGATAAATCGTGCTAAATCGGACGCTTCCGTTTGCGTCCGTCACCTGGTAACCGCGCAGGAATTTCCGGCCGAAGGTATTGAATGCCGGATTGTCAACATCGGAATAAACGCCCGATGCGTCGCAGTGCCAAATATCCACTTGCGCCCCCGCTAGCGGGACGCAGCCACCGCTGGCGAAGGTGCTAATGGTCATCACCAATTCCAAAGGTGCGCCGGCTGTCACCTTACCAGTTGTCGGATCCGTGCGAATGTCGGCCCGGTTCAGACGCTCCTCCACGAAGTACGGACCTTCAGTCTGCGCCGGCCGCACCACGCATGACGGTGCCAATCTTTTCGTTCCGAAAGAGTGAAGCAGGCCGTGGGAGATCCGGGAAACGACAGCGATGCCCGAGATTGCCAGCAGTGCGACGGTTTCCCTTCTTGTGACTACGCGACCAATTTGCCTGTCGTCGTTAGCATTCATCATGCCCCACGTCCACGAAGAGCTTCATTCTCGCAAGCCGTATCATACCTTAATGAAGCGGCCAGCAATGGGCGGGTAAATTTCTGCTTCGGCAACCGATCGGTATCCCGACGGGCGGCGCTGAAAGCCAGTTTCAGAGTGCTCAGAAATCTTTAACGGACCATAACTGAACCATAAATCCACTAGCCCGTCCTATCTGGGGTTTGCCGGTCAGCCCTTGAACCGCGCAACTGATTGAAAAGCTCGATTGCAGGGGATGGATTTGAACCACCGACCTTTGGGTTATGAGCCGAAGCAAACAATCTCCCGCCTTTACTCCTCAATGATTTACCCCGACCCTGTTACACGGTGTTCCACCCTGTTTTGCGGCATTTTGTTCCCAATTTGTTCCTCGTTTTGTTCTTGGAAAATCGTTGGGCATTTTGCCCAACGATCTAGGGATTTTTCCCCGCTGAAACGACCGTTGGTTTTCTTGATCAACGAACGTTGGGCTGATGGCCGACGCGCTATGGAATTTTCGCGCTGGAACCGGCTAGAGTAGTTACGCGACATCCCATGAGCGGATCCAAGGACAGCGTCGGACCTGCTCCGTGAGTTCTAGCTTAGCTAGGGTACGTTCGGAATGCCCGACGAGGGTCCTCCGCCAGACTTCAACGTCACTGATACACTCGGGGAACACTGGCCACAAGCGGAGATCGACGTTCTACGGACTGCCCTTCGCGATGGCGTGGCGCGCAAGCAACTCAGCGATTGCCGCGAACTTCTTGATCACTTGGCCACGCGGCTCACAAGCGAGGAATTGCTACGAGAGCTAAGTGGCATTCCGCTGCGGGTGGGACGCAGCGCCGAGGAACTCTCTAGCGGTGTCTTTTGGTTCGCCCTCGCAGGGAACCTCGACAAGCGGGAAGGAGCGGTTCCTGTGACGCCTTTGGATGGGAAGGTCGACCTGCCTTTCCCCCTAAAGGTGCAGATGACCGTCCAAGGTTCCCATGTGCTGCGGCTCTACATTGCACTTGTCTACCTACGAGAAGGAGTTCTTGCTGAATTGATCGCAGCGAGTGCCCGTGTTGGCGGTCCTTGTTCCAACCGGGTCAAGACGCTTCTCAACTTGGACTTCGCCCGGCGGGTTCGAAATGCGTTATCTCATGGGTCCTTCTTACCGTGCCTAGCCGGTCTGGTCTTCCGCGGTGAGAAGGGCACAGTGCTGGCGACGTCTGGTTTCTTGAGCTGGCTCTGTACAGGGCTCATGCTCATCCAGCTTCAGGCACTTGCCGCTGGCACAACAAAGCCACGAGTCACCTAAAGAGGTCCAGCCGACGGCAACAGGCCCGCTTGCCCAGCGCCGACGGAAGCTCTGACTGCGTCATCGTCTCCCTGTTCAACGTTCTAAACACGTGCTCAAAACGCTCGCAATTGTTCATTGTGCTTTCGGAGCGCTCCGGAAATGTTGGGTATAGCGTCGTTCGGTTTATACTGAGTTCGGATGGAATTCGAATGGGACCTCCGCAAAGACGCGGCGAACCGGCGGAAGCACGGCATTGGTTTCCGGGAAGCGACAACGGTTTTTGGCGATCCGTTCGCGACAACATTTCCGGATGTCGACCATTCGATATCCGCGCAGCGATTTCTGACTATAGGTGCGTCAGCGGGCGGGCGTCTCCTAGTCGTGGCGCACACTGAAACCGAAGAAAGCATACGCATCATCAGCGCGAGAGCAGTTACGCGATCGGAAAGAAAATTTTATGAAGAGAACCGTTGAGCATCGGAATCGCAACGGCATGCGGCAGGAGTACGATTTTGCGTCCATGAAGGGTGGCATTCGGGGCAAGCACTTCGAGGAGTATCGGAGAGGGACGAACGTTGTCGTGCTGAAGCCAGATGTCGCCGAGGCGTTCCCTACCGAAGATGCCGTCAACGAAGCGCTTCGTGGCATCCTCACCACGGCACGCGCAGTGCGACGAATTGGTGGCCTAACTGATCGTGCGCTGCAGTCCACCCCCAGCGCACCGAAGCGCCGTCGCCGCAGCTAAACCGACAATCCCCGAACCAGAACGCGATGCCGCCGTTGCCGTAGAACCGGCGATCTACGGGGGATTTGTTCCCAATTGTTCCCAAAACTGGGAACAGGAACAGCCAAACAGCGACGAAGGAAGGTAAGGAAGGAAGGAAGGCTCCCCTGGCGAAAATGCCGGTCGCGCGTGAGTCGGCAAGACGCTCGAGGTGTGTCCTTCCCGCAGCCCCCGGCACAAACTTTCTGGACTTGACCATTCCTCAAATAGCGCTTGTACATCAGTTGTGACCAGAACGAGGCGGGAATCCTGACCGATTCTCCGGCGGTCATCGGAATTCGCTGAAGGTGTCACCAAAACCACACACACCGAACGATCAGAAGGTTCAAAAACAATCCAGCGGCCACCAGACGGCACATGTTCGTCGACTACCAAGCGAAATCAGAGTTGGTCGACATAAAACCTCAGGCGATCCGGATTGCCGCTGCTGTTGTAGGCCTTTACGCCGCCGCGATAACCTGTTCCTCATCTGGGCGATGTCCATGTCGAAGCCGAATCTTTGCGCTTCTGCTTTCAGGGCTTGAGACATTTTGGCGACCCGCTTTGAAGCCGAGGAGGAACATCCATTGCGAAACTACGGCCAACTGCCGTTAGGGCTTCAGACGTTTAGCGAAGCCCGCATTGGTGCTACTCCTTCCAAGGTCAAAAGGACTCGAAAGCACATCGACGAAGTGATGTCACACACCTTTGGGCGAAATTCGGCCCTACCCCCAATCAACGTCCTGACGTCGCGGATATCGCAGAGGGCGCTCCGGGAATGGGAGGCAGGTCTTACCCTTTCGCTGCGGCCTTTGCTTGAGAACCGCCCACGCCCAGGCAGGTGTTGTCTCGCTTATCTCTACAGCTTTTCCCGGACGTACAGCTTCTCCCGGATTGACTACTTAGAGCTCAAAATGGCATAAAGCCGTGGCTTGGACGATTGGTAACTCGACAGGCCATTGTTGCCCCATCCGATTCCTTCACAAATGACTTGCGCTCCGAACCAAAAGTTTCTTGGTGTGCATCCATCGGCGCCGGACAACGCGGTGTTTGCCTGCGGCCATAAGTGAACCGGGGAAGGAGGGCCATGAGAGTTATTACTGCATTCGAAGGGATGTGGCCAGAAACAGCCAGATCGTCGAAGCTCTCCCGCTACGCGGAGAAGACGCATGTAGGGAGCACTTTGACCTTCCGAAAACTGATGATTACACAGATGCTTGGTCATAGCTTGACGAAGGTCCTTCCTGCGCTGTGCTTCTTCCTCGGCTCTCTGGCCAATGCGCAGGTCAACGGGGTCGCCGACAAACCATATCTGGGCTGGAGTAGCTTTCCCGAGCAAACGATACGGAGTAATTTTCTGACTCAGGCAAATATGATCGCCCAATCGGATGCGCTGCTGGCCTCAGGCCTACAAGCCCATGGGTTCCGGTACATTAATTTGGATTCAGGATGGCAGGGCAGTTTCGATGGTTACGGGCGCCCGATCCCCAATTCCACAAGCTTTCCCGACATCTCTGCTCTGGTAGCACACATTCACCAGAACGGCCAAAAAGCTGGAATTTACTGGATTCCCGGTGTGGAATATCCGGCTGTTGTCGCCAACCCGACAATCCTCGGAAGGCCCTATCATATCCAGGACATACTTGCAGTTCCGTATCGAGCAGGCAATGCCTTTGGCATACCTGGAACCACTTCTCCTTATCACTATAAGATTGACTTCTCAAAGCCGGGCGCACAGGAATATATCAATTCTGTGGTTGAGTTGTTTGCTTCATGGGGCTTTGATCTCATTAAGCTCGATGCCGTTACGCCAGGTTCCTATAGCTATAACTTATCCATCGACAACCGAGCGGATGTACGGGCTTGGTCCACTGCGATTGCCCAAAGCGGGCGCCCGATTTGGTTGACCATCTCCTGGGCGTTGGACAAGGACTATCTTAGTACTTGGCAGCAGTATTCCAATGCGCGTCGGATTGAAGGTGACATCGACTGCGAGGGTAACTGCGCCACGAGCACGAATTGGGCTTTAACGTCATACCGCTTTTACGACCTTGTTGGATGGCAGAACGCTTCTGGCGTCACACTGAGCTGGAATGATCTGGACTCGCTCGAGGTGGGTAGCGCGAGCTCAGGTTTGAGCGACGAAGAGCGCCGAACCGCTACGACACTATGGGCTATAGCCAACGCTCCGATCTATCTGGGCGGCGATTTGACTGCCCTGGATGCTGTCGGCAAACAGCTGTTGAGCAATGACGAAGTGATCGCGGTAGACCAGTCCGGACATCCCGGACAGCAGATTTCAGGTGGCGACACACCGGTTTGGGCGTCAGCGCTTGGCGATGGAACGTATTATGTGGCTTTGTTCAATCTGAACGCCTTTCCCTCTCGTGTCGAATTCCCGTGGAGCAGTCTGGGCTTCGCAAATGCAACGCAGGTGCGCGATTTGTGGAATCACCTTGACCTTGGAAACTTTAACCACGGCTTCAGTGCGGTTATTCCTGGCCACGGTGCACGACTGCTGAAGCTGACGGCAAGAGGACATGTTGCGGAGTCGCCCTCGGCCATTTCGCAGAGCTATGAGGCGGAATCAGCCACGCTAAATGGTACAGCTGTGCTTGCCAAGTGCCCGGCCTGCTCTGGTGGAGCGAAGGTCGGCGGCCTCTGTTGTGGCGCTAATAACAATGTCATTTTCCAAAACGTCGTTGTCCCTCGGAAGGGGACCTATCTGATGGAAATCGACTCACTCACCCAGGGCCCTCGCTCGTTGCTTTTCCGCGTGAATGGCGGTCATTTCACAACGCTGAACGTAGGCGGGGGAAGTTTTTTCCTGCCATCGAGCACAACTGTCCCCCTCGAGTTGGAGGCCGGAGTTAACAGCATCCAATTCGGCAACCCCACCAGTTATGCCCCCGACTTGGATCATATTGTGATTAGCGGAAATGGATCTGCTTCTCCTCCACAGTCAATCACCTATGAAGCGGAGAATGCGACACTGGAAGGCGGGACGGGACACTTTTACTGCGCATATTGCTCGGGCGCTGCGGAGGCGGGCTTCATCGGCGGCGGTACCGGCAACAATGTGCTCTTCTCTGAAGTTACCGTCCCGGTCTCTGGAACATATGAGATGGAGATCGACTATTTGACCAGCGGCCCGCGGTCATTCTTCATAAGCGTCAATGGGGGCCCCGATGCAGAACTGGATTTAAATGGCAGCAGCTTTAGCTTGCCCACCAGCGCTGTGATTCCGGTTCGGCTAAAGGCGGGTTCGAATACCGTCCGATTCGGGAACCCTACTGGGTACGCACCTGCGCTGGACCGCATTGCCGTACCGTTAACACCGGCCCATACAACGACACAGGAATAACCGAGGAAAAACAGCTCTGATCTGACTCCATTTCCGTCCTCGGCGCGACGAGGGCACGCCGGGGCGTAGTGCGGTCAGCGCAGTGGTGCCGATGCACCACTGGCGGCGATCCGCGGAACTTCTTGCACCACAAACGTGTATACCGATCTTGGATACAGATCGCTGGTGTACGTCTTCGTCGCGCGATCAAACGGCAACGTATCACTGTGCTGTTTCCAGTCGGGTATCTCGCCGCCAGGAGCCGTAGTGGTGGCAATCCGCTGAACAACGCCACCGGAAGCGTTGAACTTTGACAGATCATATCTGATCGACATTGCATCAACGCCGGTCACGGTGACAATCACCAGCTTTTGCTCGGTCTCGTCGTAAGCCGCGATCGAGTTCGGATCGTTTATCTCGATGATCTGAAAACCGGGACGCATATAGCGGGTGAATTGTCCATATACGAAGAATTTCCGATTAACGCGAACCAGGTCGGTTCGGGAATCGGGCTTGATCTGGTCCCCCGTGTCGACGTACGTGGCGTTAATAAAGCCCCACCCGGACTCCGGTTCCACCGGCTGCCAGTACACCCAGGCTTTGGGCTTGAGTTCGCGGATATCAAGAATAATGGACTCGGCCATCTCGAGGCCTGAGCCATCGGGACCGCCGTACTCGGATTGCCAGATGTCTTTGCCCCCGACGGCTTGCCGAAGAGCAATCCGGTTAGAGCCGCGATATGGATTCGTGCCTCGGTAATAGCCGTGCACATTGAGCTTGCCGATCGAGGCTCTCGTGGCGGTATCGAATGCATTCCAGGTGTGCAAGGCGACGTCCACATCGTTTTCATCGGAAGCGGCAATGGGTGTGTCGCCGAGTTGCTCTCGCTCCAGCGACCGGCGCAGTTTCTCGATAATGACTTTTTGAGTGCCAATATCGAAGTGGCAGCCCTCCTGCCGTTCTGGATACTTCCACCAGTCAGCAGACGGCTCGTTGAACGGCTCCACTGAACGGAACTTAATTCCCCAATGGTTGGCAGCGTAGCGCGCGACGGTGGCCAAATAGACAGCGAAGCGCTCGTAGTTGGCCGGCGCGAGGCAGTCGCCGCCATTGTCGCTGCCCGCAGTGCTGCGGTTGGAATTCATCCACCACATGGGGGAGTCGGAGAACAGCTCGAACACGTCTGCACCGCGCTGGCGGGCCTTGAGCATCATGGTGCGCTGGTTCAAGTCAGCGGCCCAATGCCAGCTGGGGGAGTTGGGATCCTCGCTCTTTGGATCCACCCAATATCCGTGAATATCCATTTGCCATTTCAGTTTGGGGCCTTTGTTTTCGCGCGGCTGATCGCTGCCTCCACCACCCACGTTGTAGCGTACGACATTGAGGCCGAGCCCGGGATAGCCATCGACCGACTTGAGCGTGTAAATGAGGTCCGCATAGTAATCGGCATTGCCGGTTCCGCCTATCGCACGTCCCCACCACGCCAGTGAGCTACCCCAGCCCTCCCATTTACCTTGATCGTGATCGGGGTCGACCACAGCGACTTTCGCCACTGGCCCCGGGGTGTCGCTCAGCTCGCGGGCACGATTCGCGCCAAACATGCAACTGGCCGCCAAGGTTGTAATCAGGAGTATTGAGCGAAGCGTAACCGACATAATGAACACCTCCAGTTTCACAGCGAGATAGGCTTCAGCAGAACCACTGCTGAGCGATCTGTTGCACTCGCAAGCGCAAGGTCCAGTTCTTTGTGGCACGGGGTCGGAGCAGATCGTTTTCTCCACGCGTTATCGCTTCGCACAATGAATCGGGACGTCCGCTACATGGCTCCAGTGCCACCGTGTAGTGCCCCCCACGCGCAGGATCGGGCCATCCGCCCTGGCAGGTCCAAAGGCCGATGTATGGCACCTTCATGGGGTCAAAGCGAAAGGAAATTGATTCGCCGGAAGAAGGCTTTGCAAACGAGCAACTCCCATCCGTAAGCCGAGCAGTGAACACTTTATCCGCCAAGCCTGCGGTCGGAGGGGCGAGGATATCAAGACGTTCGCTGCCACGATGGGTTCCCGCCACCGGCCAACGACATCTGTTGCCGAATTTCCCCAGGCGATCGTGGAGCGAGTAGTTGATCAACACCTCCTTGACCTCAGCCGGGAGGACGATTCGGCTTCCAGGGTCCACCGCCAACAGCGGATGCGCAGACCAAAGGAATTTCATATCTGAATCGCTGTCATTCACAAGCTCATAATCGATGACCACGTCTTGTGATTCGAGACGAATGGCCTTTGTTAAGTGATATGGCAGGACTCTTCCAGAGGCCGAAAGATGGAGTCGCTCACCGCTAACCCTGGCGTGCCAAGGCACGGACCATAGTTCTCCGTGATCGGGCAACAACTGCCCGCTTGGATCACGACAGGCTGAAACAGTTGGCAAACACTCATCGAAGCCGCTCGTGTCGAATGCTTCGAACGGATCGCCGTATTTCGGACGGCGGAGAGGCCGCTGTGGCTGGAGGAGAAACTCGTGGCCGCTTGCGATCCTCACCAGCGACGTCATCTTGGCGCCCAACTCCGGCAGGAATCGCACTCTTACCGTGCGATTGTCCATGGTGACGCGACGGAAACCACCGACTGCGTCTTCTGTGATTACGGTCATAGAAGCTGATAACTCACTCGAAGCGCTGGCTGGCTGTGAGTGGAGGTCACTTGTATGAGGCTGGTGTGGGGCTTAGGGGTTCGTGGATTCGGAGCACCTGATTGGCTCGTACATTTGTGAGTTTCTGCATGATGCCACTTGCCCAGCGGATATCAATACTCGCAGCCGAGGTTTCGTGCCCTAAGCCGAAATGCACCCTCCTATCGCTGGAGGAAAGATAGCTGCCGGCCGTGGTTACCGTCGCAAACTGCAATCCTTGGGCGGTCTTAATCGTGACTTCTGCGCCGATGGCATCCCGGTTGCTGCGGTGACCGACCAGATCCAGAAGGAGTCGGTGATTGTGAGCAGGTGTCTCGCTACGGAGGATGTAAAGCGGCCCATTATTTGTCGTTACTAGGGCATCGAGTTTGCCATCATTATTTACGTCCCCATTTATGTCCCCGATTGCCATCCCCCTGCTTGCCCAGGGAGTTTGAAAGCGTGTTCCGGATCCCGCTGAGACATCGACAAAACCATGCCCGGTGTTGCGGGCGAAAAACATCGGTTCCCGGTTACGTAGTAGCTGTGGATAGACCGTGTCGAGGACATGGGCCTGAGCTATCAAGAGGTCTTTCCAGCCGTCATTGTCGGGAATGCGGCCGTGCACTAGGAATTCACTCCTAGCCAGACGATCACACTCCAATACGTGGGAAATAATGGCCACCACCTGTTGAACGGCAACAAGCGCAACCTGCCTACGGTGCTCCGGTCCCCCGGCACTCCGGCACCAACGCGGATCGTTATATTCCCTTCCCGGGCTTTTCGCACAACCGTGATTACGTGTCTTCCGATGGCTCAAGCTATTACCTGCCGTACAGGTTGGTTACGAGCGAAGATTCAGCGCCGGTCTCATCTGGGTAGCCAACTACACCCGTTCCAAATGCATGATGGACCGCGGTCCTTGTTTTCACGACAGAACCGCGGTGGTGCACGTGCAGGACTCTTCCAGGCTACGCGCCATTTAGCGGCGGAAGTGGCCGAGATACCGCAGGCTTGCTGAAGGCCTGCGGGATCTCAGTTCCATCATTAGTTCACCAGTAAAACTTCAGTGCTAATTGCGTTTGTCGAGGATTTCCGCGCGTGTTGGTGATTCGCGAGAAGTTGTTGTTCGGAGAGCTGGGATTTTGCGTGTAGTTTAAGCTCGCGAACGAGTTAGCGAAGTTCGGGTGATTCAGAAAGTTAAAGAACTCGCTACGGAACTCAAAATACTTGTGTTCGCTAATGGGAAACTGTTTAAAGACGGAGAAATCCAGATCGTTAAAACCCGGTCCATGGACTTGGGTGGGAGATCCGCCCAATGGACTCAGGTCCGTTTGCCCCAATGTGGTCGCGACCGGCGGATTGACAAATGCCGCCTGGTTGAAGAAATGATCGATCCCGTGGGGGCCCTGCTGGGCATAGCGCGAGACGTTGGGTGCGACGAAAGCGGTACAACCTAAACCGTCAGTTACCGTACCGGTGGGGCACCCGATCGAGACTGGGAAACCGGTCTGCGAATTGAAAAGCCCGTTGACATCCCACCCGCCAAAAACCTGGTTAAGGAAGCTGCCGCTGTTCGCTCCGAACATGCGGCCATGGCCAAACGGCAGCTCCCAAGTAGAAGCAATATGCAGCACGCGCGATGAATTGTCGCCGCATAGAGCCCAATCCCCTTTGGTGCCGAGGATGGCAGGAGCCCGGACGAAGGTTCCATTCCCAGGATTCTGATCGTCAAGAATGTTGCGGAAATCCAGTTTGCAACGCGAGTGCGTGAAGTCAGCGAGCACGTAGAGCCCATGCGACATGCGCCGCTCATAGGTGACCTGCACCCCGTAGTAGGTGGCGTCACCATTGGGTGCCACGAAATCGTCTCCCTGGCTAAAGTCAGGATATTGCAGGAGCAGGTTTTGATTTTTGGTTCCCGGAGGCACGATCTGGTTGACGACGTTGGTGCGCCAGCCATTGAGCTGGTGGATGCTGTGATTGCCGACGTAGCCAAGCTGAATGCTGTCGCTGGGCGTGATCGCATATTGCAGAAAGCCACTCCACTCGTGCGTGCTGCCAGTCTTCCAAGGCAGGCCAAACGCCTCAAATGAGGAACCTTGAGGATTGAAGGCGGGACTAGTCGGGTTAGGTGTGACGTATGTCAGAGCGGTCTCCAGTGTTACTGGAGTGGGGCCATTCGTGAACACCGCCGGGTACTGGCTGGCAAGAGACTGTGTTCCGTTCGAGCTCTCACTTAGCGACGGCGTGACACCGAACGGGTAATTCGTTCCCGGATCGGGAGCGCCACCGATGTTTTCAAAACCCGCGTAGAAGATGCCATAAGAGGCGCGGAATACAAGATTGTTCATGATCTGGTAGGCGAGACCGACGCGCGGCGCCAAGTCATTCTTAGGTGTGTTCAGTATGCCGGGCACATTACTGTACTTGAGGGCGATGCCGTCCTTTGCCAGTTGCGAAGTAAAAGCAGCTGAAAGCGGGATATTCTTCGCGTCGCTTGAGATGATGTAGGCGGGTCCCTGCCATGGGCCGCCAGGGCCATTCGGCACCATCATGGCCTCGCCTTTTAGGCCGCGGGGCTGGCCGAAGAACTCCCAACGAAGGCCGAGGTTGAGAGTCAGACTGCGAGTAGTCTTCCAATCATCCTGGAAATAGAGGCCATAATAGTGGCGAATTTCATCAGGATAGGCGTTACTGCTGGCGCGAATGAACGTCGGTCCACCCAGATTGTTAATGCCACTGGGAACAGTAGCCGTCGTAGGCGTTAACAATATGGCCGCCATGCCACTGCCGGCGTTCGATCCTGCGGGAATGCCCGTATAGTTCGTGTCAAAGTCCATACGGCCACGTGGATCCGCTGGATCGTCCCAGGCGAACCGGACGAACTGGCCTTCAAATCCGCCTTTGAAGGTATGCGACTTATGGATCTTTGTGAGGTTTTCCGTCAGCTGAATGGTGTTGCTCGCTCTCGTATTAGGGCTTGCGAACTCACCAGGTCCTACACCGGTGAGTCCCCTGATGTTAACGATGGGCAGCCCACCCAGATCGTGTCCCTGAGGCGCTCCCTGTATGCCGAATTGAGGGGCTGCACTCGGCTGAGCGGCGACGGCGGGCAGCGCACTGTCTATCAGGCGGCTGTAGCCAAGACGAGCCTCGTTGATCATGGTTGGCGAAAAGACGTGGGTCGAACTCAGCGCGACGTTATGGGCAAGGCTGGGGAAATCACCTTGTGCGAAACCAGAATTGTCGATCACTCCGGTAAAGGCGCCAAGAACATTCCGGTGCCGATGCGAGTAACTGTACCTGGCAAAAAGCTGGTCCTTGGTGCTGATGTTGTCGTCAACGCGGATGTCGAACTGATGAGTGTCATCAGGTTGTGGCCTGAGAATCTGGTAATTGTTAAAAAGTCCAAAATTGTTGGAGGCGGTGGGCGAAACGTTCGCTGCCGGATAGGCACTGAGCAGCTTGATGGCATTGGGATCGAGCCGGTTGGCAGGCAGAATGTTCATCAACGCTTCGTTCGCAGGGGTGGTGAAGTCGGTAATGCCTGCTACGCTTCCTTGGTAAAAGGGATCGCGAACGAACCCGGTCTTCGTAGCAACTAGTCCGGTTACGGGGTCGACCTGCCCGCTCGTCACCGGACGCGTGGTTGCCGGATCGAAGATCGTTCCCGTCGGTAAGACGCGGCCAAGAGCGTCACCGCTAGCTGTACCGGATTGTTTGGAGATCAGTTCCTGGAAATTCGTAAATCCGCTATTCACCATCTGGGCATTGGGGACGGTGATGTTATTGCGGAGCGCCTGCTGCCGAACGATCGTTCCCTGGTAGTCGCCGAAGAAAAACAGTTTGTTGCGAATAATCGGCCCGCCGACCGTGAACCCGAACTGGTTCTGGCGCAGCTCTGGCCTTTTTACTCCGTTGCGGTTGTTGAAAAACGAATTCGCGTCGAGAACGTCGTTGCGAAAAAACTCCCAAAAGTCACCGTGAAATGCATTGGTACCCGTCTTGGTCGTGGCATTCAACACTGCCGAACCAGCGCGGCCATACTCGGCGTTGAAGTTGCTCGTCTGCACTCTGACTTCCTGAATCGCATCGGGGGGCGTTAAAGTCACGAATGCGGCGCCATTGAGAAAATCGACAGTGTCATTGTTGTTGTCGATTCCATCCAGCAGATAGCTGTTGTGCGACCACTGCAATCCGTTTGCAGTAAATCCACCGGTGCCGCTGACGCGCGTGCTATTCCTGGTAACACCAGCCACAATCTGCGACAGATAGGTGTAGTTCCGGCCATTCAGCGGCAAGTCAGTAACTTCCTGCGCACGCACACTCTGGCCAACAGAACTCGTCTGCGTCTGCAGCAAGGGCATCGCCGCCGTCACTTCCACCGTCTGCGTCACCGCTCCAGGTGTGAGAGTGAAGTTTGCTTTAACCTCTGCCCCGACGTTGACTGCGACATCGGTCTGCGTCGCCTTCTGAAAGCCCTGTTTCTCCACCGCGATGTCATAGCTGCTAATCTTGATTGGACTGAAGACATAAGTACCATCTGGCGCGGTTGTGGCCGTCAGGGTTAGATTCGTGGCCCGGTTGGTCACTGTCACCTTGGAACCAGGGACGACCGCCCCTGTATTGTCCGTCACCGTTCCGACAATGGCGCCCTGATCAATCTGCGCCCATGAGACTCCGGTCATGAGGAGAAACACTGCCGAAGGAAACAACAGAGACCGGCGGATCACTGCACTGAAGTACATCATTGCCACCTCCAGTGGCTCTACCCGCCCGCGGGTAAAGCGCTTAACCGGTCACAAACCATAGTCTCACTCGATCACCGTTGTCAAGGCACGGCAGATTGCTGTAGCCGCAATTCGAGAAGTTCCTCTTTGCGCAAAGTAGAAAGTTCCGCCTTTATTTCTGCTGTTGTTGATAGATCATTCCCAGGAGGTCAGGAGGTTTAGACCATCCACGCTCCCGGGTGACTGCACAAGACCACGCTGTGCAGCAGAAAGCGCAAGGTCAAGCGAACCAGCAGAAAGCAATCACTTAGCCTTTTGAAAATCTGCGACGGCGCCGGTATTCGAAGTGCGGACTACCTGTCCGAAGACGCGCGATGGGAAGGTTGTGACAATACGAGTCCGCAGCAAATAAGGAAGAGGGCTGATCGAAACGGCAACATGGGTGTGCAGTACAACGGGTCGCCATGCGGTCGGGAGTCCGAAAGAGTGTGGCGGGCACGTTTGCAAATGGTAACACCCGATGCGAGAATCTGGATACTATCGTTGGCACCTGAGGGGTGAAGGCGATTGGCAACTTCAGTCTCTAGTGAGCCGGTCAGGGTGTGGCAAGAAACGATCGTCATCCCGACCTATCGCGTTCTTCCTGCCGACCTTAATCCCATGTTCCTGGAAAAACGCGTCTACCAGGGCAGCAGCGGCAAGGTTTACCCCAATCCGTTCACGGACCGAATCTCTGACGAACGGCGAGACAAAGAGTATCGAGCAGTATTCCTCGAAAACGAATACATCCAGGTGATGGTGCTGCCAGAGATTGGCGGCCGCATCCATCGCGGCAAAACTAACCAGTATGACTTCTTCTACTACCAACATGTCATAAAGCCTGCGCTGGTAGGGTTACTCGGGCCGTGGATTTCCGGCGGAGTCGAATTCAATTGGCCGCAGCATCATCGGCCCTCGACGTTCATGCCTGTGGACTACTGCACTGAGCGCCACGCCGACGGCAGCGCCACAGTGTGGCTGAGCGAGCATGAGCCGATGAACCGCATGAAGGGGATGGCAGGCATCCCCCTCTATCCCGGCAAGGCGCTGGTCGATGCATTGGTTCAGTGTTACAACCGAACGCCATTCATGCAGACTTTTCTCTGGTGGACCAACGCCGCCGTCCATGTTCATGATGAATACCAAGCGTTTTTCCCTCCCGACGTGACCTGGGTCGCCGACCACGCCAAACGGGCGGTATCCGAGTTTCCTATCGCACGGGGGTTCTACTACGGGGTGGATTACACGCGCGGTGTCGACATCCGCTGGTACAAGAATATTCCCGTTCCCACTTCGTACATGGTGATGCATTCGGAGTATGACTTTACCGGAGGTTCTCACCGGCGCGCCGGCACTATCCATGTTGCGGACCAGCAGATTGCTCCCGGCAAGAAGGTGTGGACGTGGGGTTGCGATGAATTCGGCCAAGCATGGGATCGCGAACTAACCGACTCCGACGGGCCCTATTTCGAGCTCATGGCCGGTGTGTTTACCGACAACCAACCGGACTTTTCGTGGCTGCATCCGTTAGAAACTCGCACCCTCCGCCAGTGCTGGTATCCCATTCAACAAATCGGGGTTCCGAAAAACGCGGACTGGGCCGGAGCGGTCAGCCTCGCGGTGGATGGCCGGCGGTCGCATATCGGAGTCAGCGTCACCGAAAAACAACCGGGCGCAAGCGTGAGGCTGACGGTTGCCAACCGCGAATTGTTCGCCAGGACGATTGACCTGGTGCCGGGAGCACCGCTGCTGGAAGCAATTGAGCTTCCCCAAGGAACTAGGGAAGCCAATTTGCTGCTCTCGGTTCTCGATGGCGGGGGTTACGAGCTGGTCCGTTATGAGAACAGGAAACTGCGGGAGGGCAACTCGCCTTCGCCGGCGACAGAACCGCCTCGGCCCGCCGACATTGCCAGCAACGAGGAGTTGTACATAGTAGGACTGCACCTGGAACAGTACCGGCATGCCACACGATCTCCTCAGCCATATTGGGAAGAAGCACTGCGCAGAGACCCGGGCGATTCAAGAGCGAACAACGCGCAGGGCGTACTCGAACTCCGCCGCGGCAGGTTTGATGAGTCAATGCGCTTCTTCGAGCGTTCCATCCAGCGGCTCACGGAACGAAATCCTAACCCACGCGACGGTGAACCTTACTACAACCTGGGCCTGGCCCTGAAATATCAGAACCGGCTTCCGGAAGCGTGCTCCGCTTTCAGCAAAGCGACTTGGAATTATGCGTGGCAAGCAGCATCGCATTTCGCGCTGGCACAGATCGCGTGTTTGAAAGAAGACTATGCCGCCGCGTTGGAACATCTCCAGCAATCGATCGAGAGCGATCCCAGGAATTCCAAGGCGCACAACCTGAAAACAGCTGTTTTGCGCCGCCTCGGCAGAATCGACGAGGCGGAATCGATCGCGCGCGAGACGGTGGCGCAGGATCGGCTCGACTTTTGGGCGCGCAACGAACAGATGCTGGCGCAGCGCGCGAGGGGAGAGTCTGCCGGAGCCGAGAGCCTGTCGGCGGCACTTTCGCTGCTGATGCGCGACCAGGCGCAGACCTATCTGGATATCGCTTTCGATTATGCCGCGGCGGGTCTCTTCCAAGAGGCTGTTGAATTGCTGGAACGGATAACCGGAAAATCCAAATACCCGATGCTGTTCTACAGTCTCGGCCATCTGCATCAGCAGCTTTCCAACCAGAGCGGCGCGGCAGAATTCTATCGGTGCGGCGCTGAGGCTCCTCCGGATTACTGTTTCCCTGTGCGCCTCGAAGAGATGATTGTCCTCGAGAATGCTCAGAAAGCCGATCCGCGCGATGCGCGCGCCTGCTACTACCTCGGCAATCTCTTTTATGATAAGCAGCGCTACGAGGAGGCAATCTGGAACTGGGAGAGATCGTGCGAGCTCGATCCATCATTCTCGATCCCGTGGCGCAACTTGGGTATTGCATTCTTTAACGTGCACCACAACCCAGCGAGGTCGGCCGAGTGCTATCGCAAAGCTTTCGAAGTCAATCCGGACGATGCCCGCTTGTTGTACGAAATGGACCAATTGGACAAGCGGATGGGCATGCGGCCCGAGCAGCGACTCGCGCGTCTCGAACAACACCGCAGACTGGTTGATCGCCGGGACGACCTGACCGTCGAACTCACCGCTCTCTACAATCAGGCGAGCGAGTCGAAAGAAGCACTGGAGATTCTGCTGTCGCGGCGTTTTCATCCCTGGGAAGGCGGGGAAGAACTGGTGTCCGGACAATATGTATGGACGCATTTGATTCTTGGTCAAGAAGCCCTGCAAACCGGCAGCTTTCAAAAGGCGCTCAGCCATTTCGAAGCAGCGCAGCACTACCCGGAGAACCTGGGCGAGGGAAAGCATCTTTTGACGCCTGAGAATCACCTGCATTACCTGGCGGGGTCTGCTCGAAAGGCGCTCGGCGATCGCGACGGATCTCGACAGTTATTCCAACGAGCTTCGGTTCAACAGCCGATCCTTTCACCCATGACTTATTACCGCGCCCTCGCGCTCTGCGAGCTCGGGCAAGAAGGCGAAGCCAACCGATTGTTGGAGCAGCTTCTCGAATCGGCGCAGCGGCAGATGCAGCAGCGCATCACCATCGACTACTTTGCAACTTCTTTGCCGAATTTCCTGCTCTTCGAAGATGACTTGCAGAAGCGCAATCGGATTGACAGCCTGTACCTGATCGGCTTGGCACAACTCGGGCTCGGACGTGTGGCAGAGGCGGAGGCATCGCTTCGCGACACTCTCGCGCTCGACCTCAATCACCTGGGCGCCCAGCAGCACTTGCGGGGGCTGCAGTCAAGTGCGAGCACAGTAAAACTCTAGGCGGCAGGTTTCCGCCAAGCGACTCTGTCAATGAGGATCTGCGGCGATCGGCTCAGACGACACCTTAGAGCGACATTGCTGACGGCGCTTGCGCTTTGCCAGCACTGTTCGCTGGCGCAGGGTCGTCCCCGGGCCCAGGCGACTCCTTCCACGAAATCATCCTCTCCTGTCGGTAGCCTGAAGCAGCAGTTCGCATCCGCGAGGGCAGCTTATCAGGCCGGACACTATTCTCAAGCGTGGAACGAGCTGCAACCGGTGTTGACTGGCAACCCCAACAACTCCGACGTCAATGAACTGGCGGGACTGGTTCAGGTCTCCATGGGTCAAGACGATAAGGCCCATTCATACCTGGCCAAGGCGGTTCGATTGAATCCGAATGTCGCGGAGTGGCGGACCACACTCGCTGTAAACCTGCTGAAGCTCCATCGTAATGGCGAGGCCGAAGCGCAGTTTCGTAAGGCAGTCGGACTTGAGCCGACTAACTACGACACGAACCACAATCTGGGCGAGTTTTACATTCAGACCGGCAACTTAATGGCTGCTATTCCCTACTTGCGTAGGGCTCAGAGACTCAATCCCAACAGCTACAGCAATGGGTACGATCTCGCCCTTGCCTGCGAGCAAACAGGTGAACTGGATCAGGCCCGCCGGCAGCTGCAATCGCTCATCAAGATAAATGATCGGGCTGAGCTTCATAATCTGCTCGCAGAGGTGGAAGAGAAGAGCAGGAACTACCTGGCTTCGGCGGGCGAGTACGAAAAGGCAGCACGCATGGACCCAAGCGAAAGCAACATCTTCGATTGGGGAGCGGAGCTGCTCTTACACCAGACATTCGAACCAGCCCTTGCGGTGTTCAAAGCCGGTCTGGAACGCTTGCCGCAATCAACCCGCTTGCAACTCGCCGTCGGTATTGCCCTGTATGGGCTTGGACGTTTTGACGATGGAGCGCGGGAATTTTGCAAAGTGTGGGACAAAAGTCCCTCTGATTCTCTGCCACTCAGCCTGGCAGGGAAGGCGTACGAGAATCTTTCGTCTTCGATGGCTGATGAGGTCAGATCCCGCTTTCGACAGTTCGTGGAAAGCGGCGGCCGCGATGCGTCAATCCGCTACTACTATGCAGTGAGTCTGTGGAGAGAACACGAGGGAAACCCGGAATCAGTTCAGCCGGCGGAAATTGAATCGCTGCTGAAGAGCGCGATTTCCCTGCAGCGGGACTACGCCGATGCTTATTTACAACTAGGCATAATCTACGCCGAGCAGCACAAGTATGCGGAAGCGGCCGCGCAATACGAGCAGGCGCTGAAGACCGCGCCGAATGTGCCGGCCACGCACTATCGTTTGGGGCAGGCTTTGTCTCGGATGGGGGATAAGTCGCGCGCGGAGCAGGAATTCACGGCATTCGAGCGTCTTCACAATCAGGAAGTCGCAGCCACCGAGAAACAGAACAGCGACATCCAGCAATTCGTCTATACCATGCGGAATGCCGCTTCTCCGGCAAATTCGAACTGAGGTAAGCCGAGTTGATGAGGCCAGTCTCCGGCAATCTTCTTGTCTCCCAGTGCGCGCCAGTCATTCGAGACCTGCTCGCCTGGATCCGTTGACACAAACCTGGCAGCTGCACTCATTGGACGCGTTCCAAAATGAGCACGGTGCTATCGTAATCGCCCTTGAGATTGAGTGCGACTCCATGGTGCATGAGATAGGCGCCGTCGGTTGGTTCCATTCCCTTGACACCATCATCGACGGTTCGGACTCGGTAAACTGCATTCGAGTCCAGACCCTCCAAGCGGAGCACAGGCACACGCTGACCGAACTGCTGCGAATGCAGGAAAGCGAACAGCGCTACCTGGTGGCCATCCTGAGAGACGTACTCGCTTGCGCGGAACTCAGAATCGAGCGGCGAATGCAGCCGGTACAGCTTTCCGTTCTGCACCGTGGGACGAATTTCCTTGTACAGGGCGATCATCTTAGTAGCAAACGCAGCATCATCGTCTGTCATCTTGTTCAGATTTGACCCGATACCCAGCGCGCCGGTCATCGCCATCAGAAAACGAAATTTGAGCGGGGTTGTACGGCCATTGAGCCAATGCGGGACGTCGGTCACCCACGCCATCATTACGTGCGGCGAGTATGCGTGAGTGAAACCGTTTTGGATAGTCAACCGGTCCAGCGCGTCAGTGTTGTCAGACGTCCAAAACTGATCGACACGGTGGAGCATGCCCAGATCCACGCGAGCACCGCCTCCCGAACAGCCTTCGATTTCCAGCTTTGGATGCTTCGCTCGCAGGCGATCGAGAATCTCATAAAGGTTCTGCACATATCGGATCCAGATTTTCTTCTGATCAGCAAGCGGCGCCTCCGGCCAGCCCGGTTCTGACCAGTTGCGGTTGTAATCCCATTTCAAGAGGGCAATATCGTTGTCGGTCACCAGACGGTCGAGCCAGCCGAAGGTGTACTCTTTGACATCATCACGCGCCAGGTTAAGAACGAGCTGGTTCCGCGCTTCGGTACGCGGGCGGCCGGGAAAGTTCATGGCCCAATCTGGGTGCTTGCGGTAGAGATCGCTGTCGGGGTTTACCATCTCCGGCTCAACCCACAAGCCGAAGTCCATACCGAGCGCGTGCACGCGATCGATGAGCGGCTTGAGCCCGTGCGGGAACTTCTGCGGATTCACATACCAGTCGCCTAAGCCGGCGTGGTCGTTGTTCCGCTGCCCGAACCATCCGTCATCGACGACGAAACGCTCGACTCCGAGACGCGCTGCTTTTTCAGCCAGCGCTATCTGGCCGGCCTCATTAACCTGGAATTCGGTCGCTTCCCAGGAGTTGTACAGAATTTTGCGGAGCGGCGCCTGCGGTGCACCCGGAACAATATTCGCCAGCTCGAAGCGGTGCATGATCCGCGACGCTTCCCCCATCCCTCGCGCCGTAAGTCCCGCATAAAACCCGGGCGTCTCCAGCACTTCCCCCGCCGCCAGACGGTACGAAAAATCGAACGGACTGAACCCGCCCGTCACCCGCACTTCTGATGCTGCCGAGCGCTCCACTGTGATCCGCCAGCTGCCGCTCCAGCCCAGCGCCCCGAACCATACTCGCCCATGTTCCTCATCCGTCTCCCTGCCGCTCACCGCAAACCACGGATTCACTTCGCTGCTCGTGCTCCCCCGCCGGCTCTCCAACACTCGCATCCCGACCGGCAACTCCTCCCTCTCCAGTTGCCACTCCCCCGCCCATCGCCCCGTCAGATAATTCAGCCGCGCTCCTTCCCCGGGCCACATCGTCCACGCCGCCGATTGCGCATCCTCCACCGTGACCGCCTCCGAGCCACGATTCTCGATGCGTGCCGAACGCTCGATCACTCCACTATCCCCGTAGACCCGGTAGCGCAGCCGGACCCACAGCGGCCATCCTTCATCCTTCAGCCGGATCTCCAGTCGGTCGCCCTTCAGCTCCTGGTCCACGTAATGCAGCACCACCCCGCGAT
>QIAU01000261.1 GCA_003225055.1 Acidobacteriota bacterium
AGCCGCACTCTCAATACTTCATAGCAGGCCTCGGGAAGCCAGGCACCGGGGGGTGACAAGATGTTCCCCAGACATGAGCCCGAGGCAGAGGTCTTCTTTTGGGCGGGGGCCGCAGTGACCTCCGAACCATCCAGCCACGCCTTCCAGAGTTCACCTGATGACGAGCCGGCGAAAGTCGTCGGGATCTGTGTCTTCTTTTCAATCCATGCCTGCCGGAGCAAACCGGCAGGAGGAAATTCTAGCAACAGCCTAAAGGCTCTCGGGTATAAGCCACTCACCTTGCCGAGTTCCGCGCTCACCTCGTCCCAGTCACCCCGCAAGGCCGCAATCTGCGCCAGATCGAACTGGGCCAATGGGGAATTCGGATCCACGGCGAGCTCTTTGTGAAATTGGCTCTCCGCAGACTTCGCATATCCGAGTTCGAGCAGCGCATGACCTAAATCTGCATGGGCACCAGCGTGACTCGCAGCGTCGTGAAGCAGGTGAAATAGGCTCTTGGCTGCTAAGAGGTTGCTTCCCTTATTGAGGAGTTCTTCGGCGACAAGCTGCAATGCCACAACGTTTCCACTGGATTTCCTTTCGGAATCGCCGAGAAGCCCGTCCGCAAGGGCGGAGTGTGCCAAGCCCAGCTTGTACCAGGCGTCTGCCAGGGAAGGCGTGCGACGCGTTTGGTCCTCATACTCCTTGGCTGCTTCTTCGAGCCGGTCGCTCCGCGCAAGGGCATCTCCCAAGGCCAGTCTCGCGTTGGCGCTGTTGGGGTCTCTTGCTAGGCATTGGCGAAACGAGTAAATCGCGTCTGCTAGCTGGTTTAATTCAAGATAATCAAGGCCTTGAACGAGCCACGCTTCTGAAGGTATCTGTTTTCTGGAAGCGATTTCACTGGAAGGAATCAGAGGCTTCAACGTATCCAAGGACTCCCGGTAGCGATGCAGCATGAAATACGCACTCGCCAAACCGGTTTGCGCTTCCACCAGAACCGACCGTGGTATTGCACGACTCGCTGTATCTTCAAAAACCCTCCGGTAGTGGCTGATCGCCTCTTCAAATCTCTTTGAATTGCTGGCCTCATTGGCTAACTTCAGTTCCTCCTGATAAGTGGTCTGGGAATCGACTCGCGAAGGGTATGAGAGAAAGGCAAGAGCTAGAAGGAATGGTATCGACCGCAAACCCGCACACAACGATGGGGCGCTGCTTTTGCTGACAAGCTTCCTGTGGCTGAGGGCGATACCCATAAGCGCATATGTTACCGCTTTTGCCCAGTCTCCCGTCACACGGCTGGTGCCATCCGGAGAGAGCGGCCGCGCTCCGGATGAACCTGCGGGTTCCTCCTGTTGCCAGTTGGCCCATTACGGTCTCAGCGTGGATGACCTACCCGCTTCGCTCCACGGGCATTATCCCGCTTCTTCGCTACTATGAGGTAGTTCGCCCCTTGGTGTCGCATCCGTACTCTCGCCCTCGTGGTTTCAGACCACTTGTGGCTTCTAGCAGGTTGCGCCGGAGCTTATCCCACGATCTTCTAACTGCCGTGGTTTTGACATCGTCCTAGCTATTTTCGACACGAAATACGGTGGTTCCCTTTCGGTCCTCTTCCTGCAAGTCACCTGACCAGAATTTCGGGCCTTTTCCTTCTCCGTCTGACGACCACGCTCCTAAAGAGCGCAGTATAGGAAGGTGGTTTGAGTCCGGCTCCTGCAAAGCGGTTCGAGAGCCTTGTCTCATCAGTCGTACAGTTACGCAAAACAGTGAACTCTACCGAGTCTCACGTTTGCTCGCGGCCCAGTCAGAACATCAGCTTGATTCCGAACTGAAGTTCACGGGGATCAGCCATTCGGTTAATCGTTCCGAAGGCCGGGTCTGCCTGTACTACGTCGAGGCCACAGCTAACACAGCTAAACGAAGGATGATTCAGGACGTTAAAGGCCTCGAACCTGAATTGATAGCGAAGTCTCTCAAAGATAGGGCCATTCTTGAAGAGAGCGAAGTCCCAGTTTTTCAGGCCTGGTCCCCACACGGTGTTTCGACCAGCATTCCCAAATGTCCCTGCAGCCGGTGGTACAAAGCATGTGGTGTTAAACCACTGCGCGACGGTCTTTGGCCCGCTATTCGGATCGCAGCCCGGTTTAAGGTCCGCGAACTGTCCGTTGTCTCCTCCTACATTGGCAAAGTCTGTGCCAGCGGTGACGGTGAAAGGCGTTCCGCTCTCTATGGCGACAACGCCTGCCGCCTCCCAACCCCCGAGAGCTTTTCCAACCCAAGAAGGCGAATTCCTGTAGAAGGGAATCTGGTAGACGTAATTAAGGAGCAAGATGTGATGCCTCTCCCAATCCGCCGGGCCGTAGTTCATTGGGATGTTGTAACTGTCGATCGCATTGGCGAATCGATTCGATCCGTAATCAAACGCACGGGAGTAGCTGTAGGAGAGTCCAAACTGCAGACCCTTGTTCATCTTCCGCTGCACGCTCACTTGGAGCGCATCGTACTTCGTATTCGCTTCGTTCATCCCAACGAAAAGGTTGCCGAATCCAGGGAACGGACGAAGAGCCGCAATCGCCTCGCCGGGGGGATTTGCTTCTACCGTCCCCAAAGGCAGTTGATTCAGGTCCACGTTCAACGCGTTGTGCTGACTTCTTGTGCCGACGTAGCCAACATCCACCAAGGTGTCTTGCGGCAGCATGTGCTGAAAGTTTAGGTTCCATTGATAAACGGCTGGAATCTTCGATAGCAAATCTCCTCCCGTCATCGGGATCGGGTTCGGCACCGATCCGGATGCCGACTGATTTCCAGTACAGTTCCTGTTGGAGTCTAACGGGGCGCCGGGGCAATCGATCTTTCCGCCTAAGACATCCGCACCAAACTGGAAGGGGACGTTCTTTCCCAACAAAGTCGCATCGCTGAGGGCGGTGTGCGTGTAGAAGACTCCGCCGCCTCCACGAATCGAAGTTCTCCCTGTGCCGAACGGGTCCCAAGCAAACCCCAACCTCGGCTGGAAGTTCCGGTAATGCTTTTGGAAGATTTCCGGGCTCAATCCGCGCAACATCCCAAGGCTCACGAGCTTTGCGTTGATCGCATCCCTCGTGGATGCATTATAAGGTCCCCCGAGGACACCAAAATGACCTTCACCGGAAACCGGCAGTTCGCTGCATGGCACCGCTACCCCGTTAAACGGGTTTCCGCCCGTCACTAGCCCGCTACCCGGATCGACTGTTTGTTGTACCCCCGGCTCCCTGGAATAGAAAAGTGGGTTGAACGTGGCGAAATTGCACCACCGGCTCTTATAGGGCGGGAAATAATCCCAGCGCAAGCCGCCGGAAAGGGTGAGCCTCCTGGTCGCCTTCCAGCTGTCCTGGGCAAAAACACCTTCTTGCCAAGACACCCAGGGCGTATAGTTGCGGAAACCCAGTTCTCGATATTCGTCGAAGTTGCCCAGAAAGACGTCGCCAAGCGGCGCGCCCGTGGTGGCTCCATTCTGAGAACTCGCAGCGCTAAACACAAACGTACCATTCAGGTTATCGTGAAAGATCTGCAGCTGGTCGTGGTCGTTTTCTCCATCCTGTTCGATCCAGATGCCAGCCTTGAGAATATGTGTGCCGTGGGTCTTCGTCACGACGTCCTGAAACTGAAAGATCTTCCCGACACTGCCGGAAGGATAGGCTCCGGCGAAGTCTCCCAGGTGGTCGAAACCAGTCACATTTACCGTGGGGATTTTGCCTGGGACGTCCTTGCTTGAGTCACCAAAGATGAATGGAAAATTGATTCCCAAGGAATTACGGTCTAACCCCTTCCCGAGGCCGTCGAACAAAGCAACGTGGACGATGTCCTCCGTGGAACCAAAGGTGAAGTCGTTCACCAGCGTCGGGCTGAACGTAGTTACCAAATCCACCGTAGCGCCACGCTCCGGTAGCTGAATATTCCAGTTTAAGAGACGGCTCGCCGCCGAACCTCCGTCGTCAAACGAGTCGGATCGAAAATGGCGGAGCGACACCGCAAGATGCGACTTGATCCTCTCGAGTTGCACATCCACTTTCAGGCTCTCAGTGCGGTTGTACTGCGGGTTCGGAATCTGGCTCGCAAAGTTGTTGGCGATTCCGGAGGCTGTGGGCTTTGCCATGGCCGACACGAACGCCGCGCCATTGGAACTCCAAAAGCTCTGAGGAATCTTGTT
>QIAU01000262.1 GCA_003225055.1 Acidobacteriota bacterium
CACACGATATCGTAAGTTGGACAACTTCATCATGGATTCTGTGTCTTCACTTGATTCCGCCATTCCCCGCCAGTCGCTCACTTCAGCCGTTGCCGATAAATTACGAGACCAGATTATCCGGGGTGTTATACCGGAGGGCGCCCAATTGCGGCAGGACGCCATAGCGAATCAGTTCAAGGTCAGCCGAATTCCGGTCCGGGAAGCACTGCGGCAACTCGATGCCGAGGGCTTGATCACTATTCTTCCTAACCGCGGAGCGATTGTTCCTGCTCTGTCGCCCGAAGACATCGAGGAACTGTTTAGTATTCGAGCTCTGCTCGAGCCGGAAGTTCTGAAACTCTCGATTCCCCACCTCACCGAGGAAGACTTCTCCCGTGCTGATGCTGTCCTGCGGCAGTACGTCAAGGAGCTTCGCCGCGACGATCACGTTTCCGCGTGGGGACGGCTGAACTGGGAGTTCCATTCGATTCTTTACTCGCGAGCGGACCGGCCCCACTTCATGTCGATCATTCGCAAAGTTAACAACAACGGCGAGCAGGAACACCATGCGATCCTGAAACTCTGTCGGGAGCGGAATTCGCGGGCGGCGTGCCAATTGCTTGCGGAACACATTCGCCACGCAGGTCAATCCCTCAAAGAAGCCCTTCAGGAGAGACGCGGCCAGGACGGGCAATCCGCCGCCAAATGGGGCCACTAAAGCGGCGTGAAGCCTTGTGCGGAGACGTTGCCAGCACGGCGCGGGCATGAAGGCCGCGACACCTTTTTCATTGTCGTATACAATATCCACCGTTGCCCTCGCACCGCAGCGATCAAATCTGGGACGGAGGAACTCGCATCATGGCGTTCAGCGAAGTCTCGCGCAGAAGGTTCCTTTCAACGGTAGCAACGGTTGCCGGAGCCGCTCTGCTTCCAAAGGAATTCCTTGGGGCAGCATGGCAGGATCCGGTCGTCGACATTCCGCTGAAAGGCCAGTCATCCCGCGAGAAGGTGAGTTGGAAGCTCCTGCCCTTCCCCCTGCGACAAGTCCGACTGGAAGAAGGTGTGTGCCAACAGGCGATGGAAGCCGATCGCCGCTACTTGCACTTTCTTCCTCCGGACCGATTGCTGCACACGTTCCGCATCAATGCGGGCCTACCGTCCTCTGTACAGCCGCTGGACGGCTGGGAAGCGCCGGACTGCGAACTGCGCGGCCACTACGCGGGCGGACACTACCTTTCGGCGGTGGCATTGATGTACGCGAGCACCGGCGATGAGGATCTCAAGAAGAATGGCGATCTGGTCGTCGCGGAACTCGGCAAGTGCCAGAAGAACCTGAAGAACGGTTATCTTAGTGCGTTTCCAATCGAGTTCTTCGATCGCCTTCGGAACCGCGAACGAGTGTGGGCGCCATTTTATACGATCCACAAAATCATGGCCGGCAATCTCGACATGTATGTCCATGCGGGTAATGAACAAGCGCTGGAGATCACGGAGAAGATGGCCGGTTGGGTGGCCGGCTATACGCAGCCGCTCAGCTATGACCACATGCAGCGCGACCGGGAAAGAGTGGTATCTCGATGCGGCTCGGCGCTTTGATAAGAAGGAGTTTCTCGACCCACTTGCGGCACATCGCGACGAACTCAAAGGGCTTCACGTCAACACCCACATTCCGCAGGTGATTGCCGCGGCGCGTTACTACGAACTCACGGGAGATCATCGTTACCGTGACATTTCGGAATACTTCTGGGACGAAGTTGTCAGCGAACGCTCGTACTGCACAGGCGGCACCAGCAATGGCGAATCGTGGAACACGGACCCGGGCAAGCTTTCGACCGAACTGAGTACGAACACCACCGAGTGCTGCTGCGCGTACAACATGATGAAGTTGACGCGCCACCTGTTTGGCTGGACTGCGGACCCACGGCTCATGGACTACTACGAACGGGCGCTCTTCAATCACCGGCTCGGTACGATCAATCCCGAGGACGGCACGATGATGTATTACCTGCCGCTCGCGTCGGGGTACTGGAAGACATTTGGCAAGCCATACGACTCACTCTGGTGCTGCACCGGAACAGGTTCAGAAGAATACGCAAAACTCGCCGACGCCATTTACTTCCACGATAACGATTCGTTGTATGTGAACCTGTTCGTCGCATCGCAGCTGGAGTGGCCGGAGAAGGGTTTACGCGTGCGACAGGAAACGCGCTTTCCGGAACAGCAAGGAACCAAGCTGACGCTGTCGGCGAATAAGCCTGTCCAGATGGCGATCAGACTGAGAATTCCTTATTGGGCTCGCGGGGGCAGCGTGAAAATCAACGGGGAGGTCCTGCCCGTGTTCTCCAGCCCGAGCAGCTACTTGAACCTGAATCGGGTTTGGCGATCCGGGGACACAATTGAACTAAGCCTTCCTATGGACCTACACATCGATCCAATGCCGGATGATCAGACGATCCAAGCTGTCTTGTACGGTCCCCTGGTGTTGGCTGGGCGTTTCGAACCGGTCAGTAAAGAAATGACGTATGGCGACTCCGAACCGAAAGCGACCAATCAGCGCAAGGTACCCGCCATTGCGACGGATGCCAATCGGCCAACCGCATGGGTCGAGCCGGATCCCAAACAGCCGCTGACCTTCCGCGCTGTGGGTCAAAGCGAGTCCTTTCCGATCGTGCCCCTCTACAAGGTGATCCACGAACGCTATGCGGTGTACTGGAACACCAAGAAGGAAGCTTCCTAACGAAAGCTGACCGTGGGTCAGCGCGTAATGGACACCTGAGAAGTTGCTGAGGTGCCCACGGGCAGACGCATGTCCGCACCCTGGCCTTCATGGACCACTTCCGAGCCTACCTTGTGGCCGTCTACGGAGATCGTGTACGTCCCTGGCGGCAAACCCTGAAAGTGCACAACGGTCGAGTGCGAATCCCCGAAACGGTTCTCAAGAACAAACTTGATACTGGAAAGCTCGTCATCAAAAGTGACAGGAGCGCCAGCGGCAAAGCCGTCGCGGCTAAGTCGCATTTGGAACCGAGTTTTTCCGCGGACAATATAGAAACGCTGCAAGAGCCCGTCTTTGGGGATAACTCGCGTGACCGACTGGTCGTGCGTCAAGTCACCTCCATACGCAATCAACCCAAAGATCGGATCGTCGGCCACCAGGGTAGCGGCGGTTCGCAATGCGCCGCTGAAACCGAGATCAATCTCGCCCGAGTACCACCACGAACCTCGTCCCATCTCTTTGTTGCCCAGCCAGGCTCGACCCCAGGGGCGCGGCTCGAATCCGCCGCCGGCGGCGCCATTGTTTTCTTTGCCGGGAAACCAGTATCCGTAATTGGACTGTGCTGTGCCGGAGTTCAACAGTGCCCAGGAACTCAAGTACGAGGCATATCCCAAGCGCAAATACAGTGTGGGGTCATCCGCGTGGTTCACGGCGTAATCTTCCACTGCCCACCCACCCATCTGAGACATGTAGCTCAGCGTGTAACTGGCATTGCCACTCGCCCGGTAGTCGCTGCCTAGCCAGTAATACGCCGGTTCCATGCCACGGCAGGCGAGATTCAACTTCATTTGCTGCTGCAGAAAGCCTTCTGCGTCCTTCTGCGTCACAGATGCACGAAAGTCCGTAGCCTCGGGGTCGCTCAGCCGCTCCATCGCATACTTCGCCAGAGCGTGCGTGGACTCAAACCCGGTTGAATCGAACGGATACTCCGAACCGAATAAATATGGGTGATCATTGATGAAGTACTTCGCTTTCTTTTCCCAGTGAGCGCGCAGGATTGCAGCTTGCTCATGTTTGTTGTTCTCATCGAGCGCTCGGATCAGATCGGGAATAACCAGTTCGTTGTATGTGCCGGTTTCATAGGCCGACCACTTCACGATCTCCATCGGGACGGTGAAGAAAGCGATTGCCGTTCCATACGCACGCTTCAAATAGCCAGCTTTGTCGAGGTAGTGCACGAGCGTGGGATATCGGTCCGCAATCTGGTACATGCTGTAGTAGAGCAGGATTACGTGCGGGTAGTCATAGATGCGCCAGATATGTTTCCTGCCGCGCTGGTCATCGTAGGGGCTTTCTCGATTCACCTTCCAATTGGGAATGCCGTAAATCGCATAAGGGTACGG
Organism: Acidobacteriota bacterium; assembly: GCA_003225055.1. GTDB lineage: Bacteria > Acidobacteriota > Terriglobia > Terriglobales > Acidobacteriaceae > Gp1-AA122. Next base: position 4,099 of record QIAU01000262.1, read on the forward strand.
TTCCTTGTCAGTCTGTTGCAGTCCTCCCCAGACATATTGACGAATGTAGTTCTCGACTGACGCGATTTCCTGTGCGTCTGGATAGGAAACGTTCTTGGCAGCAACATAGGGAGCCTTGCCAAGCGCAGGATCG
>QIAU01000263.1 GCA_003225055.1 Acidobacteriota bacterium
GTTCTCCTTCGCGGCTCTCTGTCGGGATGGGGTCCCGCTGGCATCGGTTGTAGCAAGGCGCACCCGGCAATTCCCCATGGACTTCGGCCGATTCAGCACGTACGTCGAGACTATTGAAGAACCAAAGTTGGTTGAACCGTCCCTTCGCCTACTGTCAGCGATGAGCTTCACCGGACTGGTCGAAGTTGAGTTCAAGAGAGATCCGCGCGACGGCAAGTTTAAAGTTCTCGATGTGAATCCGCGCGTGTGGGGCTGGCATACGCTATGTGGACGCGCGGGAGTCGATTTCCCTCACCTCGCGTGGCTGCTGGTGAGAGGCGAACCAGTACCCGACGTGCAGGCGCGGGCAGGAGAGCGGTGGGTGCGTATGGGTGCTGACTTGTCCGTGGCGATTCAGGAGATCCTCCGCGGCCGACTCTCATTGCGCAGCTATCTGAACTCGCTCCGGGGTTCTGTGGAATGCGCCATGTTCGCCTGGGATGATCCTATGCCAGGACTCTTAGGCCTCCCGCTACTGGCCGCCACGTTCGGCAGGCGAGTCTTAAGCGGGAAGGCGGTTTAGGGCTGAGTTCCCCCCCCGACTTGGCGGAACCGAAGTCTCAGCATCTTGCCCAATACACATTTCTCAATCTTAAACCATCGACATAGGAGTTTCTAGATGAAGGTTGAAGAGTCGGCAAAGACATCAGCGTCACGCCGGACAGGGTCAAAGATGGAAACAAGTCAAGTAGCCACAACTAAAGGGAAGATTTGGGTTGATTTGGATAATTCTCCCCACGTCCCCTTGTTCGCTCCCATTATTGAGGAGCTTGAGAGACGCAATTATTCCGTCCTGGTCACCGCACGCGATTGTTTTCAGGTGCGGGAGCTAGCTGATCTTTTCCGTCTGAACTACAGGCTCATCGGCCGTCACTCTGGGAAGAACACCCTACGTAAGATCGCGGGATTGTGCTTTCGTGCTTTGCGCCTGATTCCGATGGTCCTTCGCCAAAGACCGGATCTGGCAGTCGCTGTCTGCTCGCGTTCCCAGTTGATTGTGTCCACGCTCCTGGGAATTCCGTCTCTGTTCATGGGCGATTATGAGTTTGCAACCGGCTGGGCTCTTATCCGTCCGAGGTGGCTGTTGTGTCCGGAGGTGATTCCCAACCAAGCGATTCGACTGGATCCAAAGCGGATCATGAAGTACCGGGGCATCAAGGAAGATATCTATGTTCCTCGCTTCGTTCCAGATCCCGGCATCAGATCCCGACTCGGACTGGAGGAGCAAGATGTAGTGGCCACGATTCGTCCGCCCGCCAGTGAGGCGCACTATCACAATCCCCAGAGTGACGAACTCTTCGCGGCTGCTGTCCAATTTCTAGCCAAGTCCCCTAAGGTTAAGTTAGTGGCGCTCCCACGAAATGAGAAGCAAGCCCTTGAGTTAAGGAATCGCTGGCCCGATCTGTTCTTGAACCGCAGGATGCGGATCCCCAACCAGGTTGTAAATGGCCTCAATCTGATTTGGCATTCCGATTTCGTCATAAGTGCCGGTGGCACGATGAATCGGGAGGCCGCGGCTTTAGGTGTGCCGGTTTACAGCGTGTTCCGCGGCAAGATCGGCGCTGTTGATCAATATCTCGCCAGTCGCGGCCGGCTCGTACTCCTTGAGAGTGTCGAGGATATCCACACGAAAATTGTCGTAGCCAGGCGCGCGCGCCCCGAAAAGCCCAGCGAACTTGCGGATACGATTTTGAACCGAGTTGTGGACGAGATAATCGAGTTGCTGGAGAAAAAGCAGCCTTCGAGCAGCTATGGAAAAATCGCTCTAAACCAGTTCGCCTCAGCGGTCGGGAAGCGGGGAAGCGAATTCAATAGCTCCGAACCCACAAAATGAGAATTCTCGTTGTTATCGCCGCTGCGGCCAGCCCGCACCAAGGCCACACCTATCATAACTGCCGTTAAGCAGCAGAATCGGCAACGAGTCACCTTATTGTCATCCCCGTACATCGAAGAACGCAACCTAGAGGCGGCGACCTCAGGTATCAGAGCCGCGGATCAGGAACCGCGGCGAGATGCTCGGAACTCCGCCTTTCTCGATTACTACCGTTGTCCGGAGCGTTTTGCGCATTTCACGTTAACCGGGGAGCCGTCTGCGAGTAGCGGCTATTTCCAGTTTGGTCCCGACGCGATTTGCTACGGCCAGTGCTGTCAAGGTTCGCTGGCCAAGCACGCAACTGATGATTTGTACGATGCGGAGAACGATGTCGGCGGGGACAACCACACACTTCGATTCCCCTTTAACCCCTCAGAAGTCATCGCGAACCTGCGTCGCGAGCGCTATCGGTCGTCCTTGAACGGCGAGGGCGCGGTCAGTCCTATTCTACGGAATGCCTACTACCTGGTAAGACCACTCTTGCCGGTATCGGTGCGGAAGCATCTCCAAAGAATACAGCTCAGAGGTTGGGAGGAAATCCCCTTCCCTAGTTGGCCGGTTGATCTGACCGTGGAGCGCATCCTTGAGAAGCTGCTGGCGTTGTTGCTCAAGCCTGGCTCAACCAATAAAATTCCGTTTATCTGGTTTTGGCCGAACGGGTCCCCCAGCTGCGCCATCATGACTCACGATGTAGAAACAGCAGCCGGCCAGGACTTCTGCTCAGAATTAATGGACCTGGACGATGCCTGTGGGGTCAAGTCCTCTTTCCAGGTGATTCCTGAGAATCGATATCCGGTGACGTACTCGTTTCTCGAGCAAATTCGCCGCCGCGGCTTTGAAATCAATATCCACGATTTGAATCACGACGGCCATCTGTTCAGAACCCGGGAGCTGTTTCTACGCCGGGCGGACCGAATTAACCGATATGGCAGAGAGTATGGAGCCTCTGGTTTTCGTTCCGGCGCTCTTTATCACAACTTGGACTGGTACGAGGCGCTGAATTTTTCCTATGACATGTCTGTTCCGTCGGTGGGGCATTTGGAGGCGCAACGAGGCGGCTGTTGCTCGGTGATGCCCTTTTTCGTCGGCAACATTGTGGAGCTGCCCGTCACTACCACCCAAGACTACTCCCTGTTTCATGTTCTCAATCAGTATTCGACCGATCTCTGGAAACGCCAGGTCACCCAAATAACGAAGAGTCACGGGCTCGCCAGCTTCATTGTTCATCCAGACTACGTTATGGAACCCCGAGCACGAGCTACGTACAAATCGCTGCTAGCCTATCTCGCTGGTTTGCGGTCGGAGGGTAGGGTTTGGATCGCCCGTCCGGGAGAGGTCAATCAGTGGTGGCGTGCGCGAAGCCAGATGAAGCTGGTGTACCAGGCAAATAAATGGGTGATCGAGGGACCGGAAAAAGACAAGGCGCTGGTCGCCTATGCCATTCTTGAGCAGGACTGTCTGCGCTACGAGTTACAACCTGCGGACCATGAGGTACCCCAAAGTGATAAGCGCCCCGCACTTGTTTTACCCGGGCCCGAGCGGGGCAAGCCAGCGGCATGACTTCGCGAATTGCCCAAAGCCGTTGTGTTCAGAAAGCGTTCAGCACCGAACTCTTCGTCGATCCCACCACCAGCGGCCCCAGGTAGATGGTCGAATTCCACGTCGCGTGCCAGCGATAGTGGGCTAAGGTCAGCGAGGTATAGCTCGGATTCACATACCCCGCCGGCCGCGTGTACAGCGTCGGAATGTTCAGATTCGAGTAATAAGGCGTGTTGAAGTTGTCCAGATACCATTCCACGATCCCATTCGCCGGGTCCCACTTGATATGCAACAGCACCTCGTACCAGTGATCCCACTGCAGCGGTGGACTGTCCACCCAGACCGTGTTCGGGCTGCAGTCGTTGCCCCCCATGATCCGCATCGACATGCGCACGTTCTTGGTCCCCACCACTCCGCTCACGACCGCGTCGTCGTCCCGCAC
>QIAU01000110.1 GCA_003225055.1 Acidobacteriota bacterium
CGCGTATGTTAGCTATATTCTCCACAGTCTGAACCCCCTCATCGTGAACCTGACTCCAAACGCCGGGATCGGCGACGTTGCCGAAAGATGAAAAATCGATGTCAGGAATAAACTCGCCGCCCGCCCCCGTCAGGATCACGATCTTGTTCGCCCGATCTTGTGCAATCCGATAAAAGGCGTCGACAAACTCTGTATGATCTTGTGCCGTGAAAGTGAATGGTCCGCCGTTGCTGTGAAATTCGGCAAGCAGCACACCGTTGGCGTCTCGAATCAGCCTCAGGCTGCGATAGGCAGCGAGGTAATCATTTTGGAGTCGTTGCATAGGATTCTCCTCTAAGCTTTGTGTTGGGCGTGGTGGAAGATGCAGCGTTCAAGGTTGGCGTGGTGAAGTTTAGCGCGATATGGGGGGCGCCCCGACGCACTCGAAGAAACGCCTCGCCGGCGGCCAGCATGCCCATCGACGGAGCGATGAAATAGATCCACAGCGCGTGCCAATAATTGGCGTGAACTGCTGAGCCGAGGGTTCGTGCCGGGTTCGTACTCATGCCGGATAGCGGCGCTCCGAATGTGTAGTAGGTCGCGATCAGTACGCCCACAAGATACGCGGTGTATGGTGCCAGTCTCTTGTGATTGGTGGCGAATAATACAGTGATCATCAGAAGGAAAGAGATCGCCATTTCGGCCACGAACGCGACCGTGCTTCCGTACACGCCCGGCAGTGTCACCGCATAGCGTACTGCATGATTGCCAAGCGCGCCTCGCAAAACATATCGGGGCAAGAGCGACACCACCAATGGCGCCTAAGAACTGGGGCAATGACTATAGAGCCATGTATCCCAAAACCCCACTTTTCCCAGCCGATAAAAAGTGAAGGTGATTGCCGGATTCAAATGACCTCCCGACCGTTTGCCCCAGGGTGAAATCACGATTGCAATCGCCGTTGCACCCATAACCAGTCCCATCAGACCCCGACGAGCAAGGCTGCTGGAAACAAACTGCCGCACAATTGACGAAGGGTGCCGTAGCAACGTGGTGAGCGCGCACGCAACGAAGAGATACCATCCCAGCTCGCCCACTTCCATCAGATATTCCGGCCAATGGCGACGTAAGCTGGCAATTGCGCCTAAGCCATCAGATCGTCGAAGCGCGGTTGAGGGGCGCTGTACGGCGATGTTCGTCACCGTCATGGACCCGCTCTGCTCGTTTCGCAGTTTCTTGGAAAGTACAACCACCCTGTTGGCTACCCTTCCTTAAAGTGGATCAGCCGCTTGCGGAGCGGCATGGCTCAAGTGGCTACAACAAGTCCCCCTGCGGCCCGAATGACTTCTCCGGTGATCCAGGCTGATTCGTCTGATGCTAGGAACACCGCCAACGGAGCGATATCCGTAACGCGACCGAGCCGGCCGAGTGGCGTCTTCCCAGCCAAAACGGCGCCGGCCCCACCCTCAAAGGTCCCCGCCGCTACATTGCCTTCGGTTTCCGTATGACCGGGAGCAATGGCGTTGACGCGTATTTTGCGCGGCGCCAGTTCGAGCGCCAATCCCCTGGTCAGCGTTTCGATAGCGCCTTTCGTGGAAGCGTACAGCAGGGCTCCCGCTACGGGATGCGAGCCGACGATGGAACTGAGGTTGATGATGCTGCCGCCGTCCGCGCCGAACCGCTTGATAGCCTCCTGGACGGTGAGAATCGCCCCGAGAACGTTGATGTTGTAGTGGACGTGAAAGCTCTCTTCCGTGATCTCCGCAAAGGCGCCGAAGCGGAATACCCCGGCGTTGTTGACCAGAACGTCCAGTCTTCCGAACGCGGAATCCACTTCTTTGAATAGACGCGCGATATCTGCGGCCTTGGACACGTCGGCTCCGACCGCGATCGCCTTGCCCCCGCTGTCGATGATCGCCCGAGCGACCCGTTCAGCGCCTTTCCGGTCGGAGGAATAGTTCACGGCTACGCGTGCGCCCGCAGCGGCCAACGCCGTTGCAATCCCACCGCCTATGCCTTTGGAGGCGCCCGTCACTATTGCCACTTTGTCAGACAGTTTGCTCATGATTCACCGTTGTTCTTGATCCGACTGACCATACACCGAACGCCAAGGCTGTGAATCGCGCCTCGCCCTGATGGGCATTTCGATTTCTTCTCCTTACGCAATGAGCGTTTTGAAACAGCGCGTCAACATCAATTTTGCATCCTGAGCGAATCGTCGGCAAACAAGAAGTAATTTTGGTTCATTCCTGTTTGCCCGTTAGAACGGGAGCAATCGCGATCACTTCCTACAAGCCAACTCGGTAACGCTACCAGCATGCCGGACATGAGACATGCCAGCGCCAGTGGACGTCATAATTTAACCTTTCGTTTGAGTGACGCCATTTCAATGCGTCGTATGTATTGTTCGGTACATCACAATTACGCGTAGTGCCGCACGAGTTCTTGTTCAGCGCGCAGCCAATCTTCGATGTGGTGGCCTTCCTGCCGGCCACGTGATTCGTACAGACGGTAGGCAAGTTGGGCAATCTCATCGTGTGTCGGCAACGTTCGACCGCCGGTGTACTTTCCCATATCCCACTCACCGGTGGTGTCCGCGGCGACGATATCAGCTGGCTTTTGCATGACTCTCTTTCTTCTTGGTCGCCACTCCGACACCTGTGGCCGGAGCATTCGCACTCGGAATCTGTGCTGCGGGCTGAGTGAGCCAGGTTTCGAAACGCGTCTCGCCGAGTCGTGCGTTATTGCCCGGAATCAGTGTTCTCTCGCTGATTTTCGCCCCAGAGTAACGCGCATTTGGGTCAGCGATGACTTCGCGGGGATCTTTGAGTGTGGCCAAGCGCCGCCGGACTAGTTCATCCAGGCGAAACTGTTCTGGCCCACCTATTTCGACAGTGCCATTTACCGGCGGGCCTACCGCGATCCTGCCTGCGGCAGTCGCGACATCGTCGGCAGCCATCGGCTGGAAAAGCACAGGAGGCAAATGCACCTTGTCGCCGTCGACGGAAATGTCGGCAAGGCCCTTGAGGAACTCGAAGAACTGCGTCGCGCGAATGATCGAGTAAGGGATTGAAGATTCTTTGATCAGTTTCTCCTGAGCGATCTTTGCTCGGAAGTAGCCGCTTTCCGACAGCTGGTCCGTTCCCACCACCGACAACGCAACGTGATGTCCTACCCCTGCGGTCGCTTCATAGGTGAGGAGGTTGCGAGTTGATGTTTCGAAGAACTTCAGCACTGCTGCGTCCTGCCAGGAGGGAGAGTTTGATACGTCCACGACTACCGAGGCAGCTTTCAGCACTTCGGCTAGCCCCTCGCCAGTGAGAGTGTTGACGCCCGAATTGGGTGATGCCGCTACCGCTTCGTGTCCGTGCTCACGAAGCTTGTTAACGAGCTTTGACCCGATGAGTCCAGTACCGCCGATCACTACGATTTTCATAATTGTCTCCTTCATTCTTGATTGAGGCATTTCGAAGCCATCGATCTCTCGCACTCGCGATGAGCGTCCAAACCCAGAAAAAGACTCCACTGGAATTGGCGATCCTGCCGCCGACAAGTCCCGCCCCCTCATGTGGATGACAAGGACGCCCAACCCACCGATCGACCCGAGGAGCATTGATGACGTACCCCGATCGCCGTTCCCCGAGCACCGGCGTTCCGTACAGCCAGACGACCAGGATGAGCACTCCACCGAGGCCTGAGACGTGCCTCTTCCTCGGACCGACTCGTTATTCAGTTCGCAATGCCTGCATTGGATCGATCTGCGACGCCCGCCACGCCGGAACGAGGCAGGCCAGCACCGCCACCGCCAGCAGCGTTGCAGCCACAGCCGCGAAGATCGCCGGATCGAGCGGCTGGGTTCCATAGAGCATCGATTCGATTAGGCGTACCGCTCCGATACTGGCCGCGAGGCCAAGCGTAAGTCCATAGAGCGCTGGACGCAGGCCGTCGCCCAGCACCAGATGCACAACCTGCTCACGTCGCGCGCCCATTGCCATGCGCACGCCGATCTCACCCGTCCGCTGTGTCGTCAGGTAAGAGAGGACTCCGTACAGCCCTACGGACGCCAGCATCAGGGATAGCGCTGCGAAGCCGAGCACCAGGCGGGCAGTCAGGCTGGCGTTACCCAAAGACCGTTCGATGATCTGCCGTATGGTGAGTACATCGGAGACCGGCAACTCCGGATCGAGTTCCGCAATCTGCTTCTGGATCGGAACGGAAAATGCTAATGGTTCGGACGATGTCAGCACCGCCAGTGTCAAACCACCTGGATTACTATCCCCATTGAGCACGGGGAAATACATGGTCGCCTTGGGTGACTGACCGACCTGATACAGCGTGTCGGCGACAACCCCAACGATTTCGTGATCGGCGTTCCCGTACGGAACGACGTGGAGATGCTTGCCCAACGGGTTTTCGTCCAGGAAATACTGCTGCGCCAACAGGCGGTTGATGATGACAGTCTTTGGGCTGCCCGCGCGATCCGCGCCAGTAAAAAACCGCCCTCTTAGCAGCGGTATTTGCAATGCACTGAAATATCCGGGATCGGCCGTCCGATAAAGTGCGTCGGGCAGCGCAGTGCCGGGTGCGATCGGTGGATGCTCGAGAATCGTAAACGCATCATCCTCTCCGGCTCCCGCTCCGGGCACCATCGACCCCAGCCCCGCTGCGCGCACACCCGGCGTCGTGCGTACCTGCTCCAGGAGGGTTTCGTTGAATGCGTTCACCTTCTGGGGAGTATCGTACTTTTTTGTGGGAAGACTGTAGCTCATCGTTAGCACATTGTCGGTTGCACAGCCCACATCCGTCGTCCGCAGTCGCCAGAAACTCTTGAGCAGAAGACCGGCGGCAATTAACAGGACGACCGTCGCCGCAATCTCTACCGTAAGCAGCGTCTTGCGCAACGCCGTGCGCGACTGACTGCCCGCCACGTTCCGCGACGAAGCCTGCAGAGCCGCGATCGCTCCCTTGCTTGTCGATGAAATCGCTGGCAGCAGGCCGGACAGCATGGCGGATGCAAAGACGAGCGAGCAAGCAAACGCCAGCACTATGCCGTCGGCGCCGATACTCTGCACGTTGGGAAGGTCCGTCCACGTGCTGACCAGCCAGTTCGTTGCCGCCAACGACAACAGCACTCCGGTGACGCCGCCGGCAATCGAGACCAGCAGGCTTTCCATCAGCTGTTCACGAATCAGTGTCATCCTTCGTGCCCCCAACGCGTTCCGGACGCCGATCTCCTTCTGCCGCGCCGCGGATCGAGCCACTAGCAGGTTGGCCACGTTGAGGCAGCCGATCAGCAGCATGCAGCCGACAGCCGATAGCAGGATGACCAACGGTCTCTTCACATTTTGTGCGAGGTCTTCAATGATGGTCTTTGGCGCCACATCCTCCGCTACCGGCGCATTCAGGTTCTGCAAGTGCAGCCGGTACTGGACTGCCTCGACCTGGCTCAAGGCGTTTGCCAGTTTGACGTCCGGCCTCAAGCGGGCAATCACACTGCTAAAGTGAAAGTCATGATGCCGCAGAATGTCCGGTGGCAACCCCGACGCATATGAAATCCATATCTGGATCTTCGCATCGGGATAGGTAAACCACTTCGGAAGCACGCCGACCACCGTGTATGGCTTCCCGTCAAGATGGATTTGCCTGCCGACAACCCACGGATTCCCGCCGAACCGCCGCTCGAAGAGACTCCATGTAAGCATGACGGTATTCCCGTCCGGACTATCTTCGCTCTCGGTAAAGGTGCGTCCAATTGCTGCCTGAACTCCCAGCATCGGAAACAGGTTCCAGCTCCCGCCCCGGGCGCTCACCATTTCCGGCAACTCTCCGCGCTCCCCGGTCAGACTGAATTGCCACCAGCGGAACGCGGCCATGTCTTCAAAGCCGTGGGTCTGTGCGCGCCAGTCGTAATAGTCGGCCGGAGCAACGTGGTTGTAGTTGAACTCCTGCGCATTCATGCTGGGGTCGCGGAAATGTTCATAAATCATCACCAGCCGATCCGGATCCCGGAAAGGAAGTGGCCTGAGCAGGACCGAACGCACCACGGTAAACAGCGATGTCGTAGCGCCGATGCACAACGCCATTACGATGATGGCGATCAGCGAAAAACCAGGTGACCGGAACAGAGTGCGGACGCTGATCCTTAGATCGCGAAGGATATTCTCCAGACCATTCCAACTCCAGACGGCGCGAGTTTGCTCGCTAATCAGAGTGGGATTGCCGAAAGCGCGCAGGGCGGCATGGTGGGCCTCTTCTGGTGACACGCCGCGTTCCCGCTGCTCTTCCTCTTCCAGATCAAGGTCCGATTGTAGCTCCCGCTCCACATCTGCATCACGTTTCCTGATCTGCCACCACCTCATCTCATCTCCTCGGCGGCGGGCCACATTACGCGTGCCACAGCTTCCGCCATCCGCTTCCACTGCGATTCTTCGACCACAAGTTGTTTTCTTCCCTTATCTGTAAGTCGGTAATACTTGAATTCCCGATTCCGATCTGGAGCCACCTCCCATTTGGCGGTGACCCACCCTCTTTGCTCCAGCCTGTGCAGCGCAGGGTACAGCGAGCCGTGCTGCATCTGCAGAAAATCATTCGTAGTCCGCTGAATATGCTTGCCGATTTGGTGCCCATGAGCAGGACCATAAAGAAGAGTTCGTAAGATCAGCATGTCAAGAGTGCCTTGAAGAAGGTTCGCGCGTTGTGGTGTCTGCTTTCCCATGGAAGACATTCGACCCTCAATTGCAGTAATGGTAGGCATTCGACCACTGACAGTCAAGGGATGATAATGAAAATTCCGGGCGATGGAATGGGCGATTTCAGAGCGATCGGCTCATGGAGCACACACTCGTTCTGGGCTTCATAAAAAAGCCCTTGTGACCACAAATTAACCCGAGTTCGTGGTTGGTCGGCAACTCTTACCCCGATCCGGTTACTTCAAGGTTGCCCGTCAGCCAACCATAATTGCCGCAGAACTACTTTTCCGTCTTGCCGCTGCGCACCCAGGAGTACTCGGAAGAGTGTGCGGGAGCGCGAAAACGAACAACCCAAAAAGATTGAAATCGACAATCCCTTTGGTGTCTCTCCGCGTACATCCTTCGCGAGTGCTGCTCCAGCCGTACCCGGTAGCCCTGCCAGTAGCGGAGCCAAATCCGTCTAAAATATGAGACTGGGAATATGCGACGCAACCTCATGATCCGATCTCTTGTTGCCCAGCGGATTTGCCCAGTTGTGCTGGTGCTTTGGCTTTGCAGCTTCGCTGTCCACGCGGCAGCCGCGACTGGTCTCATGGGTAGCGTAACCGATCCTCAAGGCGAACTGGTTCCGGATGCAACCATTCGTTTGTTGCGACGCGCCGATTCTACACGCCGCGAGACCAAGACTGATGCACAGGGGCGATTTTCCTTTACTAATCTGGACGGCGGAGAATATCGCTTAACGGCGGAGTGCCCTGGTTTTGCGGTTCTCGCACAAACGATTGGGGTGCAGGCGTATGGTCAGCAGACCGTAAATCTGCAGTTCTCCGGTCTGGCATCGCAGAGTGAATCGGCTACCGTCACCGCTGCGGTAGCGGATGCCGGTGTTTTTGAGCCAGATCCAGCACAGCGACTCATGATCCGCGATGAAACTCTAGACGCGAACCCTGGGCGGCCGGGTATGCCGGTCTCAATTCCCGGCATGCCGGTCGAGTCTCCCTCAGGCGGAGTGAAACCTCCGCAGTATTTCGCCCCCGGAGTGGCTGGAGACCACGGTGAGCCGATTGCGATGTTTTTTCAGGTCGGCGGATATCTTTTCCCCAACAATCTACCTGCCAACGCGCACGGCAACGGATATGCCGACCCGAATGTCACCATCCCGGTTGCCATTGAGAGCGTGCAAACCGATGGTGCTGCCTTTAACGTGCGCGAAGGAAATAATTCAGTCAACTCCTCGATCACTTTTGGTCTCCGTGATCGCATCGAGCCAATGGTCCGCCTTACCGGCGATTATCGTGATCTCAACCTGGTCACCGGCTGGAGCCCAGCCCAGCCATCTAACCGGACCTGGGTGGGAGCTGAGGTCTCGTTTGGCAACGGCTACCTCGACCGACTGGAACATCGCAAGCAATATAAGGGCAACATCTCGAAGGTGTTCAACTTCGGCAACCACGAACTCACGGTTTATGGCATCGGCTATTACGGCACCGCTTTCCAGCCAGGACTTATACCGATTGATGCAGCAACTCCCGGTGACACTATCGATCCCCGGCAGCACGAAGAGACTTCGAATGGTGCCCTGATCTTCAACGACGTATGGCATCTCACCGAGTACCGTCAGTTCCAGTTCTCCGGGTTCTACCGTTACTACACGCTCGACGTGCGGCCAAATTTCGGAGACGGATTAATTCGCCAGAGTGAACATCGCAATGTGAATTCGGAAGACGTGCTGTACACAGATCGCTTCAGCAAGGCCGCCTCTCTACTCGCCGGTGCTGACTTTCGGCGGGAGGCACCGCGGGCGCTGAATCTGGACAAGGCCGATGCCGCGGGGCTGTTTGTACCGGACACCTCGAATAACCTCACAATCAACTTTTACAGCCCGTTCGCCGCATTGGACGGAACGGTCTTCCATGTTTTGCACTACAACGCTGGCTATCGGCTCGACCGGGTCACCATGGATAACGAGGACTTACTCCGGCCAACTTTTTCCTTCGACCGGAACGCCACCATCAGTTCCCCGAAAGGAACGCTGACCTTCCGGCCGCCCGACTCGATGCGATTTTTGCCCACCCTCTCGTTGAGCTACGGGCAGACTTTCCACGTTGACGACCCGCGCATCGGCACGACGGCAATTCAAGGCGGTACGATTGTGGCCAAAGCGCGTGCTTGTCAGCTAGTAGCGAGCAAGACCGTGGCGAAAACTGAGTTCCGTCTGACTCTGGCTCATGTCACGACCGCGCAACAGCTGGCCCGCATCTCCAACGACACGGGTCTGCAGGAGGACGAGGGGCCCGGAATTGTGAAATATCTCACCTTTACCGTTCGACACAATTTCCCTCACGGCTTTGTGCAAGGCTTGTTCTCGATGGCGGATGCGCGGGATCGCATCACCGGCGAGCCCACACCAGAAGCTCCGCGGCAGATTTGGGACCTCCTTGCGACGGTCGACAAATTACCATTTCACCTGGTTGCTCGCGGTCAATATGAAGAGGTAGGACGCAAGCCCTTGGGCGATGGGTTCACTGCTGTACCGGTTCGCGAATTTCGCGGTGCCGTGATCCGGCCCTTTCCAACAAAGGGCTTCGACATCGGCGTAATCACGTTTATCGTCAGCGGAGATGGGGGACAGACGCTGGAGACGCTGGCTCTTCCCGGAGAAGGCACGCCATTCGAGCGCATCACCGGCTTCCCGCTGAAGTCCCACGTTAGCGCCTCCTTTACATACTATTTCAGGCACCGCTGATTAGCGGATGCGCCGACCGACATCGGCCGGACCCCGCACCCCCGAGAACCCTCGGCGCATGGCCTCGCCGAAAGCATGGTAAGAATGCTTTGTAAGGGGACCCCTTTCCCTGGGTACTCCTAATTGATTCCATGACAATGTCGGCTCCCTGGACCCGAGTAAACTTTGGTGGTGCTGAAACCAACCAAAAAAGGCTCGGGAGGAAGGAGCCGAACAATGATCATTATAGGATGCGATTATCACCCGGGCTTCCAACAAATTGCGTATGTGGATACCGAAACTGGGGAACTGCAAGAGCGGGCATTGCAGCAC
>QIAU01000176.1 GCA_003225055.1 Acidobacteriota bacterium
GGGGAGGTTGATTGGGACGAGCTCGACCGAGTGGCGGGCCACAGCAGCGGCGGATTCCAGGATTCCACGCCCAACCTGCCGTCCGAAGGTTCCTCTGTCTGAATACAAGACACAAATTCGCCTGAGAGCGGGGGACTCTTCAGCTAGCCAATACGGGAGTGCTCGTAGGTACTCACTTGCGGGGCTTGTGATGCCCACCAAGTAACGCCAACCATGGCTGAAGAGCTCATCGGAAGAGCCGCCATGATTCCATAGGACTTTCTTGTATTCTTCCGCTATCTCCACTACGGCCATCGTCAAGCCGCTGGAGTACGGCCCTAAGAGAATGTCAATCTGATCCTCTCGAACAAGCCGGAATACGTTTTTCCGGGCGCAGCTGATCTGACTGCGGTCGTCATACCAAATCAGCCGGACAGACCTTTTATCTCCATGCTGGACGGCAATGCCGCCTTGAGCGTTGATATATGACTGCCAGAGGAGGAGACCCTGAAGCGCCTGTTGCCCTTGGAAGTGAAACTTACCTGAGAGAGAAATGGACAGGCCGGCGGTGATTTCTGAAGCGTTCACGGCTCATCCGTATGCGGCTCCGTCACAGATAGCCGGCTGCGGCTCGCTCCGGAGTCGTCAAACTCCGCCAGGAGGTGACTGCGACTTATGTTAGTTTAGTGGTTGGATCAGAAAAATTATGCTTGGTGACTCTACTGTGCTTGGAGCACGCAAGTAGTATGCTCTAATGTGCAACCTCAGAAGCCAGCTCAATGTCCGACGCTCTCAGTTGGTTGGTTGAACAAATTCAGTGGACCTCAGACCCCTCGAAGCGAAAATCTCAGGCACGCTTACCTTAAGGCACTGGAATGGAAGAGGCTGCATGCAACCTGACTCTCTCAGACTGTTCGCCCCTCAGCAACACGACATCATCAGCCGTGACTTTCGAAGCATCATCCTAATCCTCTCCCGGCGGGGGATGCTGCCCAGCTGTCGTTTCCTCGTAAACGTGCTCCAGAGGGAAGCGGCTGCTCTGGACGCGCTTCTTCTGTGGCGTGTCGATGCTCTTGACGCTGGTTGCGCTGGCGGGCTGCTACATCCCCGCGCGCCGCACCGCCAGGGTCGATTCCATGGTTTGTGTACGAGGGCTGAAGCGTCCGCGGCGGCCCAAAGATCCTACCGATACCATCCGCCACATTTTATCGCTCACGCCGCGCGGTCGGAAGAGAATCGAGGTGAAATTGCCGAGATCTGCGTTGTAGATGTGATGTGGTGCCGCCTCCAGGCTCTGACAGGTTAAAGAAGCAGTTCAAGGTCCCAAACACCGTCGCCTAATCGAAGAATGCACAAACAGGAGATTTTCCGATGAATCTCGAGGAGTTACCAGATGGAACCCAATCCGATCGTCTTCCGCGATCTGACTTATATATTCCTGGCGGCCGTACTCGGAGGCCTACTGGCCTGGCGCCTTCGCCTTCCCCTGATCTTAGGCTTTGTGATCGGAGGGATCTGCGTCAGTCCCTTCACTCCCGGACTGCGTGTGTCCGATGCGCAGACCCTCCTAATGGGTTGGTAGCTGCCGATGTCTTCCTTCGACAAGAGCCAGACGATGGAGAAGAGGAAGAGGAAGAGGAAGAGGAAGAGGAAGAGGAAGAGGAAGAGGAAGATGTAGGCGACGGTAAAGAAGATGACGGTGACGACGACAAAGACGACGACGGGTACTCAGAGGGAGCACCGCGGAGCGACAGGAATGGGTGTCATCGGCGAGATGTTTAGCGCTTGGCCCAACTTCGTTGCCCTTTTTTTGCTCTTCCCGTGGACCAAACGCCGACATACTCCGGCAGGTGGCGGCACAAGGCGAAGGTGCGAGATCAGTTGATTTGGCAGGCCGGGCACGCGATCCGGCAACTCTGTGTAGCGGCCGGCAAATCGCGGCTAAGTGCACTTTTGCCGGCTGTTAACTGGAGGGTCTAGGTTCGAATCGCATCGCGAACAGGCCGGTTAACTGTCAGTGCGACTCAGGTCACGATTTCTTCCCGACTAATTCTGGCGTCAACTACTTACCCACTACCAAGCCCGCACGGAGGCACTCTACGAAAGTATCGAGGACCCTATGAGTGTTATGGCGATGTAACGCCCGTTGAAACTGCGGCCCCTAGCATGTCAGGTGCGACGCCCCGGTATCGGGGGACTTCGCTCGAATGCGTTCTTGCAGCTCCTTTGCAAACGAGTCATCAAGCGATGTCAATAACGTGTGGAGATAGGCGGCTCCGGGGTGTGCGTCGATGGCACGCTTATACACTGGAATAGCCTCAGCGAATCTCCCACTCTTCAAGTAGATGTACCCGAGTCCCTCGATAGCTGGTGATGAATTTGGGTTGTGCTCTAGATTCGCCTCGGTGACTTCAATCGCCTCTGCGTAACGCTCCATCTCAGCGTATGCCGAACTCATAATCCAGTATCCGATTTCGTGGTCAGGCATCAGTTGTCTGAGTCTCTTTCCGGTTTCAACGGCTGACTGCCACTGACCGAGTTCGCTGTAGACAACACCAATCTGAGCATAGGCATCAGGGTCGTCTGGGGAAAGTCGAATCGCCTCCTTTAGCGAATTAGCAGCTTCGCTGAACTGCTCCAATTCTTTGTAGGCTGCGCCTAACCCGCAATGTGCGTCACTTCTCATTGGATTCAGGATGATTGTTTCTTGAAATTCGCGTGCAGCTTCTTTCCACTTATCCTGCGCTCCGAGAGCGACGCCGAGGTTGTAATGTGCGTCCGCGCTCTTCGCATCAAGCGAAACAGCCCCGCGTAAGAGCCGCTCCGCGTCCGTGAACCTCTTAGAGGTACATAGCGCCCAGCCATAGTGGTACACGACCTCCGCATCGCTCGGAAAGAGACGGTATGCTTCTTCGTATGCAGCAACACTCTCGGTCATCAATTGCAAGTGTGAATGCGCAGAGCCGAGAGCAAGGAGATATTCGCGGCGCGTCCGATACTGCGGGTCGATACGAGAAGCGCGCAACAATTCATCAACGGCCTGTCGATAATGCCCTAAGAAAGCGAAAGAACGCCCCATCTGCGCATGTGCATACGCAGAGCTTGGCTTTAACTGGAGGGCTCGCTCAAACGCAGCGAGTGCCTCAGTATGATTCTCAAGCTGCTGGTACGCCCAGCCAATCCAGCACTGGACGGCGACAGACTCCGGGTGCAAGTCACTGGCGTGCCGGAAATAGCCAAGAGCTGAATCGTATCGCCGCGCCCTACCTAGCAGCTTCCCCATCAACACGCAGAGTCTGGCCTGAAACGTCCGCAGCATGCCTAAGCATACGCTATCATCTGTCGAGAACAGGCCATGTCGCTCACTGATCCCAGAGGGGTGGCCCGGGGACGCAGTTGGTGACATCGCGATGTAACAGTCAAGCTGCCGCGCTTACGAGGTGCCACGGATCGCTACTATTTGCGCGAGACGCGACCCTGATACCGCGAGTTAATAGTTCAGCCACAAGTTGCTCGTAGCTTATCCAGTTTGGCGGGACGATGCCTTCTTTCGGAACCTTGCCAGCGAGCAGCATGGCAGCCGCGATAGCGGCTGGAACTGCGGGAATGCGTTCTCCGCGCTCGTTGGCCCACACCGCCCATTCGACTTGACGATGCTCCCCGTCTAAGCGGCCTTCGATACGAATCCAGACTCCTCCTTGCGAAGTACCAAACGGGGCGAAAAGGGCTACGGCAAGGCGGCTTGGGGCGATTAGAAACTTGGCGGGCATGCCCAGCTTGCCGCGCAGAGCAGCAAGCCAGGAGAACAACAAATTCAAAATCAAGAGTTCCGACCCGATTCGAAACTCAACTGCTTTCGTCCCAAAATAATGCGGCTGGACAAAGTAGTCAGCAATATCCACAACGCGATAAACCGTCCTCCAGCCCATCGGTGAAGGAAAGTCAACCGATCGTGGCTCGCTCCATCCGCGGACGGAGGCCTTTCCGAACTGCTCGCCAACCGTGGTCAGAAGGCACTCGAAAGATGCCGGTCCGCGCGGATGTTTTGTCCCGGGGGAAATTGCGATATCCACCTTCTCGATACTGCCAACTTGTGCGCGGCTGAATTGGGTGAACAACGATGTTAGTCCCGGGACGACGGAGCAGCCGATGAAGGCCGCAATACCCGCTTTTTCGACATCAGCCGCGAGCTTGTGGGCAGTATCAACGAAGCTGCGGTCGTCCGCAATGTCAATATATGAGATCTTCTTCTCGACACAAGCCCGCAAAAGCGACTGTGGCGTTCGCTGGAATGGTCCGCCGCAAAGCATGGCGATACTCGCGCCATCGATGGTGCGCAGCACCGAACCATAGTTGCTCAGGTCGGATTCGGCGAACTTGACTCGAGCTTGCTGGCTGCCAAAGTCTAAGTACTTTGCCTTGCGCGAGGCTATCAGAATGTCGGCTGTCGTATGCCTTAGTAGTTCCTCAACAACCAACTTGCCAAAGAAGCCGTTGCCGCCATAGACCACGATGCGTGGCGCCCTGTGCTCATGTCGCCGGAAGCCGGATTGCTCAAGCGCGTATTCCCGCTCCAGCAGGTCCGTGTCGCACTTGAGGATGTCTTGCTTTTGCCTGAGCAGGAGCGGCTTGAGCAGCCAGAACAGCGGTGTCAATATGAGCGGAAACCTGAAGGTAATGGTTTCAGTCTGGGTCAAGTTTCCGTCCGTTCCTGCGAGACTCCCATCCACGCGTGCCGTCGCCAGGGGTAAGACGAACTCGTACCAATAGTGGTCATCATCGATTGGCCCACCGCGAGCCAGAATGTGCTGTTTCAGGCCAAAGAAGTAGCTCGTCAACCGGTACTCGACATAGTCTGGCCTCTGCTGACGAATCCGCACCGCACCAAACCAGCGTCTGTGCACGACCGGGACATGTTCCAGGTCCATGATGTTTTCAAAGACGAGCCTCCGCGAGCTTCGCAATTCGTGTCGGAACTCGACCCGCATCTGCATAGAGCAACAATTCTATGCTCGTGTGTCGGCAGGAACGGCGTGGGATGGGAAGAACAGGGGTAGCGGTCAGAATCATCGAAGCGCGCTATCGAGATTTATCAACAGTTGGTGGGTCGCTCGCCTATTGCTCTTCACTGTGGCCCGTCGACTCAGTGGGCAACTTTGTCACTGTCGCACGACCAGTGTTGATGTAATAGTTCTCAAGAATGCTGTGTAGCAAGCCGACACCAAATAGCGCAAACGCGCACGCCCCAATGCCTACCCTTGCCGTCGACCCCGCCACTGGGCATACGCCTAACATTACCATCACTGCGACTATTACCAAGAACGCAATACGTGCTCCGACCATTGCGGAAGGCAGACCATTAGCAAAATTGATTGCTACTGTGGGGCTACTCCGTACCACTCGCCTCATGTAAGCGCGGACAAACTTGGAATTGAAGAAGAGGATAAGCACTGCAGACGACGGCACCGCAACGCGCCATCCAACATCAAGCCCGCCAGAACGGCCAAGCAGCCGCTGAAGCCCATCAATGAAAACAGCCATTCCGGCTAAGAAAATAATCACCCTTCCAGCTTTAGAAATCGGGTGGGAGGGGCCGCGACCAAACGCTCCTCTTATGCCAGCCGCGTAGAACCCAGCAAACATGAACAGAACGCCAAGAATGCACCCCAGAATTTCCGTGAATAGGGTCATGCGAAAGCCCTCGTTTGCATTATGCTCCTGCGTACCTGTAGATCAGGCGATTACTCAGAACCCGTCAATGAGGCGATTTTTCGCCAACAACACGCATGGTCGCCGAGAGCGGCGCGTCTAACGGATGCGATTCACTGGTGTGGGACGGTCAACGCCAACTTTCGTGGCGAAAAAATCGTGTACGACACTTTGTGTCGGCCGTCTGGGCGGAGGGCAACTTTTGGAGGGCCGAAGACAGGCTTAGACGGAGAAGTGTCGAGGAGCGCCTTCTTATCCGTCTGTCCCGCGTAGACCTCGCCGTCAGCCAGTTTGGGGTAGTCACTAAGCTGCCGCTGGCAATACAGGACGACCGAATACCTTTGGCCGTCTGCCGTTGTCAGAATGGCATTCGTCTGAGTGAATCGGAAGGGAAAGCTCATTACCCCTGAACTACCGTAAGTGCAAAAGGGAACGGCTGATCCGGGCTCACGAAGGGGTGGATTCGAGTCGGCGGGAACTGGCTCTCCACAAGGTACAGATACGATCGATTCGGAGCCTGACGCGCCAGTCAGGTTGCCTCCTCCGGTGTAGCTGTTGACGACCAGAATCTTCACAGTCTGCTGAGAGGCCAAAGCCGTACCGGTCAGTGAGAGCAGCAAAAGGAAAAAACACGGGAAGGTATGCCGGCTCATTTGCCCTCCGACACTACTTCAAAGTATACGCTCGGCGATTTGTCGCGGACCAAAATGCTAAGGAAAGGAATCAGATCGTTGATGCTATATAAAAAGGCGCCCCTTTCAGAGTAGGTTGTGAGTGGTTGCCTCACTACCCACAGGAAAGGAGCGCCTTATGGACACGAAGTATATCGGAATGGATGTTCACAAAGAAGCCATTGCTATCGCAGTTCTGAACGCTGCAGGGAAGCTGGTCATGGAATCGATCATTGAGACGAAAGCGAACACGATTCTGGAGTTTCTGAAGGGATTGCGCGGGGAACTGCAGCTTACCTTTGAAGAAGGAACCTGGGCCAGCCTGGTTGTACGACCTGCTGAAGCCCCACGTGAAGAGAATCGTGGTGTGTAACCCCCGAAGGAACGCGCTGCTGAAAGAGGGGAGTAAGAGTGACCGAGTCGATGCTCGGGAGCTGGCTGAGTTGCTGTACACGAAAATGTTGCGGCCCGTCTACCACCGAGACCACGGAATGAGAGTTGTGAAGGAGCTGGCACGCAGCTATGTGACCATCAGCAAAGATCAGGCGCGCGTGATGACCCGGGTGAAGGCGTTGTATCGAAGCTGGGGGATTGCCTGTTCTGGGAAACAGATCTCCACCGTCCGCCCCCGGTCAAACTGGCTAGAGAAAATCACGGAACCTGGTGTGCGACACCGGGCGGAGTTCTACTATCAGCAGCTGGATGGGTTGCGGTCGGTGCGTCGAGAAGTGCGCCGCGAGTTGTTGCAGGAGAGCGGGAAACACAAGGCAAGTCAATTGCTTCGGCAAATTCCCTCCATCGGTCCCATCCGGGCGGCGCTGTTGCTGGCATTGGCGCAAACCCCGCACCGCTTTCGCAGCAAGCGGCAGCTGTGGACGTACAGCGGTTTCGGCATCGAGACCCATGACAGTGCCGAATACCGTTACCTGGCCGGACAACTGCAGCGCTCCGAGAAGCCCCCGCAGGTGCGCGGGCTCAATCGAAACTACAATCACGATCTTAAGAATCTCTTCAAAAGCGCAGCCACCAACGCGGTGGCCAAGTCTGGGCCCCTGCAAGAGTTTTACCTGGCACTAGTAAAACGAGGAATCAGGCCGGAGATGGCCCGCCTGACCCTGGCACGCAAGTTCGCCGCCATCACGTTAGCCATCTGGAAGAAAGGAGTGAGCTTCGACGCCGAACATCTGAAACAACAAACAGCTTGAGCGTCCCTGGGAAAACCTAGCTTCCATCTCTGGAGTTCATTTCTAGTGGTGGTCAGTCCGATTCTTGAGACGCCCGGATTCGAGAGTGGAGTCTCAACTGATTACGTAGACATCGTGTGCCCCGGCACCAAGTCTCCGAGTTGATCCTAGTCCCTCTCGGACAATCCGAAAAAGCGATGGGCCATGAGTCCCCGATAGAATCATGGTTGGCATCTGACAACCGTTGTGCTTGCTAGTTTCAGAATGGACTGGCTTCGTGGTTAATCTGCGATGACAGCGCCACCGAAATCCCAGACCGTCGGACGGATGCACGCAGCAAACCTGCGCTACGAGGGTACAAGCCAGAGCCTCGTGCTCAATTACAGGGGCTGGATGTCAGGAGCGACGTCCGGTCAACGGAGAAATATTTTCCTTGACATTCTTTTTATAGAATGTAACCAGGCGTAGATTGACCAGTAGTCAACTTGTGCTATGGCGATGTTACGCCGGTTGCCCCGGGGACGGAATCATGGCAGCGTGCTGACCAGCTTGAAGTTCTGGCTTGCTGTGCGAAGGGCAAAGCGTGAAATTGAAGCCATTGCACGCCACCATTGCCCGAACGCCGAGGTGAGCAGTCGCAGGGGCGCTACCGCCAAGCATCTATCTTTCCGCATCGCTGTCAATACGGACAAAGAGCGCGACTGCATGCGTGCGGAGCCAAACCTGTACCAGCAATTCTGCAACGCGTTAGTCCGCGTTGGCTATCCTTCAGAGGCTGCTCCGGGCGTACGTTTTCGCATTGAGTCACAAGAAACGGTTGACCGCGACTACGGCGGAAGTTGGCAGGAAGAAAGTCAAATGCCATGACGCTGGACACCAGGTCCATCGTGGTTGGGATAGAACTCGGACGCGCTTGCTGTAGGCGGAGGGTTACCACTCTCACCCTTTCGGTAGCGAGGTGGGATCACAATTCCGCCGTGGCCACGGTTTCCGAAGCCCCCCTATCATGCCGGACGGCCGAGTTTCTCAGGTCCGGTTGGAAGTCTTGGCAGTTCGTCGGTGAGCCTTCCCATCCGCGGCGAGGCTTAAGCGCTGGTTCGCATACGCCCCGTATTCGCATGGTTTGCTCACGGCTTAGTGTCATCTCCCACGTCGGCTTATCGCCGGCTCTGTGTCCGGCCACCGCGCTGACTATGGCACCACCAAGTACCCAGAGTCCCTTTGCCTGATATCGGCATTACCTTTATCAGGGAGACGTGGATCGCCTCCTGCGAGGACATTACTCCCCGGTCATGGCTCTTACGGACTCATTCGTCAGTCCCGTTCGGCTCTCCTCTCCTTCGGCCTAAGCCTCGTTCGAGGAGTTTGTGCAGGTTGCTACCAGCCCCTGCTACCGATGGGACTTTCCCGACGTTATCCCTGTGAATCCTTCCCTGGGTGCCTGGGCCCCTGTCACGGCGGTACCGCGGAGTGCCTCTGCCTGTTTCTTCCTCCACGTCATCGGCCTTCCCCCGTACGCTATCGAGGTCGGCTATTCCCGCGTCTTCACGTCGAAACGATTTCTTGACGGATCGCTTTTTCGAGACTGCAGCCATTTCTTTATGTTCAAGCCCCCAAGTTTGCTCGCCTCCCCGATCGTTCCTACTGCTGCGACCTACGTCGCAGGGCAGCCGAGGCTTTTACATCCGAGCAGAACATGCTTCGTTTCCTCCACATGCATCGGACATGCTAACCACCCGACTCAGGCAATTGGTGGTGTGGGGACTTACACCCCACTAGATTCACAGCCTTGTCGGCTGCTCCAGCACTAACGCGATTTTTCGCCAATTGGCAAGCACCTCGGCACCTCATGATTTGACTGTATGTCCTGTACTATGACTGGGAATGACTTTTACGGCGGAGGGCTAGGTGAAAACGGCGTCTCGGTTCCTAACAGATCTCGTTCTCTGCGTGTCTGTCCTCGTTCCGCTCACTTCCCAAGGCGCTGATCCGAAAGAGACTATCCGACAAGCACGCGAAAGCTATTACAGCTTGAAGGGCCAGGGTCTCACGGAGTTCCGATGTCAAGTAGACCCGGATTGGGATTCGATATTCAAAGGTGTAAAGACCGACGCTGTAGGGCGGGGGCAGGTTCTACCAATCCTGAAAAAGACGCATTCCCAACTGCTGGTCGGCCCGAAGGTAGTTCGTCAGTGTCGCACCAGACCGAGGTCGCACCCCCGAACGAGAAGGTTGCTGAGCGAGTTCGCTCGTCGGTTGCAGGTGTCGAGCAGATTCTGACTGGTTTTTTGCAGACATGGTCAGTTTTCGTGATCAGCCCGCCTCTTCCCAGTATCGACAGCGAATATGAACTGCAGGATCTCGGCGAGAAATTCCGCTTAAGCTATCGTGAAGGACAAGCTGATATCGTAACGTCAATGTCTCACGATTTCGCGATTGATGAATTGAAGGCAACGACGCCAGAATTTGAAGGTTCTGTTCGTCCAAAACTGTCCCGCAACAAAGAGGGATTCCTTCTAGGCGGCTGGGAGGCCACCTACAAGGCTGCTTCCGGTGCTCCCCAGCAATTAGCGGTCAAAATCGAATACGGAAATGTTGAAGGATTTAGATTGCCCACCACTGTGGAAGTGGTCACATCCCTTGATATCCATCTGACTTTTGCTGACTATCAAGTCAAGCGCAGAATTCCCAGCGCCACTGTCGAACACTAAGGAATAGATTGTTGACGAAACCGGCGATTTGATTCATTGACCGCATGAGATTCATAGCGCGGTGTCTTGTCAAAATCGCTCTCTCAGTCGGCCTATGCCTTTGTGGGGCAGCACAGGTGAAAACGGAACTACACGGCCGTGGACGGGAATGGCTCTCGTGGACCCCCGTGCAACGACGTGCTTATGTCTATGGTTTCGCTGACGGCCATATGCTCGGATTCTCCAACGCTTGTCATTTAGCCGACCAGTTGTTCGAAACCGACAAGCCGCATCGTCTTGGTGATGAGCGGCACCCTACCGAGGTACCATCCGGTCGCTGTCTTGCTCATCGTGGCGAGTTTCAACACATCAAGTTCGATGGAGAAGGTCACTTTGTCGGGGTCAATGAGTATGCAGACGTCATAACCACCTTCTACGAAAAACACACCACCTGCCGAGACTTCCCATTCCCGTTCCTGTTGCAGGCGCTCGGATCGAAGTACGTAACCGCAGACCAGTTGTATAACTTGGCTTTGAAGGGCGAACTGAAGGGCTACGAACTACGCGGTCGTGAATGGTGCAGCGGGGTGAGTCCTCAGGTACCGAGTCCATAACTGTTGCCAGGCCATGTCACTCAGAACCGGGTCAACGAGTGACATGGCGATTTTTCGCCAACTCCGACGAGAAGCTGATAACCCTTGTTGCCGCTACTCATCCAAAGCCAACGCCAGTACCCGCCGTAAGTATTCACCCAGAGTCGCTGTACGTGGTAAGGACGCCCGCCGAATGTTAAGTTGTAGGGCGAGCCTCTCATTGACGTTGGGAAAATGGAAAAATGGAAAAATGGGATTTATTGACACGCCATTCTTTGCGAGTTAGTATCTGCGCCAACCTCTGCGAACCATTGGTGAACCATCTCTCTCCTGCCGGGTCCGGTCCGATGGGGTTTCGGGTCCATCTTGGGAACGAGTCCAGGCATTTCAGCCCCGGAAAAGCGATCTATCAGTCCGTAAGTTGGGCAGAATGGAGGCCCTCCAATGCAACGAATACAAAGGTCCTTAATGGCTATCGCTATTGTGACGACAACGGCGCTGGCCTTGGTAATGTTCGGACATCGTAATGTCGCACAAGCGAACGACGAAGGATGTAATGCTGCCACTGTACAAGGTACTTACGGTTCTGCCATCGGTGGTTTCGTCAGCACGACGTTCAGCGGCAGTCCGCAACTGGTTGGCGAGTTCGTTCCTCTTGCCGCAGCTGGTACCTTCTCCTTTGACGGCCAGGGAACCACCTCCCGCTCATTCACGGTGAGTTTTGGTGGGGCTACTTTTCCCCTCAGCGACTCCGGACCATATACCGTGAGTAGGGACTGCACCCTGTCCGCAACCTACTCCGATGGCACTTGGAGCATGGTCATCATAGGCCGTGGCCGGGAGATCAAGGCGATGAACACCGCGCCGGGAACCGCCGTTCAGGGAGTTCTGACAAGGCAATAGACCTTCGAGGGTGATCGCGGGTGCCGTCCTTTCGCGTCTTTGCGGAAGGGTGGACGGCGCTTCCCAGAATTTCAGCCAACGTCTCACGTCGAATTTACACACCGTGATGCCCGCCCTTGCAAAGAACGCAAGGGTGGGGCACCCTCAGTTGTGGTGATCCCCTGAAAGAAAAGTGGGCCACCCGCCATTTTGAGTGCTGTTTAACGTCAAATGATCGGAACGCACAACCGTAATTGAGCCTACTTCTTTTTCAAAGCTTCGTCTGACGTGATCTCTTTGCCTGCGTCGTCCACATAGTGAATAGCGAACGGCCCGTCTGTGTACACAAAAAGAGTGCACTCGCGGACGCAAACAAAATTCATGACATGTTGTGGCGGAACCGATAGAAAACTCCCCGCCGACAACTGCACGGGCTTCTCGTTCTTGATTGCCGTGTGCGCTGTGCCACTGACCATCATGATGTTCTCTGTTGACGGATGCCAATGCCAAGGTACGGAGCATCCCGCGCCGCCCTTCATCTTGAGGATGGACGCTTCTTTGCCGGGGTCTCCCTGCTGCGCCGCCATCACGAAGCACTCGGGCGTGCCCGGCATATGGACCATTGGAATAGCGTCTGGGTGCATCGTTCTGTTGTCCTGCGCTTGCGACGACAAAGCATAAGGAAGCGATCAACGATACGAGTGTGAGCATGCGCATCGAGTAGAGCCTCATCTGAACCCTCCTTAGCCTTTCAGCGTGCGAACCTGCGTCTCTCGGGCCGGGAGTATACCTCGATTCAAGCTGTTGCACGCCGGAAATTGGGGTTTTCCGCAAGGCGTCCCAGTTTTGTCTTTTTCAAGTCCCCGGCCAGAGTCGGCAGAAGTCAACTGGCGATTTCACTTATCGGCCACTAGTAGAGGCCTTACTGCATCGAATAACGCGCCCAATAACCGAGCCCTCGCCTTCCAACAGGCTTTGGGCCTCCGCGAAAGCTGGATTGGAACGGTTTAGCTTGTTCGCCCAACGCAGCAGCATTGTCATCTTCTCCTCGAAGTCGGACTCGGCCCATGGATTTGGTCTGACGACCTCGCGCCCAGACCTATAATGCTCGGAACCAAAGAGGCGGTTCTTATCGGAATCGTGCAGGGAGGAGTCGGTTTCCTTGTAGGCAGCGTAGTTGATGCTGTCCACGATGATTTGCCGGGCTTCTTCCAAGGTCATACACAGCGGTCGTGCCCGGGATAAGTTGTTACCAACTCATTCCGGGGAGGAGGGAACAAAAATCTTGAATCAAAGGAGAATGAAATTGAAGACGATCTCGATTTTGATGTTGCTGCTTGCGCTGGCCCTGCCGGTCAGCGCAATGCCAAAGAGTGAAGGCCGCTACGACCAGCAGATTCAGGCCACAGCGATAGAGGAACTGCGTAAACGCGACAGGTTCAAAGAAGTTACTGTCACGGTCGAGGACGGCATTGTGACCTTGTCTGGCAACGTAGAACTTTACATCGACAAGGTCGATGCGGAAAAGAAAGTGCGCAAGGTCCAGAAAGTTGATGGCGTGCGAAATCACATTGAGGTCGCGAGCAGCGTTCACGATGAGATTCTGCGTGATCAACTATCGAACAAGGTGCGCTATGACCGGATCGGATACGGCATTGTGTTCAACAATCTGACGTTGAGTGTCGAAGACGGCGTTGCGACCGTGGGAGGCAAGGTGCGGAACTATCCGGACCGCGACTCCGCCATCGCGATCGTGGAAACCACCCCCGGCGTCAAAGATGTCATCGATGAAATCGACGTGGCACCCACCTCGATCAGCGATGACAGGCTGCGAGTAGCTCTGGCGCGGTCTGTTTATGGCCACTCGACGCTCCAGAAGTATGCGCTCGATCCGCAAGCGCCAATTCGCATCGTGGTGGAGAACGGCAATGTCGAACTCCACGGTGTTGTCGCGAACAACCTGGACAGGCTGGTGGCTTATATGCAGGCTAGCTCTCTCCCCGGTGTGTTCAGTGTAAAGAACAACATCATGATTGCATCGGAAGTGAGCCGGTAAGTCTCATTAAGGCCCTGCCCTCATGGGCGGGGCCTTTCCGCTGGCGAGGATGTTTGTGCACGGAGGGAGGACCCATGAAGTGGTCTTGGAAGATCGGTACTTTTGCCGGAGTTGCACTCTACATGCACGCCACGTTTCCACTGCTCCTGGGATGGATTGCACTAACGCACTGGATGCAATCCCACGGCCTGCTTCCGGCGCTGCTGGGGATAAGTCTTACCGTCGCTCTTTTTGTGTGCGTGGTTCTGCATGAATACGGACATGCTTTCGCTGCCCGCCGGTTTGGCATCGCTACAAAAGACATTACGTTCTTACTCATCGGCGGCATAGCGCGGCTGGAACGTATACCAGAGAAACCCGAGCATGAACTGTGGGTAGCTCTGGCCGGACCAGCGGTCAATGTCGCCTTGGCCTCTGTGCTGGGAATCTATCTGTTGTTCAGTGGCCACTTCGAACCGGTCCGGCAAATCGGCCTGACGCACGGCATGTTCCTTGAGAGAATTCTGTTCGCCAACCTGTTCCTTGCGGGCTTCAACCTGATCCCTGCATTCCCAATGGATGGAGGGCGTGTGCTACGCGCTCTTCTGGCCAAACGCATGGAATACAAGCAGGCCACCCGGATCGCAGCCGGCGTGGGTCAAGGCTCGGCTGTCATCCTCGGATTTATCGGTTTATTCACGAATCCGTTTCTCGTGTTTGTCGCGTTGTTCGTTTGGATTAGTGCAAACCAGGAGGCGGCGCTGGTGGAGACGAAATCCGCACTGGGTTCGGTTCTTGCAAAGGACGCGATGATTCCCGAGTTCCGGACTCTGTCGCCACAAGATGAGCTTTCGAAAGCAGTAACGCTCGTGCTCGACGGCTGGCAGCAGGATTTTCCCGTAGTGGACCAGGGGCGCGTTGTGGGCATGCTGTTGCGGTCGGATATGATCGCGAGCCTGGCCAACGGCGACGTTCGCGCAAATGTTGACAAGGCAATGCGCCACGACTTTCCTGTCGCCTCCCCTGCAGAGCCCCTGGAGTCGGTGTTCACCCGGTTGCACGAAACTGAAGTCGCTACCATGCCCATCATCGATAACGGCCAATTACTAGGACTCGTCACTCTCGGAAACCTGGCCGAGCACATGATGGAGCAAACCGCTATGACGAAAGCCGGCAAGATGATGGGGAACTGTCCCATCAAAGTCGATCTTCTGACGCTGACCGGACGTGCCGTCACTTAGGAACCGCCCAGTCGATGGCGGTTGCCCTTATTTCATCTGTTCCCGCGAAAAAGCAGCGCTAGCGGAATCACGTGGAGGTGTTGATGACGGGAGTGTCTCTCTTTCCCTTCGCAGAATACTGGTGGTTTTACGAGGCCTTCACCCTCTTCATCCTGGGAACGTTGGCGCTGGATCTAGGTATCTTTCACCGGCGGGCACACAAGATCTCGGCGCGCGAGGCTATTACCTGGAGTGAGTTTGGACTGTTCTGGCTCTCGTCTTCGCTGGTCTTCTTTACGCTTACTGCGCGTGGAAGCTCCCCCTCGATCCGCGCCTGAGCGGACTGCCGGGCGTCGAAGACGGAAGCCTGGCTTGGCGGACAACCATGGAATTCCTTACGGGCTTTCTCATCGAGAAGGTGTTCGCACTCGACAACCTGTTCGTGTTTGTCGCGATCTTCCAATTCTTCGCGATCCCAGCGACATACCAGCACCGCGTTCTGTTCTTCGGCCTGTTGGGTGCGCTGGTATTCCGCGTGATCTTTATCGCGTTGGGTGCAGTCCTTCTCAAGTACAAAGTGTTGGTCATCGCTTTCGGCGTTTTGTTGGCCGCAACGGGGGTAAAGATACTCTTCGCTCCGAAGAAGCCGATCAATCCGGAAGCGAACGTAACGATTCGCCTGCTGCGCAGGCTTCTTCCAGTGACATCACAACTCGAGGGGCAAAACTTCTTCCATCGTCTTGCGGGAACGTGGAACCTGACGCCCTTACTAGTCGCGCTGGTATTTATCGACATGTCCGACATTCTATTTCGGCAGATTCGGTGACGGCGATCTTCGCGGTCACCAGCGAGCCGTTAGTCGTGTTCACTTCGAATGTCTTCGCGATTCTGGGAATGCGGGTCCTGTATTCTCTTCTGGTCGGTATAGTGTCGAAGTTCAGCCTGCTCAAGTACGCTCTGGGAAGCATTCTCGTGTTGGTGGGGTTGAAGATGGCGTGGCTGAACGAAGCCTTCGGCGGCACGTTTCCGATTAGCTGGTCACTCGCTGTTATCGCTGTCATTCTCACCAGTTCTCTCCTTGTCGAGATCATGCCGCGTGAGATGGCCACTTTGCCCTCACCTCTGCCCTGGAAGGCACTGCTGGACAGCAGCTGAGCCGGCGCTGGGAGCCGCGCCTGAGTGGGCGGCGCGGACGCTCCGGCTCTGATCTGAACCAGCCCGCAGCTTTCCCCGCGAGGAGGCGGTCGACTCGTACCACAACCAATAACCGGCCTGGAAAAACTAACGGCCGCGAGCGCTCACGTACCATTCACCCCGGATGCTCGCCAATGAGGTGTCACCCGCTTCCGGCTAGAAGCGGAACTCTCGCCATTAGCTCCCATTAGCTCCCCATTAGCTGGGTTGTTTGACTCCCGTCGCGGTTGCCATCGTTTACGCTGGATTAGGTCGGATGGATGAGGCGTTTCACTGGCTGCATACATCTTTCGAACAGCGCGACGGACTGCTGGTCTACCTGAGGGTAGGACCGGTTTTCGACTGTTTGCGCTCGGACCAGCGCTTCTCGGAGTTGCTGGGCCGCATGGGTTTTCGCGAAGGCCTGGTATTACCTGTTGAACATTGTCCGGTTTGATAGTCGGGAACGATTGCCCGAAGAAAGGCCTTGCCTTCGTGGCCGCCGGTGAAGTGACAGCCGCTGCAGCCGCTGGCAGCCGCTGCTGCGGTATGTACAAGAAGGGGAAATTTGCGTACAATCCCCGCGTCCAAAGGGTCTGAGAATCCCGTGCGTGCGTCGGCCCAGGCTCACGTTCGACCGTAGCGCTCAACGGCAGCCTTTCTTAGAGTAGCCCCGTCTCTTCCGGCAGGTCATCGGGCCATGTGCGCCCACCGATAGACAAGCGGGCCGGAGAAGCTGCGAAGCAGTATTTTTTTGAAGGAGGAGGAGGATGCTTAGGCGACTGACGATTGCTGTTGCCATTCTCGCAATGTTGGGGACAGCCGCTAACGCTCAAAACCGGGATCGGTTTCTCCAAGTGATGACTCGGAACATGGATACAGGCTCGGATTTTGGCTTTGTTCTCGGGGCCACCGATCAGCTTGGCGTACTCCTGGGGATCAGGGCGACTTACCAGGAAATTTTGGCTAGCGATATCCCGGAACGAGCCGACGGGATTGCGGCCGAGATCCAGACTATTCACCCCGATCTTGTTGCACTCCAGGAGATCACTACGTTGAGTACTGGTCCGTACGGTGGTCCGGCCACAACGGTGGTGGCGAATCAGCTTCAGTCTCTCATGGCGGCGCTTCGACGACGCGGGCTCCACTACGCAACTATTGCATTGCAGGCGAATGCTGATGTGGAACTCCCAGCCTTCGATCAATCGTTCAACCTGTTCGATGTCCGTTTAACGGATTTTGATGCGGTGCTGGCACGGACCGACCTTCCGGTGTCTCAGTTCAAACTGGCGAACATCCAACAGCAGCACTTCAATGCGGCACTGGTGTTTCCCATTCTTGGTCAGGCGATTCGGTTTCCGCGGGGCTGGATAGCGTTGGATGCCAAGCTGCGGGGCAAGACATATCGCGTCGTCACGACCCATCTTGAAACCCTGAATCTTGAGGTGCAGGCCGCGCAAGCACTCGAATTGGTAAGTGGACCCGGCTCGTCGGGTCTGCCCCTCGTGTTAGCCGGGGACTTGAACTCTGACGCCAACAATCCAAGCCTAACCCAGAGTCCCGCTTACCATACCCTGGTGAATGCAGGATTCCTGGATGTATGGGAGATCCTTCACCCTGGCGATGCGGGTAACACGTGGCCGCTCCACGGCGAGGATCCGCAGACCCAGGCCTCGACGCCGAATCAGCGAATCGACTTGGTTCTGACCAGAGGTGATGGAATCACGGCACGGGAGATATCCTTAGTGGGTACCACTCCGCCCGGCTCGATGCAGCTATGGCCGTCGGACCACGCCGGAGTGGTGGGATCGTTTACTCTATTGCCGAAGCAATGAGTAGGTTGTCATGACCATGCTGGTTTCGGCCCAAAAGCAGTTGAAGATAAGGACGTATACTTCCCGTGGCTCAGACATTTAGAGGTTTTCGAGACGCACCAGCCCAACTTATCCATGCCACAAACAAACGATCTTCCTCGCCCGGATTTCGCTATTTCTCCCGCCCTTCCTCGTGATACTGGGTCGGCGCAATGCCCGGCCCCGACAACCCTCTTACGACCTCACCGACATTAGGTTCCAGCGGGATACCGTTCAACTCAAGTGCCGCCAGTCCGCAGTTCGAGACTGCCGAGTACGCACCACAGTGGCGCACCTTTGAAATAGGGGATACGCAGCCCTCCGCAGTTAGCATCATAGCTGGGTTTTCACAGCCACTGGCCCAAGCCGGGATCAGCATCCACTGGATTTCGAGGATTTCGAGTTCTCCGACGGCAGCGAACCTGCGACAGCAGCTTCGGTTTAGACTGATCGCATGAAGGCCGAATACGCTGCCGAGTTGATTAAGTTTCTGGAGCAACATGGCATTGAGGTCTACGTGGATGGCGGTTGGGCCGTGGATGCCCTGCTGGGTCAACAAACGCGTGTCCACCAAGATCTCGACATCGCACTGCCGCACGAGTATGTGCCAAGACTGCGGGATTTGTTAAGCACGAGAGGCTATCTGGAGAAATCTCGCGCCGATAGCTGGGAATGCAATTTCGTCCTCGCCGACGCAAGCGCACGTGAGGTCGATGTTCATTCATACACCCTGGATGAGAGTGGCAACCATGTGCAAGGTGTGGAGTACCAACGGGAGCACCTGACAGGAAAGGGCTCGATCAGTGGCAATCCAGTCCGGTGCATTTCGCCCGAGTGGCTCGTCAGGTTCCATTCAGGCTACGAACTCGATGAGAACGATTATCACGATGTCCGGGTTTTATGCGAGCACTTCGGGATCGCGCTGCCCGATGAATATGGAAGATTTATCAAATAGGGGGCGGGTGTTCCGTCGGTGACTCGGTCCATTCGCGTAGCGATCGTGATGACGGACCTACAAAGAGAGCAGAGGGCTGCAGTCGAAGCGCTGGCGTCTTATAGTCCGGTTCCAGATGACCCCGCTTTCGTCATTCAAGGAGTAGAACAGTATGGCGAAGCTCATTTCTCTCCGTGAAATCGCCGAGACCATGGAAGTCTCAAGCGATGAATGCGTTTCCTACTTGGACCCGGACACGGGCGAAATCATCACGGTAACAGAAGAGAGCGACAATTGGCGGAACGTGGGAGCAGGGGAGGCGATTCGACATCAGCAAACCTAAGCGGCCTATTTCGCCTGGCTCGTCTTTTTAGGCGAGACGCCCGCATTCCGCTCGCGGGTTTGAGCGTCTAGGTAGGCGATCAGGGCCGCTACATCTGGATCACCCAGCCGCAGGTTGGGCATCGGTACCTGCTTGTACTTGTTATAAAGGGCAGTCGCAATAGGATCCCGTTCGGCAACCATCTTATCCGGCATTTCGATGAATTGAGTGAGCCAGCTGCGGCTGCGAATACTGGAAACGCCAATAAGATCCGGCCCCACGCCGTCACCGTGGCCGACCGTATGGCAAGCGGCGCAGCGGGTTTTGAAAAGATACGCGCCTTTGTCAGAGTCAACTATGCGGGCTTCGGTGTAACTCGTCCCGGGCGCGTGATGTTGCCAGGAGGATAGCCAGTCACCCACCATGACCGCGACATACTTTGGATCATCCAACGCGCTGTCCTGCATCCACTGACCCGTCGCTTCGTCGCCGAGCGTGAGGGTGGTGCTGTGCCCGGTCAGAGCATTCTCGCCAGGACGCGCAGCCTGGCCAAGCTTCTTGCGTATCAGCTCGACATCCTTTTTTTCGCCGGTAAGGAAAAGCCAGCCTGGCTTCACGTGAAACTTGTCCGCATAAGCTTTCAGTTCCTGAGGCGTGTCTCTTTCGGGATCGATGCTGATGGAGTAAAAGAAGACGTCCTTGCCCACCCGCTCGCCGAGCAGCCGTTGCACCTGAGCCAATTTTGCGGTCTCGAGTGGACAAGTGTCGCCGCATTTCGTGTAGATGAAATTGATTACGACCGTCTTGCCCCGAAGAAGATCGTCGTAGAAGTGAACTGTTTTCCCGTCCTGCGTAACCAGAGGCACATTGGGAAAATAGTTCCCGCCCCAGGGGGAGCCGTTGTCTGCGGCGGCGGCTGGGCACAGGGCTAACGCAGTCATAGCACCCAAAACCAATGCAGTGGCCAGCGCGATGCGATTTGAGCTCTTCGGCGGCATGACGTTTCTCCTTATAATCCTCAGCGCAATGATGTGGTTGTTCAGCCTAGTTGCGAGTTAGCGAACCGGTTGCTGCTTCTCGAAAAGCACGATTTAGCTCAGCCTGCTTTGCTCAGCGGTGGTGCGGACCGGCCCTGGTTCGTCTTTCATGGCGGACTTGAAGCCTCGAATGCCTTCTCCCAATCCCTTCCCCAATTCTGGGAGCTTCTTGGGACCGAACATGAGAATGGCAAGTCCGAAAATTACCAGCAGATGCATTGGTTGAAACAGTCCTTCAAACATAAGCCCTCCTTATAATATTCAGTAGATCGGGCCGCGGCCGAGGCGGCCGGTCTTGAGTTTTGTTCACCTAATAGGCAGTTGGCAGAGCAGTCGGAGTGATGAATTCCACGCCCTGCGGGGTCGGAACTGGAGTGGGCAAAGCCACCAAGCCGCGGTCCAGCTCCCAGCGAATCAGCATCGCGTGGTCCTCATGCACCGTGTTGTGGCAGTGCTCGACGAACATTCCTGCAAATTCGCGAAATTGTAAGGTAACTGTGACGGTGCCTCCGCGATGGAGACGAAACACGTCCTTTCGACCTCGTTCCCAGGGTGGCACATTGCTGAGACTTCCGTCACGAGCCAGCATCTGACTCTCTTCAAAGTGAATGTGAATGGGGTGATCCCAACCACCGCCACCATTGATCAACGTCCAAACTTCGCGAGTACCGCGCTTAGGAGCCGCCGAAACTTGGTTGTAGTCGGCGGCCAGACCTTGTCCACCATCTGTTTTGACGGTCCAGGGCGCGTCATCGGTGCCGTTGGACCGCCCAAACTCGAAGGTACGCTCCCGAGCTACAGGAATCGCGGATAGATCGGGGTTCGGAATCAAGGTGCCAGGCACCTGGCTGTAATCGGGTTTCGTCGACGGAATGATCCGGAACTCGAGAAACTTGCCGACGCAAGCATCGGCGGAATTGCCCGCGAGTGCTTCTGCCAGCGACAGATCGGTCTTTGGTCCGCGGCCGTCGTCATGCTCGCAGAGGTTCACCATCCAGACTTTCTCCCCAGGTTTGTAGCGGGAGAAGTCAATGACGATGTCGTAGCGCTCGGCAATGGATTGTTCGTCCAGTTCCGTCAGCAATATCGGGTGAGGCAGCAGGTTGCCGTCATTTCCGATCTGGATCATCGGCGAGCCATCGCTTAAGGCCAACTTGAAAAAGCGCGAAACGCTGCCGTTCAGAATGCGGAAGCGATACTTGCGAGCTTCCACTTCGAAATACGGCTTATAGCAGGCGTTCACGGTCATAACGTCTCCCAGAAATCCGTCGAGCTGGAAGATGTCAAAGAAGAGCTGTCCGTTTGAATCCCATGCCTTGTCGGCCAGCATCAGGTTGATGTCGTAATCCAGGTTGCCCCAGGATTTTGCTGAGCCGCTGGGCAGGCCGAGGTTGACGCCGTCCCGGATGGTCTCGTTGCCGCGATCGATTGCGCTATAGATATTGAACATGGCGGCATTGCCCTTGTAGACGTTCTGGGCGGTGAAGTTGAACATGTGATCGTGGAACCAGTGCGTGCTCATGGTCTCATGCCAGTCCCCTGGAACCTTGGTGTAGCCGCCGTTATCATCAGGACTGCCGGCCATCTTGTCCGTAGCATCGGTATTGATAGTGTCGTGTCCGGCCAGGATGATGGGCCAGTGGCAGTCGTAGAACTGACCGGGGAAGAAAAACGCTCCGGTGAAGCCGTCGTTCTCCGACCCGTGGTGCCCGTTGTGCTCGTGGGTGCTGATCGTATGCCGCCCGAAGCCACCATTCATCCTGACATCCGCGGGCAGTTTGTTGTGATGGCGGAACAAGATCGGTTCGCCATAACGCCCCAACACCAGTTTCGGCGGGACGGTTCCGTTGAAAGTCCACATCGCCAAAGGTCCCTGAGTGGGCAGGTTGGGGTGAAATTTAAAAGGAATATTGCCGTTCGCATTGGTCTTTGCACATTCCTGAGTCGCCTCGATAGCCACAGCGGGAGGAAACTCCGCCCATCGCTGGTGTGCCCACTCCGGCCCCGGAGGACGACCTTCGATTGGCCCAAAGCCGCCGCCCAGAGCAGGGTCAACCCGCTGCAATGTCTCATTGGCCTCGACCATCGGTCGAGGATTCAATGAAGAGATTGGATTGCGCGGGAGAACTTCCAGACGCAGCATGGGCTGCGTGAAATCCAGGCCAATCAGTCCGGGACTGTTGGGGGCTCCCGTCGGCACTTCTCCGTACGCACTCGATACGAAGGGGTTCAGGCCTTTAATCGGGGCGAGTGCGCCCGCGGCTGTAATCAGGCCCCACTTGAGCAAATCGCGACGCGATATTTGTCCCCAGGACAGTGCTTTCACGATTTCCAGACGATTGTTGCGAGCATCTTCTGCTTCTTTGATTCTGTTTCTTGATGTATTCCACGGTAAATAAATTGTGCGTTTCATGGCTTGCCTCCGTGTTACGCCGTGTTGAATTGCAGGCGGTGTGCCAGACCAGGGCGATATGCTAGTCTGGGCGTACTAATCATGATAAGTACCTGATTTGCAAAGGCTTACTTCTCAAGTTGTGAAAGGTAATCGGTATCGAACGCATCGCGACCGAGGGGTTTTGGCTAACCCAACTGTTAATGGCGAACCCTTAGGTTAATGGGCGTTAATGGGGTTAATGGGGTTAATGAGTGTCACGTGCGCTCGCCGGGAAAATGTGCTAAACACATCGCGACGAGGGGAAAATGAACCCTAGGGTGTCTGGCATCTCTGGGCCCTTGCAAGGCGCAACCGTCTCTATGGCTTGCGGGGAACTATCGATCGGGCGCGACCCATCCAATCACCTCTGGATCTCTGATCCAGCTTTGTCGCGCCAGCACTGCCTGCTTACTCGTAAAGGAGACCAGGTCATCATTCGTGATCTTGGAAGCCGAAATGGGACGAGCGTAAATGGAATGGCAGTGGACGAAGGTCAGCTGCGACACGGAGACCAAATCTCCGTCGGTTCGTCGGTGCTCATGTTTCTGCTTGAGGGCGGTGAAGAAGACCTACAAAGAAGTGAGGTCGAGTTTACCGAAACGAGGGTGCTGGGGAGCGCTCCAGTTCTGCTCCATCCCGAGGATGCTTTTCATCTGCAGCCTGACAAGCTGCTTTCACGGTTGCCTCAGACAGCGCATTGGGCTAGCGACTTGAGTGCTCTGCTGAAGCTCGCCACCCGTATCGGCGGCATTTGGGACTTAGAGTCGCTGCAATGGCAGCTCCTTGGCTCCATCTTCGACCTGGTCCCTGCCGAGCGTGGCGCCATCCTGCTCTTCGAACATGCCGAAGAGTTCAGCTCCGCGGTTGCCTGGGATCGAGTCCGCGGTCCGAATCATCCCGTCCAAGTAAGCCGCACCATCGTGCAACGGGTTGTGCGGGAGCGAGTCGGCTTGGTCGTGAACGACATCTTCGATGATGAAGGCCTTCGTGCCGTTCAAACCGTGACTGAATTGCGCATACGCTCCGTGCTCTGCGTTCCGCTAATAGCTGCGGACAGAGTATTGGGGGCGATTTATCTTGACAGCCAGCACCGGTCAGATCAATTCGATGACAGTCGTCTGCAAGTGATGACGGCCATTGCAGGCATCGCCGGTCTCGCGCTCGGTAACGTCCGCTATATGGAGAAGTTACGCAAAGAAAATGAGGGATTGCGCGCAGAAATCAACCTGGAACACAACATGGTGGGTGGCAGCCAGGCTATGCGAAAAGTATTCGAGCTCGTTCGTCGGGTTGCGCCCACAGAATCCACAGTCCTTATAGAGGGTGAAAGTGGAACGGGGAAAGAGCTGGTAGCGCGAGCGATCCACCGCAACAGTCCGCGGGTCGAGCGGCCTTTTGTGGCAATCAACTGTGCTGCCATCCCCGATACTCTTTTAGAGAGCGAGCTATTCGGGCATGAGAAGGGTGCTTTCACCGGCGCAAGTGCGCTGAAGAAAGGGAAATTGGAGCTGGCTGACGGCGGAACGTTATTCTTGGACGAGATCGGCGAACTGGCGAGCGGCTTGCAGGCCAAGTTGCTCCGAATTCTACAGGAGCGTGAGTTCGAACGCGTGGGTAGTACTCACCCCATAAAGCTTGACATCCGCGTGATCGCGGCCACGAATAAAAGCTTGGCTGAGGCCGTCAAAACGGGCACTTTCCGCAAAGATTTGTATCATCGCCTGAACGTCGTCACCTTGACCATGCCTGCCCTTCGGGATCGCCGCGAAGATATTCCAGCTCTAACTGAGCACTTCATCGTCAAAGCCAGCCGGAAATGTAAGATGCGACCCAAACTGCTCTCGGCGGAAGCAAGAGCGTGCCTGATGAACTACGATTGGCCAGGTAATATTCGCGAATTAGAGAATGCCGTTGAGCGTGCCCTGGTGTTGGGGTCCAGCAACACTATCTTGCCGGACGACTTGCCAGAAGCCGTTATAGAAACGGGTTCGTCGGCCTCGCCTTGCAAAGCGCACTACCACGCAGCGATCACAGACTTCAAGAAGCAGCTGGTCCGTGAGGCTTTTCGAGAAGCCAAGGGCAATTATTTGGACGCCGCAAAAGCCTTGGGCATGCATCCCAATTCTTTGCTCCGGTTGATTAGAAACTTGGATCTTAGATCGGATCTAGAATCTGGCTTCCCACGCGCAGCAACGGGATAAAGTCGCCAGTTCTGGTTGGGGCTCCCGTTCTCCCGTTACTTTGGCGTCGTGCTGAACGCGGTCACTCTGCGTTCTGCGACCGAGAGATAGCCCAGCCGCACGTCGCTGTTTTCTGAGCTGCAGATGCTGGATACCATCCATTTAGCAGCCGAAAGCACAATCGGCTTGATCTCTATGGCAAGCACCAACCATCGGCCGCGGGCATCTGTGCAGCTCTCCACGATTCTCAAAACATGTCACACCCGCGGTTTCTATGAGCGCGCTGGCGCGCTTTACCACTGTGCTCGGGGAACAGCCCTGAAGGGTTCGTTCTGGTTGCCTTTAGCGGGCGGCCGCTGGCGCATTAACTGGCCCCGGACGAAACGCGGGGCGTGAGTCCAGCTGTGCTTCAGCCAGCAACTTACCTGTGCTCGATGCGCCGGAATGTCAGGTTAATCCGCGGTTGTTCGACATGAGGTTCTTTTGGTACTTCGTGCCTAAAGTTTTTCTGCGTCTTTCCCGCCATGATGAACAGGCTCCCGTGGGGCAACCGTTCCGCAAAAGCAACAGCCCCATTTTGGCCTTTGAGACGAAATAGACGTTCGGCTCCCAGACTGATGGAAGCGATCACCGGCCCCATTTCCGGCTCCGCATCCGCATGCAGGCCGACGCTGTCGTTTCCGTTTTGGTAGAGGTTGCAGAGTACGGCGTTGTAGCCCAGTTTCGGCAAACTCAAATTGGCGTAAGCAACTGTGGGAGTAGCCTCTTCTACACGGCTCCTCAAGAAGAGCAATTCCGGAATCCAGGCGAGCGGCTTGTACTCGCGCCGCGAATATGTGTAGTTGGTTCCCGGATCGCCGTAGTAGGCTTCGTCGCGAGGCACAGCATTTCCGAAGGAAGATTGGTGTCTTTCCCAGGCGCACTTCGTCCGCAGCACGCTGAACAGGGTCGTTGCCTCTTCCAATGAGAGGAAATTCTTGTCGTAGTAGATTTCCGCGCCGGGGATGGGAATCGTTTCCATATTCGTGCTACTCGAAAAGGACCGGTTGCGCGGCATTCTCTTTGGTTTCCCGAAAGTTGCTCAACCCTACGCCGACGAGCCGATAGCGCTGCTGTGGGCCTAAGGCCACCCGTTCTCGCAGCCGCAGCGCGATATCCGCCAACTCTTCCCATGTGGACGGAGGAGAGCCTGGCGTATGGCTGCGAGTGAGAATCTTGAACTCGCTTGTCTTCAGCTTGAGCACTACCGTGCGGGCCGTCCGTGATTCCTGGTGCGAAGCCGACCAAAGCTTCTCGGCAAGGCGCCGGATCATGGGCTCGGTCTCTACCAGCAGGACGTCCTTCTCAAAAGTATCCTCGACGGAGAGTGATTGCGTAGGCCGGTCGGGGATGACTTCGCTGTCGTCAATACCACGGGCAAGCTTGTGCAGGCGCAGACCATAGCGGCCGAACTCGGGTTCGAGTATGGACAAATCGAGACCTCGCAAATCTTCTACTGTCTGTACTCCGAGTTTGGCCAGCTTCTCTCCCGTAATCTTGCCGACTCCGGGCAGACGTCCAACCGGCAGTGGCAGAAGAAAGGCATCTACGTCCTCGGGCTGAATCACAAAGAGGCCATCAGGTTTGCGCCAGTCAGAGGCCAATTTTGCCAAGAACTTGTTGGGCGCCACACCGGCCGAAGCAGTCAGATTCAATTCATGTTGGATTTGCTCACGGATCGTCCTCGCCACCAGCGTGGCCGTCGGTAAGCCCGTCTTGTTCTCGGTAACGTCGAGGTAGGCCTCGTCGAGTGATAGTGGTTCTATCAGGTCCGTGTGGCGTTTGAAGATCTCCCGCACGCTTCGCGACACAGCCCGATACCGTGCAAAATCCGGGGCGACGAAGATTGCAGCGGGACACAAGCGTTCCGCTCGTACTGCCGGCATGGCCGAACGCACGCCGAAGCTCCTGGCCTCGTACGAAGCCGCACACACGACAGAGCGGTCACCGCGCCAAGCGACGATTACGGGCTTGCCCCGCAGCTCGGGATCATCGCGCTGCTCGACCGAAGCATAAAACGCGTCCATGTCGACATGGATGATTTTTCTCACAATCCTCCGGCAACAATATTATCCCGCGCGCCAGAGCCCTGTGAATGTCTTCTAGATCGTTAACTGTCGTTGCCGTGAAGTCTGAAGACGGATGCCGGCGTTCCTGCTTCTCACTTCTTTTCCGCACTCGCAACGCCCGCCCTCTTCCTGCATGCGTTGTTCATTTTTTGGGTGATGTTGGATGCCCTCCTGTCCTGCTCCCGCCTTATTCTTCGTTGTTTGCACATCGCATGGCTGAACTGGGGAATCCTTACTGAAGTTCTTCCCTGGCCCTCTCCTTGACA
Organism: Acidobacteriota bacterium; assembly: GCA_003225055.1. Taxonomy (GTDB): domain Bacteria; phylum Acidobacteriota; class Terriglobia; order Terriglobales; family Acidobacteriaceae; genus Gp1-AA122. The sequence goes on from QIAU01000176.1 coordinate 27,271, forward strand.
CTGTCGGAGAACTGGCTCGAACACCGCCCCGGAATCGAGCCATACCAAGGCCTGTTCCTGCTCCACTATCTGGACAGCCTTGTGTAGCTGTGTTGGCGTAACCGGCGTTCGCGGAGAAAAGAGGCAATGCGACTATCCCGCTCCACGGTGGAGCATCCGTTTGCCGCGCTGAAGTACCGAATCTTTGGGCATCCCATGCCCCTTACGCGAGTTGGTAGTAGGAGCGCAGGCGGAGATGAGTCTAGCCACGATGGTTTTACAACCTCAAACGCATGCGGAACGTCCTTGGCGGAAGTCGGCTGCAAGCAGCCTTGGCGGGACAACTCCCTGATGTAGCCACGAGACAGCTGCAAAAAGCAAAAACGCGATGTCCGCGACCCAGCGAAAGAGATCGTGATGCCACGGCATGGCCTCACTGGGCGCCGGTCATAGTCGGCGCACCATGGTAGTTCCATGCTGAAATAGGCTTTCGTCTGTCATTGCTGATCTCTGGCCGATGAAATGCCCGGTGCTCAGACGCCGTACCGCTTCCACAGTCGGAACCAAGGATTATTCGCATACATCTCGTCGTGCTTTTGGTTCACAGTGGCAAGATCACTCAACTGTAGCGGTCGAGTGTCTGGGAGGGAGAACAGCCGCTCCAGCCACTCGATCTCGGCAATGGTTCGGTCAAGGTTCATGCTGGTCAAAGCATTAGAGTGTCAGTCCCAAGGCGATGTCCTGCGGGAGTGTCAGTGCTCGTCTTCCAGCGGCTGCATGGTTCCGGCAACTCTTTCGCAGACTCCCCCCTTTGCCTTATAGACGTTAAGCATCACCGCTTTGAATTCATGCGACTTTCCCTGTTCGTCGTAGCTCATGTCCATTGTCCCGTGCTCGTATGCCATGTCACCCGACGCCGAACAGACAATCCTATGATCCGACTCCCACGAATGCTTGACGTTGGTTCGGCCTGAGAACTTCTTTTCGGCGGTGTTTTGGATTGCGGTCTTGCCGCTCACAGGCTTGCCAAAGGGCGGCATGTACGAAAACGCGTCATCTGCCATCGGGAGCTTTCCGTCTTTGACGGCGCCTTCAGTACACGGCCCCTGTGCGCAGACCAGAATCGTGGACGCGAGCACGAACATTGAAGCCAAGACATAACCCATAGCTCCCTCCTTAAGTTGCGCCATTGTAGCGCCAAACACCTGCCCTCGCCATTCATGACGGCGCAACGATCAAGACGGCGAAGGAGGTAATCAAGGGATTACCGTCGTCGCGGCCAACTGCTTATTCTGCTACATGCGCCGGATGAATGCCGAACGCGATCAGGCGTGCCGGGATGTCTCGTATCACGGGTATCCTGAAGAGGAGCGGAACGAGGGTTGGGATTCTCGTCGCGTTCGGCGACCTAAACACACTGGCGATGATGCGCTTTTGAACTGCCGATTGAATTGCCTGAATGATGCGCGTCGGCCACTCTCGCTTCGACTGTACTTTGGCCAGATCGCTGACCCGCACCTGACCTGTTCTCAGCGGTATTGCCAATATATTTGCCGCCACCGTTGCATCTTGGATCGCATAGTTGATGCCTACGCCGCCCACTGGCGACATCACGTGGGCCGCATCGCCAATGAGCAGCAGTCCGGACTTGTACCAGCGCGGGCATCGACTAGATTCCACCGACAGTAGAGAGAACTGGTGCCAGTCCGTTAGAGAATCAACGTGCTTAGCAAATTGTGGCTCGATTGCGACTATTGAATCCCGAAGGGCGCCCAGACCTGCTGCCCGCAAGTCTTGATACGTGCCTTTCGGAAAAACGTAGCCCACCTGCCAGTAGTCAAAACGGTCGAAGACCGCCAACATCCGTCCGTTGGCGAATCCGCCTCGTACTCGACCGGAATCTTCCTGAGGGTCTTCAGGCATGTGCGGTAACCGGAACCACAAAATGTCCATTGGCGGTGAGGTCTTGATCGGTTCGAAGCCACCCAAATGCCGAACCTTTGAGAATCGTCCATCGGCACCTACTGTCAGCACGGCTCGCACTTCATGCCATCCATCGATGCTGAGATAGCGAACGCCGCGAATTCGACCGTTCTCCTCGATCAGCGATTCCACATTTGCTGTCATTTTCAGCCGAAACTCTGGATACTTGCTCGCTTCGTCCGCGATGAATTCGAGAAACTTGGTTTGCGGGATGAGCATGATGTAAGGGAACTTCGTCTTCAGCCTGCGAAGATCAATGGGGTTGAAACTGGTGTTTGCCGCCCTAAGCGTTGGGCCGTAAATCTTCACGTGACGGAGCTTGTGAAGCGGTTCTGCTAAACCAATTTCGTCAAGTATCTCCAGAACGGAGGGATGAAGAGTGTCGCCGCGAAACTCGCGGTCGAAATCCTTGTGCGCCTCTAGAAGGGTAACGCGAACACGTTTCCGCGCCAGAAGAAGGGCAAGCATCATGCCGCCCGGCCCACCGCCGACGATCGAGCAGGTGGTCTGTTCAGAATCAATTGCTGATTCAGCGGTTGCGGACTGCGGGGTCGGGATCACTGCTGTGGTCATAATGATCTTCCAAGCCGAGTTTTCAGTTGAAGGCGGAAATATACACCCGACGAAGGTTGGCAAGGATGGAGCTAGCTCGGATGTCCCTCGTCCCGTGATGATCTGGGGAGAAGAGCAATTACACTGGCAGCCTATGGCCACTACGCCCTTTCCGCTGACCCACTGCCGATGCAGCAAGACGGCTAACTTTCTCGCCACCGCGATGACGGCTCCTCTCTTCCCGTTCCTCCCGCCGCGCTCCCCGCAGAACCTTCTCGGGCCCCAACCACTACAGCGCCATTTTTGGCCAAGGAGGATGAGACTAAAATAAGGTCGCAGCGGCCAGGACCGGGAGAACTCGTGTCGCGGATGTCATTCTGTCAAATACCGTTTGCAGGTTGCGCATACGAAGCTCCTTTGTTGGGCGGGGGTCCCCAGACCGTTTGCCACCGCCATGCCGGTTTTGCGCACGTCCGGTTGCGAAGTACAATCAGCGCCGGCACGGCGGAGGTCCGGGCTGGGAAGTGCCCGTAGTCACGGGCAGAATCACCAGCTACGGCGGTGTAAGCCGGGGCCTACGTGTGTCTCCAGCGGCATCGAGCTAGAGCCAGAGGCTAGGACAACACCTGAAATCAAACCGTTCGAGATCATCAACAATCCGTTACAGACAGAAAAACAGGCTGTGAATCAATTTTTCAGCAGCCGGCTAAGCTAATCTAAAGTCTGGGGGCGTTGCGGTTCTTCGGTATCGCACGGCATAGGCCTTGTCAACCAACGTGACCTTCGAGGTCAAACGCAGTAAAATCAGTACCGCTCCCCGCGACAATGAGGATACTTCCCTTCGGACTCTTCAAGCAGATTGAAAAGGAGGCGAACATGAAAAAGTGGATGCAACTAAGCACTCTCGTTCTTTGCATGCTCCCGCTCATTGCTTCGACACTGACGCCGTCCTGGCGGATGAAGGCGGATTACATAGAGGCTTGCAGCTGCCATTTGTTTTGCCCTTGCTACTTCAACAAGCACGCTGAGCACCCGCACTGCGAGTTCAATATGGCGGTGAAGGTGCGCGAAGGAAATTCAGGCGGCACGAATCTGGCTGGAGCCAAGTATTGGCTGACGGGCGATCTGGGCGACGAGTGGGGCACAAATAAAAAAGGAGCGTGGGTGGTCGTATCCTTCGATCCATCCACCACCAAAGAACAACGTGACGCGCTTGCACCCATGATACTCAAGACCTATGGTCTCGAATGGGGTGAGCTAAAGGTACAGGAAGCGCCAATCGAAATCAGCCGCTCCGGCGACGTTGCCGAAGCCAAGCTGGGGGGTGGCCAACTCGCCTCCATGAAACTAAAGCTGGAACCGGGGGCTGATGGCACGGGCGTGGTGTTGAAGAATGTGAAGTATTTTGGTGCGCAGAACAACGACGGGTTTGAGATGTATCGTTCTCTCGAGCACCGGGCCGACATACAAGGCCACAAGTTCTCCTACTCGGACCGCAACGCGTTTCTTATTTCGATCGATTCCCAGGAAGGTGCGAGCGGAGGCATGGCGGGCGCTGGCCGCTAGAAAATAAATAAGAGTGCAATCCCTCAGCCCCCGTCTCTCTCGGCGGGGGCTTTTGGTTGTCCACGAGGAGCGCTGTCAACGACGCCGCTGAACATGGATTTTTTTGGTGAAACCAACCGGTTCGGGCCGGTTTTCCGAGCAGCCAACTAAACGGCTAGATAAGCAATTAGAGCGATCGAGACCTACGCGCAAGTTCTAAAAGAGAAAGAACTGACGACGACACACGAATGCCACCCTGCGTCAGAATTGGTGAGTGATTCCCGATTCGCTCGTTGCTGGTCAAGGTAAAGCGCAGACTTCGGGCTATAATACGCACCACATGGCGTTAGGAGCAGGCGCCAAACTCGGACCCTACGAGATCGTTTCCCCGCTCGGGGCGGGCGGCATGGGCGAGGTTTACCGCGCCCGCGACACCCGCCTGGACCGCATCGTTGCCATCAAGCTCCTTCCTTCCCATCTTTCTGAAGACCCGATGTTGCGGCAGCGCTTCGAGCGCGAAGCGAAGGCCATCTCGCGGCTGAACCACCCTCACATTTGCGTGCTGCACGATGTTGGAAGCCAGGAAGGCACTCTATTCCTGGTGATGGAATGCGTGGAAGGTGAGACGCTCGCGAAGCGCCTCGAAAAGGGCCCACTGCCAGTCGAGCACGTGCTGAGGTACGGAATCGAAATCGCCGATGCCTTGGACAAGGCGCATCGCAGCGGCATTGTCCATCGCGACTTGAAGCCTGGCAACATCATCCTGGCTTCCTCCGGCGCCAAGCTGCTGGATTTCGGCCTGGCGAAGCCGGTGGCGCCACTGGCAGCGGGAGCTACAGCGATGGTTCTGCCCAGCCAGACGGCCCCAGTCACCGAGCGTGGTGTGGTGGTTGGAACTTTCCAATACATGTCGCCGGAGCAGATCGAGGGCAGAGAGGTGGATGCGCGGAGCGACATCTTCTCGCTCGGGTCGGTGCTCTACGAAATGGTGACTGGAGGTCCCGCATTTACGGGCAAGAGCCCATTCAGCGTGGCTTCAGCCATCCTCGAAAAAGAACCGGAGCCGGTTAGCTCATTGCAGCCATTGACACCACGTGCTCTTGATCACGCCATCCGAGTTTGTCTTGCGAAGGACCCGGAAGACCGCTGGCAGGCCGCTCGCGATTTGTTGATTGCGCTGCGCTGGGTGGCGGAAGCGTCGGCAAACGCAAAACCTGCGCGACAGATCATGCGATTCTCCTGGCGAACCTGGGCTGTCACTGCCGCAGTTCTGTTGTCGATCGCGGCACTGGCGCTATGGAACGGGATGCACCTGCGCCCGGCCGATTCAGCACTTACAGGGCGATTTTCAGTGCTGCCGGCATCGGGGACGACATTCGTTTCCCTGCAGGCCACGGTCGCCTCACCCTCCATCAGCGTTTCGCCCGACGGCAAGCAACTCGCGTTCGTCGCGGCTGATGTCAGCGGAAGGAGGCAATTGTGGATTCGCAATCTGGATGCGCTGACGCCGCGCGTTGTTGCGGGCACTGATGACACGATATCCGCTTTCTGGTCGCCCGACAGCCACTCTCTCGCATTCTTTGCCGAAGGTAAGCTGAAGCGGCTGCACGTCAGCAGCGGAGCCATCCAGGTGCTGTGCGATGCTCCGAACGGGCGAGGCGGCTCATGGAGCAGCAACGGCACCATCATCTTGGCGCGCAACGTGGGGGACCGACTTTATCGGGTGTCGGCATCCGGTGGAACGCCGGTGCCGGTTACGGAGCTGGATCGAGCGAAAGATGAATGGTCACATCGTTATCCGATTTTCCTCCCGGACGGTCGGCATTTTCTTTATTTGGCTCGTAGCCCGAATTCGGCAAGCAATGGCATCTTCATTTCCTCCCTGGATGGAGAACCGCCGCGTCGGCTGTTGGACAGCGACGACGCTCTGCAACCCAGCTATGCGTCGGGTTATCTCTTGTACGCACAACGTAACGGAACACTGATCGCCCAGGAATTCGACCTTAAGCGGCTACGGCGAACGGGAGATCCGAGGCTCGTCGCAGAGCGGATTGCAGTAAGTGAAGGGTACGGCTATGCCGCCTATTCTGTCTCTTCCAATGGCGTGCTCGCCTACTCTAACGCGACTGCGCCAGAGACGCGGCTGGTGTGGGTGAAGCGCGACGGACACCGGGGAGCGCAGATCGGGACGCTTGGGAGTGGGGGATATGCCAGCGTTGCATTGTCCCCCGACGGTAAGCGGGTGGCCGTCGATCCCTTCGATCTGCAGCTCGGCACTCGCGACATTGTGCTGGTCGATACTGCTACAGGAGAGCAAAGACGGTTAACGTTCACTCCCAAAAACGAATTCTTTCCTGTGTGGTCGCACGATGGGAAAGAACTGGCCTACGCCGCCGAAGGGGGAGGCGGTCTGCCTGACCTTTTCATAAAGCCTGCCAGCGGAGCGGTGGAGCAACAGGCGGTGCTCGCGGGAGGCGGAGCGAAGTTTCCCACCGACTGGTCTCGCGACGGCAAGTACGTGCTCTACCATGGCGCTGGCGCTACCACTGGCTGGGATGTTTACGTTTACTCCACCGCGGACAAAACCACCAAGCCCCTGATCCAAACTCCCGCCAATGAGGAGCAGGGGCAATTTTCGCCGGACGGTCACTGGGTCGCTTATACCTCGGATGAAACCGGCAATCTGGAAGTGTACGTCCGAGCTTTCTCCTCCGGCGGTGGTA